>JBFWOF010000105.1:0-3485 GCA_050250665.1 Lysobacterales bacterium | reverse complement strand
CCTGGAGCGCCTGCCGACGACGCTCAATCGCGACATTGAGAGCCTGCTGCCGATGAACTGGCGGGCGACAAGCGCCTAGCAAATCGGCAACCGCGGCGCATCAATGGGGGTGATCGGACGGTTACGTCGCTCTGACACACGGGTGCGTGCATCAACGAGTTGCCGGCCACTGTTCGTTCTATGGCCGACAATGCATCCACACACCGCGCCAATGCGTCATTCACGTCTCCGCCGCCGCCAACACCCTTCCCGCAAACTCCGCAAACAAGTTCCGAATGCTGGTCGCTACCGACAGTGGTCGACTGGTCTCTGAGCCTGCGACGCTCAGCTCGAGCGCCGCCGCGCTGTAAAGACGACGTTCGACCAATCGTTCGCACAGAAGTTGATAGCGGCGCGCATAGGACGCGCCGTTGAACTCGGGGAATACGGAGAAGTGCGGTTCGGCGCAACGGACGGGGGTCAGGGACTTCTCGCTCTCCTCAAGCAGCATCAGCCAGCCAACGAAGGGCGGTCGCGGGTCGGCTTGATAGATCGGGTTGAGGAGAGCTGGCGATTCTTCGCCGATGTCGGTTCGTGGCGCGGGTCGATGGCCGTACGCGCCTTGGTGATGCGCGACCCAAAGGTCGGCGGCGGAGCCGATGACTTCTTCGCTGCGGTTGTTGAAGTTCTTGCCGAAAGAGCCGACCTGCGACTTGAACTCGAACACGCCGAGCAGTCGTTGCTTGTGGATGACCACTGCATCCCAGTCTTTGGTTGGACGAAAGAATCCAGGCAATGCAACTTTTGATTTCCTGCGGTGGACCGAGTCGGCGGGCAACCCACAGTGCGTGGCGACATGGTCGACCAGATCGATAAACCCGTTCATGTTTTGACCGCCGACGACGTTGTCGCGCGTTCCGCCTTGTTTGCGCTCGGCCGCTGTGCCTGATCGCCCCGCCCAGAATCGACGCACCGCCGCATTGACCCGCTCGTCAAAATCCTCCGGGAGCAAGCTCACAGTCATTCGCGTCGGTTCCTGCGCTTGGAGGTGACTTGCGCGTCCGCCGCCATCTGTCGAGTTCGCTCGGCATCGTCTGGCGACAAGCCGTAGAGGCGAAACACCGGTTCATCTATCAGTTGCTGGTCCCTGGCGCAGGCCACTTGCATCAGCTCATCGCGCAATGCCTGCGGCACGTCCTGCCAGCGCGGGATGCGGATTCGGCGTAGGTATTGGGCCTGGAAGCGGAGGAAGCCGCCGGACATGCGCGTACAGTAGGTGGCGACCAGCAGCACGGTGACCGAGGAACGCAGCACGGCCTGCAATGCACGCAGATCCCATTGGGTTGAGGTCACGTAATAGAGGTTGTGGTGCGGGTAGAAGTTGCCCTCATCGAGTACAAAGGTGGCTTCGCCCTTGATGTCCGGCACCAGCAGTTTGGGTTGATGCTGCAACTCGGGATAGATGCGGTCGATGGTGCGGTACCAGGCGTCGCCATTCTTGGTCGCGACGTGGCGGCCGGCGACGGCCTCGTAATGCCGGTAGAGATACGTGGACAGCTTCGGATATTCGGCCAGATCGACGACGCCGCCCTCGGACTGAAAAGGATTGACCACACCTTTACCGCCCCAGCGGATCTGCCCGTCAACCAGATCGCGCGCCATCACCAGCGGCAGCTTGCGACTGGCCTCGACCGGCAGCTCACCAAGTTCGCCGATGTAAACGCGATCGCAGCCGGTGGCGACGCCGATTCCGACCTTGCAGCCAACCTGCTCCAGCGTCGGGAACTGCTGTTCCAGTCGGCGCACCAGATCCAGGCGCGTCAGATCATCGAGCAGCCATGGCGCCTCGCCCGATCCCGCCAGCGAGATCTCGCCGACGATGGTGGTGTCGGCCTGCGCGGCGAGCATGGCCGCCACCAATTGCGGTAGACCGTGCTCGTCGGTGATGACGCCCGGGCGGGCGACTCGTGTGGACGCGGCGGTCTTTGTGTTGTTCACCGAGCGCTGAATCACGGTGATCGCGGGATAGGCGATGACCTCGGAGTGAAAGGCGTCGATGCCTTCCATGTCGATGTAGTGCTGCAGCGCGAACCCATTGACGATCTTGGCCCGCAGGGGGCCACCGTATTTGTTCTTCAGCCAGCGATTGGCGCAGATGAAGCCCAGACTGGCGCCCGGCGCCAGCAAATCGAGCGCGCGCTCGTAGAAAGCGACGTAGATGTCGGCCCGATCGAACATCGTGCGAAAGCGCGCCCGGTACTCGCGCAGCAGCGCCTCGGGTATGCGCTCCTGGCGCACGTAGGGCGGGTTGCCAACGACGAAATCGAATTCCCCGGGCAGGCCGCATAGTAGAAAGTCGTCACAGACCAGCCATTGACTGCACAGTTCGCGGGCATCGGCCGGTGCCACGCCATGCGCAATCAAGCGCGCGCGGACTAGCTGTGTCGTTGTATCAAAGCTGTTGCGATGCAGTTCAACCGCGCGGATCGAGTCAGCCAGTTCGCTCCCGGCATCCGTCAATCGACCACCGGCTTGCCTGTATGCAACCAGCAATCGGTCAACTGCCGCCAACAGGAACTCACCCCCACCAAACGACGGCTCCAGCAATCGCATCCGATGCAGAGGACGCGCTGCGACATAGCCCGATAGATCCAGGATGGCCGCCACCACCTCGGGCCTCGTGAACACCGCGCCGCGTTCAATCTCGTCGTTGCCCGCCAGAACCGAGACCGCCGCGGTGATCTCGGGGCCGCGCGCGCTGGGTCCTAAGATGTCAAAGAGATTGAGCACGGGGTAAAGACGGTTCGCATTGGAATGGCGTCGATGTTCAGGGCTTTGGCGGTGGAGCGCAACCGTGGTTTTCAGTGACTGAGAACGATCGACTTGAATGTGATGATGGACAGGACCGGAAGGACCAAGTCGTGCCCGACTTGGCCCTTGATCTGCGCTCTCCCACGCGCAGGTCGTGGGTGCCAATGCATCGGTCTCGTGCGCCTGATCCATGCCTTTAATCGCCCGTTTCTTTGCTGTACGTGCGTACAAGGTGCTCCTCAGGCGGTGATTGTCTCAGCGCAGGACAATTGTTGATGCTTGGTGGCGTAGCGCTGGGGACCGAGCTGTCCATTGTTCGCCGAGATTGATGCCACTTGCTGCGCTCACCAGCCCCATGCGCGGGCTAGCAATGCATCGCCCCTCGTACGCGTGCCTGCTCTGAACGCATCGATGCGTTGCCAGGTACTGATCGTTCTATTGCAGGCAACGCATCCGTGCGCACTGGCGGCGCATGCACGCGTTCGGCGAACTCTTCGTTGCGTTGAATCTGCGCATCGATGTGTTGCCTGGAACGCTTCAGTGAGGTGGCGGCGATACACCGTTGCGTCGGAGCGCGTCAACCCCTTTGAGACAGTCGTTTGACTAGTTCTCTGTAGATTTGCCCTTTTCTTCGGCTTTGACCTGATGGCTGCGCGTTGTGGTGGGCAGGCTGATGATCGGTGCCGGCCACGGGT
>JBFWOF010000104.1:0-3727 GCA_050250665.1 Lysobacterales bacterium | reverse complement strand
CGATCTGGGAAATATCGCCGGTTCGCATCAAGGGTGTTGACGCCACCGACCTTGCGTCTGCCGCCGAGCCGATCGCGGTGACGACGGCAAGGCCCATGGAAGTCCAGCGCACCCCAGACTCGCCACCCCGACCGCACCTGGCCTTTGACTCCGTCAGTTTTCTGGCGGAGCTTCCCGGGCAGCTCGATGCCATCGCCAAACGCGCGCAATCTGGCGACCTGCGCGCGCTCAATGAGCTGGCCGACTGGCTCGAATACTGCGACACAGCCGCCTATGTGCAATCCCGGGCAGCGGCGCGCCCCGTCCATGACAGCGATCTGGGCGAACCGGCGGTCGCTGCGTACTTCAAGCAGCTCAGCATCACCTGTGTCGACTGGACCGCACGACAACCCTGGCTCAGCGATGCCCAGGCCGAGGTCGCTGCTGCGCGTGCTGATCTGCGTGCGCAGGGGCAAGCGCAGGCACGGTCGCCTGGCGGCATGCGCCAGCGCGGGCCGCTGCAGCTTTCGGCGGTTCTGCGGCGCCGCGCTGCCGATGCGGGTGACGAACTGGCGCGATCACTGCTGCCAGACCGGCGACAACATCTGGTCTGTGGCGAAAGAGGCAACACTGCCAGCGGCGCCGAGTTTCAAGATCATTGGAAGTGCACGGATCGCGCCGCGCGTGAGGCGCTGCGCCTGATCCTGCTGCGCCGAGATCCCCGGGAACTGGAGCAGGTGCCGGTTATCATCGGTGCCTATGGCACCCACCTGTGGAACCGTTCCGAGTTCCTGCGCCAGCCCGGCGAGGTGGCGACGGCGCCGGTGCTGTGGATCCTGGCCGCCTGCCAGTTCGGTCTGAACTGCAGTGCCACCGGGCGGGCCTTGCGGCTCGCCTGCAGCTACGGCATCTGCGGCTACGCGCAGTATTGGGATTACGCGGCCGATCGCCTGTTGCCGCCCAGCTCGGCGCGTCTGGTGCAACAGCAGTTGCCGGTCCTGGTGGCGCTGATCCAGGCCGGCGATGTCGATGCCATTCTGGGACCGCCGCCGGGCTAGGCATCCGTCATTCCGGGCTTTTCAGCAGGGGCAATCCTGTTCTACGATAAGCATCGTACTTTGACGAGGGTTGCCTGATGAAGCAGATCCTGCTGGCTGTCGCGCTGTCATCGCTGGCCCTTCAACCGTCGACTGCTTGCGAACTGCATGAACAGCAGGGCAAGGTGCTGGCGACGACGGCTGCCGCGACGGCCAAGGGCGGCATTGGCTACTGGGTGGGCCCGGGCGTCAGCGGCGCCTGGTTTGATCCCGCTCGCAACGGCGAGGGTGTGATCCTGCAGGTGCTGCCCAATGGCCGGGCCCTGGCGATCTGGTTCACCTATCCGCCCGCGGGCGAGAGCGGCGATCAAGCCTGGCTGATTGCCCAGGATGGCCGGATCGACGGCGACACCATCCGTTTCACCCAGGTCTACCGGCCGGTCGGCGGGCGCTTCGGTGCGGCCTTCGATCCGGCGCAGGTGAACCTGCAGAACTGGGGTACATTGGAACTGGTCTTCGACCACTGCAACGCGCACACGTTGAGCTGGAGTGGGCCACCCGAGTTCGGCAGCGGTTCGCGGGCGATGACCCGGCTGTCGACGCTGGACGAGGTCGATTGCGCGGGCAACCGCAAACTCACGGCTCAGGGCGCCCGCGCCGCTGACGGCCTGCGTTCGCGCAGCGGCACCTGGTATGTGCCAGAGCGCTCGGGCGAAGGCTGGGTGGTCGAGGAACTGGCCGACGGCCGCAGCATCGTCTACTGGTTCACCTTCACGCCCGACGGGCAGCAGGCCTGGACCATCGGCAGCGGCGTGCGCGACGGCAATCGCCTGCTGATTGCTGACAACCGCATTACCCGTGGCACCCGATTTGGCGCCGACTTCAATGCGGCCCAGGTCGAACTGCTGCCCTGGGGAACACTGGAGATCGAATTCGCGCAATGTGGACAAGCGGCGCTGAGCTATGCCGCCAGCCTGCCCGGCTACGGCGGCGCCACGCGCGCACCGGTGCGCCTCAGCGGCATCGCCGGCGCACCCTGTCTGGATGCGCTGCCGGCAGCGGTCTCAGGTTTGAGCTGGGTGGAGCGCGCCGCCACCCCGGCAAGGGCGCAATCGGAACTGGCGGTCACCACGCTGGATGGCGCCCTCTATGCACTGGGCGGTTTCGGTGCGCCACGGGCCTTTCGTCGCTATGACCGCGGCAGCAACAGCTGGAGCAGCTTGCCCGATCTGCCGGCCGGCCGCGATCACCTTGCCAGTTTTGCCATCGACGGCGGCATCTACATGGTCGGCGGCAGCCCCAACGGCGATGGCGATCAGAGCGTTGCCGGCTTTCGCTTCGATCTGGCCGCGGGACAATGGGAATCCCGCCCGGAACTGGAATGGATGTACGCCAGCCACGCCGCGCTGGCCCATGGGCATGCCTACATCGGCAGCAGCGACGGCAGCCTGCAGCAGTACGACCCTCAGCACCGACGTGTTCGTCGGCAGTTCAATGCCAATGCCGAAGAACGCGATCATGCCCAGGTCGTGAGTTTTCTCGACGAGATCTGGGTCATCAGCGGCCGCACCCCGGAGCGCGCCACCGTGGCGATCTACGATCCAGTCTCCGAGCAATGGCGCAGCGGACCACGCATTGCCCGAGGTCGCGGCGGCTTCGCTGCCGCCGTGGTCGGCCAGCGCATCGTCATCGCCGGCGGCGAAGTCCTGACCGGCGGCCAGTTCGTCGAACCCAGCAGCGAGATCTACAATGCCGGCGCCGAAAGCTGGCAGGCCGGCCCGGATCTGCCGGTGCCGGTGCACGGCGTAGCCGCTGGCGCCATTGACGGTCGCTTCATCGTCGTCAGCGGCTCCACCGCCGCCGGCCTGACCACCGGCGCCACCGGCCGCGTATTCGAGTTGGCGTTGCCGGATTCCTGAACGCACGTTCCGGCGACAGGCAAATTTCACCGTAGGAGCGACCTTGCGTCGCGACCGATGCCCGTGCAGTTCTCGCCGGGACCGAAAACCAGGGTGATCTGCATCGAGAGGCGGAACGCGGAGAACGCAGAGAGGCGCGGAGAACGCAGAGGAAGCCTTGATGGACGGCGCCGCGCCGCGGCGCTGCTTTGTTGGGCCTGCAGATCAAGAGCGGCCGCGCAGCGCGCGTCCCTCCTCAAAGCCGCTCTGATCCAGCCAGATCGTTCATGACCCCTGGGCGGTGTCGGGCCGAAGAGGTGGCCCTCCATGAACCCATATCCCAAGTTGTTGATGCGTCATTGCGAGGAACGCAGTGACGAAGCAATCCAGGATTCCGCCGCATGTCCCTGGATTGCTTCCCCCGGATCAAGTCCGGGGTCGCAATGACGCCGGAGGCTCATGGCCCGCAGCCAACACCGGAGCCAGCCAGCCAGCTCGCAATGACTGCACCTCCTTGCACAGCAGCCAGCGAGACTTGAAGCAGGCCAATTCAAGCCGGCTCCTGCTTTCCTTCACGTTCTCTCTGCTTTTCCTTTGCGTCCTCTGCGTCCTGCTTCTGGCAAACAACCGCCTCAATGCACGGTTTTCGCCGCCGCCTGCGGACTGCGGACCGCCGGTCGCGACGCAAGGGCGCTCCTACAGGCCAGCAGCCAGCGAGTCTTGAAGCTGGCCGATTCAAGCCGGCTCCTGCTGTCCGTCACGTTCTCTCTGCTTTTCCTTTGCGTCCTCTGCGTCCTGCTTCTGGCATACAAC
>JBFWOF010000103.1:0-4072 GCA_050250665.1 Lysobacterales bacterium | reverse complement strand
GACAAGGCCACCAAGCTGGAAACCCTGTTCGATCGTATCGCCCTGGTCGACACCCGTTTCGAGGTGCTGTTGCGCGATGCCGAGATCGCCCATCTGAAGGGCGAGCTGGATTCGTCCGGCTATCAGCAACGTATCGCCAGCCTGCAGGCCGATCGTGAAACCCTGCGCCGCAGCAACACCGGCGGCGAGTTCATGAGCGACGACCAGGTGGCCGAGATCGAGCGCATCGCCGCGCAGGTCTGGCGCGGTCCGGACGGCTGTCTGCGGCCGCTGCTGGATGCCGAGGAGACCATGAATCTGTGCATACGCCGTGGCACCCTGAATGCGGCGGAGCGCGAGATCATCAACAACCACATCGTCATGACCATCCGCATGCTGGAAGCGCTGCCGTGGCCGCCGCATCTGCGCAAGGTGCCGGAATACGCGGGCGGCCATCACGAGCGCATGGACGGCAAGGGCTATCCGCGTGGTCTGACCCGCGAGCAGATGAGCATTCCGGCGCGGGTGATGGGCATTGCCGATGTGTTCGAGGCGCTGACCGCATCCGACCGACCGTACAAATCCGCCAAGACCCTGTCCGAATCCATCTACATACTCGGCCGGATGAAACTCGACCATCACATCGACCCGGACCTGTTCGACGTGTTCCTGCGTGAACGCGTCTACCTGGACTACGCGCGGCAGTTTCTGGATCCCGCCCAGATCGACCGCATCGACTGGCATCAGGTGCCGGGTGTCAGTGCCGAACTGGCCGATGAACTCAGTGCCACAGATCCGCCGCCGTAGTTCATGATTTGCGCAGCTGCGCTGCCGGCACCACGAAGAGCAGCAGGAATCCGAGGTTTCCGAGCACGTTCCAGTGGCCGCCGGACAATACCGAGCCGGTCGAATCGACCACGAACCAGGCGCAGATGCCAGTCAGGATCAGCTGCCGGACCAGGGTTGGCTCACGCGGTAACAGGCGCGTGACCAGCAGCCAGATCATCGCTCCCCAGCCGACCATGACGCCGCCGCAGATGGCACTCAGCAAACGCGTGACCGGATCGGCCATGGTCTGCGCGCCGTCGAGCGGGAAGAACACCAGATCGAGCATCCAGGCCATCGGTGCCGCCAGACTCTGCACGGAAGCGGCGGCCATCATCAGTCCGAACAACACCACAAAGGCCGCGCCGAATTTCAGCCAGCCTGCTGCCTGTTCCTGGGTCATCACCTGCTCCTCAGTCTTGATCTGAGGGCAGCCTAGGCGCTGGATTGCTCTCGCTCAATTACCTCGGAGGTCATGGCGCGCGCCAGCCAGTTTTCATCAGTTGCGGCAGCACTGGATGGGTCATTCGAAGCCGTTGGCGAAGATCGCGTTGGTCCCAGCCAGTGGCCCGGTCACGGCGAAATCCCCGGCGGCGTAGGCATCGACGGTATTGCCGCCGGCGTCTTCGCTGCGATTGTCGGTGTAGATGCCGAGCGCCTTGGTCAGCGCCATGTCCAGACCGTTGTAATCACCCCACTCGAAGCCGTCGGTAGGCTTGGGCATGTTGATGCTGGTCAGACGCGTCGGTGAGCTCCAGCTGTCGCCGCCGTTTTCCGAATAGCTGTAGTAGAGGTCGACACCGGCACGATTGGCGCTGTTGCGGGTGTCGTAGAACACCACATGCACACGACCGTTGTTGTCGACTTTCAGCCAGGGGTGGAAACGATCCACGGTGTTGGCATCGGCGGTGGCATGCGGCGTGCGTAGCGTCCAGGTGGCGCCGCCATTGCGCGAGTAAGCCACCTGGATGCGGGCATGGTTGTTGGCGGCGGTGGTGCTGGTGGCGGCGGTGGAATCGGTGAAGGCCACATACAGCGTGTCGCGGAAACTGCTGGTGCTGAGATCCACGTCAGCCGAGCTGTAGATGAAGGCATGGCGTGTGGGCATCGCCGGGATCGGGAAATCGAAGCTGCCCTGGGTGTTGGCCACCACCACCGGATTGGCGAAGCTGGTGCCACCATTGGTCGATTTCAGCAGCAGGATCTGATTGACGTCGTAGCTGGGATAGAAATAGTAGACGTTGCCGGCGCTGTCCGAGGTCAGGTCGCAACCGATGCCGGCCGGTGCGCTGCTGAAGGTGACGGGTGAGCTGAAGCTTACGCCCTGATCGGTGGAGCGCGAGAACTTCTGCACGCCGTTCAGATGCCAGCAGACATAAACGTTGTCGAAGTTGGGCGATCCGGCCTGCGTGTCTACATGCAGATATTCCTTGTCGACATTGGAGTTGGTGGTGGGCACGACGACATTGCTGCTCCAGGTCTGGCCGTTGTCGGTGGAACGGTACACGTACACGCCATTGCCCAGCGTGGCCGTATAGGCGCGACCGCCAGAGGCCGACCAGGCCACCGTGGGATCGCAGCAGATGTTGGCGCCTGGCAGGTCGCCCGAGCGGGTCCAGGTGCTGCCACCATCGGCCGAGTACCACATGGTCTGACCCTGATAGGGGCCGTTCGAGCCGGCAATCACCCGGTTGGTGTTGCCGGGGTTGACCGCGATGGCGGTCTCGGCGCCGCCATGAGCCGGTCCGCTGACGCGGGTTTCCGTGGCCAGCAGAGCCTTCGCGTACTGTTTCTCGGTCACGCCGCCATCCATCACCACTTCGAAACTGCCGTCCTCGGCCACGCGCAGTTCCTTGTAGATACGGCCATCGATCAGATAGCCGTAGTACTTGCGCTCGAAGCGCTGCAGCGCGCTGCGCGGATACTGCGCCGGGCCGCTGGTGCGCATGCCCGGATTGCCGCGACGGAGCTCAACGCGAAAGAAGGCCGGCACCGGATCTCGGGCGCTGATCTCGTCATCCGAGAGCAGGGCCACATCGGCTGCCGTGAGCTGGTAGTTGCGATCGTCCCAGGGGCCGATCTGCGCGAGGGCCTCGTAGTCGACACTGCTGTCCACACCGCGCGCCGCGTTCACGGGATTGGCAGCGGCCAGCAGTGACCCGCTGCAGAGCAGGCATAGCGCCAGCAACACGGTCGCGCCGTGCCGCGGAGAGAGAAGCATGGACAAGGCAAATACCTCAGATGACTGCTCGCCCTCGCGATAGTGCCGGGCGATAACGGCGCGCAGGCTACTCTGGTTTGGGACTCTCGGCGAGTGCCGACCGACTGCGGTTCAGGTCTCCGATGCGGATGGGAACCAGGTCTTGCTCGACGGCCATTGCAGTCGCTAGCGCAAGGCAGACCGGAGGTCAGCCGATGGCGAGCTTTGCATCGGTAGTCCGCGGGCTGATCTATAGTGACCGCAGTCCAAACGCCACGTGCGGCGAAGCCAGGGGGTAGCGATGCAAAGACGGGAACTGATCAAACTATCGGCGCTGGCCGCGACACTGTCTGCGCTGGCGCCATCTACGCTGTTTGCAGGATCTGCCACCAAGCCCTTGAAGATCCTGTTTCTCGGCGGCACCGGCTTCATCGGCCCGCACATGGTGCAGCGTGCCCTGGATCGCGGTCATGAAGTGACTCTGTTCAATCGCGGCAACAGCAATGACCGCTTTCCCGATCTGGAGACGCTCATCGGCGATCGCGACGGCAAGCTCGAGGCGCTTGAAGGTCGCCGCTGGGACGCGGTGGTCGACACGTCCGGCTATGTGCCCCGGCATGTCGACGATTCAGCCCGGCTGCTCAAGGCTGGCGGCACGCCGCACTATCTGTTCATCTCCACCGTGGCCGTCTACGAGCCCAGCACCGCGCCCGGACTCGATGAAAGCGCGGCGCTGCGGACGATGGCTGATCCGACCGTCGAGAAGGTCGATGGCGACACCTATGGCCCGCTCAAGGTCCTGTGCGAGCAGGCCGTCGACAAGCACTATGCGGACGCGGCCACGATCCTGCGGCCCACTTTCATCGTCGGTCCCGGCGATACCACCGATCGATTTGCACACTACCTGGAGCGGCCCGTGGCCGGTGGCAGCATGGCCGCACCCGGTCCCACGGACCTGCCGCTGACCTATGTGGACGTGCGCGATCTGGCCGACTTTACGATCCATGCGCTGGAGCAGCAGGCTTACGGGCGCTACAACATGGTCAATGCACCCGGAGCCGCGACCAC
>JBFWOF010000102.1:0-5305 GCA_050250665.1 Lysobacterales bacterium | reverse complement strand
GATCGCTCACCACCATTTCCGAAAGGCCGAGCTCTCACGTAGACCCTTCGGGTGAACGTGACTTACTGACTTCGAGGAGGCCCTGTTCGCGGGCAGAGCCCGCTCCCACAGTGGAGCAAGAGCTACGCTGATCCGGCTTTTCTCCGCGTTCTCTGCGCCCCTCTGCGTTCTCTGCGTTGACGATTCAATTCACGGACAGCGCACCGCCGGCCAGCACAAACTGTGGGAGCGGACTCTGTCCGCGACGGCTTTCCCGAAGGCTCGCGATCGCTCACCACCATTTCCGAAAGGCCGAGCTCTCACGTAGACCCTTCGGGTGAACGTGACTTACTGACTTCGAGGTGGGCCGGTTCGCGGGCAGAGCCCGCTCCCACAGTGGAGCAAGAGCTACTCTGATCCGGCTTTTCTCCGCGTTCTCCGCGCCCCTCCGCGTTCTCTGCGTTGAAGCTTCCGCCCCAGGGAACCAGTCAGTCCAAACGGGCGGCGCGCGGGAGTAGCCTCCAGACCAGTCTGGACCAACAACAACTTCATGGCCGCCCGCGGATGAACATCACCTGAGATCCTGACGCGCGACTCAGTCCCGGTCTGGCTATACTCCGCGCCCGACTTCCCTGCCCGCCCTGCCCAAAGGCGATGCGCATTGCGCGTTGCACGTACCGGCTGTGCCATCCGAGCCCATGATCGAAAAGCTGCGCAACATCGCCATCATCGCCCACGTTGACCATGGTAAGACCACCCTGGTTGATCAACTCCTCAAGCAGTCCGGAACCATGGGCGATCGCGCCATGATGCCGGATCGGGTCATGGACTCGAACGACCTCGAAAAAGAACGCGGCATCACCATCCTCGCCAAGAACACGGCGATCCGCTGGAATGAATGGCGCATCAACATCGTCGACACCCCGGGACATGCCGACTTCGGCGGCGAAGTCGAGCGCGTGCTCAGCATGGTCGACTCGGTGCTGCTGGTGGTCGATGCCATGGACGGGCCGATGCCGCAGACGCGCTTCGTGACCCAGAAGGCTTTCCAGAAGGGCCTCAATCCGATCGTGGTCATCAACAAGATCGATCGCCCCGGTGCGCGCCCGAACTGGGTGGTGGATCAGGTTTTTGATCTGTTCGACCGTCTGGGCGCCACTGAAGAGCAGCTCGACTTCCCGGTGATCTACACCTCGGCGCTGAACGGCTACGCCAGCCTGGATTCGGATGCCCGCGAAGGCAACATGGATCCGCTGTTCCAGATCATCACCGAGCGCGTTCCGGCGCCGCCGGTGGATCCGGAGGGTCCGTTCCAGATGCAGATCAGCCAGCTGGCCTATTCCAGCTACGTCGGCATCATCGGCATCGGCCGCGTGCAGCGCGGACGGGTCAAGACCAACACCCAGATCGTTGCCATCGATCGCGAGGGCAAGAAGCGCCCGGGCCGCATCCTCCAGGTACTCGGCTTCATGGGCCTGGAACGCACCGAAGTGCCCGAGGCTCAGGCTGGCGACATCATCGCCATCACCGGCGTCGAAGGCATCAGCATTTCCGACACGCTGTGCTCGCCGGACATGCCGGAGGCGCTGCCGACGCTGACCGTCGATGAGCCCACGATCAGCATGTTCTTCTGCGTCAACTCCTCGCCCTTCGCCGGCAGGGACGGCAAGTTCCTGACCAGCCGCCAGATTCGCGATCGTTTGATGCGCGAGCTGATGCACAACGTCGCCATGCGCGTCGAAGACACCGAGGACGCCGACAAATTCCGCGTCTCCGGCCGTGGCGAGCTGCACCTGTCGATCCTGATCGAGACCATGCGTCGCGAAGGCTATGAACTGGCCGTGTCGCGCCCAGAAGTCATCGTCAAGGAAATCGATGGCGTCATGCAGGAGCCCTACGAGCTGCTGGTCATCGATCTCGAGGAGCAGTACCAGGGCGGCGTCATGGAGCGCCTGGGTACCCGTCGCGCCGAAATCCGCAACATGGAACCCGACGGCAAGGGTCGCACCCGCCTGGAATTCCTGATTCCGTCGCGCGGCCTGATCGGTTTCCAGACCGAGTTCCGCACGCTGACCGCCGGCACCGGCCTGATGTTCCATACCTTTGAGCACTACGGCCCGCAGGTGAAGGGCGCCATCGCCAAGCGCCCCAACGGCGTCATGATCAGCAACGGCACCGGCACCTCGCCAGCCTATGCCCAGTACGCCATGCAGGAACGCGGACGCCTGTTGATTCCGGAAGGCGCCGAGATCTACGAAGGTCAGATCGTCGGCATCCACGCCAAGGACAACGACCTGGTGGTCAACGCTCTTCGCGCCAAGCAGCTGACCAACTTCCGCGCCTCGGGCAAGGATGACAATCTGATGCTGACCCCGTACGTCAAGCTCTCGCTGGAACAGGCGCTGGAGTTCATCGAGGACGATGAACTACTCGAGATCACCCCGCACGCGGTGCGCATGCGCAAGAAGCTGCTGACCGAGAACGACCGCAAGCAGGCGTCACGCCGCGGCTGAGGTGGGCGCTGATGAGTGATCTGCTGCATGCCTTCGTACTGCCGCAGCTCGGCGTCCGTGGCGCCGCGGTGCGGCTGGAAGGCGGTTATCGCCAAGTCCTGAGCCACCAGCCCTACGGCGCCAGCATCGGCCGCTGGCTGGGCGAGGCGCTGGCTGCAGCCAGCCTGCTGGTGACCGGCATCAAGTTCAACGGCCGCCTGTCGCTGCAGCTGCAGGGCGGCGAAGCGTTGCAGCTACTCTATGTCGAATGCACCAGCGATGGCGATCTGCGCGGGATCGCCCGCGCGGCCGACACCGAATTTGACTGGACCCGGGGTTTTGCGGCAGCCGCCAGCGGCGCCGTGCTGGCGATCACGCTGGAGCCCTGGCAGAAATCCGAGCGCTATCAGGGCATCGTCGCCCTGTCCGGCGATTCCCTGGCCGAGACCCTGGAAGGCTATTTCGAGCAGAGTGAGCAGCTGCCGACCCGACTGCTGCTCGCGGGTGATGGCGAGCACGCTTGCGGACTGTTGCTGCAACGCCTGCCCAGCGAGGGCGGAACCCGCAACGAGATCGATCCGGATGCCTGGAACCGGGTGCTGCACCTGCTCAACACCGTCCAGCCAGACGAACTGTTGGCCACCCCAAGTGCCGAGCTGATCCACCGATTGTTCCATGACCAGCAGCGCCTGGATGCCGACCCCGTACCCCTGCACGTGCGCTGTCGCTGTACACGCGAGAAGGTGGCGGACGTGCTGCGCCGTATTGGGCAGGACGAGGCCGCCGCGGCGGCTGAGCATCTGGGCCATGCCGAGATTGTCTGCGAGTTCTGCGGCAAGACCTACCAGTTCGATGCCATCGAGATCGCTCAGCTGTTCCGGCCGGAACCGCCGGTCGAAGCCCCGGATCGACCGCAGTAGCGCCGGTCCGATTGAGGGCTTCAGCACGGCTGTTTCATGCCCCACCAAAGCTAAAATTTGCTTTAGAAACCTGCCGTTGTTGCCTGTTTCTGCTATCGTTGGCACAAAATGAATGGGCAAATTCCTGAACACTGGGAACTACCCGACCTGGCACTGGTCAAAGCACAACAAGACGAGGCAGCCCCGATGCCCGCACAGACCATGAAAACCAAGAATCTGATCGCTGCAGTCACGCTGGCCCTGGCCTCCACGGGGGCGTGGTCGCAGAGTTTCGATTCGACACCGTTGCCGCTGATCGTGCCCGATCAGGCGCACCCGTCGCCGTGGCCGCAAGCTGCGGACGGCAGCACCTGGGTGCCGGTGTTCGTGCTCGGCGGCAGCGATCAGATCGGTCTGAGCAATCCCTACGGCAGCGAAGCAGCCGGCAATGTGCTGGTGGGCGTAGCCCAGGTGCGTAGCCGTACCATGAGCGGCGCGGAAACTTTCACCGTGGCACCCTCCCTGCGCTGGCGCCTGAATGAAAGCACGGGCTTCAGCGCCGCGATGACCGTGACTGATTTCGTACCTTGCCGCAGCCTGATGCAGGCGCCGCTGGCGCCGCTGCAGTCAGACGCCTGCGAGAGCTTTTCCAGTCGTGGCTCGCAATCGGCGCTGGGCGTTTCCGGCTCGCTGGACCTCGGTCGCACCAGCTTCACGCTGGGCTACAGCGAGAGCCCGGCCATCTGGGTGCTTCCTGGCAGCATCGGCCCTGCTGCAGCGGTACCGACGCCCCCGGCGGCCCTGCCATTGGCGCCGCTCGCCAACCAACATGCAGATCCGGTACGCACGGTCAGCCTGGGCGGTGAACTGTCGCTGTCAGAGCAATCACGACTGGGTGTGGCTCTGGCCATGTCGCGCCTGCCCATGCTCGAGAACAGCCCAGACATCGGCCGTGTGCAGTTCAGTGTGGCCTATGGTGATTTCAGTGCCGGCATGGCCGCGCAGATGATCCGCAAGGGCATCCAGACGGTCAGTCCCTGGTGGGCCAGCATGGATCTGGGCGTCAGCTGGCGCACGCCGTGGTCTGGCATCATTTCGGTGGGTGCGCGCAATCTGTTCAGCAGCGGCGAACCGCCCAAGCTCGGTAATTCGCCGGTAGCTACCGCCAACGAGACTGACGCCTTCAGCCGCACGCCCTATGTGCGCTACGAGCAGGATTTCTAGACGGGGCGCCTGCCTCGGCAACTGATCTACAGCGGCATTGACATCAACGAATCGCCGTCCAGCGACTCTTGGCGCCAGGCCTTGTGCCTGACGTTTGCTGGCACTCGACAGAAACGCAAGACCCAGGTGCGCCTTCGGCTTACCTGGGCTACGAGAAGCTGATCCGAGGATGACCATCGACGGCGAGGCCAGGCCCCGCCGCCGAGGATTCCGTCGAACTCACCAATGACGATGTTGGCGGTCATGTTTCTGTCGGGCAATCGCGACACTGGCGCGATTCTGCTTGCCCTGCAGCCTGACCCGCTCGCGCGCCGTCACCACGCCGTCGGCCTTGGCCCGGGCCTCGGCGTTTGCAATATGCTGCTGACGCGCCGCCAGCCGCGCGGCTTCCCGCCCGGTCAGTTCACCGCTGGCCACACCTTGCTCGATCCGCTGCGCTTGGCGATCCTGGCGGGCGTCCACTCGCGGGGTACCGGCAAAAGCACTGCCGGCCATGACCAGCAACAGCGCAGCAGTGGCCAACTGGGTCTTGATGTTCATGTCTGACTCCTGACGATGGCGGGCGACCTGCC
Source organism: Lysobacterales bacterium (assembly GCA_050250665.1). Lineage (GTDB taxonomy): Bacteria > Pseudomonadota > Gammaproteobacteria > Xanthomonadales > SZUA-5 > JADKFD01. The sequence goes on along the minus strand of JBFWOF010000102.1, from coordinate 139 downwards.
CGCTTTCACCTCTTTCAACGCAGCCCGTCGACGCCAGTTGACCCGCAAAACTGCGACACGCAACTCGGTTCAGCATGGCCTGTGGATTCGCGCATTCCGTTCCCGCGCCTCAGCAACGCCCCAGATCGCCACGACAAGA
>JBFWOF010000101.1:0-6117 GCA_050250665.1 Lysobacterales bacterium | reverse complement strand
GCGCGTGGCGTCCGGGTACCCGGGGACCCTTCAACCCCCGGTCCGCTCCGCCAGCATCGCTCCCACGTGCGCCACGCTGCACTGACGGAGCGCCGTCAGCGAGTAGCCTCCCTCCAGCGCGGAGACCAGCCGCCCTTGAGCGTGCCTGTCGGCCAGAGCCATCAATTCCAGCGTGACCCAGTGATAGTCGTCGGCGCCCAGATTCAGATCCGCCAGGGGATCCAGGCGGTGAGCGTCGAAACCGGCCGACACCAGCAGCAGTTGCGGCGCAAAGCGATCGATGGCGGGTAACAAGCGCTCAGTCCACAAGCGCCGGAACTCGCTACTTCCGCTGCCGGGCAGCAGTTCGCCATTGACCAGATGGCCCGGCCCGGTCTCGGCCTCGAGTCCGGTCCCCGGATACAGCGGTGACTGATGGCTGGACACATACTGCACCCGCGGATCATCGGTGAAGATGGCCTGCGTGCCATTGCCGTGGTGCACATCAAAATCGACGATAGTCACGCGCTCCAGCGCGTGCGCCTCGAGCGCATGCGCAGCACCGACGGCAATCTGGTTGTACAGGCAAAAACCCATGGCCTGATCGGCTGTGCTGTGATGCCCTGGCGGCCGAAGCGCGCAGAAGACGCGAACGCCCGGGCCGTGCATGACAGCGTCTACCGCGGCACAGACAGCGCCGCAGGACCTGAGGCTGGCATCCAGCGACACCGGCGACATCGCGGTGTCGGCGTCGATCCGATACAGGCCCGTGCTCGGCGAGGATTGCCGCAATTGCGTCAGCAGACGCGCGCTGTGGACCCGCAGCAGCTGAGTCTCCGTCGCCGCGGGAGCTTCCACGAAGTTGAGTTGATCCGAGAAAGCGGACTTCAACGCTTCCAGCACCGCACTCAAGCGCCCCGGATGCTCCGGATGACCGGCTCCCGGCTGGTGATCCAGACAGGCCGAATGGGTGTAGACCAGCATGGCGTAGTTCCTGGTGTTCGGCTGCGACCGGTCAGCCGCGCTTGTTGCGGTCCCAGAGCACTTCGCCGGCACCGCCCTCGCGCGCCAGCACCCGGGCGATGACGAAGAGCAGATCGGACAGTCGATTCAGATAGCAGATGGCCTCCGCACGCACTTCTTCAGCCCGTGACAGCGAAATCACCTCGCGCTCAGCTCGACGCACGACGGTGCGGGCGACATGACAATGCGCCGTCGCGGCGTTGCCGCCGGGCAGAATGAAATCCTTCAAGGCCGGGAGCGGCTCGTTGAAGCCATCCAGATCGCGCTCCAGCGCATCGATGTCGCGGTCCTGTATCAGCGCCATGCCCGGAATGCAGAGTTCGCCGCCGAGATCGAACAACTGATGCTGCACCCGCGTCAAACAGGCGTGGACAGCTTCGGGCACGCCTGGCTGAGCCAGCACCACACCGATGCAGCTATTGGCCTCGTCGACGGTGCCGTAGGCCGCAACCCGCAGGCTGTCCTTGTCGACGCGGCTGCCGTCGCCCAGACCGGTGCTGCCGTCATCGCCCGTGCGCGTGTAGATCTTCGAGAGCCTGTTACCCATGACCGAATCCCAGATGTCCAAATGACATCGCCCGCACCAGGACGGCGCGGGCGATCAAGCAGCCTGCACTTCGGCCAGACGCTGCCTCAGGCGGCAAGCTGTCCCGGCTGATAGCGACGAACCAGCGCCATTCCTCCGAACAACACGGTGGCGTAGACCGCCATGCCCAGCAGGGTGTAGGCGAAGAATGGCAGCGCCATTGTGTAGCAGGTGACAAGACCAGCCAGGTCCTGCGTGTAGTAGTGGCCGTCGGCCGCGATCCAGACCGCAAAGTTGCTGACGATGAAGAACACCGTTGCCGCCGCCAGGCCATAGCCGGCAACGCGCCCTGCGCCCGGATCCGGACCCAGGCGGAAGCCCAACCAGACATTGAAGGCGATCAGACCGTAGATCACCGGAATGCCGCTATGGAAACCGAGCACGCTGTCAGCCAACGCCATTGCCAACAGCGGCACGACGAATGCGAGCTGGCGATTCGCGAGATAGGCGCCAGCGAACAAGCCTATCGCTTCCACCGGCGTGAAATTCGGCGGATGCGGCAGCAATCGTGACAAGGCGGCCAGCAAGATCAGCGCGGCCACCAGCGTCGCGCGCGGGTACCAGCGCGCAGCGGCGTCATTCGACATCAGAACTCTCCATACCAGGCTATCGGTCAGTCCCGAAGCATACTGCAAGCGCCGCTGGCGTGGTTCGGTTCCTGGTTGGATCGCGGCCGAGGTCGCGACGGGGGGGCGAGCTTGCCGTGGGTGGCGTCATTGCGAGCCATCTGATTCGGCCCGGCACTGCCCATGGACAATGAACCCGGCGTCATTGCGACCCCGGACTTGATCCGGGGGAAGCAATCCAGACACACATCCTCAGATGCACTGGATTGCTTCGTCGCGGCGCTCCTCGCAATGACGCGTCAACAATTTGCGATATGGGTTCTTGGAGAGCCACCCGGCCCGACACTGCGCACGGGCCACGAATCCGCTGTGGTAGGTCATGTTGTCCGCGTCAGCGGACTACGTGACATCGAGTTTCGTCACGTAGCTCGCTACGCGAGCAACGTGACCTACAACAGCAAATCAACAACTTGCGATATCGATTCATGGAGAGCCATCTGTATCGGCCCGATGCTGCCCACGGGCCATGAACCACAAGTTGCCTGTAGCGCGTAGCCTGGTGTGCCGCGCAGCGGCTCACCGGGGCTCTTCTGCATCATCGCCCGGAGAGCGCTGCGCGCACTTCGGGCTAGCAGAACCGGCTCTTGCCGGAATATCGAAATTCAATGACTTACGATATGGGTTCATGGAGACCCCGGACTTGATCCGGGGGAAGCAATCCAGACACACTGTCGCAGACGCACTGGATTGCTTCGTCGCTGCGCTCCTCGCAATGACGCACCAATCAGATGCGGCCAGGACTCACTCACAGGCCGCGCCGACAAGCATCTGAAGGCGGCTGGCGACCGCTCCCCAGGCCCGCATTCTCGCTTCCCTCGCGGCTGCTCCGTATGCTTGGAGGGACAGACCGCAGGGCGCGCCGAATCCGGATCGTCCGCTTGGCTGAACGACTTCGGGCGTGCGCCCGCGTGAGTGCGAAAGATGCGGGTCAATGACTGTGACATTCTGATCGCCGGTGGTGGACTGGTGGGACTCAGCCTCGGGCTGGCGCTCAGCGGATCCGGGCTGCGGGTGAGCCTGGTCGATCAGGCGCCGCCGGCCGCTGCCGAGCGCCCTGCCGACGAACGCCATCTGGCCCTGAATGAGGTCAGCTGCCGAATCCTGACCCAGCTCGGGATACTGCCGGCGCTCGGTGCCGCCGCGGCACCGATACGGGCCATCCACGTGTCCAGTGCCGGTGAGTTCGGTGTGACTCACTGGTCTGCCGCCGAGAACGGGCGCGAACGCTTTGGTGTGGTCGTGCCGGCGCGACGTTTGCTGCAGGAACTGCAGCAGGCGGTGCTGTCCCGCAGCGATGTCGAACTGGTCGCTCCAGCCTCGGTGCAGAACGTGCAGGCGACAGCGGACAGCATCCATGCGCAGGTTGTCGCCGGCACCGCGCAACCCGATAGCGTCAGCGCGCGCCTGCTGGTCATCGCCGACGGGGCCGATTCGGCGCTGCGCACTTCGGCCGGCATCGGCGCGCAGCGCCATGACTACCAGCGCAGCGCCATCTGTTGCGCCTTGACGCCCGAACGCGATCATCAGGGCACCGCCTATGAACGCTTTACCCGCAGCGGGCCGGTGGCCCTGCTACCGCAGGCGCAAGCTCGCTGCGGTGCCATCTTCGTGGTCGAAACGGCCGAGGCCGGGCGACTGATGGCGCTGCCTGACAGCGAGTATCTGGCAGCGCTCCAGCAGGCCTTCGGCTACCGCCTGGGTCGCTTGCGGGAGGCCGGATTGCGGGTCAGCTATCCGCTACGGCGCGTACTTGCCGAGCGCCTGGTCGCGCCGCGGCAGGTGCTGATCGGCAATGCCGCGCAGGCGGTGCATCCGGTCGGCGCCCAGGGCTTCAATCTTGGTCTGCGCGACGCCGCGGCGCTGGCGCAGGCCTTGCTGGAGAGTCATCGCCAGGGTGCTGATCCCGGAGCCCCCGCCTTGCTGGACAATTATGCCGCCGCCCGCCAGGCCGACCGTACCGCGACCACCGGACTCAGTCATGCGCTCGCTTTGGGCACCGGCATGCAGAGCGCTGCGGCCGGCTGGTTGCGCAGTCTGGCCTTGATCGCGGCAGACCGGATCGAACCGCTGGCCGAACATCTGTTGCTGGGCGGCATGGGCTATCGAGGGAATACACCAGTTCTGGCAAGGGGTATGAATCCATGAGGACCGGCGCTCGTGACGCCCTGGATGCGCTGATCATCGGTGCCGGGATGGTTGGCGGCGCGGCGGCGCTGGGATTGGCCAGGGCCGGTCTCAAGGTGGCGCTGGTGGAGCAACACCCGATCAGCGCACCGACGCAGGCTGAACCAGTCGATGCGCGGGTGGTGGCCGTCGCTCCGCATTCGCAGCGTCTGCTGGATACGCTCGGCGTCTGGGCCGAGATCGCCGCGGTGCGCGCGTCGCCCTATTCCCATATGCAGGTGCAGGACGCACTGGGCGCTAGCACGCTGGATTTCGATGCCGCCGACTATGGCTGGCCTTGCCTCGGTCATATCGTCGAGAACCGACTGATTGCCGGCACGCTCTGGCATGCGCTGGAGCGGGAGCCGGGTATTCGTCTGCTGCTGGGCGATACGCTCGCTGATTTCGAGATGGATGAAAGCAGCGTGCGCGTGCGCCTCACTAGTGGTGGTGAGTTGCGTGCACGGCTGCTGATCGGTGCCGATGGCGTCAACTCGCGGGTCAGAGATCAATTGCTCATCGGAACCTCCGGGGCGCCTTATGGACAAAGCGGTCTGGTCGCCCAGATCCAGGCCGAGCGGGCCTCGCCACAACTGGCCTGGCAGCGCTTCCTGCCTTCCGGACCATTGGCTTTCCTGCCATTGAGGGATGGCAGCTTCTCGATGGTATGGACTCTGCCTGCGGCGCGGGCGCAGGAACTGATCGAAGTCTCCGCCCAACAGTTCGAAGCCCAGCTGCTGCGGGCCAGCAACGCCCGCTTCGGTCGCTTGCGGCTGCTCAGCGATCGCCAAGCCTTCCCGCTGCGGTTACAGATCGCCCAGCGTTTTGTCGAGCAGCGCGCAATCCTCATGGGCGACGCGGCGCATGTAGTGCATCCGCTCGCCGGGCAGGGCGTGAATCTGGGCTTTGCCGATGTCAGCGGGTTGATCGCTGCGGTGGCGCAGGCGCAGTCGCGCGGACGGGCGCCGCTGGGCGCCACCGATCTGGCAAGGTGGGCACGCCAGCGCCGCAGCGAAGCCACCCTGGCGGCGCGCGCTTTTGACGGCTTGAACCGGCTATACGGTATTTCCGAAGGCCCGATGGTGGCCGCCCGCGGCATCGGCCTGCGCCTGGTGGACCGGCTGACCCCGATCAAACGCAAGTTAGCGGAGCAGGCGGCGGGCATACGTGCCGGGATTGGCTAGGCGGTTTTGTGGGTCCGGACTTGTCCGGACGCTTTTCGCTCTGTCGTTGCCAGAAGCGTCCAGACAAGCCATGTAGGTTGGGCGAAGGCGTAGCCGTGCCCAACATCGGCGCGTGAAATCGTTGGGCACGGCCTGCGGCCTTAGCCCAACGGTCATGGCTGCGAGTCACTCGCCATCATGAAAGTCGCTGGTGCCATGACCGTTGCATAGGGTTTCTTGCCGAACCCCTCCCCAGCCCTCCCCGAACATCGGGGAGGGAGCGACAGCGCTCGCATGAACGACTTTCACGGCAACCTACCCAAACGATCCCAGCCAGAAGCGTCCAGACAAGAAATGTAGGTTGGGCAAAGGCGTAGCCGTGCCCAACATCGGCGCGTGAAAGCGTTGGGCACGGCCTGCGGCCTTAGCCCAACCGGAGCGCGTCAACCTCTTTGAGACAGTCGTTTGACTAGTTCTCTGTAGATTTGCCCTTTTCTTCGGCTTTGACCTGATGGCTGCGCGTTGTGGTGGGCAGGCTGATGATCGGTGCCGGCCACGGGTTGATTTCGACCATGGC
>JBFWOF010000100.1:0-6217 GCA_050250665.1 Lysobacterales bacterium | reverse complement strand
GGTCGGAATCCCGGTGAAGGCTTGCGCTGAGGTTTGGCCTGTCGGCTCCGGCGCTGTGCGCCTTGAGCCGACCTACGCGCCAAACGGTGCGGGAATGTGGGAGCGACGGCACGTCGCGACTGGTCCTTCGAAGCGACCGTCGCGACGTGCCGTCGCTCCCGCAACGGCGCGCGCCAGCAAGGCAGTCGTAGGCCGGTTCAAGCGCCGCAGGCGTGGACCCGACAGCCGCTGTCGTGGGCCTCGGCGTGGTCGGAATCCCGGTGAAGACTTGGGCTGAGGTTTGGCTTGTCGGCTCCGGCGCTGCGCGCCTTGAGCCGACCTACGCGCTGTGCGCCTTGAGCCGACCTATGCGCTGCGTGCTGGTCGCGCCAGGGCGCCCGAATGGCATGGCCCCAATTCCCAGCTACGCACCGACTTGCCGTATGGCCGCCACAACTTGGTCGAATGCTCCCTCGGGCAGGTTGCCCGGAGAGATAAAGGTGCGCTGCGGGTTTCTGGTGTGAAATACGCGGGCCTTGTGGCCAGGACCGAGTTGGGCCAGTTCCGGGATGGCACCGAACCAGGTGTGTGCCCGCCGGGTGACGATGATGATGCGTTCCATGGAGAGCGCCCGTCTGACCAGGTCAAAGGTGTATTGCTGCGACGGCAATCGAATATGGCCATGCCCGAACCCGAGCGAGCGATAGGGAAAGAACTCAACCGAGCAAATACCGCGCGCGACTTGCTCGGCACTGGTTGCCTTGATCAGCTGCTTCAAGACCTGTGGCCACCAGGTGGCCTCTTGCTGTGCACCCAGGTGTGGATGAAGCGGATCGCGCACGCTCCGCAGTTCACGCGATATTGCTTCGCGTCCCTGTTCGGCACCGGGTGCATAGCTCGGATTGGCTTGCAGAATGAGCACAGGTGCGTCGATGGGTCCCAGCCTTGGCTCGGGTGTGTAGTCCGTATTGATCCGATAGCCCGCCTTCTTGTCGTCTTTGTCGAGAAGCGAGTTGTAGGCATCGACAAACGGCCGGTCTTCGGCCAGCACAAAAGGCGCCCGATCGGGAATGGCAGTCCACGGGTTCACAAGATTCATCATCGCAGTTGCGCCTCGATAGTGTCCCAACACTTGTCCTTGACCATTACGAAGCGGCAACGACCCGCGGACAGATTCGCCCACAGGCCGCCGATCAGGCGATCGTCTTCGGCGGATTTCCAGCGGTCTGCACCTTTGTATTCGACAGCGAGGACCGGCCCCGGCTGGTCGGCCGTGCCGGTCAACTGGCAAAGGAAGTCCGGATAGAAGCGGCCCTCGGCCTTCTGCAGGAAGAACGAACTGCCTTCGCGCCGAACCAGATTGCGGACCCAGAACTGGATACGACCTTTCTGAGCCTGAGTGTCCAGCCAGCAGGCACACTCGAATTCTTCTTTGCTGTCGAAGTCTCCGATGCGGCCGTAGAAGTGCCTGCAAAAATCGAAGTGGCCGAAACGGCCATCGTAGTCGCGGCTCGGCGCATAGGCTTGGGCGTGAAACTCGAAGGCGTATTGGTCGGTGACCGCCACCCGCGTGGCCGCATCATCACCGAATAGTGTCTGCTGGAAAGCCTTGCCGACGGCCTGCTTGCGCAGATCCCGGATGCGCGCTTCGAGAAGATTGCGGATCAGGAACTTCTGCAAATTGGCGCGCGTCAAGGTGAAGCTATCTCGACTCAGCAAGTCGGTAAGCCACGCCGCGACAAACGCCTGCTTGCTGGCGTGGGTCAATGATGGCTCAGGCAGGTTGCGGCAGAGCCAGGTGGCAAGGCGCACCTTGTCCCAGTTCTCGGGCTGATAGACCAGCCCCAGATCGCGTTGCAGATCGGGCAGGAACCGCGCAACAACCTTGCCGCTCTTATCGTCTACATCGATCTCACCGCCTTCGGACACCCTCAGGCCGGCACCCAACGCGGTCAGGTCATCACCGGTCGGTACAGCTGTGTAGCTGGACAAATCCCATGGGTAGTCCAGCACCTCCGGGTCGTCGAACAGTTGCAGCTCGCCCTGCACGCGCAGGGCAAGCTGTGGCACGCGAAAGCGCTCGCCCAATTCAGCCGGGGTCTGGAAGAACTCGATGGCCGTGGTGCGGCTCACTTCGGCAGCTTCCACAATCGCCGCTGCTGCGGTTTCTGAGATGACCGATGCCTTGAGAACTTCGGCTTCGTCCTCGGTGAGCGGCGTACTGATGGTCAGCGTGTTGAGCTTGCCATCCCAGCTCACCTTGTCACGCACCGGCTTCGGCACATTCTTCAAGTCAGGCTTTTCCGACAAGCTAATCGCCACTGGCCGAACGACCACACGCCCTGCGTGCCCGTCCAGGTCCAGCCGCGCTTGCTCGGCCTTGGCGGCGGTAACGAACTCGGTCACCTCGCGCCGCTCGAACCCAGCGCCCGCCACCAACCGGTCTCGCAGCGCGCCAGCCGTTTCGGCAAAGTTGCGCGACACCACGAAGGCATAAGACTGATTCAACGCTTTGGCCTGCCGATGGCTGGCACCGGGTTGACGCAACACGCGCCCAAGCAACTGCTCCACCGCCGTGGCCGATGACAGCGAGGCCATGCTTACCAGGATGTAAGCAAAGGGGCAGTCCCAGCCTTCGGCCAGGGCTTTCTGGGTAATGATGAAATTGACCGGGCAGCTCGGGTCGGCGATGCCCTGCTTGTAGTCGGCGTCGATCTGCTCCAGGCCCTTTTCCTCACCGGTGGCCACGATAATTTCGTTGGCTGGAATGCCGTGATTGGTGATCAGCTCACTGCGTACCCGCTCGAAGTCGAGTGTATCCACGCCGGCCCGGCGCGGCTCCGACTGGATCAACACGATTGGACGCAAGTAATCCGCGCCACCCCGGCGTTCGTCCTCGGCCAGTTGCTGCAGGGCATCGCGGCGGCCAATCGCGTCGGCCAGACACTGTTGCCAGTTCGGCTCGGTTTCCAGCACCACCGGCAGTTTGATCATCTCCTCGGCCTTCAGCTCGGCGGCAGAGACGCTGTGCAGCACATTGCTTGGCGTGCGCTCCAGATCAGGCGTGGCGGTCAGTTCCAGTACGCCGCTGGGGCGGAAGCGCGCCAGCATGTCGAAGGCCAGTTCGGTGCGGCTGTTGTGCGCCTCGTCCACCACCACAAACGGCCGACGCAGGCGCAGCACGTTGGCTAGTGAGCAGGGCGTGGTGCGCTCGGCGCCCTCACCTTCGCTCAACAGCGCGTCGCGTTGCGTAGGCGACAGGCTGTCGAAGTGGTGCATCAATGCGCCGCTGCTTTGGTACACCTTGCGGCATTCTTCCTGCTCTACCTGAAACGCCTGTCGGGTGGCGACGATGATGGTGGTCGAGGTGTCCAGCGTAGCGCGGGTGACGCTCTTGGCCTCCTCCAGGTCCAGCACCGTGATCGGCCCCGATTCGCGCAGCGCAGTATGGTATGGGTGCAGGCGGTCGCGCAGGGTGCGCAGGGTTTGCTCGCGGATCGGCTTGCTTGGCACCAGCCACAGGATCACGCTGTGCTCGCAGCGCAACAAATGCGTGTTGACCAATGCGATGCTCTTTGCGGCCAGCCAAGTCTTGCCACCGCCGGTTGGCACGCGCAGGCAGAAATACGGCATGTTGTCCGGGAAGCCCGACAGCGGGTGGTACGCATTGCCTCGACCCCAAAGGCGTTCCGTGGTGGCAGTGAATGCGATCGATGGCGACTGCAGTTCATGGCAGGCTTTGAAATAGGTTTCCACGCTGTCGAGCACTTGCTGCTGGTAAACCTTTGGCGCGAAGGTGCTCATGCTTTGTCGCCATAAGGTGTTGCTGGATCCTGCACACACGTTCCTGCAGGCTCAGGCTGGGGTGTGATGTGCTCGGTCACGCCGTCACGGCTGATCACAATGGCGGTGCCGGTGTGTGCGGCCAGTTCGCGCGCACGCTGCGCCGCACGCCGCATGGCATGCGGCGACAGACGCAGATCGGTATCACGGGCGGTCTCAATGGGCTGCTTGTTCACGGTTTTTCGCTCCAGTCGAGTAGCACTGGCTGGGGGCCAGAATTGTGGATTCAAACGCACAACTTTCGCGTGCCGAGAAATGCCGCGCCAATTCCCGCAGCATCAGTCGCCCGGCCTGCACGGCGGCGGTTTCCGGCGCAAAGGGTGCCAGCCCGGCGGCGATCAGATCGGCGTTGACGAAGATCGGGCAGGCGGCATCGATGGGCAAAAATTCCCGCGCAAAGGTGGTTTTGCCGGCACCGTTCGGCCCGGCAATGATGATGACCTTGCGCTCATCATTCATCGCTACAGCTCCAGCGCATAGGGCGTTTGTTTGAAGGTGATGCCCTCGCGTGCCGCGCGGCCACCCATGCGGTTGGCGGCGGCGTAGATCACTTTCGGGCCGGCGAACTTGGGCAGCACATCGAACACCGGCCCAGTGAGCACATTGCCGCCCGCAACGGATTTGTCCTTGAGGATGCCGTTATAGAGCAGGTAGATCGCGCGGCCCTCGTGTACGCCCAGTAGCGGCGACAGCTTTACTGCTTCATCGCCAGGAAGATGGCCGGGGTTCGGGCGCGCTGTACCGGTCTCGGCAAACCAGACGAACTCGGCCAGTTGGGCGAAGCTCACATCGCGCCGGATCTGGCCGTCGGCATCGAACAGCGGTTCGGCAGACAGGCGGCAGAACTGGAAGCCGCTGCCGAGAGCGTCGACTACAGCGCCATTGCCATTGACGTGACCAGACACAACTCGCTTGACTCGTTCGGTTGTCACATTTCGCGCAATCTGGTCATCAATCTCCACGAGGATGAACCGGCGATTCCCGGCGTCCTCGGCATTTTGCTTCAGTACGGCGTGTGCAGTGGTTCCAGTCCCTGCGAAAGAGTCGAGGACTAAGCTGCCCGGCGGAGCGCAGTAGGAGATCACGCGCTGAATGAGCTCCGACGGCTTCGGAAACGCGAATACGCGTTCGTCGAGAATCTCGTCGAGTTCTCGCGCCCCAGACTGGGTTTTGAACTCCGACCAAAAGCTGGATGCTGGCATTCGTTCTTGCGTCTCGGACAGAAAGCGCTTCTTGCGAGGCCAGCCGGTTGCGGGGTTCGGTGGCCACCAAATGCGGTTCTCGGACAAGAGCCTCTCGTAGCCAGCGCGATCGGTGATCCAGCCCTTCGCCGGGTCGGGCTTCCAATCGTTCGTCGTACCGGGCTGCTCCATGTTGTAGTCATGGAGGTTGGGGCGCTCGGAGGCAGTTGCCTTCCCCTTGAGGGGATCGGTGACATACGGTCCTCTCGGGTCGTTATCTGGGTTCCTAAAGTCTGATCGGTCGATTACACGCCCCTCAATCCTTGAGGATTCTGACTTCCCATAGACAAAGATGTATTCATGGTCGGGAGAAAGCCGCGTCTTGATGCGGTTGTCGGTATTGCGCGTGTTCCAAACGATTGTTGCGATACGATTGTTGAATCCAAAAATCTCGTCCAACAGAAGTCGTAGATGGCCAGCTTCGACGTCGTCCAACGAAATCAGGATTACTCCGTCGTCCGTTAGGAATTTCCTAAGCAGCAGTAATCGCGGATACATCATGCACAGCCAGCGGTCGTGCCGATCCAGCGTTTCGCCTTCCTTGCCGACCACCTCGCCCAGCCACTTGCGAATTTCCGGGCTGTTGACGTTGTCGTTGTAGGCCCAGCCCTCGTTGCCGGTGTTGTAGGGTGGGTCGATGTAGATGCACTTCACCTGCCCGGCGTAGCGCGGCAGCAGGGCTTTTAGCGCGTGCAGGTTATCGCCCTGCACAATCAGGTTGCCGCTGTCGGCGGCGCCGCAGGCGAGTTCCGGCACCGGCTCCAACAGCCGAAAAGGCACCTCCTTGTGGTGTCTGACCACGGCTTCCTTGCCGATCCAGTTCAATGTGGGCATGTGCGGTCCTGCTGCTGATGTGGCGCCGGACTCTGGGCAGACGCCGGCATCGGGGTCTTAGATTAGCCGGTTCATGCTGGCATTCGCTGGCGCGGTGAGCCGACCCGAACGGTCATCCGGCAGCGAAGGATGCTGTACGCCTGCAAAGGCAGCGGATGCACTGCGTCTGTTCACTCCACGATCCGGGCGAATTTGCGCCAAACGGTGCGGAAATGTGGGAGCGACGGCACGTCGCGACTCGTTCTACGAAGCGACAGTCGCGACGTGCCGTCGCTCCCACAACAGCCCGCGCCAGCAAGGCAGTGGTAGGTCGGGTCAAG
>JBFWOF010000099.1:0-6313 GCA_050250665.1 Lysobacterales bacterium | reverse complement strand
GAGTACTTTTGCGTGTCCTTCGTGACCTACGCGTCCTGCTCCTGGGTGACCGTCGCGACGCAAGGTCGCACCTACAAATCGCAGGCTGCTTGCTGCGTCATGCAGACAGTAGCCTCGTCTCCAGAAACCGCTCTTCTTCGTGTCCTTTCTGCTCTTCCTTCGCGTCCTTCGCGTCCGGCAATTCGGTGACCGTCGCGACGCAAGGTTGCTCCTACAAATCGCAGGCAGCTTGCTGCGTCATGCAGACAGTAGCCTCGTCTACAGAAACCGCTCTTCTTCGTGTCCTTTCTGCCTTTCCTTCGCGTCCTTCGCGTCCTGCTCCTGGGTGACCGTCGCGACGCAAGGTCGCTCCTACAAATCGCAGGCAGCTTGCTGCGTCATGCAGACAGTAGCCTGGTCTACAGAAACCGCTCTTCTTCGTGTCCTTTCTGCTCTTCCTTCGCGTCCTTCGCGTCCGGCTCTTCGGTGACCGTCGCGACGCAAGGTCGCTCCTACAAATCGCAGGCAGCTTGCTGCGTCATGCAGACAGTAGCCTGGTCTACAGAAACCGCTCTTCTTCGTGTCCTTTCTGCCTTTCCTTCGCGTCCTTCGCGTCCGGCCCTTGGGTGACGGTCGCAAGGTCGCTACCGATCGCGGACAAAGTCCGCTCCCACAGGGGCGACGACGATCGCCGACAAAGTCCGCTCCCACAGGGGCGTTAGAGCCGGAACTTGTCCCCGAGATAGACCTCGCGCACCTTGGGGTGGGCCAGGATCTGCTTGGGGCTGCCTTCGGCCAGCACCTGGCCGGCGTTGAGCACGTAGGCGCGGTCGCAGATGTCGAGCGTTTCGCGCACGTTGTGATCGGTGATCAGCACGCCGATGCCGCGTTGCTTGAGGTGATCGATGGCTTCCTGGATCTCGCCGACGGAGATCGGGTCGACGCCGGCGAAGGGCTCGTCGAGCATGATGAAGCGCGGTTTGGCCGCCAGTGCCCGGGCGATCTCGACGCGTCGACGTTCACCGCCGGACAGGCTCTGCCCCAGCTGCCCACGCAGATGGGTGACCTGCAGCTCTTCGAGCAGGGATTCCAGCACCACGGTGCGACCGCGCTTGGTCAGGTCCTTGCGCATCTCCAGCACCGCCAGCAGATTGTCCTCGACGCTGAGGCGCCGGAATACCGAGGGTTCCTGCGGCAGATAGCCGATGCCCATGCGCGCTCGATCGGACATCGACAGGGGCGTGATGTCGCGGCCATCAAGCTCGATGCGGCCGTGATCGGCGGCGATCATGCCGACGATCATGTAGAAGCAGGTGGTCTTGCCGGCGCCATTGGGACCGAGCAGCCCGACCACCTCACCCACGCTCAGATGACAGGACACGCCGCGGACCACATCGCGGCCGCGATAGCGCTTGCTCAGCGATTCGACAACCAGCATGCGCGCTCAGCTGCCCTGGTCGGCGTAGGCGAATGCAGGACTGGATTCCGGCAAGCGCATCAATGCGCCGGACTTGGGCGCTTCTTCCTTGGTCTTGTCTGCATCAGCCGGCTTCGGCGCCTTGGGCGGGATCACCAGCTGCACGCCGCCACTGACGCCCTCGCCTGCGGCCAGTCGGCCGGTTTTCACCGAATAGGTGACCTTTTCGGAGCGCAGCGTGCCCTGCGGCCGTTCCAGAATCACATCGCCGCTGAGATCGACCGATTCCTCTGCCAGCTTGTAGTCGATGGTCCTGGCGCTGGCATTGAGCTCGCCGCCGCCGGTCATGGTCTGCTTGAGCGTGGCCGGCGCACCGGTCAGCAGCGCCCGCGAGACCTCGCCCTTGTCCTGGGTGATGTCGGCACGTGCCGCCTTGACCACCAGAGAGCCCTGGACGATGCGCACATTGCCGGTCAACACCGTGGTGTTGGTATCCATGCCGGCTTCGAACCGGTCCGAGTTGATCTGCATCGGCTGTTCGCGGTCGGATTCCAGCGCCGCCAGCGGGCTGGTCGCCGCCAGCAACAGCAGGGCGACACCGCGAAGATCAGGAACGCTTGCGTTTCGGAACATATTCACCTTCCACCTGGCTACGGAGCAGGAAGCGATCTTGCTTGAGATCGGCACGCAGGCCAACGCCCTTGATCTGACTTCCCGGACTGATGATTTCGACTGCATCATCGCTGCTGGCGACGCGCTCGTCGATGCCGAATTCGATGTGTTCGGAGCGGATCGTGACCGGCGCCCGCTCGGCCTTGGTGCCCTCGAGCACCACCTGCTGCTCCAGCCACAGCCGATTTTTCGACACATCCAGCCGACCGGTCAGCGAGCGACCGTTCCAGCGGGCGCCGTCAGCACTGACCACATCAAACAGCGGCGCCTCGATCAGATACTCGTCACTGCGCCGCGGACTGCTGATGCGCGGGCTGATCAATACCAGATTGGGCTTGCCCTGCTCATCGTAGACGCGCATCTCGACCGTACGGATCTCGTTGTCCTGACGCGCCGTCGCCGTGGCTGGTGCGGGCGGCGGCTCCGGTGCAAACCAGCGGATCAGGCCATAGCTGGCGACGGTGGTCAGCAGCAGCACGACAGCCCACAGGCGACTGCGTTCGGGCGTCAAGGCGCACCGCCCAGATAAGGTGCCAACAGCGTCTCGAACTTGCCTTGCGAACGCAACAGGAATTCAGCGAACTGGCGCACCGCGCCGGCGCCGGCGGGCTTGCTCGCCACCCAGAGGGCGCGATCCAGCACCTCGGGCGCGGCCTCGGCCACGGTGGCCGGCAGGTGCACGCGGCTGAGGATACCGAGATCGGGCAGATCGTCGCCCATGTAGGCGGCATCATGCCAACCCAGACCCTGATCCCGGGCGATCTGCTCGAACAGCGGCAGCTTGTCGCGCACACCCAGGTGTACATGGGCCACACCCAGTTCGCCCAATCGGCGCTCGGTGGCGGCGCTGGCACGGGCGCTGATGACGACGGTGATGATGCCGGCCTGCTGCAGCAGCTTCAGACCCAGACCATCGTGCACATGAAAGGCCTTGGCCTCGGTGCCGTCATTGCCGTAGAGCAGACGACCGTCGGTGAGCACGCCATCGACATCGAAACCGACGATGCGGATGGCGCTTGCGCGTTCGGCCAGCGGCTCTCCCGGCGCGGTCATCAGATCACGCGGGCCCGCAGCAGATCATGGAAATTCAGCGCGCCGACCAGGCGCCCGTCCTCGTTGACCACCAGCAAACCGTTGATCTTGTGCGCTTCCATCATCTGCGCGGCCTCGATGGCCATCTTGTCGGCACTGATGGTGCGCGGATTGGGCGACATCAGTTTCGACACTGGCGTGGCCCGCAGATCGACGCGTTCATCGTCCAGCGTGCGCCGCAGATCGCCATCGGTGAACACGCCGACCAGTCGATCCTCGGCATCGGCAATGGCAGTCATGCCGAGATTCTTGCGCGACATCTCCATCAGCGCCTCGGTCACGCTGGCCTCGGGCGTGACCCGCGGGATGTCCTTGCCGGTGTGCATGACATCGCTGATGTGCACCAGCAGGCGCCGACCAAGCTGGCCGGCCGGATGCGAGGCAGCGAAATCATCCGAGGTGAAGCCACGCGCTTCCAGCAGGGCGATCGCCAGGGCATCGCCCATGACCAGCGCCGCCGTGGTGCTGGCGGTGGGCGCCAGCCCGAGCGGGCAGGCCTCTTCGCTGACCGCCACGTCCAGATGCACATCGGCCTGGCGCGCCAGGCTGGAGCGTTCGTTGCCGGTCATCGCAATCAGCGGCACATTCTTGCGTTTGACCACCGGAAGGATCATCAGCAACTCGTCGGTTTCGCCCGAGTTGGACAGCGCCAGCACCAGATCCTTGGGGGTGATCATGCCAAGATCGCCATGACTGGCCTCGGCCGGATGCACGAAGAAGGCCGGCGTGCCGGTGCTGGCCAGCGTGGCCGCAATCTTGCGCGCGATGTGCCCGGATTTGCCCATGCCGCTGACGACCACCCGGCCCTCGCAATCCAGCATCAGCTGGCAGGCACGGGTGAAGGCGCCATCGATACGCGCGGCCAGCGCGCTGATGGCAGCGGCCTCGATTTCGATGACGCGGCGACCGGCATCAGCGATCGCTGCGGACGGCAGGCCATCGGCCGACCGTGAAACAATGGCATTCATGCAGTTTCCAGCCGTTAAACTGTTCGATTCTCTATTCGAGCGGCTTCCGATAGCATCGGCGCCCCTCTTTGGGGCACTTGCCCCGAATCGGTCCGAAGTCTACACCCCGGGCAGCTGAACCCAAGGGAACCGCCCGGGCACAGGTACCCGTGGGCACGACTTTGGGGCTTCGAACACCTCCGACCAAGGATCCACAGCATGAATGCCGAAACTGTCCAAGCGATGATTGCCGCCGGAATGCCGGGCGCCAAGGTCAGTGTTGAAGGCGCCGACGGCGTGCACTTCGAGGCGCTGGTGATCGCCTCCGAATTCGCAGGATTGCGCCCGCTGCAACGCCATCGGCGGGTGTATGAAACACTGGGCGACAAGCTCGGCGGAGAAATCCACGCGCTGGCGCTGAAAACTCTCACGCCCGAGGAATGGGCAGCGCGCGGCTAAGACGGCCGCATGCAAGCACTGAAAAGGAACTACTGATGGCCAAGATCATCGTCGAGGGCGGCGTACCGCTGAATGGTGAAGTCTGGATTTCCGGCGCCAAGAACGCGGTGTTGCCGATCCTGTCGGCCACGCTGCTGGCCGATGGCCCCTGCGTGATCGGCAATGTGCCGCACCTGCATGACGTCACCACGACGATGGAGTTGCTCGGCCAGATGGGTGTGGAACTGGTGGTCGACGAACGCATGCATATTCATGCCGACCCGACCAAGGCCACCTCCTGCTTTGCGCCCTACGATCTGGTCAAGACCATGCGCGCCTCGATTCTGGTGCTGGGACCGCTGGTGGCCCGTTTTGGCCATGCTGAAGTGTCGCTGCCCGGCGGCTGTGCCATCGGCACGCGCCCGGTCGATCTGCACATCAAGGGCCTGGAAGCCCTCGGCGCCGAGATCACGGTCGAGAACGGCTACATCAAGGCCAGGGCCAAGCGCCTCAAGGGCGCGCGCATCGTGCTCGATCTGGTCACCGTGACCGGCACCGAAAACATCATGATGGCGGCGGCACTGGCGCACGGCACCACCATCATCGAAAACGCTGCCCAGGAGCCGGAAGTGGTCGATCTGGCCAACTTCCTGATCGAGATGGGCGCAGATATCGAGGGTGCTGGCAGCAATACCATCACCGTACACGGCGTCGAGACGCTGCGCGGCTGCACCTACGACGTGCTGCCCGACCGCATCGAAACCGGGACCTTCCTGGTGGCCGGCGCCATCAGCGGCGGCCGCGTGCTGCTCAAGCGCGCCCGTCCGAAGACCCTGGATGCGGTGCTGCAGAAGCTGGAGGACACCGGCGCCCACATGAACGTCACCGAGGACTCGATCGAACTCGACATGCGCGGCAACCGCCCCAAGGCCGTGTCGGTGACGACCGCGCCCTACCCCGCTTTCCCGACCGACATGCAGGCGCAGTTCACGGCGCTGAATTCGGTGGCCGAAGGCGTGGGCATGGTCACCGAAACCGTGTTCGAAAACCGCTTCATGCACGTGCAGGAACTGCGTCGCCTCGGCGCCGATATCCGTCTGCATGGCAATACCGCGGTGGTCACCGGCGTGCCCAGCATGACCGGCGCGCCGCTGATGGCCACTGATCTGCGCGCCTCCGCCAGCCTGGTGCTGGCAGGCCTGGCCGCCGGCGGCGAAACCGTCATCGACCGCGTCTACCACATCGACCGCGGCTACGAGTGCATCGAAGAGAAGCTCGGGGCTCTGGGGGCAAGGATCCGGCGGCTGCCTAACTGACGGTTGTCGGTTGTCGGTTGCTGGTTGCTCTCTGTGGGAGCGGACTCTGTCCGCGATCTTCAAGCGCACCGCGAACATCACCCACCGTAGGAGCGACCTCGCGTCGCGACCGCAGGGCTCACAAGTCGCCGGGATCGTGCCGCAGCGTGCCTGCAGCATCTTGAACGCCGAGGGTCGCAGTGGAGGTAGGTCACGTTGACCCGAAGGGTCTACGTGACAGCTGTGTCAGTCACGTAGGCCGCTTTGCGGCCAACGTGGCCTACAAGAGAATCAGAGACTTGCGATATGTTTCGCGATAGCGGACTCTGTCCGCGATCTTCAGGCGCACCGCGGACCTCACCCACTGTAGGAGCGACCTCGCGTCGCGACCGCGGGGGTCACAGGTCGCCGGGAGCATGCCGCAGCGTGCCTGCAGAAGCTTGAACGCAGAGACCGCCGAGGGTCGCAGAGAA
>JBFWOF010000098.1:0-7863 GCA_050250665.1 Lysobacterales bacterium | reverse complement strand
GCCACCAGCCATGGCGGTCGTACCAGAGGATCTTGACCTTGTCGCGGCCGCGATTGAAGAACACATGCGCCGAGGACAGCGCCCGCTGCGGACCGAGGCTGGCCTGCACCCGCAACGCCAGGCCATCAATGCCGAGGCGAAAATCCACCGCCTCGGCGCATACCCACACCGGCAAGCCACCGACCATCAGCGCCGTCGCTCGAAACGCAAAGGGCTGCCGACCAGCTCGCGCAACAGCCGCCGACGCCAAGCCATGAACGTGGCATACGACCACCCCTGCGAACGGCAATACGAGCGCGCACTCAGCCGACTGCGCGCCGCAGCGGTGATGCGCATGAACCAGACGACAGAACCGAGGGAAGAACCAGCCACCGGGCAAGACCAGAAACGAACATCGTCTCAGACTCGCCGAGGATCAAAGCCAGCGGAAGAATGGGGGCTGTCGGACGGGTACCGCCCTACCGGTCTGGCCCGGCGCGCCGTGCCAACTCTACAGCCAGCTCGATCTTGTGGCGGATATCGGCAGGGTTGCCGATGTAGGCCGTGACTGCCTCGCGGGCACGCTGGGCGATGGCGGCAGCGTCAGTCAGGCCGGCCTGCACCAGACTGGCGATGTCTTCGCGATCCACCTCGGCGAATCGGGCGATTTTGCTGACCGCAAGGTCGACCGGCGCGAGCAGGCGCAGATCGATGAGGTCTACACCGAGGTCTACCGGCACGGCGTCGCGCTGGTAGGTCTCGTGGACCAGGGCAAACTTCGGGTTGAAATGGGTGTCGATGTAGACCGGCTCTTCGCCTTCGATCTCGACGACAAGGTCTGCCGGCAGCAGGACGCGACCCGCGAACTCGGCGTCAAGGTGGTGTGATACGCGCTTGCCGACGTAAAAGTACACCGCCATTCCACCCGCGAGGAAGACCCTGAGCGTTTGCCGTAGTGCCAGCCTCGAAGCAAGTCGGGAGAACAGCTCGCGGACGGCGATGCCTACCGGCGTGGCGTGGCGGGGACGGGGACGGTCATGGAGCGCCCAGCTGCCGCAACAATCGTTCCTTGAAGCGGGGCAGGTCCGTGATCAGCCCACTGCGCAGCAGTTCAGCGAGTGTAGCTTGCGGCGCGTGCTGCGTGCTGCGGACTTGTTCGGCTGCCGTGGCCAGGGCGTGCGCAGCTTCGGGACGGCGGTGTTGCAGAAGGGAGGCCGCCAGGGCAAGGACAGGCGCGTCGTCGGCTTGCAGTGTTTCCGACCTGCCGCAGGCGATGGCGACACAGCGCGCCAGCATGGCCGCTTCGCGCTCGCGGGCTGGCGAGCTCTGGTCGGGGGGCAGAAGGGCGGCGTTGGCCAAGGAAGCGCCTGGGATCAGGAGTTGCACGGGATCGTAGGCGTCTGGCGGGCGCGCGGCAAGTCGCAGGCTGGCGTAATCGCGGGATGGGGCCTGAGTGGGCCAAGAGGAGCCATTTTCGGGATCCGGCACAGGCGAATGACGGCGGTGCGTCTAGTCCGCATGTGCCGCGGGCACGGCGCTACTGGCTGGCTTGTCGCCACCAAAGCGAGGCTTCTGAAGAGATTCCGGAATGGCGGGCCCGGAGGGACTCGAACCCCCGACCACCTGGTTCGAAGCCAGGTGCTCTATCCAGCTGAGCTACGGACCCGCTCGCCGCGGAGCATACAACAAGGCGCGCTGGGTGGGAGTGCTGCTTGTCGCGGTCGGTGGGCATGTACGCGCAGCAAGCGACAGGAAGTAGGTCACGTTGACCCGAAGGGTCTACGTCACAGCTCTGCGAGTCACGTAGGCCGCTTCGCGGCCGACGTGAGTTGCATCATGCAGTGACAACTCCGCAGTTACTGCGGAGACGTTCCATTTGCCAGATGGCTGCGTCGGCGGCCATAAAGGTAGTAGATGACCAAGCCTATGGCAGCCCAGCACAGAAAATATAGCTCAGTATTGCCCTTAAGATTGAAGAATAGGAATGCGCACCCTGCCATCGCCAGTGGGCAAATAATCAATGCCCAGGGCGTTGAAAACGGCCTGTAGCGATTGGGCTGGGTTTTTCTGAGAATCAGAACGGCAAGTGAAACCAAGAAGAACGCGAACAGCGTGCCTGCATTTGAAATATCAGCCAGCCAATCCAGAGGGAATAGCCCGGCGAATGTCGCCACAAATATTCCAGTCAAGAGGGTTATCACATGGGGTGTGTGGAATTTCGGATGGACTTTCGAAAACACTTCGGGAAGCAATCCGTCCCTCGACATGACAAAGAATATCCTGGTCTGGCCATAGATCATCATCAGGATTACAGAGGGTAGGGCCAGTCCTGCAGCAATCGCAATTGCATTCCCGGTCCACGGCCACCCAATCGCGCGCATCACGAACGCCAGTGGCTCGGCCGATTTCGCCAGTTCTCCGCCGGGCTGTGCCCCGACTGAGCCGATCATTGCAGCCGCAATCAACAAATAGAAGACCGTGCAGATTCCAAGCGAACCGATGATCCCAATGGGCATCGTTCGTCGTGGGTCCTTGGTTTCTTCGGCTGCGGTGGACACGGCATCAAATCCTACGTAAGCAAAGAATATCGTTGCCGAAGCCGTAAAAACGCCGTGGAACCCAGTCGGAAGGAAGGGTTGAAAGTTTGCGGAGGTTGATGCCGGTAGGGCAATGGCGATAAACGCCGTCAGTGCCAGTATCTTGATTGCTACCAATACGGCATTGACCGCAGCACTTTTCGAGGTCCCAATGACCAACAATCCCGTAACCCCTAGCGCTACCAAGACTGCCGGGAGATTGATGACCCCGGGGACAGGATCCAGCGGGCCTGCCGCAAGTGCCTGTGGAAAATCAAACACCGAGTGCCGAATCAGCCCCACGACGTACCCGGACCACCCAACAGACACAGCGCTGGCAGCGACTGCGTACTCCAAAATCAAGGCCCAGCCAACAACCCAGGCTACAAGTTCACCGAGCACTGCGTAGGAATAGGTGTAGGCGCTTCCTGAAACAGGCACCATGGACGCCAATTCGGCATAGCAGAGCGCAGCCAGAGCGCACACAGTTGCAGCGATGACGAAAGAAATCATCATGCCGGGGCCGGCCAGATTGGCGGCCACCGCACTCAGCACGAAGATGCCCGTCCCGATGATCGCGCCTATGCCCAGCATGGTGAGCTGAAAGGCGCCCAGCTGGCGTTTCAGACTTTTCTTGGAAGCGGTCTCGAGAATCTGATCAAGCGGCTTGACGCGCCAGAAGATCATGCTTTGCTCCAGCATTGGGGTTGGACGCATGATCGTCAGGGCCGTATGGCCCGGTGCCGTCGATTCCGCGTCGGAAGGAAGGTCTCGTTTTCCGGTCTGACGAGTGGTCGGACCATGATCCCGGGACTTTGGCGGCGCTAACATACGGCAGCACCAGAGTGTGCAGCAAGCGTGAAGGAGCGGCGGTTGTCTACAGTTCTGAGTACAAAGGTGATCGACCTGCTGCAGGCCTTTGCGCAGGCGCGACCGGAAGCGCTGGAGGTGACTCACCAGTTCCTGGCATTTGCCCGGAGCGGCGATGATGTCTTCCTGCGCACGCGCCTGGACGGGCATTTCACGGCCTCGTGCTGGTTGCTGTCGGCCGATGGTCAGCGGGTGCTGCTGACCCATCACCGCAAGCTCGGGCGCTGGTTGCAGCTGGGAGGACATGCCGATGGCGATCCTGATCTGATGGCCGTGGCGCTGCGGGAGGCCGAGGAAGAGTCCGGACTCGGCGATCTGCGGATCGAGCCCGACATCTTCGATCTGGACGCGCACCGTATTCCGGCGCGCGGGCCTGAGCCCGAACACACGCACTGGGACGTGCGCTTTGTGCTGCGTTGCACCGGCAGCGAGGACTTTCAGGTGTCGGAGGAGTCGCTGGCGCTGGCCTGGGTGCCGGTGGCCCAGGTGCTGAATGATCCGGCGATGGATCCTTCGCTGCAGCGCATGGCGCGTCGCTGGCTGGGTCACGCTTGAGCGGGCTCAAGGTGCGGGGCGGTTGTCCTCTGCATGCTCAACGCTGTTGGCTGCTGCCTGTGCGTTAGTCTTGTCCTGATCCCTGTACTTCGGAGCCTCCGTTGACGCTGGCCTACATTTCCCACCCCGATTGTCTGCGCCATGACATGGGGCCGCATCACCCGGAATCCCCGGCTCGCCTGCGCGCCATCGAAGATCGTCTGGCGGCTGCAGGGGTGTTGGATTGGCTGCGTCACATCGAGGCGCCGGAGGTCAGTCGCCAGGTGCTGCGGCATGCCCACGACGCACTCTATCTGGCCGAGCTGGACGCGGCCCTGCCGGGCGAGGGCTACGCCCATGTCGACCCGGATACCTTCATGAATGCCTACACGCTGCGCGCAGCACGCCGCGCCGCAGGAGCGGTAGTCCGGGGTGTCGACGGTGTCATGGCCGGTGAGTTCGACCGTGCCTTCTGCGCGGTGCGCCCGCCAGGCCACCATGCCGTCCGCAACGAAGCCATGGGCTTCTGCTTCTACAACAATGCCGCCGTGGGCGTGCTGCATGCGCTGGAGGAGCACGGTCTGGCGCGCGTGGCCCTGGTCGATTTCGACGTCCATCATGGCAATGGCAGCGAGAACATCCTGGCCAACGACGAGCGCGTGCTGATGGTGTCCACCTTCCAGCACCCCCTGTATCCGGCCAGCGGCACCGAGCCCCTGGGCTTCAACATGGTCAACGTGCCCCTGCCGCCGTACAGCGACGGCAGCGCCATGCGCGGCGCGGTCAGTCGCGACTGGCTGCCGGCACTGGAGCGTTTCCAGCCGCAGCTGATCGTGATCTCGGCAGGCTTCGATGCGCACCGTGATGACGACATGTCGCAACTGCGCTGGGTCGAATCGGACTACGCCTGGGTGACCGAGCAGGTACTGGACGTTGCCAAGCGCCATGCCCATGGCCGCATCGTGTCCACGCTGGAAGGTGGATACGACCTGCCTTCGCTCGCCCGCAGCGTGCTGGCACACGTGAAGGTGCTGGGGGAGTTCGAATGAGCGCAGTCTCGGCCTAGTGGAAAAGCATGCGCTGACCCGACTGTTCGATCCGCAGCGGATCTGGGTGGTGCATGCGCTGCCGGCGGCCGAGCTGCGGCAGGTCAGCGCTGCGCTTGGCGACTGGATCGCCGATGGCAGGGCCCGTCTGGACCCTCTGAGCCCGGCCTTGCTGGCGGCCGATGCTGCGCCGATGACAGCGGATGTGGTCTGGCTGCTGATGGATGCCGATCGGGCTGCAGAGTTCATGCCTCGGCTGGGGGCCTGGCAGCTGCGGCTGGTGCTGCACACCGGAAGCTGCGGGCCGGCTGGGTCCATGGATCGCCTGCTGCAGGCAGCGCGTGCGCACGGCGTGCGCCTGCTGGGACCGGATTCCATTGGTCTCCAACGGCCCGGCCATGGCTTGAACCTGAGTCTGCTGGGACCGATGCCGCCGCCCGGCAGTGTGGCCTTTCTGGCGCAGTCGGGATCGTTGGCTGCCTCGACCATGGATTGGGCGCTGGACCAGGGCGTCGGTTTTTCGCTGGTGGCCACGGTCGGTGCCCAGCGTGACATCGACATGGCCGAAGTGCTCGATTTCCTGGCCGCCGATCTGGCCACCGAGAGCATCGTCATCTATCTGGAAGGCGTGCGCGAGCCGCGCAGCTTTCTGTCCGCCTTGCGTGCGGTGGCCACGATCAAACCCGTGGTGGTGCTCAAGGCCGGGCGTTTTCCGGGAACGGCTGCCGCCGCGCACACCCATTCGCGGGCGCTGGTGGGTGAGGACGATGTCTTCGACGCTGCGCTGCGCCGTGCCGGCGCCGTGCGCGTGCGCTTCTTCGTGCAGCTGTTCTCGGCGGTCAAATGTCTGGCCTCACGCTATCGGCCCAGTGGTCGGCGACTGGCAATCGTTGCCAACGGCGGTGGCCCGGGTTTGCTCGCCGCCGACTGGGCACTGGAATCCGGGCTCACGCTGGCCAGCCTGGGCGCCGATACGGCGCAGCAATTGCTGGCTTTGAGCGGCGAGGCGACCGTCGCCACGCCAGTCGACATCGGCGAGCGCGCCGACGCCGCGACCTTTGGCGCTGCTGTCGCTGCGGTGATGAAGGACCCGGGTGTGGACGGTGTGCTGGCCTTGCACGCACCCAAGGCTGATTCCGATCCGCTGGCCTATGCCCGGAGCCTGATCGATCTGCATGAGCGGGCCGGCAAGCCACTGATCGCCTGCTGGCTGGGTGACCGCCGTGTGCTGGAATCACGGGCACTGCTGTCCCATGCCGGCATCCCTACTTTCCGAACCCCGGAACCTGCTGTGGATGCCTTCGGCAATCTCGCCAGCTTCTATCGCAACCAGCAATTGCGCTGGCAGACCCCGCCAGCTCTGGCGGAGGGTCGACTGCCGGATTTGGACAGCGCGCGACTGCTGCTGACCGACGTGTTGGGGCAGGGGCGGGTGCTGCTCTCGGAAATGGAATCCAAGGCGCTGCTGGCGGCTTTCCACATTCCGGTCGCCCATACCCAGCTCAGTCGCAGCCCGCAGGAAGCTACCCTGATCGCCCAGCAGATCGGCTACCCCGTGGTGCTCAAGATCAGTTCGCCCGACATCACGCACAAATCGGATGTGGATGGCGTACTGCTCGACGTTCGCGGGGCCCGACAGTTGCAGCTGGCCTGGCAGACCATGATGGATGGCGTGCGCGCTCGGGCACCTGAGGCCCGCATCGATGGCATTGCGGTCGAGCCGATGGTGTCCTCACGACACGCGCGCGAGCTCTACGTGGGTGTGGTGACTGATGCGCTGTTTGGCCCGGTGCTGCTCTTCGGTGCCGGCGGGCGGGCCATCGAGATCTATGCTGACCGAGCCATGGAGCTGCCGCCACTGAACCGTTTTCTGGCACGACGGCTGATCGAACGCAGTCGCGCCGCGCGCATGCTCGGCCAGTGGCGCGGTGCTGCGGCTGCCGATGTCGATGCCGTCGAGCAGGTGCTGCTGCGCGTGTCCGAACTGGTCTGCGAGTTCCCGGAAATTGCCGAGATCGATCTCAATCCGCTGATTGTCGACGAGCGCGGGGTCAGCGTGGTCGACGCCCGGATCCTGCTCAAGACTTCCCTTGAACCCGGGGGCTTGCCCTACGGGCACATGGCGATCATGCCGTATCCGACGGCGCTCGAGCGCGAGTGCCTGATGCGCGACGGAAGCGCCTGGCGCTTGCGCGCCATCCGCCCGGAGGACGCCGACTCGCTGCAGGAATTCGTGCGTTCGATGTCGGAAGAGACCCGATATTTCCGTTTTGTCGCCAGCGTCAAGGAACTGGCGCCGCGGCAGCTCGCACGTTACACCCAGATCGATTACTGGCGGGAAATGGCGCTGGTGGCCGAAGTCGACCGGATGCCGAGGCAATCTCCGGAATCGGAGCCACAGACAGGCATCGCCGGCGTCGCCCGCTACATGCTCAATCCCGACATGCACAGCTGCGAGTTCGCCATCGCCATCGGCGACGCCTGGCAGGGACAGGGTCTGGGCGTTCAACTGATGCAGGCGCTGATCGATGTAGCCCGCGAGCGCGGGCTCAATCGAATGGATGGCATGGTGCTGGCCGAGAACCGCAAGATGCAGAAGATGATGCGCAAACTGGGATTCAGGGTTCGAGTGGATCCGGACGACACCAGCATGTTGCTGGTGTCGCTGGCCTTGTGAGCCGGCGCCTCGCGCGGAGCTTGTTTGCCAGTAGGAGCGCCCTTGCGGCGCGACCGCAGCGGTGAACGTGCAGCGGGCCGGTCGCGACGCGAGGTCGCTCCTACAGTGGTACGCCGGGTCCTCGCGTCCGCATGGCCGGGTTCAAGCCGAACAGCAGCGACGCGGCGCCGCTTTGCTCCTA
>JBFWOF010000097.1:0-8347 GCA_050250665.1 Lysobacterales bacterium | reverse complement strand
TCGATCGCCTGGTCCGCGGCAGCTGTGCCGGCAGCACCAGCGGCGCCGGTCTGGGCCTGGCAATCGTCATGCGCCTGTGCGCGCTTTACGGCTGGACCGCCGAACTGGAGCCCCGCCCCGAAGGCGGCGCCCGCGCCTCGCTGCGTTTCTCCTGAGCGGTGGGAGCGGATTCAGCCGCTCCCACCGGTTCGAAGCTCGCCCGATCGACTGTAGGAGCGCCCTTGCGGCGCGACCGCGACGCTAGACCCCGGCCTCAATGCCAGTTCGAGCAAGAAGCGTTGCGCGGAGAACGCAGAGGAAAAGCAGAGAGCACGCAGAGAAGAGCAAAGCAACTTTCGCTGGCTACTCTCGGTGGTCTTTCTGCTCCGCCTCTGCGAACTCTGTGAGACGCTCCTGGCCCGCATCCGCGATCAGGCGGGGTTTTCGCGTTGGGGAAGCGATCGCGGCTGAAACCGCTCCCACAGGTTCGAACCTTGCCCGATCCACCGTAGGAGCGCCCTCGTGGCGCGACCGGGGACGCGAGAGCCCGGCCTCAATGCTAGTTCGAGCAAGAAGCGTTGCGCGGAGAACGCAGAGGGAAAGCAGAGAGCACGCAGAGAAGAGCAAAGCAACTTTCGCTGGCTTCTCTCGGTGTTCTTTCTGCTCTGCCTCTGCGAACTCTGTGAGATGCTCTTGGCCTGCATCCGCGATCAGGCGGGATTTTCGCGTTGGGAGATCGGTCGCGACGCAAGGTCGCTCCTACAGGGCCGGTTCTCGGCGCGGCCTACAGGGCCTGTTCCGCTGCCTTGATCCGCTCTGCGGTGTCGGGGTGCGAGGACAGATAGGACCAGCCGCTGCTGTCGATGTCCTCAGTCTCGTCGGTGGCGGCGTCGAGCTTGCGCAGGGCCTCGGCGAAGGCCCTGGGGCTCTTGCCGCGACGCTTCAGTTCGGCAAAGGCATAGGCATCGGCGTCGCGTTCGAACTCGCGCGAATAGGCGCTGTAGACCAGCGTGGTCGGCACCGCGATGATCACCGAGCTGGCGCTGCCGACATCGCCGAACATCACGGCAGTCAGTACCGCCACCGAGGCGCCGCGCATCACCGTGCGCAGCACGTGGCGATGTTCGAGATGGCCGACTTCATGCGCCAGCACGGCCAGGAACTGGTCGTCGTCGTCGAACAGTTCGATGATCTGGTCGGTGAACACCACGGTGCCGCCGGGCAGGGCGAAGGCGTTGGGACCGATCCAGTCGCGGAACTCCAGCCGGTAGTCGCGGGCCTCGGGCAGTTCGGCCACGAAGCGATCGAACTGTGCCCGCAACTGATCCTGTCGCTCCGCTGGCAAAGCGGATTCCGAAAAGCCCAGTCCGGCCAGCGAGCTCAGGGTCTGATTGCCGGCTTCCCGTTCCCAGCTCATGGGCACGGCATAGGCGGCCTGGTCGGCGGCCCAGGGCAGGCCGTACCAGATCAGCATGACGGCGGCGATCAGCGATGCCGCGACACTGGTCAGGGCGATACGCCAGTTGTTTTCCAGCAGATGGACCAGCGCCTCGAAGCCGGCGCGACTGGCAAACATCGCATCGATGGCGTCATTGTCATCGCTCTGGATCTGGCGACCATCGAGCAGCCAGATGGTGCGGCGGGTGTTGGCGACGCGTGAGCCGACGCGCGCGGATCGGGCATCGTCGATGATCTCGACGCCCTCGGCATGTTCGATCAGCAGTCGCCCCGGCGCATCCACGCCGAAACGCACCGGCAGTTGTGCCGAACTGATGCCGTCGTACAGATAGCCCTGCGCCCAGTTCACCAGCTGAGGTCCAGATCGAACAGATCGGCCGCTTCCGAGCCGAAAGCAGGCGCGCTGCTGGCGGCATCGGCAAAGAACTGATCCGGATCGCCACTGGGCAGAAACTGCAGATGATCGGCGCGATACTTCGCCACGCGGATCCGCGCCCATGGGTAGAGCAAACCCAGGCTGCAGAGGATGGCCAGCGTGTTGGTCAGAAAGATCCAGGCCATGTCCCAGCCCGAGATGCTGCTCTTGAAGCGGCAATCGCCGACTTCGATGCCATTGAACATCAGGTTGGCGGTGGCAGCACGAACAAAGACGCCGACGGCGAACATCAGCAGGTACACGGTTCCCAGCGTCAGATAGGCGAAGAACACGAATCGATCGCGGCCGCCACCCGGATTTCCCATCATCGAGCCCAGGACATTGGACAGCAAGACCATGGTCACGATCACGCCGATCATGCCCACAAAGGCCAGCAGGTAGATGGCATAGAACTGAGAGGCCTCGCTGTGGAAACGCAGTCGGGTTCCGCCGTAACGATGCCGGGTTGCCATCCACTCGGTCTGCAGGCGCGCGACCAGCGGGAAAGCCAGATAGAGCGAGAACACGCTCGCGATCGGAAAAAGGATGTAGTACTTGAAGGCTTCGCCGTAGCTGCCATCAAAGCCGAAACGGATGCTGCGCCAGGCCGAATAGCGCGCGCGGAAGGTCAGCGAACGCGACAGCATCCACGGATACATCAGCATCAGCACGAACAGCACCGCCAGATTGAGAAAGGGCGAAATCTGGGCGGAGCCGAAATAGACCAGCAACAGCAGGGCGGCGAGGGCGCGGCCCTTGAGGATGGCGATGGGATCCGCCAGATACTCGAAGGGCGTGCCGCCCACCGAGGTGTTGCCGTAGAAGTAGCGCTCGCTGC
This sequence comes from Lysobacterales bacterium, assembly GCA_050250665.1. Classification (GTDB taxonomy): domain Bacteria; phylum Pseudomonadota; class Gammaproteobacteria; order Xanthomonadales; family SZUA-5; genus JADKFD01. The sequence goes on along the minus strand of JBFWOF010000097.1, from coordinate 5,657 downwards.
GCACCTTGGCCCAGGCCGAGTACACCCCCAGCGTGACGATGGTCAGCGCCAGATTGACGATCCAGATGCGGAAGTACTCGTCACTGCGACCCGTGAAGCGGAAGGGCAGGGCGCGGACGTCATCGCTGAAGGCGGCGCCGCTGGACAGTGCCCGATCGGGCGCATCAAAGGGAATGGACATGGTTGGCGTCGCCGGAAGTAGGGATGGAAGTTCTCGGCTCGGCCGTGCTCAGAGCGGCAGGGCCCGAAGTTCTTCGGACCACTGCCGCGAGCGATGATTTCAGCCTTCGGCTTCCCGCAGGCGCAGCGTCGACGTCAGCAGGCGCTCCGGTGGCTCCAGTTGGCGTCGCACGCGCAGCGTGCCGCCGTCCGGGAATCTGAGCTTGCCGTCGTCGCTCGTAGTGAGCGAAAACGTGACGGGAATCAGCGCCGATCCGGCGATACCGATGCCATCGACGCGCTCTGGCTGGAACTGCCACTCACGCGCGGCCTTCAATGCGGCCAGGCGGAAGGCCTTGAGATCCGGCTCCACGCTCTCGACGCTGACATCGGTGACTCGGCCGCTGCCGTCGTAGGACAAGCGCAATTCGACCCGCGCGCCCTGCGCGCGACGCAGTTGTGCCATCGGAAAGCGCGGTGGCTTCAGGCGATCGAATCCAACCGTCACCTCCGCGTCCACCACCCGCACCACCAGCTGGTCCTGCTCTGGTTCCACCGCGAGCTTGATCGACAGCGTGGTTTCGGTCACGCCGGCGACACCGTTGTGCGTGGCCGGTTCGAATTCAAAGGCACGGATACGCTGGAGTACCTGTTCCTGCATGGCTGCCGACAGGGAAGAATTGAGCAGGCTGGCTTGCTGCACGGTGCCGTCCGCCGCCACCGTCACCTGGGCGCGCTGATAGGCCAGCCAGGTCTCAGCGGGTGGGCTTGCAGCAATGCTCAGGCTGGCGCCCAGCGAGAGAGCGGTGATCAGGATTACGCGCAGGATTTGCATGGTGGTCAGCTCTCGATAGTGGCGCCGGGCAACGCCAGCTCAGTGTTGTCGGGATCGACGATGGCTTGCAGCGCCGTGGCGTAGCCCTCGCGCTCGCCGGGTTGCGATTCCGGTTGAAACTTCAGCGAGCCGCCGCCCGCAAACTTGACCGTGTACTCGGGGAACGTGCCTTGCATGAGCAGCACGATCGGGACAATGGCCCATCCCGGCACCGGTTGCCCGTTTACCCGCTCGGGTTCGAATTCCCAGGCCATGGCCACTTTCTTCGCCATCGATTCAATGCGGGCCAGGGGCACGGTTGCGCGCTCGACCAGGACATCGACGACCTTACCGCTGGCATCGTACTCGACCCGAGTGACAATCCTGACGTTCTGGCCGCGAGCCAGCAAACTGCGCGGAATCTGCGGCTTGCGGACCTTGGAAAATTTCGGCCCGGTGGCGACTTCAGCCACGGCCAGCTTCAGGCCGTCCTCGGTCGGTCGCAGTGTCAGCGCCATCCGCATCTGCGCCTCGACAGCCACCGCCTGACCGTCGACGCGCGCAGGCTCAAAGGCTGTAGCCAGCATCCGCTCGCGCAGTATCGACTCGAGGGCTGGATCAAGTTCGGGCGAAATTGCCCCGAGCTCCTGCACTCGTCCCTGCGCATCCACTTTCACCGGCGCAGAGACATAGCTGCGCAGATTCTCTGGCAGCGTTGCGGCCGTCAGTGGTGCCCACAACATCGATAGCAGTAGGGTGACAGCGAAACGTACACGCATCGATTTGCGAATCCAGCTCGGGATGAACCCGTCTAGATTAGCCAAAGTTACGCTTACGCACAATGTTGCGCTTCGTTACGTTGTCAGCCGCGTTCCAGCATGAAATTCCCGGCCTCTGCGGAAGCCGCCGGCACCTTGACCTGTTCCGCCGGTTTCATCGGTGGCGGCTGGCTGCCGCGCGGTGCCAGCTTGACCGCGGTGCCATAGGCCAGCAGTTCGGCCGCGCCGGCCATGATCGGCGATGTGGTGAAGCGCACGCAGACGATGCCATCGGCCTGCAGTCGTTTGGCGTGCATCTTCATCCGATCCAGGGCCTGCTCGCGGGCCTCGGCCATCATCTTGGTGTACTCGGTGATCTCGCCGCCGACCAGCGTGCGCAGTCCGGCGAGGATGTCCTTGCCGATATGACGCGAGCGGATGGTGTTGCCGGTGACCATGCCCAGGGTGGCGATGATCTCGTGCTCGGTAAATTGATCCTGGGTGGTGATCTTCATGCGCGCCTGCTCCTGCCACCGTCTACTGGTCGACGTTGTCCGAATAGTAATCGTCTTCCTTGTTGCGCAAGCGTTCGCCCAGCACCTTGATGAACAGCGCGCCGATGCCAACCAGACCGATCAGTCCGAGCAGGCCGAAGGGAAAAGCCGCAAAAACCCCGACCAGCAAGGCGCCCAGATACACCAGCGCCAACAGGCCCAGGCAGGCGTAGCCGACCTTTTCGAAGCCATCCATTGCCATCTCCACTTGCGGCGAATGTGGAGATTGTAGGCGATGGGGCACGGCGCGCGGGGGACTGGGCAGGGGGCAGGGGAAAGCCCGGCGCGGCGCTCTTGTAGGTCCAGACTTGTCTGGACGCTTTCTCAGCACGTCGCCAAGAGCTTCCTTCGACCGTGACTGGTCGGATTGTAGGCGAAAGTTGATGGGGCGCGGGGCACTGCAACTCGGCGTTGTTGCGAGCCAAGTGTTTCGGCCCAACTCTACCTACGGGCCATAAACCGTAGGTTGCCGTGAAAGTCGTTCAGGCGAGTGCTGTCGCTCCCTCCCCGATGTTCGGGGAGGGCTGGGGAGGGGTTAGGCAGGAAAACCTATGCAACGGTCATGGCACCAGCGACTTTCATGATTGCGGGTGGCTCGCAGCCATGACCGTTGGGCTAAGCGCAGCGTGCCCAACAGATGGGCCCGATGTTGGGCACGCTGCGCTTAGCCCAACCTACACCCGCCGATGGACAATTAACGACTTACGACATGGGTTCATGGAGAGCGTAGCGCAGTAGCCCGGGTAAGCCAAAGGCGCACCCGGGAGTTGCAGGGCCGACGCCCAGTCCACGTAGCCTGGTGTGCCGCGTCGCGGCTCACCGGGGCTCTTTCGCCAGCGCTGCGCTCTCCGGGCTACACCGGATGCGAGAACTCAGCTGTTCAGCCGCAGCAATTCGGCATTGAGGGCGGTCGCGAAGCTCACCCAGGCCAGATAGGGCAGCAGCAGCGCTGCCGCCCAACGGCTGACGCGGGCGAAGCGGACAATGGTCATCAGGATGGCCAGCCACAGCGCCAGAATGACGATCAGCGCGCCGCCCAGTGCGTGTGCACCAAAGAAGGCCGGCGTCCACAGCGCGTTGAGCAACAGCTGCACGCCGAAGGCCACCAGTGCCGATCGCACCAGCGGTGAGGGCCCGCGCAACCAGACCAGTCCGGCAGCGATACCCATCATCAGATAGAGCGCCGTCCACACCGGTCCGAACAGCCAGTTCGGCGGTTGCCAGACCGGCTTGAACAGCGCCGCGAACCAGGCATCCGGCGGAAAGGCCGCGCCACCGGCAGCGGCAAGAAAAGGCAGCAGCGCCCAGGGCAGCAGGAACCAGCGGGAGCGGGGCTTGGGAGACATCGGGACACCAGCAATGGCAATCCTGCCGACGGTACGCGCCCGGGTGTGTAGCGACGGTGGTCGTGCAGGTATCCATGGTGGATTCTTCGCCTGTGGCGAAGGATCCACCCTACGCGGGGAGATCGGCCACCCGCAGGCCCGCTCTCCCCTTTTCTTTTTTCGCTTTTCCTTTTTCCAGCTACTCAGCGCGTCAGCGGCTTGTACTTCAGCCGATGCGGCTTGGCGCCTTCCTCGCCGAGGCGACGGACCTTGTCGGCTTCGTACTCGGTGTAGTTGCCCGGGAAGAACTCGACATGCGAGTCGCCTTCGAAGGACAGGATGTGCGTGGCGATGCGATCCAGGAACCAGCGGTCATGGGAGATCACCAGCACGCAGCCGGGGAACTCGAGAATGGCGTCTTCGAGCGCGCGCAGGGTTTCGATGTCCAGATCGTTGGACGGTTCGTCGAGCAGCAGCAGATTGCCGCCCTGCAGCAGCGTGGCCGCCAGATGCAAGCGTCCGCGTTCACCACCGGAGAGCGAGCCCACCAGCTTCTGCTGGTCCTGACCGCGGAAGTTGAAACGGCCGATGTAGGCGCGCGACTGGATTTCGATCTTGCCGATGGTGAGGATGTCGCTGCCACCGGAAATCGCCTGCCAGACATTCTTGTCGGCATCCAGCGAGTCACGTGACTGGTCGACATAGGCCAGCTTGACGGTCTGGCCGATGATGACTTCGCCCTTGTCCGGCTTCTGCTCGCCGGTGATCATCCGGAACAGCGTCGACTTGCCGGCGCCATTGGGGCCGATGATGCCGACGATGGAACCCGGCGGCATGCGGAAATCGAGGTTGTCGATCAGCAAGCGGTCACCGAAGGCCTTGGACACGCCGCGGAACTCGACCACCACATCACCCAGGCGTTCGCCGGGCGGAATGTAGATTTCATTGGTCTCGTTGCGCTGCTGGTACTCGACCGAATTCAGCTCCTCGAACTTGGCCAGACGCGACTTGCTCTTGGACTGACGTCCCTTGGCATTCTGCCGCACCCACTCCAGTTCACGCGCCAGCGCTTTCTGGCGGGCTTTCTCGCCCTGGGCTTCCTGGCGCAGGCGCTCTTCCTTCTGCGTCAGCCAGGTGGAGTAATTGCCTTTCCAGGGAATGCCGCGACCGCGGTCGAGTTCCAGAATCCACTCGGCGACGTTGTCGAGGAAGTAACGGTCATGGGTGACCGCCACCACGGTGCCCGGGAAGCGCGCCAGGAACAGCTCCAGCCATTCCACCGACTCGGCGTCCAGATGGTTGGTGGGCTCGTCGAGCAGCAGCATGTCCGGGCGTTGCAGCAGCAGCCGGCACAGCGCCACGCGGCGCTTCTCGCCGCCTGACAGCGTGGCCGTCTTGGCCTCCCAGGGTGGCAGGCGCAGGGCGTCAGCGGCCTGCTCCAGTTGCTGCTCCATGGTGTGCGCATCGCCAGCGGCGAGGATGGCTTCCAGGCGCGCCTGCTTCTCCGCCAGCGCATCGAAATCGGCGTCGGGATCGGCATAGGCCTCGTAGACCTTGTCCAGCTCGGCCTGCGCGGTGAAGATCTCGCCGAGGCCCTCTTCCACGCTCTCGCGTACGGTCTTTTCCGGATCCAGGCGCGGTTCCTGCTCCAGATAGCCGACCTTGATACCGGGCTGCGGTCGCGCCTCGCCAACGAAGTCCTTGTCGATACCGGCCATGATCTTCAGCACGGTGGACTTGCCCGATCCGTTCAGGCCCAGCAGGCCGATCTTGGCGCCGGGAAAGAAGGACAGCGAGATGTCCTTGATGATTTCGCGGCGCGGCGGCACCACCTTGCTGACGCCGCTCATGGTGTAGATGTAGTTCACGGATGCGCTCCTTGCGGGCGAGGCGCAAGAAGCGCCCGCCAATGGACCTGATCAGGTAGCCGCGTATGCTGCCAGTCGCGCGTAGAGGGGGCAAATGGTTCTGGGGGGGCGGGACTGTTTCGCTGCTTGGGCTTGGAAGTGCTGGCGCCGCCCTGAGGCGCGTGCAGAGGTAAAACGTC
>JBFWOF010000096.1:0-11048 GCA_050250665.1 Lysobacterales bacterium | reverse complement strand
CCGCGACCGCGAACTCGAGATACGCCGAAGTCACTGTCGCGGCTGAAGCCGCTCCCACCGCCAGCGAGCGTGCTAGACCCGCCGCAGCCTCGGCGTCACCATCGGCACGGTGAGCATGGTGCTGAGCACGGCCATGATCAGCAGCGCGGTGAAGGTCTCGTTGCTGATGATGGCCTTGTCGAGCAGCACATTGGCAAAGATGATCATGATCAGGGCCTTGGTCTGCAGCAGCCAGCCGATCACGCCAGCCTGACCCGCGGGCCAGCCGAGGATGCGCCCGGCCAGATGCACGCCGGCGAGCTTGCCAGTCACCGACACCAGCAGGAGCGCACCCGCAGCCAGAAACACCGCGGCGCCACCCACCTGCCATTGCGTACGCAGCCCGGTGCTGAGGAAGAACACCGGCATCAGCACCAGCAGCACATGGCTGCGGAGCAGGTCCATGCGTTCCTGGTTGAACCAGTGGCTGTCCATGATGGCCCCGGCCAGGAAGGCGCCGACCATGAAATGCAGCCCGGACCAGTCGGCGGCAAATCCCACCAGCGCCAGCCAGATCAGCGCCAGGTACCAGCGATCCGGCTCGGGCACCCGGCGCATCAGTCGGCGGAATCCGAATCCGATGACGGCGAATCCGAACAGGAACAGCAACTGCCGACCGACCCGATCCCAATCGAGCAGAATCAGCGCCAGCACCGCCCAGACCGCCAGATCGTCCAGGCTGGCATAGCGCAGGATGCGCTGGCCCAGCGGCTGACGCAGGATGGCCAGTTTCTCCATGAACAGGATCAAGATCGGCAAGGCTGTCACCGCGCAGGCCATGCCGATGCCGAGCATGAACTGCCAGGACTGCGCACGCTCGCCAATCCATCCGGGAAAGTACAGCAAGGCCGCGCCTGCCAGGCTGCCGAGCAGCAGGGGCAAGGCAAATGCGAGCCCGGCGGTGATTCCGCTCTCGCGCCTATAGCGCCAGGCCTGGTGCAGATCCAGTTCGATGCCAGCGATGCCGACAAAGAGCATCACCGCCCACCAGGCAATACCGTTGAGCGCGGCGATCACCGGCGCGTTGAAGACGAAGGCGTAGTACTCGGGGAAGACCGAACCCAGCATGCCCGGGCCGAGCACGATACCGGTGACGATCTGGACCACCACCAGCGGCGCCCAGTATTCGGTGCGCCCCAGCCGCCAGATCAGGTACGGCACCGCGAAGATGATCGTCAACGCGATCAGGAAAATCTCGGCCGTGTTCATCGCCTGAGCTCAGGCCCGATCGCCGCGCAGGGCGCGCACATCGGCCTCCAGAGTCGCGGCGCGTGCCTCCTGCGGCGGCCTGGGCTTGCCTACCACCAGACCCACCCGCGACCAGAAACGCCGGGGCAGCTTGAGCCGTCCCAGAACCTGATTCTGGCGCGAGAAAACGCTACCCCAGAGGCCCTGCAGCGCCATTGGCACCACCGTGACCGGATCGCGCTCGAGGATGCGCTCGACGCCGGGACGGAAGGGCGCGATCTCGCCGTCGCGGGTCAGGCCGCCCTCGGGGAAAATGCAGACGATATTGCCGTCACGCAGTTCGCGCGAAACCTCCTCGAAGGCCTTCTCCATGAGTACCGGATCTTCCTTGGCGCCGGCGATCGGTATGGCCTTGGCCCAGCGAAACACCTGTTTCGCGATCGGCATGTCGAAGATCTTGTAGTACATGACGAACCGCACCGGTCGCGGTACCGACCCCAACACCACCAGGGCATCGACGTAACTGATGTGGTTGCAGACCAGCAGGACCGGGCCCTCGTCGGGGATGGCTTCGATGCCACGGATACGCAGCCGGTACATCACGTTGACCAGTATCCAGGCAATGAAGCGCAGCAGGAATTCCGGCACCAGCGTGTAGATGTAGACCGCAACCACGGCATTGAACAGCGCCGTGACCAGCAGCACCTGGGGCAGGCTCAGACCGATGCCATTCATCAACAACCCGGCCAGCAGCGACGCCGCCACCATGAAGATCGCGTTGAGAATGTTGTTGGCGCCGATCACGCGCGAGCGATGGCTGGCGGCGCTGCGCTGCTGGATCAGCGCGAACAGCGGCACGATGAAAAAGCCGGAGAAGATCGCCATCAGCACCAGATCGATGGTCAGGCGCCAGCCAAAGGGCGTGGCCAGAAAGCCGGCGATGCTGAGCTCTGCCAGACCGCTGGCCTGCGGCAGCGCGAAATACAGATCCAGTCCGAACAGGGTCATGCCGATGGAGCCGAAAGGCACCAGGCCTATTTCGACCTTGCGCCGCGACAGCAACTCACAGAGCAAGGCACCGACACCAGTGCCTATCGAGAACAGCGCCAGCATCAGCGTGAATACCGAAGCGCCACCGCCGATTACGTCGCGCACATAGACCGGCAGGATCAGGAAGTACATCGAGCCGTAGAACCAGAACCAACTGATCCCGAGGCAACTCAGAAACACCGTGCGCTGCCCTGCCAGGAAACGCAGGCTGCGCCAGGTCTCGGTGAAGGGATTCCAGTTGATCTTGAGAGTCGCGTCCAGGGGGGCCGTCGGCGGCATCGCCAACGCGGCCAGCCAACCGGCGATGGCCACCGCCACCACCACTGCGCCGGTCAGCATCAGTCCGATCTCCGGATCACCCACCATGGTGGTACCGGCCAGCGTGCCGAGCAGGATCGCCACCATGGTCGCGCTCTCGACCAGGCCGTTGCCGCCGGTGAGTTCCTCATCGCTCAGCACCTGCGGCAGGATGCCGTACTTGAGCGGCCCGAACAGGGTCGACTGCAGGCCGGTCAGAAACATGATGCCCAGCAGAATCGGCGCACTCTTCAGCAGGAAGCCTGCGGCAGCGCAGATCATCAGCAGGATTTCGGCGCCCTTGATCCAGCGCGCCAGCCTGGCCTTGTCGTACTTGTCGGCCAGCTGTCCGCCCAGCGCCGAGAACAGGAAAAAGGGCAGGATGAACAGCGCCCCGGCCAGCAACGAGAAATTGGCATCGCTGACCCCGGTCTTGATCGCCCCGACAAAGACCACCAGAGCCACGAAAGCCTGTTTGAAGACGTTGTCGTTGAAGGAACCCAACGACTGCGACAGGAAGAAGGGCAGAAAACGGCGCTGGGCCAGCAGGCCAAATTGGCTGTGTCCGGACATGGGTATACGCGCGCACGAAAGTTGACGGCGAGGCTAGCACTTCGGCGCCGCAGCGCGGCGCCCTCATCAGCGACGACGCGTGACGACCATCGCTCAGGGCTTGCGGTAGATGTGTACAAAACGATCGGTCTGACCCCGGATGGCTGGATTCATCACGCCCAGAGTTCGACTGTCGTCGGCATTGCGCAGAGCCGGGATCGAGGCGGCAAACTCCAGCCCATGCGCCTTGAAATCGGCGATGGCGAAAGCCTCGTCGATGCGGTGCAGGGTCTGCGCGGCGGTCTTGCCGGTGCCAGCCTCGGCCGAGTGATCTACGATCAGGAGTACGCCACCCGGCTTGAGTGCGGTCACGATCTGATCGATGAACTGACCCGCCTCGATCGCTGGCCAGCCGCCGGCATCATCAACGACGTAGAGATCGTGGTAGGACATGATGATCAGCGCGCCGTCCAGCGTGGCGCGCCCCAGCTTCATGTTCTCCGGCGGGTTGATCTCGTAGCTGACGTTGGCCAATCGGTCCTTGGCAAAGCGCGGTTCCGCGTCGGCCTTGGCATAGTCGTGATAGGGCTGGTTGTTGATCAGGCGCACCTGCCCATTCGGGCCCACCAGTCGTGACAGAATCTCGCTGTAATAGCCGCCGCCACCGAAGATGTCGGCAATGACCATGCCGGGTCCGAATCCGGCCAACTGCAGCACCGCCTGCGGCTGGTCTCTGGCATCACGCTCACGGTCTGCCGCGCTGCGATCGGGATGATCGATGGCGGCTTCCAGAGCCGAGTCGGGCGAACCAGGCATCGCGGCACAGGCAGCGAGTAACAGCATCGGCAGCAGCAAGGACAGGCGGAAGGCGCGCATGGCTTTCTCCGTGAAGAATCCGTGCAGGTTAGACCAGGCGCCGACGACCATGCCCGGGTCATTGGTCATTGCGGTGGCCTGCGAGTAGCGTTGGTTGAGGTCGCTGACGTCGGATGGAAGAGCTTGTTTGATCTGAGCAGGACCGATGCTGTCCGGCAGCCGCCAGGAGTTGAGCTCGCGACGCGATGTCGCTCCATCGCGAACGCCTCCACTGCAGGCGTGCCCTTGCGGCGCAACCGCCGCCCCCGGTTTCAAGATCAGAACACTCTGGCGTTGACCGACCAGCAGAATTTTCAACGCAGAGAAGGCAGAGAGAAGCCGCTTTGAACGACCCCGCTTTTCTCCGCGCTCTCTCTGCTTTTCCTCTGCGTTCCCTGCGTTCTGCTTCTGATCACGCACCACCCCAGCTCCCGATTGTCGCGGTGACGGGCGAGACTGCGGTCGCGACGCGAGGTCGCTCCTACGCGGGTGCCTGACTATCGGCGATCAACTGCCAGGCCCTGGCCAGTTCCAGAAAGCCGCTCACCGGCACCTGTTCGGCGCGGCTGTCGGGGCGCACGCCACAGCTGGCGATGGTCACCGGATCGAGCACGCCCTGCAGGGCGTTGGACAGGGTCTTGCGGCGTTGCGCGAAGGCGGCGCGGATCACCCGATCCAGTGCCGGGGCCAGTGCTTCGCGCTCCGGGTCATGCAGTGGCGTCAGTCGGACGATCGCCGATTCCACCTTGGGCACCGGCCAGAAGCTGCCGGGCATGACCCGAAAGAGCTTTTCGACCTTGCAGCGGGCCTGCAGGGCCACGCTCAGACGCCCGTAGACCTTGTCGCCATGGGGCGCGGCCATGCGCTCCACGACTTCGCGCTGGAGCATGAAGTGCATGTCCTGGATCACCGCCGCGTGATCCAGCAGATGAAAGAGCACTGGCGTGGAGATGTTGTAGGGCAGATTGCCGACCACCCGCAACATGCGTCCGCCGGCCAGCGTGCTGAAGTCGACGCCCAGCACATCGGCCTCGACCACCTCCAGCTGTCCGTGCGCCGGGCTCTGCTCGCGCAGCAAGGGCACCAGATCGCGATCGATCTCGATCGCCGTCATCTGCCCCAGAGCCCGCAGCAGCGGCCAGGTCATGGCACCCCGTCCGGGACCGATCTCGACCAGATGCTGGCCGGGTTCCGGCTTGACCGCGCGGACGATGCGATCGATGACTTCCTGATCGCGCAGGAAATTCTGGCCAAAGCGCTTGCGGGCGTGCATCAGGAGGTCTGCGAACGCGCGTCGAGCATGCGCGCCGCTTCCAGCAACGCCGCGCGCAGCGAACCCGGATCGGCACGACCGCTGCCGGCCAGATCGAGCGCAGTGCCATGATCGACCGAGGTGCGTACAAAGGGCAGGCCCAGGGTCACATTGACGGCACTGCCGAAGCCGGCGAACTTGAGCACGGGCAGCCCCTGGTCGTGATACATGGCGAGATAGGCGTCGGTCTGCGCCAGTCGATTCGGTGCGAAAGCGGTATCGGCCGGCAGCGGGCCGTCCAGATGCATGCCTTCTGCCCGCAGCTTGCGCAGCAGCGGCTCGATCACCTGCTGCTCCTCCAGTCCCAGATGTCCGTCCTCACCGGCGTGCGGATTCAGGCCGAGCACGGCAATACGCGGAGTCGGAATGCCGTAGTCGCGGCGCAAACCATGCTCGAGCACACGCAGGCAGCGCTCCAGCATGTCCGGCTGGATGGCATCGGCGACGGCGCGCAGCGGTAGATGGGTGGTGGCCAGGGCAACCCGCAAGGCTGGCCGGGGGCCATCGCCAGGCGCCACCAGCATCATCACTACATGCTCGGTGCCAGCCAGCGCCTGAAAATACTCGGTGTGGCCCGAAAACGGATGCTGCTCACTGTCGAGCACGCTTTTCTGCACCGGCGCCGTCACGATCGCATCGAAGCGGCCACGCAAGGCGCCGTCGGCCGCGGTGCGCAGCATGGACAGCGTCGCTGGCGCATTGCCGGGATCGAGTTCCCCCGGCGTGGCCACGCGCGCCAGTGCTGTAGACACCAGAGCCAGATGCCCGGCCGGCAGCGATTCGCGCGCCCCCGGCTCATCTTCGACCAGGGTCAGCGGCAGCCGCAGACGGGCCGCTGCGCCGTGCAGGCAGCGCCGGTCGGCAATGGCCACCACCCGGAAGGGCCAGGCTTGCTGGGCAATACGCACCAGCAATTCCGGCCCTATCCCCGCGGGTTCACCCGCCGTCAGCGCGATCCGATGTGTCTTCATGTCTCCACCGGCCGGCACTGACAGGCCGGGTCAGGACTTGGCAAGCCGATAGTCGATATAGGCCTCACCACGCAACTGGCGCAGGAACTGCTCGTAGGCTTCCTCACCTTTGCGCATGCGCAGACTTTCCATCATCTGACCACGCACATAGAACTCGGTACGGTCGGCCTCACGGGTGCCGGTGCGCTTGACGATCAGCCAGCCGGTGGCTTCGCGGAAGGGACGGCTGTACTCGCCATCCTTGAGGGTGGTGATCAGCTCGGAAAATTCCGGATCGAGTCCTTCCAGCGGGAACCAGCCGATCTCCCCGCCCAGCGGCGCCGTGGCGTCGTCGTCCGACTGCTCCTTGGCCAGCTTCTCGAAATCCTCGCCACGCTGCAATCGATCGTAGATGGCGTCGATCTCGCGCTTGGCCTCGGCTTCCGACTGCAATTCGGTGATCCGGACCACGATCTTGCGGGCATTGAATTCGGTGACCACGATCTTGCTGGTTTCGCGTCGATCGGTGAGCTTGATCAGATAGAAGCCGCTGGGAGTACGCATCGGCTGCGAGACATCGCCGATGTTCATGCCAGCCACCAGGTCGGCAAATGCCGGCGGCACCTGATCGTAGCGGCGCCAGCCCAGATCGCCGCCTTCCAGTGCCTGACCGGCATCGGAATAGCGGATGGCCGCTGCGGTGAAGTCGATGCTGCCCTCGTCAATCAGTTTCTTCACACCCTCGATCTTGGTGCGCGCGGTCTCGATCTGCTCCGGACTGGCGCCGTCGGGGACACCGATCAAGAGCAGGGACAGGCGCACTTCACCCTTGCGAGAGGTACTGCTGGCCAGGGCAATTTCCAGCTCCGAGGGGCTGACGTCGGAACGCGATTCGATCACGCGCTGGCGCAGCTTCTGCACCATCAATTCGTCGTGCATGGTGCGGCGGAACTCGGCCAGCGAGAAGCCGTCCTGCAGCAACTGCTGTTGCAACTGGTTAAAGTCGATCTTGTTCTGGCGCAGGATCCGGGTGATGGCGTCGTCCACTTCGGTGTCGGTGACCTTCACGCCAGTGGCCTCGGCCCGCTGCAGTTGCAGGCGCACCAGCGTCAGTCGCTCCAGCACCTGCCGTTCGAGCACGTCATTCGGCGGCAGCTGGTTCTCGCGACCTGCGTACTGACGGCGGATGCCGGACAGCGCCTGATCGAGCTCGCTACGCAGAATGATGTCTTCGTCGACCACCGCAACAATCTGGTCGACCGGCGTCATCGTCGACTGCGCGCGAAGCTCCGACGCACTCGCAAGAATCGCCAGAAAACCTAAACAAATCAGTACTTTGAACTTCATTCCGAGATGCCCCCGAAAGGCTGATAACCGAGAATAGCACGGCGCAGGAAGTCACCCGTATCGCGTCCCAGGGAGCCAAGACCAGTCAGCTCGAACTCCAGGAAAACCGCGTTGCGGCGCTCTGTACCTATGCCACGAAGATAATTCCTTGAAAGCAAACGTACGCTGTAGCAGCAGTTGATGTATTCGAATCCAGCCACGGCTTCGAGCGTGGTGCGCTCGCGCAGTGAGTAATTCCAGCGGAACACCGCCCGCCAGTTGTCGTTGATCGGAATCAGCGCCGAGACATCGCCCTGCTCCAGTCGATCCGGGCGATAGCGGTAACCCAGATTCAGCAAGCCCTGATCGCCAAAACGTTTCTGCAGCCGCACCGCGCCAAAGTCGGTGCGATCGGTCTCCGGGTCATAGCGCAGACCGCCGGTGATCGACCAGGTTCCGCTCAGGCGTGCCCGCACTTCAGCGACATAAGCAGAGCGCTGGCGATCGTCGACAATGCCCGCCGCCAGTTCATCGGGCAGATAGACCGTCGGCGGGTCGAAGTAGTAGACCTGACCCAGGCTGAACGCTGCACGTTCGTTACCGAGTTCATCATCCAGCAGGCGTGAGGTCAGGGCCAGCGTCAGCTGATTGGCATCGGCCTGGCGATCGGCGCCGGTGTAGCGGTTTTCCCGGAACAGCTGGTTGAAGCTGAAATCGAGTGGCGCGGTGTCGAAGACCGGAATGGCGTTCTGATCGCGTTCGGGCACGTACAGATAATACAGGCGCGGCTCCAGGGTCTGACGCAGACCGTCGAAACCAAAGGCGCTGGGGCGCTCGAAGATCAGACCACTGTCAAGACTGAAGATGGGCGTGGTGCGGTCGATGCTGTCGGCACAGCTGCCGTCCAGGCGGCAAGGACTGTCAGCCGGCAGATGGCGATCGAGTTCGTAGCTGGTGTGCCTGAGCGTGCTGCGCAGACGCAGATGCCCATAGCTTGGCTGCCACTCGTAGCCGAGATAAGGCGCCAGATCCAGGCGGCGGCCTTCGGCAGACTGGGTAGCCATGCAGCCGCCAGAGCCGTCATTGATGCAGAAGCCGTCGCGACTGAAGTTGACCCATTCGCTCTGGATGCCGTAGCGCCAACCACCCCGGCGATCGTTGAAGTTCAGTGCAGCACGCGGCAGGCGCTTGTACGGGTCGGCCTGAAAGCGCTCCTCCACATCCGGCAGGATCAGCTCGTACTCGTCTGCCAGCAGACTCCAGTTCCAGTTGCGACCACCGCCCGAGAGCTGGGCCAGGCTGGACAGGACCGAAGTCGACGAGGTGTTCAGCGAATCGCCCAGATCGACGAAGTAGCGATCGTCGGAGACATGATTGATATCGGCGTCCAGGCGCAGGCCGGGCAAGAGCACGCCGTTATGGCGCAGTCGCAGCCGCTCCCGATCCCGATCCAGCAGCTTGTCGTCGGGCAGCCATTCGCCGTCGATCAGGCCACTGCCGCCGCTGTAGAGGTAACGGAACTCGCCGCCGACCTGCCCGCCACGATCGCTGATCAGGCGGGGAGTCAAGGTGGCATCGTAGTTCGGCGCCAGATTCCAGTAGTAGGGTGCGGCAAAATCCAGGCCATCACTGCCAAATCCCAGCTTGGGCGCGAGGAAGCCGCTCTTGCGCCGATCATCGATGGGAAAGCTGGCATAAGGCGAATACAGAATGGGAATGCCGCCCACGCGCACCTTGAAATCCCGGGCCTTGGCCTGCCCGGCCTCATTGTCGATGTCCAGACTGCTGGCCTCGATCTGCCAGGCCGGATCCTCGCCGGGGCAGGCCGTGTAGGTGACCTGCTCCAGATGGGTCTGCTTGCCACCGGTGGTGCGCACCGCACTGGCGCGACCCTGGCCGCGCAGCGCCTTCAGCGCATAGCGCACATCGCTGAGTTCGGTGCTGTCCTTGCCAAGGTCGGCACGGGCCTCGCTGGCATAGAAGGCATTGGTGGCATCCTCATAGCGCACCGCTCCCTGGGCCAGAGCGCTGTCCTTCTTGATGTCGTACTCGATGCTCTCGGCCTGCAGGCGCTGATCGGCGCGGATGGCGCGGGCATTGCCGATCAGGGTCATGTTCTCGCCGTCGACGCCCTCCAGCCGGTCGCCGCTGAGTTCGGTGTTCGCGGCAGCCCTGGCGGCGGTGTCGACGGTCTCGCTGTCCAGAGACCGTGGCTGACCGCTGCAAACCCAGCTCTGGCCCTCGCGCACACAGTGCCAGGGATCCACCGGGCACAGTTCGGCGCCGAGCGCGGCGGACAGTGGCGTCAGGGCCATTCCGAGCAGCAGCCAGCGCGATGGTCGGTTTGATTGGATCATCCGCAGTTCCATCAACAATTCACGGGACAAGAGTCGCGACCTTGGCGGCCGCCGCAGCCGCGTACGATGGCATAGGCAGGCCGTAGACGAAAGGCGCAGATGTGGATTGCCTGCTTGGAGCCGATCCCTATTCAGGCACCGACCCGGCGGCGAGAATTGTGCGCAGGCTCTCTGGCAGAAGCCCAGGACATCACGTAGACTGAATGTCACAGTTGTTGTCAATGGCACCTTGCGCACTGCGCGGAGCCTTGATGGCGGTGACTTGACGCAACGCCCACCCGCAAGACCGCAGATACCGGAGCCCGCCCATGCACCGCTGGCGTATATCCCTGTTGTCCGCCTTGACCCTGTCAGGGATGTTGCTGGCTGCCGCCGTCGCGGCGGCCGACCCGGACGAGGCCTGGATCGAGCGCTACATGTCGGTGCCCGGAAATTCAGCCACGGTCGCCGGCATACGCAGCGGCTATCGCATCAGCTGGTCCGAACTCAACAAGTTCAAGGGCGTCAAGGTGAAAGTGCAGACCGACACCGGTCGCACCCACCACGGCCGGATCGAACGTGTGGATGACAAATCCCTGTTGCTGCGGGCCGAACTGCATGGTGGTTATGCCGAGTTGGCGCTGCGCCGCAGTCAGGTCGCCAGTACCGAATTGGAGTAAGTCATGAATCTCGGCTCCCTGACCTTCTGGTATCTGGTGGTCTTTGTTCTGGTGGTCTGGATGGCGCTGCGCGTCGGTCGCAGCAGTTCCACCATGGGCGCCATGACCTTCTTTTTCTGGCCAGTTGCCGTGGTTCCGCTGTTCACCAACTGGGGTGACCGCGACAGCGATATCCGCATCCCCTTCGTGCTCACCGCCCTGGCGTCATTGATACTGATCTACAACAGCAACAAGGCGGTCGACCAGCTGGCGTTGAACATGGACGCTGACGACATCGCCTACATCCGTGAGAGCGACCCGGAAACGGCCGCCATGATCGAACAGCGCCAGGCCGCCCTGGGTGTGACCCTGGAGTTCGAGGATGAGCCTCCCAGCGACTCAGGACCCATCGTCGCCACCTCCGTCTCTGCCACGCATGTCAGCGGAAGCAGCGCCAGCCGCGGTCTCAGCGCGGCGGCCGAAG
>JBFWOF010000095.1:0-11415 GCA_050250665.1 Lysobacterales bacterium | reverse complement strand
GGGCCGGTCGCGACGCGAGGTCGCTCCTACAGTGGTACGCCGGGTCCTCGCGTCCGCATGGCCGGGTTCAAGCCGACCAGCAGCGACGCGGCGCCGCTTTGCTCCTACCACAGATCAACAGCGGCCGCGCAGGCGCGCGGCCCTCCACAAGCTCGCTTCGTTGTCGGCCGGCGGCTAGCGAGCTCTTGTGGGTCCAGACTTGTCTGGACGCCCATCCCCGGACCAGGCAAAAAGCTTGTTCGCCTGTAGGAGCGCCCTTGCGGCGCGACCGCAGCGGTGCACGTGCAGCGGGCCGGTCGCGACGCGAGGTCGCTCCTACCGTCGTAGGCCGGGTCCTCGCGTCCGCATGGCCGGGTTCAAGCCGAACAGCAGCTACGCGAGGCGCCCGGCGCTGTGGCCGCGGCTGGCGTGGAGGGCGCCGCGCCGCGGCGCCGCTTTGTACTGACCGAAGATCAACGGCGGCCGCGCAGGCGCGCGGCCCTCCACAAACCTGCTTCGTTAACGTTATCGGCCGGCGGCTAGCGAGCTCTTGTAGGTCCAGACTTGTCTGGACGCTCATCTCCTGACTGGGCCAAGAGTTTGTTCGTCCGTAGGAGCGCCCTTGCGACACCTGCCAATCGGGTCGCACGCTGGCGGGCAACAGCCTCAACGCGGAGAACGCCAAGGGCCGCTGAGAACGCAAAGAAAGGCAAATCGGATCTGGACAAGCTCCTCTCTGCGTTCTCTGCGCCCCCTCTGCGTTCTCCGCGTTCCGTTTCTGCGAACCACTCATCGCGGTTCCCGATCTTCGCGACCGCTGCCCGACACAACGGTCGCGTCGCAAGGTCGCTCCAGGCGTAGTCCTGTCTGGGACAAAAGTTTGTTCGTCCGTAGGAGCGCCCTTGCGACACCTGCCAATCGGGTCGCACGCTGGCGGGCAACAGCCTCAACGCGGAGAACGCCAAGGGCCGCTGAGAACGCAGAGAAAGGCAAATCGGATCTGGACAAGCTCCTCTCTGCGTTCTCTGCACCCCCTCTGCGTTCTCCGCGTTCCGTTTCTGCGAACCACTCATCGCGGTTCCCGATCTTCGCGACCGCTGCCCGACACAACGGTCGCGACGCGAGGTCGCTCCTACAGGCGAGTTGGTCTGGACCTATCGATGCGCGGCGCAAAACGCCGACCCGACTAACGCCCGAGCACGATCTCCAGCACGAACTTGCTGCCGAAAAAGGCCAGCAGCAGCACCAGCATGCCGACCAGCGTCCAGTTCACCGCGGTACGGCCGCGCCAGCCAAATTTCCAGCGGCCGAAGATCAGACCACCGAAAACCACCCAGGCCATCAGCGTGAGCACGGTCTTGTGCACCAGGTGCTGGGCCATCCAGTCGTCGATGAACAGCGCGCCGCTGAGCACGGTCAGTGTGAGCATGGCAAAACCGGCCACGATGTACTGGAACAGCAGTTCCTCCATCGCCGACAACGGCGGTAGCGCCCGCAGCGTGGCCGAGAAGTGCTTGCGTCGGAGCGCGCGCTCCTGCCAGGCCACCACCAGCGCCTGCAGCGCGGCAATGCTGAGCAGGGCATAGGCCGACAGCGCGATCACCACGTGCAGGCGAATCTGCCAGCCGGAGATGGCGTCTGCCGGCGTGGCCGTGCTCAGCGCCGCCGCCACCGCGGCCAGCAGGGCAATCGGCCAGATCATGGCCAGCAGAACCCGGGCCCGGTTCTGGGCGCTGGTGACGGTCATGACCGTGGCCATGGCCCAGGACACCAGCGACAGCGCGTGAAAGAAGTTGGTGCTCAGCGGCTGGCCGGCCATGGCTGGCAGGAAAATCAGGCCGGCATGGGCGATCAGCGCGGCAAAGCCGACGCCAAGCGCCAGCCACGCCGGTTCACGGCGCACGCCAAAGGCGTCGAGCAGCAGCAGGGTAGAGCCGGCGGCATAGCCGAGCACCACGATGGTCAGCAGGATGGTTTCAAGCATGCGTCGATCATCGCATAGCGACGGCGCGGCGGGCATCCGGCCTTCAGAAAGCTTGAATGCCACGATGCCTGCCAGGCGTGAATGCTTCCGGCGACGGCCAGAAGTCCGTAGAGTGCGCGTCCTCAGTGATTGCTGGTTCCTGCGCCATGTTCGAAAACCTGTCCAAACGCCTGTCCGATACCGTCAACCGACTGCGTGGCCGTGGCCGCCTGTCCGAAGGCAATATCCGCGAAGCCTTGCGCGAGGTGCGCATTGCCCTGCTGGAGGCCGATGTGGCCTTGCCGGTGGTGCAGGCCTTGATGGAGCGGGTGAAGGCACGCGCGGTCGGCCAGGAGGTGCTGCAGAGCCTGACTCCGGGCCAGACCCTGATCAAGATCGTGCGCGATGAACTGGTCGCGGTGATGGGCTCGCAGAACGAAGAGCTGAACCTGAATTGCCCGGCGCCGGCCGTCGTGCTCATGGCCGGTCTGCAGGGTTCGGGCAAGACCACCACCACCGGCAAGCTGGCCAAGTTGCTGCACGAGCGCCGCAAGAAGAAGGTCATGGTGGTCAGCTGCGACGTCTACCGTCCTGCCGCCATCGAACAGCTCAAAACCGTGGCCGCCCAGGTCGGCGCGGAATGGTTCGCGAGCACGCCAGAGCAGAAGCCGCTGGCCATCGCCCGCGCCGCGCTGGATGCCGCCCGCAAGCAGCTGATCGATGTGCTGATCGTCGATACCGCCGGTCGCCTGGCCATCGACGAAGCCATGATGGCCGAAGTGGCCGAGCTCAATCAGGTGCTGAGCCCGATCGAGACCCTGTTCGTGGTCGACAGCATGACTGGCCAGGACGCCGCCAACACCGCCAAGGCCTTCGCTGACGCCTTGCCGCTGACCGGCGTGATCCTGACCAAGACCGATGGCGATGCCCGTGGCGGCGCGGCATTGTCGGTGCGCTATCTCACCGGTCGTCCGATCAAGTTCCTCGGCGCCGGCGAAAAGATGGACGCGCTGGAGCCTTTCCACCCGGATCGCGTGGCTTCTCGCATCCTCGGTATGGGCGATGTGCTGTCGCTGATCGAGGATGTCACCCGCAAGGCCGATCAGGATCAGGTCGAAAAGCTGGCCGCCAAGATGGTCAGCGGCAAGCGCTTCGATCTCAACGACATGCGCGAGCAGTTGCTGCAGATGCAGAGCATGGGCGGCATGGCGCAGCTGATGGACAAGCTGCCGATGATGCCGAAGATGGGCGATACGGCCGCTGCGGGCGCCACGGGTGACAAGGAAATGCGCAAGATGGTGGCCATCATCAACTCGATGACACCCAAGGAAAGGCGCTTTCCGGATCTGCTCAACGGCTCGCGCAAGGTCCGTGTGGCCCGCGGCTCCGGCACCCATCCGTCGGACATCAACCGCCTGATGAAGCAGTACATGATGATGGAAAAGATGATGAAGAAGATGTCCGGCGGCGGCATCAAGGGCATGCTGCGAGCGCTCAAGGGCGGCATGGGCGGTGGCGGCATGCCGCCGGGCCTGGGTGGCGGTCCGCGCCGCTAGGGATCCTCTTCAAAGGTCCGATCCGTCATTCCCGCGAAAGCGGGAATCCAGTGCTTTCATGCACTTGCGCATGCGTGGATTCCCGCTTTCGCGCGCTTTCGCGGGAATGACGGCTAATTCAGAGTATCCCTGGGGGAGGCGTTCAACAGGTCGCCAGAGATGCACTCGACAAGCGACAATTGATCCTGCCTGCAGAGCTGAAGCCATGTACCTGCCCAAGCATTTCGAACAGTCGGACGAGTCTGCTCAGGTCGAGTTGATCCGCTGTTTCCCGCTGGCCACCGTGATCTACGGCGGCCCGCAGGGGCCGGTGGCCAACCACATTCCGATGCGGGTGCGACGGGTGGCTGGGGCGATCCACCTGGTCGGCCATGTTGCCCGTGCCAATACCCTGTGGCGTGAGGCCGACGGGCAGCCGGTGCTGGCGGTCTTCCATGGTTCGCAAGCCTATGTCAGCCCGCAGTGGTACCCGTCCAAGGCGGTTGACGGCAGGGCCGTGCCGACCTGGAACTACTGCGTGGTGCACGCTCATGGCCGCCTGCAGGCGATCGATGACCCGATCTGGCTGCGGCAGCTGTTGGATGAGCTGAGCGCGGAGCACGAGGCGTTTCAGCCTCGCCCGTGGCGGCTGGACGAGGCGCCGCCGGACTATGTCGAGCGTCAGCTGCGCGCCATCGTCGGCATCGAATTGCGCGTTGAGCGCCTGATCGGCAAGGACAAGCTCCACCAGAACCACCCGGAAGCCAATCGCCGGGGCGTCATCGAGGGACTTTCAGCGCGTGATCAGGCGTCTGCGCAGGATGTGGCTGCGCAGATGGCTGCGCGCCTCGAGGACTGATCGCAGCCTCTTGATGGTTCGGCTCCGCATGGAGAGTCCCCAAGCTCTGACAGCCGGTTCCAGGCTACGCGGGCCTGCGTGTCACGTAGTCCGCTGCGCGGACAACGTGACCTACTGAAGAGGCGAGTCTGCAGCAGGCAGGCCCGGACGGACCCTGTGGCGCGGTCCAATCCCCGGACTCGTACCCAGGCTCAAGGCTGGATCTGTTGCCGCCAGCTCTCCGCCTTTGCCGCGGCCGCAGGCTCGTCCTTCTGCCAACGCTCGTACATTTCGACGAAGGCTGTAGCCAGCAATTTCTGGTCCTGGGGCAGAGGCTTTTCCTGGGCCTGGATCAGTTTCTCCGCTTCCTGCAGATGGGCCTCGGCCTGCGCGTATGGCGTTGGTGTCGGCAAGGCGGATTCGGCTCTGCCCAGGCGGATCAGCAGCAGGGCCAGGCGATCACTCAAGGGGCCGACAAAAGTCTCGCGGGCCTGTGGCAATGCGGCCTCCAGCATGCTGACGGCTTCCTGGGGACGTTGTTGCTCGCGCAGCAGATCGCTGAGGTTGCTCTGCAGCAACAATGTGCCAGGGTGGCTGGGGCCGAGGGCCTGCAGGCGAATGGCCAGCACCTCCCGCCACAGGCTCTCGGCCTCCTCCAGGCGTCCCTGGGTACGCCGCAGGCTGCCCAGATTGCTGGCGAAGGCGGCCACTATGGTGTGCTGATCGCCCAGCGCTTTGCGCGCCCCTGCGAGCCCGGCAGCCAGGAGTTCGCCCGCTTCGTCGAGCTGACCGGTGCTCTGCAGCAGATTGCCCAGATTTCCGAGATAGGTCAGGGTCGAGGGATGGAACTCGCCGAAGACCCGCCGAGCTCGGGTGTAGGCCTCGCGCGTCAGCGGTTCGGACGCCGCGAAATTTCCCTGATCGCGCAGCAAGGCGCTCAGATTGTTGATCGACATCAGCGTCTCGGGATGGTCGTCGCCGAGCTGCTGGCGACGCTTCTCCAACGCCTCACGCCAGTACGGCTCGGCTTCGGCGATCTTGCCCTGGTCGCGCAGCATGCCGCCCAGATTGTTGAGCATCTGCAGCGTCGACGGATCGTTGGGGCCTAGCGTGCGCCGGTACTTGTCCAGGGCCTCCAGATACAGGGGCTCGGCCTCGTCGAAACGCCCCTGCAGATGCACCAGCAGGCCGAGATTGTTGATCGAATCGATGGTGTCCGTGTGCTCCTCGCCGAGCACTCGGCGACGCCCGGCCAGCGCCGCGCGCAGGTGCGGTTCGGCCTCGGCGAGCTTGCCCTGATTCTGCAGCAGGGTACCGATGGCGTCCTCCGAAGCCAGGGTGTCCGGATGATCGGGCCCGAGCTCGGCCTGCCGGATCTTCAGTGCCTCCGCGGTGGGTTCCATCGAGCGCTCGAGCAGGCCGAGATCCATCAGCGTGCGCCCCACCGTCGCCAGCAGGCGAGCCCGCAGGGGCGGGCGATCGGAGAATTCCTGGTTGATCGTACTGATGGCGCGCTCGAAGATCTGGCTGTCGAGGTTGCTCAGCGCTACGTCGGTGAAGTTGACTTGCGCCAGCGCGGCTTCCAGGGCCTGTTGCGCGCTGGCGGCATCAGTACGCTCGGCGGTCGCGGCCTGAAACTGGTCGAGGATTGCCTGCCTGAGCTGGTCGCCCATCGCAGCGGTATCGATATTCGACAGCTGCTGGGCCTGGAATTCGGTGACGGTTTCCAGTTCGGCCAGCGCCCGGTTGGCGCGCTCGGCCTCGCGGGCGATGCGCGCGGCCTGCACGGTCGCCAACACCGCAAAGCTGCTGATCGCCAGCAGCAGCACGGCGGCCGAGGCACTGGCCAGGGCGTGGCGCCGCAGGAAGCAGCGCAAGCGATAACCGCGGCCGCCGGCGACTGCCCGTACCGGTTCGCGCGACAGCCAGCGCTGCAGGTCTTCGGCCAGGGCTGAGGCAGATTGGTAGCGCGCTTCGCGCTCGTCGGCCATGGCTTTCAGAGCCACCGCACGGAGTTCCATGGGCACGCTGTTCAGGCGCGACAGGACCTGCCGGTCGCTGCCGGCATCGGCTTCCGCGCGACCGAGACTCATGGCCAGCTCCTGGCGCAGCTGGGTACTGTCCGCCCCGGCCCTCTGGCTGTCCACACCCGCCAACTGGTACAGGCACTCGGCCAGCACCACACCGAGCGCATAGACGTCGGTACGTGCATCGATGCCTTCGGGCCCGGGATGCTTCTGTTCCGGCGACATGTAGGCGCCGGTTCCCGCGACCCTGACCGCGGTGGCCGGCGCAGCGCCGTTCATGCTGATGGCAACGCCGAAGTCGATGATCTTCGGCAGCGGCGCACCATCCACCCATTGCACCAGCAGATTGAGCGGTTTCAGGTCACGGTGAATCAGACCGCGCTGGTGGGCGTGCTGAACGCCGGCGCAGACTTCGATCAACAGGCGCGCCAGCGCCTCTGGCGTGATTGGATGCTCGCGCAGGGCCTGATCCAGCGGCACACCGGGCACATATTCCATGGCGAAGAACAGCGCGCCATCGGGCAGGCGGCCGGCATCGTAGATCTGCGCGATACTGCGATGGGATAGCTGCGCCAGGGCCTGACGTTCGATCTCGAAGTAGGCCTCGGCCAGTGCCCCGCGACGTTCGCCGCGCATGACCTTGATGGCCACGTCGCGGGTCAAGGGCTGCGTCTGCTCCGCCAGCCACACCAGTCCCATGCCGCCCTTGCCCAGACAGCGTTTCAGCCGAAACGGGCCAATCCGCTGGCCTTCGGCCCAGGTATCCACGTTCGAGGGCAGTTCCGACCAGCCCTCGACCAGGGTGCTGGGCTTGCCCAACTCGTGCGTAGCCGAATCCTGTCCTGACATCATGATCCCCACGGCGTTTCCGCCGCCACGATAGCGCGACTCAAGCCCATTGCGGGATCGGCTCAGGCCGGTGCGGCAAGACTGGCGATGCCGGTACTGCAGGTCTTGATGCCGATTCCCGCGGCATTCACCGCATGATCAGATCGCGCAGCTGGAACAAGGCCCAGAACCCTGTCACCAGCAGCGTGCAGCCAAGCACCAGGCCGAGCAGGAATCCGAATCCGATGTGGCCCCGACGGCGGTCGAGTGCCGCATGAACGATCAGGGGCAACATGCCGATCGCCGCCACCATCAGACACACGACGCCGGCGATCAACAGCGACAGCACCCAGTTGATGACGCTGGCGACCAGTCCGCTGCCAAGCTGGAACAAGGGCTCCTGGCCGGAAATCACCGCGCCGCCGGACGCCACAGCCCACAACCAGATCGTGCCGACCCGCGTGTATTGCCACCATGTCTTCAGCGTGGCCAGGCTGAACAGCAAACGGAAGCGCTGACCCAGACTGCGCTGCGCCTGGGCCTCAAGCTCGTCGGGACTCGCTTCAGGAATGTCCGGCAGCAACTGCCGGGCTCCTAGCGACAGTTCCCTGCGCGCAGTTCGGGCGGGATTTCAGCGTCCGAGCACTGCCACTGCACAGAGTCGCCGGATTCTCCGACGCTGGGCGTCAGCACGATGGATTTCCCCGCCAGTTCGGCCGGCTCACTGAAAAGGACCGTGATGACGCCGCCCGGGCCGATGCTGATCGGCAGTTGCGGCGTAGGCTCTGCCAGGCCCGCTTGCGCATTGCTTTCGGGCCAGGTGTCTTCTGCCAGGAAGTACTCGGAAACAAAAGTCCTCGCGGAAGCAGTGAGCATGGGTGCTTCGCGCACGCGAGTGGCCGCCTCGCTCTCGGCCGCGGTGTCTTGATCTGCGCCTGGATCGGGGGACGTGGCTGCCGTCGCGTCAGCGTCGCTGGCACATCTCATGTACTGATCCACCACCATCTGCCAGGTGGATTCCGGGTTGAAGTCGGGCAGCAGTCCGTTCGTGCCTTGCTGGCTCCAGGGCTGAAACGCCTGCATGCCGTGCAGGATCATGTAATGGGGATGGTAGGCGGGCGGACCGAGCGCGCGCACCTGCGTGCACATCTGCGCCCATTCGCCCGGATCATTGGTGAAGGCCCTGAAGCCCTCAGAGAACAGTGTCTTGTCTTCGTCGCTGAAGGCGTCAAAGTTGGAGATCATCAGCACTTCGATACCCTGATGCGCGGTCCTGTCGGCCACTCGTTCCATGTCGAAACGTCCGTAGGCCAGAGCCAGCGCATACAGCCTCCTGGCCCGGCCATCCTCACCGGTCTGAAGACAGGCCACCGAACCCTTGAACAGATCGGCGGGTGTATAGACATTCTTCACCTGGGCGAAATCGATGCAGCCGATGTCGAAGGTGGACTGCAGATTGCCAGCCGTGGTCACGGTGGTCACGTTACCGTCGGTGCGGACCTCGATGGCCGGCTCTTGCGCGGCTTGTGTCTGTGCCTGGTCGGGCGCCACCGGCGCTTGCGCCTGATCAGTGCCGCCCGGCTCAGAGCAGGCTGACAGGGCCAGGATGGGAAGCAGGGATAGATAGGTCGCAGCTTTCATCGTGTGGCCTCGAATAGTCGGGTCAAGCGGGCGTCTCTTTCGCACAGCGTTGCCGGCACCTGGCAGCAATGGCGACCGATGCGCCGGCTGCACGTCCGAAGCCTCGGGCGCTCGCCCCACTGGGTCTTTTCGGACCTTGTGCAAGGCCTCGCCAACCGCCCCAATATCGCATACGCCAAGCCCGTCAGCGGGCCGGTTGATGATTGATGGACGTGGTTTCAGATTGTCCCCGGAGAGGTGGCGGCAGCGGCTTCCGCCGCTCCGGGTTCAGGGCTCGGGAACTGCACGCACTCTGACCGTTCTGTGGATACAGGGCCCCTGGACCACCGCCTGGCCCGGCAACACACGCATCGATTCCAAGCTACGGCCGCAGCCCACGGCCGTCGGCCGCGCTTGCCCGCAATTCGCGGTCACTGGCGGCACATTCCGGGTCATTCAAGGAGCCACTGATGCACATGAACATCCTGAGACAGACAGAAACTGCCATGCCTGGGCAGCTTGCGCGCCGTCAACGCGGCTTCACGCTGATCGAAATGCTGGTCGTCCTCGGCATCATCGCCTTCATTGCCACCCTGGTCGGCGTCGGCGTTCTCGACGCAAGACGAAAGGCGCAGCGGCGCCAGGCCATTGTTGGCGTACAACTGGTTGCCAGCGCGGTCGAGCGCTATGAACTGGACTGCGGCGTATTGCCGAGCAGGATCGAGGATCTGCGGCGGGCGCCCGACGGGCTCGACAACTGGAGTGGTCCTTACCTCAAGGCCACGAATACCAAAGACCCGTGGGGCACACCCTATGTGCTGGCGATACCCGGCAGCGACGGACAGCTCTATTCCGTGCGATCACTGGGCGCCGATCGCGTGGCTGGTGGGGCAGGGGATGCGGCCGATATCGACAGCAGCGACTGAGGCTAGCCCGCATTTCTCACACCTGTTGCGGAAGATCGCGCCAAGTTCGTTGATCAGTCGGGGTTGAGGGCGATGCAGACGATTGCGCCCAATCCCGTGAGCACGGCGACAGCGACGTCTCTTGTAGGAGCGCCCTTGCGGCGCGACCACCGCTGCGGACCCGCGGCTTTGCGGTCGCGACGCGAGGTCGCTCCTACAGGCAGCTTGAGCTTCATGGCCTGTGCTCAGTGTCGGGCCGGCACACTCGGCTCTCCATGGCCGGCAACTCTTGCTTCCCCCAAAAGAAAAAAGCCGCAATCAGCGGCTCTTTCGGCACAGCAGATGAATCTGGCGGCATCAGGCCGCCTTCGGTAGCGGTGGCGCGTCCGCCCCGGACTTCGCCGCCCGCTTGCTGCGCGAGAACATTCCCGACAGATCCCGGCGGAGGCTCTCCATGCCCTCGCTACGGCCCGTGAGCTTCAACAAGCCATAGGCCTGCAGGGCCACGGTCATGACATCGTTGCCGAGCGCGGCATCGGTGTCGTTGCCACGCTCGCACAGTCGCGACATCCGGGTGAGGATGGGCCGCAGCTGATCGATGACTTTCAAGTCGTCCAGCGCACTGGCCACCGGAATATTGGCCGGAATCATCTGCGGATTCTGGCTGATCACCTGCAGCGCCTGACGGCTGAAGCTTTCGCCCTTCACCCCCATCCGCTGCATGCGGCGCTTGTCGGATCGGCTGAGGGCCACCAGTCCCGAGAGTTCGGTCTCCAGAGTGGTCAGCGCCGCGTTCACGGCGGTGATCTGGGCTTCGCTGAGGTTGAGGTTCACGAGGTTCTTGATCGACATATCTACTTTCCTTTTGGCTTCTTGGGATTTGCGTCTGCGCCCCTTGGCGCCGATCGCTCCCCGGCCGATGTGTCCGGGGTGAGGCCATAAGACCCGCGTTGCGTCTCAGTGGATGAAACGACGGTTAAAAGTAACTGAACAGGTGTTGGGCGACCTCAACGGGCTCCCGGGTTGGAACCTGGGAAGCAGACCGCCGGCCCAGGGGTGGGCAAGTCGACCCGATGATTGGCCCCGCCGCATCCGCTGATGGGCTGAGCCGACCGGCGCATGGGTCAGCCGTACCCGGCGACGGATGCCAGCCGCCCGACGTTGGGCAGTCCCTTCCCCAATGATCGACCACCACCTGCCCAACGAAGGAAACCGCCGGCCCAACGAAGGACGGCGCTGGCCCAACGAAGGACGGCGCTGACCCAATGCCTGGCAGCCCTCTGGCCAACGATGGATGCCGTCAGCCCGGTGACGGATGCAGCCATCCCAATCATGGATGCCTCCAGCCCAATGACGGATGCCTCCAGCGCAATGACGGATGCCCCCAGCCCAAGGTCCGACGCCGTCAGTCCATGGTCCGATACCAAAACGCCCAACTGTGCGTATCGACAGCCCAAGGCCAGATACCGGCAGCCCGACATCCAGCCCGTCGTAGGCCGGGTCCTCGCGTCCGCCAGCCCCAATTCGGCTGCGCATGCCCATACGCGAGGCGCCCGGCGCATTTCCCACACCCGCATTGCCGCCGCGCCATCCCGTAGATGCCATGAGGGCCGTGGACGCGAGATCCTCTGCGGTGCCAAAACCTCAAGGAGCTACGCTGATGTCCACGACCCTCGCTGCAAACGCTACCACTTTCAACATCACGCTTCCGGTGCTGTGC
>JBFWOF010000094.1:0-11983 GCA_050250665.1 Lysobacterales bacterium | reverse complement strand
ACACACACCGCCGCGCAGCCCCCGGCGCCTGCGCCAGCAGACACAACGGCAGCTTCGCCGCCGGCAAGCCGGCGACACAGATCCACACCTCCCATTACTGCGTTGCCTGTCACCAGTCTTGGGCGTGCTCACCCGCGAACTTCAACCACAGCGGCGTCAGCCCCGGTGCCTGCGCCAGCTGCCACAACGGCAGCACCGCGACCGGCAAGCCGGGCAATCACATTCCGACCACGCAATCCTGCGACGCCTGCCATCGCACGACCGCCTGGCTGCCCTCAACTTTCAACCACAGCGGCGTGACGCCCGGCGCCTGTGCCAGCTGTCACAACGGCAGCTTTGCCGCCGGCAAGCCGGCGACTCATATCCCCACCACGCAGTCCTGCGATGCCTGTCACCAGACTTCGGCCTGGACACCCGCGAACTTCAACCACAGCGGCGTCAGCCCCGGTGCCTGCGCCAGTTGCCACAACGGCAGCACCGCGACCGGCAAGCCGGGCAATCACATTCCGACCACGCAATCCTGCGACGCCTGCCATCGCACCACAGCGTGGCTGCCCTCGACCTTCAATCACAGCAGCGTCACTCCGGGTGCCTGCGTCACTTGCCACAACGGCGCCTTCGCCACCGGAAAGCCGCCCACGCATGTGCCGACGACGCAGTCCTGCGATACCTGCCATTCCATCAACGCCTGGGTGCCGGCGAACTTCAATCACAGCGGCGTCAGTCCTGGCGCCTGCGCCAGTTGCCACAACGGCAGCACCGCCACCGGCAAGCCCGGCAACCACATTCCGACCACGCAATCCTGCGATGCGTGCCATCGGACCACCGCCTGGCTGCCTTCGACCTTCAACCACAGCGGCGTCACCCCCGGCGCCTGCGTCACCTGCCACAACGGCGCCTTCGCCACCGGCAAGCCAGCCACCCATATTCCGACCACGGCCGCCTGCGACAGCTGTCATTCGATCAACGCCTGGATACCGGCCAGCTTCAACCACAGCGGCGTGACGCCTGGCGCCTGTGCCACCTGTCACAACGGCAGTACCGCCACCGGCAAGCCGGCCACCCATATTCCCACCACGCAATCCTGCGACAGCTGCCACAACACCAATGCCTGGGTACCGGCGAGTTTCAATCACAGCGGTGTGGCCCCCGGCGGCTGTGCCACCTGCCACAACGGCAGCACCGCCACCGGCAAGCCTGCCAACCATCTGCCGACCACCCAGTCCTGCGATGTGTGTCACCGCACGACGGCCTGGCTGCCCTCCACCTTCAGCCATTCCAGCGTGGCCCCCGGGACCTGCAACAGCTGCCACAACGGCAGCAATGCGACCGGCAAGCCCGGCAACCATTTCATCACCAGCCGCTCCTGCGACAGCTGTCACCGGACCAGTTCCTGGCTGCCGCTGCTCAGCTATTCGCACACCTCGATTGCCTATCGCCCGCACCGCTCGGGCATGGAATGCAATGACTGCCATCGCAACAACAATGAAGTGATTGCCTTCCAGTTCCCGGCGTACCGGCCCAACTGCGCTGCCTGTCACGCCAACAATTTCCAGCCCGACGAGCACCGCAAGGTCAATTCGCCGCGCATCTATTACACCGTCGGCGAACTTCAGGACTGCACCGGCAGTTGCCACATCTACACCGATTCCAGCTTCACCACGATCCAGCAGCTTCGCAGCTCGCAGCATCGCTCCACCGACGGCGGTTGGGACTGAGGCGCACTTCCTACAGGGGAAACACCGATGATCTTTCGAAACGCATTGCTCTGTCTGCTGCTGTCGTGGGGACTGATCATCGCCCCCGGAATCCGGGCGCAATCACTGGACGACATCGAGGTTGCCGGTGCCGGTGGTGAGTCCCGGATCACGATCCGCTTTGCCACCCAGGTACGCTATCAGCGCCACGTGGTCGACAACTCGCAAATGTCGGTCCAGATCTTTCTGCAGGTCACCGGCGCCAGTGACGACAATGGCGTGTTCGAGGACACCCGGAACTCGCCGCCGGGACATGATCTGCCAGGCTTCGAAGTGCGCTATCTGGCCCCCCAGGGCGGTGTTCCGGCACGCCGACTCGACGTGAATTTCGAGAGTCCGGTGGAACTGGTCCGGGTGGGACAGGCGGAAGACAATCGTTCCATCGTGCTGGTCCTGAAGTCGCAGTCAGTGCAGCCGGAAACGGCGATTCCAGCGGCGACCGCAAGCAACGATCCCGCTGCCATGCTCGCGCAGGCCAGATCGGAAATGGCGGCACAGCGCTACGATGCAGCGGTCGCCTCGCTCAATCGCATCCTCAACCTGCCACCGAACGAGGCTTCGCAGGAAGCCCAGGAACTGATCGGCCAGGTGCGCGAGGCGCTGGGTGGCATCGATCGTGCGCGCGCCGAGTACCAGCTGTACCTCAAACTCTATCCGGAGGGACCGGGCGCCGAGCGCGTGCGCGAGCGTCTGGCTGCCTTGAACCTGCCCGAAGCCCAGGCGGTGGCCGGTGGACGTGCGCCACGCCCGAGTCAGACGCTCACCTGGGGCAGTCTGTCGACCTTCTACTACGGCGGCAATTCGCGCATCCGCACCGACAACATCATCATCACCCCGGCCACCAATGCCACCACCATCGATACCCAGACGCTGTCGCAGACGGACCAATCGGCGCTGGTCACCAATCTGGACGCCAATCTGCGCCTGCGCGGCGGCGACTGGGACAATCGCTTCGTGCTGCGAAACATCGGCACCCTGAGCTTTCTCGATCAACAGCCCAATGAGAACCGACTGACCGCCTTCTACGGCGATTTCCGCTATCAGCCGCAGCGCATTGGCGCTCGCGTGGGTCGCCAGAATTCAACCAGCGGCAGCGTACTCGGTCGTTTTGACGGCGCCAGCGCCAGCTGGGGCGTGACCGAGAAATGGCGCATCGGCGCGATTGCCGGTGTGCCGGCCCAGGACGGTCTGGGCAACCGCCCAAGTTTTGCGGCCTTGACCGTGGATGGCGACACGCCGATCGAAGGACTGGGTCTGGGCTTCTTCGCCGTGCGTCAGGCGGTCGACGGCATCACCGACCGCCTCGCGGTCGGTAGCGAGCTGCGCTATTTCAAGGACCTCACCAGTGTCTTCGGGCTGGTCGATTACGATGTCCAGTTCGACCAGCTCAATGTGGCCTCGGTCCAGGGCTCCTACCAGTTCGGCAGCGGCGGCATATTCAATTTTCTCTATGACTACCGGCGCACACCGACGCTGCAGGTATCGAATGCACTGCTCGCAGATCCAACGCGTACCCTGGCGGATCTGCTCAACAGTCAGAGCAGCACCGAGCTGGAGCTGCAGGCGCTGGGCCTGACACCCATCTCCAAGGTGGCGCTGGCTGGCGTCACCTACCCTGTCAGCAGTCGCTGGCAACTGGGCGCCGAATTTCGCCTGTCCTCGCTGACCGGCACCGACGGCGCCGGCGACATTCCGCCCCAGCCAGGCACCGGCAATGTCTACACCACGACGCTGCAGGCCATCGGCACCGGCATCTTCACCGACAGCGGCGTGATCACGATGACCGCCAGTCAACTCAGTGCCGACGCCTACGATGGCCGGCTGTTTGCGGTGAACTCGCGCTTCCGCTTCGGCTCGCGCTGGACCGTCGAACCCGCCATTCGCTGGTACCAGCAGGACAATGCCAGCGGCTCGCAACTGACCCGCCTGGCGCCCACCCTGCGGGCGCTGTTCCAGTGGCGCGAGCACTTCTCACTCGAAGGCGAAATCGCCTATGAGCGCTCCCGCAGCGACGCCGCCCTGGTCAGCGAACGCAACAACATCCTCTTTTACTACCTGGGATGTCGCTGGGATTTCTGAGTTGTGCCCTGCAGAGTGACGGCTCGAAAGGTCCCCAGCCCAATCAAGACCGCTCCACTTCAGACAACGCGCATCGCCTGTTCGCGGTGTCGAACCGGCACATCGGTGCGATCGGGCCGCTCGGGTCGGCTTCAGGCGGTCAGACTGAGCTAGACTTTGCGCTGGCCAACACTATCTGCGCGTGCAGCGCAGCGCCCTGCGGATCAAACGGATACCCGAGATCGCCCGCAAGACCGATACGGAACTCGGGCGCCGTGGCAGTGGGACGCAGGCACGATGCAAGAGACAAGAGGATTTGCTGATGGATCCAAGAAAACTAGTCCTGGCTGCGATCCTTCTCGCCGCTGCCTCAGTCCATGGCAGTGCCGAGGCGGCCGAGACGAAGGCCGCCAGAGCACCAGGCGCGCACATTGGCATCAGCAAGCAACTGATCTTCGGCGGCCTTTCGGGCGGCAATCCGATCGTGAAAGCCCGTTTCCGGGTGGCCAACTACGGCGATCAGGTCATCTCCAACATCAGCATCTCCGAGGACCTGGATGCGGTTTACGGCGCAGGCAACTACACCCATCTGGTCGATCCCAATCAATTGGCCGGCGAGGGCAGCCTGAATTACAACGCTGCCTTCAACGGCAGTGGCAGTAATACTTCGATGATTTCGGCTGGAAGTTCGCTGGCACCCGACGAATACGTCATCTTCGAGATCTGGACCCGGATCAATAACCTCACGGACCAGGGCTTTGGTTTCGGCGTCTACCGGAACCAGGTGGTGGTGAACGGCACCGATCCGGCAATGAACCCGGTCAGCGACGTTTCGACCGACGGCCCCAACCCGGACCCGGATGGCAACGACGATCCGACCGACAATTCCGTCATTTCGGAGATCAATCTGGGCAATCGCTCGGCCATCGGTGTTGCAAAAACCGCCGCCGTGACCGGCAATCTGGCTACTTTCGACCTGTATCTGGAGGCATTCGGGACCAGTACGCTCAGTTCGCTGTCACTGCCCGACGATCTCGACTCGGTCTTCGGCACCGGCAACTACAGCATCGTCACACCGCCGACTTTGATCGCTGATCCCGGCACGCTGGCGCTGAACAGCGCCTTTGACGGCTCCAACGATACGGACATCCTGTCCCCTGCCAGCACTCTCGCAGTCGGCGCCACGGCGCAGATCCGCTTCCAGGTCGCGGTCCTGAACGTGGTCAATCGCGGGTCTGGCCTGGGAATCTACCGAAACCAGGCCACCGGACTCGCCACGCTTCCCAATGGCGTCGTGGTGTCCGACACCTCTGTTTCGGGGACTGACCCCGATCCGGATGGCAACAACAACCCCGGCGACAATGCCAGCCTCACGCCCGTCAACATGCCGCCCACCGCGATCACTGGTGTCGCCAAGACGGCAGGGATCTCCGGAAGTCAGGTCACCATCGACCTTTATCTGGAGAACTTCGGCAGCGCCACCGGCAGCGTATCTCTGGTCGACGATCTGGACGCCGTATTCGGCGCGGGCAACTACGCGCTGATCAGTCCGCCAAGCTTCATCGATGATCCGGGAACCCTGACGCTGAATGCCGCCTACAACGGTGGCAGCCAGCCCAATCTCCTGGGACCGGGGAGCACGCTGGCCAGCGGCGACACGGCACAGATTCGGTTCGTCGTGGACGTGACCACCATCAGCAATGCTCAGGGTTTCGGCCTTGGTGTGTATCAGAATCAAGCCCGAGTCACGAGCGTTGATCCGGGGGGATTGTCATTCACTGACGCATCGGATGAAGGCACCGATCCGGATCCCAACGGCAACAGCGATCCTTCCGGCAGCAACGAGGACACCCCAACGACCATCGCGATCAACGGATCGGGCATTGGCGTCGCCCTCCAGTCCTACGTGGTGGGAAATCAGATCACGCTGGACTACACGATCGAGAACCTGGGCTCCACGACAGTCGGCAGCCTGGCGGCGAGCCAGTCCCTGCTCGGCGTTTTCGGTTTCGGAAATTTCACGGTCAACGGTGCCCCCACCCTGCTGGAGGGTCCGGCCACGATCCTGCTGAACACCAGCTTCGACGGCCTTTTCAGTCCTAGCTTGATCAACTCGCCATCGTCGCTGCCGGGTCATGCACGCGCCCGAATTCGCGTGGTCATCACCGTGACCAATGTCACCAACCAGGGCAATGGTTTCGGTGTCTATCTGACCCAGTGGTCGGCTTCTGGCGCCGATATCTTTGGGACACCGGTCAGCGATGTCTCCGACAATGGCATCGTCGTCGACGCCAACAGTAATGGCAACGCCGGCGATCCAGGAGAGGACGACCAGACGCTATCGATCATCGGCGAGGAATCCATCGTTGGCGTCGCCTTGCAGGCAAGTATCGCCGGCAATGCGGTCACTTATGACGTGTTCCTGGAGAATCTGGGCAACGTCACGCTGTCAAATGTCAGCGTGTTGGACGATCTGGATGCGGTCTTTGGTGCTGGTAACTACAGCATTGCCGCTACCCCGGCATTCATCGACGATCCCGGCACGCTCAGTCTGAATGCCGGGTTCGACGGCAGCGGCAGTCCGGATTTGCTTGCTGGAGGCACACTCGCCGCCGGCGATACCGCTCAGATCCGCGTCGGCGTCACCATCATCAACGCATCCAACGTAGGTCTGGGCCTCGGCGTGTACGCCAATCAGGTGATTGCCTATGGCCTCGGCCCCAGCAATACCCTGGCCGCCGACCTGTCCGACGATGGCATCGATCCTGATCCCAACGGCAACGGCATCCCCTCCGACGGCGGGGAAAGCGATCCCAGCATTGTCAGTTACTCCACCTCCGCCATCGGCGTGGCCAAGCTCGCCACCGTGAACGGTGCGTTCATCACTTTCGACTATGTTGTCGAGAACCTGGGCAGCTTCCCGCTGACCGAGATATCCCTGGTAGAGGATCTCGACAGTGTCTTCGGCGCCGGCAACTACCAGATCACCACGCCACTGAGCCTGGTCAGCCCGCCACGGGAGCTGGCCCCCAATCCATCCTTCAACGGCTCGGGCGTCATCCAGATGCTGGCCCCAGGTGGCCGCCTGGGTCCTACCGTCGTCGAACAGTTCCGCCTCGTCGTGCAGGTACTGACGCCCACAGACCAGGGTGCAGGGCTCGGTGTCTACTCGAACCAGGTTGCCATCAGCAGCTTCGAGGGCCTCTCGGACCTGTCCGATTCGGGTACTGACCCAGACCCCAATGGCAACAACTTCGCCGGCGACGCAGGTGAAGACGATCCCACGGTCTTTGCCATAGAGGCCGCTGATGTCGCGATCAGCATCAGCGACGGCGTGACGACGATCGTGCCCGGCAGCGGGCTCACGTACACGACCGTTGCCAGCAACCTCAATGGGGCGACGGCGACCAGCGTGGTCGTCAGCACTACCTTCGACCCCGTGCTCGCGGCCTGCACCACGACCTCGGTGGCGGCCGGCGGCGCCTCTGGCAATGATCCCGGCCCGGTGGCAGGCAACTTCAGCGACTCTGGCATCACCCTGCCGGCCGGCGCCACTGTGACCTACACCACCAACTGCGGCATTCCCGCTGGCGCCACCGGCACCCTGCAGAGTACTGCCGGCATCACCACCGCAGCGCTGGACCCTGTCGCGGCGAACAACAGTGCCAGCGACACCGACACCCTGACGCCACAGTCGGACCTGTCGATCACCAAGACTGATGGCCAGGCCTCGGCGATACCCGGCACCCCGATCGCTTACACCATCACCGTGCAGGCCAGCGGCCCATCGGATATTCCTGGCGTGCAGGTCGCCGACAACTTCCCGGCGGCGCTGAGCGGCGTGAGCTACACCGCAACTGCCACCGGCGGCGCCAGTGGTTTCACCGCGGCGGGCAACGGCAGCATCGCCGATACCGTCAGCCTGCCGGCTGGAAGTTCGATCACCTACGTCGCCACCGCCACGGTGCGCGCCACCGCAACGGGATCGCTCAGCAATTCGGCCAGCGTGTCCGTTCCGACAGGAGTCATCGATCCCGTCCCTGGTAACAACACTGCTACCGACACCGATACGCTGACGCCGCAGACCGATCTTGCCATCACCAAGACCGACGGCAGCAGCAGCGCTGTTCCTGGCACCGAGGTGATCTACACGATCGTCGCCAGCAACAGCGGCCCCAGCGTCGCCACGGCGGCGAGCGTGGCCGATACCTTCCCGGCCGCCCTGAGTGCCTGCAGCTGGACCTGCCTCGCAGGCACCGGCGGCAGCTGCACGGCCACGGGCAGCGGCAACATCGTCGATTCCGTCAACCTGCCCGTGGGAGTTTCTGCCACCTATATCGCAACCTGCACGGTGGATCCGGCGGCCTCGGGGACGCTCGTGAATACGGCCACCGTCGCGGCGGGAGCTGGGGCCACGGATCCGGCTCTCGGGAACAACAGCGCCACTGATACCGACACCCTGGTGCCTTCCGCCGACCTGTCGGTGACGCTGACCGACTCTCCCGATCCGGTCGTGGTCGGCGACACCGTCAGCTATGTCGCGACCGTCACCAACCTCGGTTCCTCCAGCGCTCAGGATGTGAATCTCTCCCTGCCCCTGCCGGCCAGCACCAACTTCGTATCGGCAACGTCGAGCGGAGGCGCCAGCTGCACAAGCCCGGCAGTCGGCAGCAACGGGCCGGTCTCCTGTACCTGGGCGGGCACCACAGATCCCGGTGCAGGTGCCAGTCGCAGCATCACCGTTGTCGCCGAGATTCAGCTGGCCACACCGGATCAGACCATTCTGACTGCTACCGCCACCGCCGGATCGGCGACCGTGGACCCCAATGGCAGCAACAATTCGGCGAGCACCACCACAACGGTCGTGTCTACAGCCGACTTGTCCATCACGCTGACCGCATCCCCCGATCCGGTCAGCGCAGGCACCCAGCTCAGCTATGTCGCAACGGTGAGCAATGACGGACCGGCAGATGCTCAGGACGTCACTGTTACCCTGCCCTTGCCCGCCGGCACGACGCTGGCATCGACCAATCCGGGAGCGGGCGGCAGCTGCAATGCCATCAGTCCGGTGATCTGCACCTGGACCGGCCCAACCCCGGCCGCCGGCGCGCGTACGGTCACGATCGCGGTCGACACTGATCCAGCACTTCTCGGCCCGTTGACGGCCACGGCGACCGCTTCGACCGTGACGGTGGACCCGCAGCCTGGAAATGACACGGCAACCGCCACCGTTCAGGTCGTTGCCAGCACCGATCTTTCCCTGACACTCGCGGACGCCCCGGATCCGGTCACGGCTGGCACCCAGATCAGTTACGCCGCCGTGGTGAGCAATGCCGGTCCCTCTGTTGCCACCGGCGTGAACCTGACAATGCCGGTCCCGGCGGGAACCAGCTTCGCCTCCGGTTCCGTTTCCGGTGGTGGCTCCTGTGCAGGCTCGCCGATCGTGTGCTCCTTTGCAGGAAGCATGGCTCCCGGCTCGTCGCGCAACGTGACCTTGCTGCTGGATGTGGCACCGTCGGTGCTCGCCGGCACCGTGATCAACGCCACGGCCACGGTGGCAAGCGCCACGCAGGATCCAGTCGCAGCCAACAACACCGCAAGCACCAGCACCAATGTGCTCGCCAGCGCCGATCTGCTGCTGACACTGAGTGCGTCGACCACGGAAGTCACGCTGAATGTGCCGGTGACCTTCACGGCGACCAGCCTCAACCAGGGTCCTTCCGACGCCCAGGATGTGTCGACGACGCTGACGCTGTCACCTGACTTCCGCTACTCCAGCCATGTTGCTGCTTCGGCCACCTGCAGCACACCCCAGGTGGGCAACTCTGGAGCCATCAGCTGCACCTGGACCGGCGCAACCGCGCCAGGGACCAGCCGGATTCTTCAGGTGGTCGCCTACAGCAATGTGCCAGGCACCTCGGCGGTGAGCGCCAGCACCACGTCCAGCACGCCGGATCCGGTGGCCAACAACAACTTGTCCAGTGTGTCGGTACAAGTCGGCTTCCTGATCGAGGAGATTCCCGCGCTCGGTGAACTCGGCCTGCTGTTGCTCAGCGTGCTCGCCGGTCTGAGTGGACTGATGGCAACCAGTCGACGCCGCTGAGTTCCAGGCGCCGCGGAAACCTGAACGGGCGATCTTGAATGGTCGCCCGGGCTGGCGGATTCGGGAAGTACGCGACAGACGCGTTACAGGGCCGAGACCCCTTCGCTCGGCGGCGCGTTTGCGCAAGAGCCGCAGAGCCTGTCGAGCAACAGCGCCTGGCTCACACCATGACCTCTCCTGGCAAACATATCGCAAGTGATTGATTTGAGGTGACGATGGCGAAAGGGCACGCAAGCTCAAGAGCTCGCCGTGAGACTGCCCTTGCGTGCCCCCATGCCCTCGTACCGAACAAGCGCAGCGGCCTGGGCCACCGGGACTCCCATCAGGAAGAACGCGCGGCTGCGGACGCCGGTAAGGACGCGACTGAATTCCGAGCCACGGCGGCTCGCCTTCGCATGCGGAATTGGCCCGTGCGCCCTCCGCGGCGGCGGCGATCTGCCGGACCACGGGCGTCGCTGCGCGTCCGCGTGGGTCCGCCCGCGGACGCGATCATCCCCGCGCCAAGCACTCCGTTGAACGGCTGATGCATGCAGTACCGCGTTCACTCTTGCCGTGGCGGGAACTCTGCTGCCGCCGTGGCGGAACGCTCGATTCACCGGTACCCACCCGAGATATGGACTCCGATTCTGCCGGCTCCGTACCGGCAGGCCTGGATGGGCCTGCCGGGAACCGTGAGTGTTATTCGAAGCCGTCGGCGAAGGAATCCCAGATTCTGGGATCGCTGTCGGTGACGCTGTTGTTGGCCGGATTGGAATCGCTGTAGGGCGACTGGACCGTGGCCGTCACGGTGGCGTCGACGGTGTCCAGTAGCGTATCAGCCACGGTTGCGCTGACCTGATAGCTCAAGCTGGAACCCTTGGGCATGGCAACGGTCGTCGAAACAGGTCCACTTCCGCTGGCCGGACAGGTAGCCCCGCCGGTGCCCGCGCATGTCCAGGTGACGTTGATCAGGGCTGGTGACAAGGTCTGAACGATGGCCACCGCCGGCAGATCAACCACGCTGCTCGTGTTGCTCACCACCACGGCGTAGACGGTGCTGTCGCCGGGGGTCAGCGCCGAAACCCCATTGCTGTTGCTGACCGAGACATCCGCCGTCAGGTCATCGTTGACAATGGTGCCGGTTCCACGTGCCGGGGCAGATGTTACGCCGGCGACGGATGCCGTGCCGAGATCGACAAAGAAGGTCTCGTCTGCCTCTGGCGTGGTGTCTCCGCTGACGGCGACCAACACGTTTCGCACCTGGCCGCTGGTGCCGGTGAAACTCAGGGTGCCGGTCACCGAGGTGTAGTCGGAACCCGCCGTGGCGGTTCCATCCGTGCTCTGGTACGGCAGCGTGAATCCGTCCTGCACATTGCCTGTCAGCGTGATCGCGAAGGCATAGCTTGACGAACCGCTGTCTCCTTCTGCCTCGACGACGCTGTCGATCGCAACCGTGGCAGCGTCGTCGTTCACGATCGTGCCGTCGCCTGACCCATCGGTGATGCTCACCAGCGGATTGGTCGGTGTGCCGAGCCCCACGGCAAAGGTCTCGTTGGCTTCCACGATGGCGTCGCCCAGCACGGTGACCGTGGCAATTTGAGCCTGCCCTGCGGCACCGCTGAAAGCGAGGCTGGTACCACCAGGAATGGCCGTGTAATCCGACCCGGCAATTGCGCTGCCATCTGAACTCGAGACCGGCACCGTGAACGCGCTGTTGACCGAGCCGGACAGGGTCACGGTGAACTGGAAGCTTGAGGAGCCTGCAGTGCCCTCGACCTGACTTACATCCGAAATCGACAGCGTGGCGGTGTCATTGTCCGCAATACTCGCCGTGACGCCGGGAATCAAGACGCCGTCGTATCCACCCCCGGTCGCTGAATGGGTGATGGTTCCTGTGTGCGGTCCTTCGGTGACCGCGTCATCCACCGCCGAAACAACCACTGGCTTCGGAATATTCCAGTCGCCAGCCGTGATGGTGAGCGTCGTCGGCAGCGTGCTCAACTGGCTGTCGGGCGTGATGGTGATGGTCACCGGCGAACTCGGAATGGTCGTCAGGACCAGTGTGTAACTGTCGGTGGCCCCGCCC
>JBFWOF010000093.1:0-12220 GCA_050250665.1 Lysobacterales bacterium | reverse complement strand
GTGTACGAGGCTCTTGTAGTGCCGAGCTTGCTCGGCAGGGTATGCCGCTCTTCGCACAGACGGTGAAAGCCAAAGCCCAGCAGAAGCAGCGGAGCGAGCTCCGCTCTACCAGAGCGTCGGGATACGAGGCTCTTGTAGTGCCGAGCTTGCTCGGCAGGGTATGCCGCTCTTCGCACAGACGGTGAAAGCCAAAGCCCAGCAGAAGCAGCGGAGCGAGCTCCGCTCTACCAGAGTGCCGGTGCACGAGGCCTTAGCCCAACCTACAGAGCCCGCGCGCTGTGCGGCGCGGGGACGAGTACTTACTTGCTCAGCCGCTGCAGCAGGTCCGCGGCCGCGGCGCGGGTGGCTTTGGTGATGTCGATGCCGCCGAGCATGCGCGCCAGTTCGTCGACGCGGCCGTCGCGGCCCAGGACTTCCACCTGGGATTCGGTGCTGCTCTCGGTCTTGAGCTTGCTCACCCGATAATGCTGATGGGCGCAGGCGGCGACCTGGGCCAGGTGGGTGACGCACAGCACCTGTCGGCGCTGGCCCAATTGCCTGAGCTTGCGGCCGACGATTTCGGCAACGGCGCCGCCGATGCCGGAATCCACCTCGTCGAAAACCAGCACCGGAGTGTCGTCCAGAGCAATGGTGGCGACCTTGATCGCCAGACTGATACGCGCCAGTTCGCCGCCTGATGCGACCTTGCGCAGCGGCCGCGGCGGCATGCCGGGATTGGCGCTGACCAGGAAATCGACGCTGTCGGCGCCATTGGCCTGCGGCTGGTTGAAATCAGACTCCAGCGCGCACTCGAAGCTGCCACCCTGCATGCCGAGCTCCTGCATCAGGGCGGTGACTTCGATTGCCAGCCGGCCGCCAGCTGCGCGCCGGTTTTCGCCGAGCTCGCGGGCGGCAGCCTGATAGCGGGTCAGGGCCAGGGCCAGCTCCGCCTCCAGCTTTTCCAGGCGCTCACCGGCCGTTTCGGCTGCGGTCAGGCGCCGGGCCATGTCCTGCCGCAGCGCATCCAGCTCATCGATGCTGACCCGGTGCTTGCGCGCCATCGCGTGCAAGCGACCAAGATCGCGTTCGAGTTCGTCCAGCCGGCGAGGATCGACATCGATGGCATCGCGGCGACGACGGATCAGGGACAGGGCTTCATCGACCTGTACCTGCGCCGATTCGATCATGATCGCGGCCTCGCCGAGTTCGTCATCGAAGGCCAGCAGCTTCTGCAGTTCGTGGTGGGCCTGCCCGAGTTGGCGCTCAACGCCAGCCTCGTCGCTGGCCAGCGATTCTTCCAGCCTGGACAGGCCTTCGATCAGTTCTCCCGCGTGCGCCAGCCGCTTGTGTTCCGAATCGAGTTCGGCCAGCCGCGAAGGCCGTGGATCGATCTGTTCCAGTTCGGTCAGCGCATGTCGCAGAAAATCGGCCAGGTCGCTGCCGTCTCGGGCATTGCTGCGCAGTTCCTCGATCTGCTGTCCCAACTCACGCCAGCGCCCTGCGCACTCGCGCACCTGGCTGCGCAGGCGCTGGTTCTGGGCGTACTGGTCGATCAGATCGAGCTGGTGACTGCGCGCCAGCAGCGCCTGATGCTCGTGCTGACCGTGAATTTCCACCAGCATGCCGGCCAGTTCGCGCATCTGGGTCAGCGTTGCTGGTCGACCATTGATGAAGCCGCGCGAGCCACCGTCTGCGCGCACCACCCGCCGCAACAGGCAGGCGGTGTCCTCGTCCATTGCCTGTTCTGTCAGCCATTGCCGGGCGACGGGCAGGGCGCCGAGGTCGAACTCGGCGGCAATTTCGGTGCGTTCGGCACCGGTGCGCACCGCGCCACTGTCGCCGCGCAGACCGGCGATCAGCGATAGCGCGTCGACCAGTATCGACTTGCCGGCGCCAGTTTCGCCGGTAATGACGCTGAGCCCGGTGCTCATGGCGAGATCCACGCGACCGACCACCGCCAGATCGCGAATACTGAGACTGTGCAGCATGGACTTGCCTGACTCCGAGATGCCGGGGAAAACCTGCGGCACTATCGCCGCGCAGTGCTGGGGGATGCAACTGCCCGGCGCCAGATCGAGTGCCGGCTCTTGAGCCCGGCGACTTCGCCCCCAAGTCAGAGGCTGAATGGGGTGGCCCGGCTGCCGCCAACTGAAGAGGCTTATCCGACGGTGCATCCGCTAGACGCTCGCGCACGCAAGCTGCTCCATGACTTGATCGCCCGTTACATCGAGGCTGGTGAGCCGATTGCGTCCGCCGCACTCGCGCGCGAGTGCGGCTTGGATCTGAGCCCGGCCACCATCCGCAACATTCTGGCGGATCTGGAGGCGGGCGGATTGATCCGTTCGCCGCATACCTCGGCCGGGCGGGTTCCTACACCGCGTGGCTACCGCCTGTTTGTCGATTCGCTGATCGAAGTCGAGGCAGCGGCGGGGCCGCTGGTCGAGGAGATCCAGTCACGCCTGCCGGCGCAGGCGGCTCCGGATGAAGTGTTGCGTCACGCCAGTCGGGTGCTGTCGGAGCTGACCGGCTGCGCTGGCATCGTCTCGGTGCCCCGGCGCGAACGTCTGCCGCTGCGGCAGATCGATTTCGTGCAGCTGGCGCCCAGGCGGCTGCTGGTGATTCTGGTCTTCGACGATGGCCAGGTGCAGAACCGGCTGGTACACACCGAGCGCGGGTTTCTGCCCGAACAACTGCTGCGCGCCTCGGAACTGCTCAATGAACGCTTCGGCGGACAGTGCCTGCCCGCCATCCAGGATCGTCTCGCGGTCGAGATGGCCGCCGCCAAGGCGGCGCTGGATGAAGCCAGCGCGCCGGTGGTGGACGCCGCGCATTCGGCCTTGAGTGCTCCGGACGAAGATCAGCTGCTGATTGCCGGCGAGGGCCGTCTGGCGGCACATCGCGAACTTGGCGACGCCCAGCAGCTACGCGGACTGTTCGAGGCCTTCGAGCGCCAGCGGGATTTGCTGGAACTGGTCGAAAATGCCGTGCGGGCCGACGATGTGCGCCTGTTCATCGGCGAGGAATCCGGTTTCGAGCCCTTTGCCGCCTGCTCGGTGATCACCTCTCCCTATCGACGCGACGGGCGGCCCATCGGCGTGCTCGGCGTCATCGGACCTACCCGCCTGGATTATCAGCGCGTCATCCCGGTGGTGAGGGCGACTGCACAGGCGGTGGGCGCGGCCTTGAATTTGGCCTGAGCGTCCCCAAAACGGCGACTACACTTTTTTCATTGCAGGGAGTGCCATCCCGATGCACGCATCCCAGGAATCTGCTCGTCCCGAAGGGACTGGCGACCACGAGGCCGAGGGCTTTGCCCCGACCGATACCGAAGAAAACCTGCTGGCGCGTATTGCCGAGCTGGAAGCCGAGCAGTTGCGCGAGCGCGCCGAGACCGAAAACCAACGCAAGCGTTGGCTGCGTGAGTTCGAGCAGGCCCGCAAGTTCGGCGTGGAGCGTCTGCTCAACGATCTGCTGCCGGTGATCGACAGCCTGGAGCAGGGCATCAAGGCCGCCGAGGCCCCAGGTGCCGGTGTCGAAGCACTCAAGCAGGGCTCGGACATGACCCTGAAACTGTTGCAAAAGGCCGCTGATTCGCACGGTCTGGTCGTCGTTGACCCGGCGGGACAGGCCTTCAATCCCGAGGAACACCAGGCCATGGGCATGCAGCCCTCGGCCGAGGTTCCTGCCGATCACGTGCTGGTGGTGCTGCAGAAGGGCTACAAATTGCACGATCGTCTGGTGCGACCGGCCCTGGTACTGGTCAGTTCCGGCGCCTGAACCGTGAATGATCTGTTGTTGGCCACA
The DNA here is from genome assembly GCA_050250665.1 of Lysobacterales bacterium. GTDB lineage: Bacteria > Pseudomonadota > Gammaproteobacteria > Xanthomonadales > SZUA-5 > JADKFD01. The sequence continues at coordinate 8,437 of JBFWOF010000093.1, read as the reverse complement.
CTTGGGCTGACAGAAATCGTCCCCATCTAATGCGTCAGTCGGGGCCAGTCCCCAGAAAGATTTCGACTTCAAGGAGCTAAACCATGGGCAAGATCATCGGTATCGATCTCGGGACCACCAATTCCTGCGTTGCCGTCATCGAAGGCGGCTCGGTCAAGGTCATCGAGAATTCAGAAGGCGACCGCACCACGCCGTCGGTGGTCGCGTTCACCAAGGATGGCGAAGTGCTGGTCGGTGCCTCGGCCAAGCGTCAGGCTGTCACCAATGCCAAGAACACGCTGTATGCAGTCAAGCGTCTGATTGGTCGCAAGTTCACCGAACAGGTCGTGCAGAAGGACCTGGACATGGTGCCGTACTCGATCATGGCGGCCGACAATGGCGACGCCTGGATTGATGCCGGTGGCAAGAAGATGGCGCCCCCGGAAATCTCCGCGCGCGTGCTGATGAAGATGAAGAAGACCGCCGAGGACTATCTGGGCGAGCCGGTCACCGAGGCGGTGATCACGGTTCCGGCCTATTTCAACGACAGCCAGCGCCAGGCGACCAAGGATGCCGGTCGCATCGCCGGTCTCGAGGTCAAGCGCATCATCAACGAGCCGACCGCGGCCGCGTTGGCCTATGGTCTGGACAAGAAGGGCACCGGCGACCGCAAGATCGTGGTCTACGATCTGGGCGGCGGTACCTTCGACATCTCGATCATCGAGATTGCCGAAGTCGACGGCGAGAAGCAGTTCGAGGTGCTGGCCACAAACGGTGACACCTTCCTTGGTGGTGAGGATTTCGACAAGCGCGTCATCGACTTCCTGGTCGACGAGTTCCGCAAGGAGCAGGGCATCGATCTGCGCAATGATCCGCTGGCGCTGCAGCGTCTGAAGGACGCCGCCGAGCGCGCCAAGATCGAGCTCAGCTCGTCGATGCAGACCGATGTCAATCTGCCCTACGTGACCATGGATGCCAGCGGTCCCAAGCATCTGAATGTCAAGCTGACCCGTTCCAAGCTGGAGTCGCTGGTCGACGATCTGGTCAAGCGCACCATCGAGCCCTGCCGTACGGCCATGGCCGACGCCGGCGTGCGCGTCAGCGATATCGCTGAGGTGATTCTGGTCGGTGGCCAGACCCGCATGCCCAAGGTGCAGGAGGCGGTCAAGGAGTTCTTCGGTCGCGAGCCGCGCAAGGACGTCAATCCGGATGAGGCCGTGGCCATGGGTGCGGCGATTCAGGGCGGCGTGTTGGCCGGTACTGTCAAGGACGTGCTGCTGCTGGACGTGACCCCGCTGTCGTTGGGTATCGAGACCCTGGGCGGCGTCATGACCAAGCTGATCGAGAAGAACACCACGATCCCGACCCGCGCGGCCCAGGTGTTTTCGACCGCCGAGGACAACCAGACTGCGGTGACGGTGCACGTGCTTCAGGGTGAACGCGAACAGGCCCGTTACAACAAGTCGCTGGCCAAGTTCGATCTGGCGGGTATCGAGTCGGCGCCGCGTGGCATGCCGCAGGTCGAGGTGACCTTCGACATCGATGCCAACGGCATCCTGCATGTCTCGGCCAAGGACAAGAAGACCGGCAAGGAGCAGCGCATCGAGATCAAGGCGGGATCCGGCCTCAGCGAGGAAGAGATCCAGCAGATGGTCAAGGACGCCGAAGCCCATCGCGAGGAAGACAAGAAGTTCCACGAGCTGGTCGGCGCCCGCAATCAGGCCGATGCCCTGCTGCACGAAACCCGCAAGGCGGTGAAGGAAGCCGGCGACAAGGTCGACGGCGCCGAGATCGCCAAGATCGAAGCGGCCATCTCCGAACTCGACACGGCCATGAAGGGCGACAACAAGGCCGCCATCGAGGCCAAGGCCCAGGCGCTGATGGAGGCCTCGCAGAGCCTGCGTGCAGCCGCCAGTGCCGGCCAGTCCGGCGGCCCCACCCCCGACAGCGAGCCCGGCCCCAAGGCCAAGGCCGATGACGACGTCGTCGACGCCGAGTTCACCGAGGTGGATGGGGAGAAGCGTTAAGCGACTTCCGCTCCTGCCGGCACAGCCGGCAGGAGCGGAATCGCGGTAAAACGTAAAACGTAAAACGTCAATCAGAGCGCGCTCCTGCTTCTATTGACGTTTGACGTTTTGCGTTTTACTTGTTTCACGAAATAGCCAAGATCAAAGCCACGAGACCGCGCGCAACCCATGTCCAAACGCGACTACTACGAAGTCCTCGGTGTCCAGAAGACCGCAACCGAGGACGAACTGAAGAAGGCGTTTCGGCGTCTGGCCATGAAGCTGCATCCGGATCGCAATCCGGATGATCCGCAGGCACAGGACAAGTTCAAGGAGGCCAAGGAGGCCTACGAGGTTCTGTGCAATGCCGAGCAACGGGCGGTTTACGACCGCTATGGTCACGCCGGCCTGAACAGTGGCGGTGGCCGCGGTGCCGGTCCCGGTGGTCCTGATCTCGGCGACATCTTCGGCGACATTTTTGGCGACATCTTCGGCGGTCGTGGTGGCCGTGGCGGCGGCGCTCAGCGTCGCGGTTCGGATTTGCGCTTCGTCATGGAGCTGGAGCTGGAAGAGGCGGTCAACGGGGTCGAGCGCGAGATCAAGGTGCCGACGCTGGTGGGCTGCCATCATTGCGCCAGCTCCGGCTCGGCCGATGGCAAGACCGGCACCTGCAGCACCTGCGGCGGTCACGGCCGGGTGCGTATGCAGAACGGCATCTTCTCGATCCAGCAGACCTGCCCGACCTGTGGTGGCGCCGGCCGCTCGATCAGCAATCCCTGCACCTGGTGTCATGGTGCCGGCCGACTGGAAGAGGAAAAGCTGGTTCGGGTGAAGGTACCTGCCGGTGTCGATCAGGGCGACCGAATCCGGCTCAGTGGCGAAGGCGAAGCCGGACCCGCAGGCGCTGGAGCAGGAGATCTCTACGTTGAAATTGCGGTGCGCGAGCATCCGATCTTCAAGCGTGATGGCGATGATCTCTATTGCGAGATCCCGATCCGGATCACCACCGCGGCGCTCGGCGGAGAGATGAAGATTCCGACGCTGGAAGGCAGCGCCATGCTGCGCATTCCCGATGGAACCCAGACCGGCAAGATTTTCCGGCTGCGCGGCAAGGGTGTACAGTCGGTGCGTTCGCACAGCAAGGGCGATCTGCTGTGCCGGGTCGTCGTGGAAACCCCGGTCCGACTGACCTCGGCCCAACGTGAGCTGCTGGCGGAGCTGGAAACCAGTTTTACCGGAGAATCCGCGGATCACAGTCCGCGCTCCAGTTCCTGGCTGGACAGCGTCAAGGATTTTTTTGGGCGCATAGGCGCCTGAGGCAAAGACCATGGAAAACCCCGCGCCGGCGCGTATCGCCCTGTTTGGCGCCTCCGGCAGAATGGGCATCGAGTTGCTTCGCGCCGCACGCCGGCGCGATGACTGCGTGGTGGTGGCCAGTCTGGTGCGGGCTGCTTCGGCCTGGGTCGGCGAGCGGGTGGGTCTGACCTTTGGTGCAGACGCGCCGGATCTGGAGTTTCAGGCCACGCTGGATCCGGAAACCGAGGTCGATGTCATCATCGATTTCTCTTCCCCGGATGCGCTGGAAACGCCGCTGGCGATGGCCCTGCAGCGTCGGGTGGCCTTTGTCTGTGGCACCACGGGACTGGAGTCGCGGCACATGGCCGAGCTGCAGGCGGCGGCCAGGCACATCCCGGTGCTGTGGAGCGCCAACTTCAGTCTGGGCGTGGCGCTGCTGCGCAAGATGACCTCGCTGGCCGCGGCCCAGTTGGGGCCAGATTTCGAAGCCGAGATTCTGGAAGTGCACCACCGCGCCAAGCGCGATGCACCGTCCGGAACCGCATTGGCGCTGGGCATGGCCATTGCCGATGCCCGTCAGCATTCCTTCGCCGAAGTGGCGCGCTTTGCGCGACAGGGGCAGGGCTCCGGGCGCGAAGCGCAGGAGATCGGATTTGCGGTGATGCGCGCAGCCGATGTCATTGGCGAACACACCGTGATGTTCGCCTCGGAAGGCGAACGTCTGGAGCTGACCCACCGAGCCAGTTCGCGTTCGATCTTCGCCATTGGCGCCGTCCGCAGCGCCATCTGGCTGGCGCGACAAGGGGCCGGCTGGTACGACATCACCGACGTGCTGGGCTGACGCAGCGCGATCACGACAGGACTGCGTTCATGCTCACGCCTTTCCATCTCGCTTTTCCGGTGCACGATCTCGCCGCCGCCCGAGCCTTTTACGGCGGCGTACTTGGATGTCCCGAAGGTCGTTCGAGCGAGCGCTGGATCGATTTCGACCTGCACGGCCACCAGATCGTCGCGCATCTGGCGGCCGACACTGGACCACGAGCCCACAATCCGGTCGATGGCCACGAGGTCCCGGTGCCGCATTTCGGGGTGGTGCTGGAGTGGGATCGCTTTCACGCCCTCGCTGAGCGTCTGCGCGCGCAGGGAGTCGTATTCGCCATCGAGCCGTACATCCGCTTTGCCGGTCTGCCCGGTGAGCAGGCGACGATGTTCTTCTACGATCCTTCGGGCAACGCGCTGGAGTTCAAGTCCTTTCGCGACTTCAGTCAGATTTTCGCGCGCGAGCTACCGCGTCCGCCTTGCTGACGGCCTGCCTCAGCGCGGCTGGGAATCGTCGGCTGGTGGCGCCGGCTCTGTCGGCGGATGCACGATGCGATGCAGTCGTTGCAAGCGGGCCTTGAACACCCGCGCTTCCCAGTCGATGAATCGCCACAGCAGATCGGCCATCAAGGCGACGATCAGTCCCACCACGATGCCGCCGATGAACAGCGCATTGGCGTAGAAGACCGCCTTCGGCAGGTGTTCTCCGATCTGCATGAATCGCATCAGGCTTGCGCCTACCCAGGCCGTGGTCGCGTAGATCGGCACCACGGTCAGCGGATTGGTGATGAACTGCAACGCCACCATGATGGTCAGATTGCCGCGAAAGGCCAGCGCAGCAGCAAAGGCGATGATGAGCTGTACCCCATACAGCGGCAACAAGGAGATCACCGAGCCCCAGTACAGCGCCGGTATGACCTGTGCGCGCTTGAACGACCACAGGAAGGGGCGTTTGCGTGCATGCTCGGCAAACCACTTGATGATCGGGTAGCGATGCAGATTGCCGCGCCGCGGCAGCGGCCGCAGCAAACGCCGCAGTCTGCTGCGGCGGAGCAGCCATTGTCGCAGGAGGCGGTCATATTCGTGGCGCATGTCCGGAGTCTAACGTGGGCGCAGCCCAATCAAGGCCAAGCGCTTGGTGCCCGTTGATCTCGGCTTTGCATACAGATCAGCTCTGACCGCTCCAGACGGCCGCATTGCCCGTTTACTCCAGGCCGTCCACCAGCAGCGTGTCGCTGAGTGTCGTCATCCAGGCGCCGCGTCCATAGGAGCCGGCGACCACGATGTCGCGGTTGGGCAGGATTTCAAGGTCCACCACCACATTGCCCACCGGCATGCCGTCGTTGAAGGCGACAAAATTGTCACCGCCATCGTTGCTGGCGTAGACGCCGACATCGGTGCCGACCAGGATCAGCTGACTGTTGCGGGGCGCGATGACCACGCTGTTGGCGGGCACAGTGGGCAGTCCGTTGCCGCTGGCTGTCCAGGTCTGGCCCTGGTCCAGGCTGCGATACAGGCGTGCACCCTGAAAGTCGGCACGAGTCACGAAGATTCGCCGGGTATCGCGGCGATCGACGAAGACATCAGTGATGCCACGGCCGGTCGGCAGATTCGACGTGATCTCGGTGCAGCTGTCCGCCACGTACACATTGTTGCAGCGAAAGACACGACCGGTGCTGCTGCCGGCGATCAGACCCATCCTCCCGGAGCGATCGACAAAGGGATCGATGACGCTGACAGTGGTACCCAGGGCGCCACTGCTGACCTCGGTCCAGACGAATCCTGCACCGCTGGCGGCAGCCGGCGCGCGCCAGATGCGCGTGGAGGCCACGAACAGCGTGGCCTGATGCTGATGATGAGGCGGCGATACGGCAATCGGTGTCACCCAGGGGAAACCGCCGCTGACCAGCCCGGTGGTCGGCAGCGTGGACAGTGAATTGGGACCGCCGCCGTTGAGCGAGCGATGCAGGCTGGGGAAACCGCTGGAATTGGGGTAGCCGGCCTGCACCACGATATCCGGATTGTCCGCCACCACCAGATTCATCATGCCGTCGCCGGTCACCCGGGTGACGTCCCAGACCAGCCCGCCGAAGCGGCCGGACGAGGAGTTGTCCTGGGCGCCTCCGAAGATCCGCGTGGGGTCGCGCGGGTCGACCGCCACGTCGTAGAACAGGATGCTGTTGATGTTGCCGTTGAGATTGGCGTAGCTGCTGCCTGCATTGTCAGTGCGCCACAAGCCGCCATCGGTGCCTACCCAGAAGCGCGCACTGTTGCTGCGCGAGTAGCGCACGATGTGGGTGTCCTGGTGCACTGCCTGGGAGCCGCCCCAACTGGAGGTCATGGTGGTCAGCGTGGTTCCCCCGTTGATCGAGCGGGCATGGCGGATGGTGCCGACCAGCAGTTCCTCCGGGTTCTGCGGATGCACGGCCAGCGCCATGTTGTACCCGCACTGGCCTTCGCAGGCCGAGGAGTTGCGCAACTCGAAGCTGGCGCCGCCATCGATCGACCGGTGCAGATTCTGGCCGTTGATGGTGTACAGCACCTGGGAATTGCTCGGCGCCAGCGCGATGCGGCGTCGGCCGGAGCCGTAGCTGATGCCGTTGGTCAGCTTGGTGAAGCTGGCGCCGCCGTCGGTGGACTTCCAGATGCCGTCACTGCCCCCGAAACCCGCGTAGACCACGGCGGGGTTGCCCTGGTCGAGGACGATGTCGTAAAGCGTGCCACTGAGCACTCGCGACCAGTTGGCGCCACCGTCGACGGAGCGATACAGGCCGCCGGTCTGGTTGCTGCCGCTGGCGCTGCAAAAGCCGGTGCCGCCGGCCAACACCACATCGGGCTGGCCGGACAGGGTGGTGACGGCGCTGATGAAGGACAGGTCCAGCGTGTTGGCGCCGCTGCCGTTGCGAGGGCTGAAACTGGTGCCGGCATCGGTGGACAGGAACAGACCGATACCGAAATAGCCGGTGCAACTGGCCTTGTCCTCGCCGGTGCCCACCCAGACCCGGCTGGAATCGGCCGGGTCGATATGCACCGCGCCGATGGTCTGGGTTCCAACCTGTCCGAAGATCTCGCTCCACTGATTGCCGCCATCGGTGGATTTCCACAAGCCACCGGCGGCGGTGCCGAGGTAGATCAGATTCTCGTTGTTGTCATCGATGGCCAGCGCCTGGGCGCGACCGCTGACCCGGCCCATGACCCAGGAAAACATGGTCTGGGTATCCGGGCCTATCGAACTCCAGCTGGCGCCACTGCCACGCATCGGCACTCGGCTGCTGCGGGCCAGATCCAGCGCCGCTGCTGCGCGCAGGCTGCCGGCGTCGGCTTGCGAATCCAGCGACCGCGTCTGCCGGAACCAGAGCTCGCGCTGCTCGATCTGGTATTCCTCGCCACGGGACTTGTCGATCTCCCCGGGCTGCCATTGGCCGAGGGCGGGAGCGGACAGCAATATTGCCGACAGAGCAATGATCGGGCGCATCTGGAATACCGCGGTGGAGTTGCGCGAATGCTGTCGATGCCATCAGCTTCCGTCAACCGGGAAGTGCGTTCGGGTTGTCGGTTGTCGGTTGTGGGTTGCCGGTTTTAGGGACTCGGGACTCGGGACTCGGGACTTGGTACTTGGTACTTGGTACTTGGTACTTGGTACTTGGGACTTGGTACTTGGGACTTTGGACTTTGGACTTTGGACTTGGGACTTTGGACTTGGGACTTGGGACTTGGGACTTGGGACTTGGGACTTGGGACTTGGGACTTGGGACTTGGGACTTGGGACTTGGGACTTGGGACTTTGGACTTGGGACTTGGGACTTGGGACTTGGGACTTGGGACTTGGGACTTGGGAATGGCTCGGGTGCCGGCTTCGTTGCCAGCCATCTGTGTCGGCGCGAGTTTGCCCATCGGCCCGGAGTCGTAGATCGAAGTGTAGGAGCGACCTTGCGTCGCGATCGCTGTTCAATTCGTCGCGCCGCAAGGGCGCTCCTACCGGTGAACAACCTGATCGCAATCATTTCACCGGCAAGCGTGTCGCTACTCTGGAGGGCGCCGCGCTGCGGCGCCGCTTCGTGCGGTGCAACAGCGGCCGCGCAGGCGCGCGTCCCTCCTCAAAGCCGCTCCGGCCGACTTCTGTGGGTGGCGGGAGACCAAGATCCTGCGCGATCACAGTAGTTACAGAGCATTCTGAATGTCCGAAAGCTCCTCTTCGCGCCCTTTCAGCTTTTCCTTCGCGTCCTTCGCGTCCAGCTTCTGGTCCAGATCCGCCTCACCGCAGGATTGTCGGCCGCCGGTCGCGCCGCAAGGGCGCTCCTACAGGTGAACAAACGTGTCGCTATCATTTCACCTGC
>JBFWOF010000092.1:0-12339 GCA_050250665.1 Lysobacterales bacterium | reverse complement strand
CCCGGATTGAGTCAGGATATGGGTCCGGAAGATTGCCCAGCGCTTGCTGTGTGTCCCCGCCGCCCCCACCCCGCTTGTTTCTTCATTGAAGCAAGGGTAAGCCATCGGAAACACTGCCTCACGTTGAGGTCAGAGCTCGCGACGAGCTTGGGCCCGTGCCCCGTGCCCCGTGCCCCTTCACCGGCGAGGCCAAAGATCAACGAGTCAGCCCATGCCTGATGAATGCGCCGCCGACCGGGTCGAAGCCGCCGCCCGCATCCGTCTGGACGAGAGCTGGAAGCAGCGCTTGCTGCCGGAATTGTTGTCGCCGGCGATGCAGCAGCTACGCGACTGGCTGCGCGAGCAGATTCTGGCGGGCAAGCAGATCTACCCGCCACCCCGCCAGATCTTCGCCGCCCTGGACCACACGCCTTTCGACCGTGTGCAGGTGGTGATCCTGGGTCAGGATCCGTATCACGGCCCGGGTCAGGCGCAGGGGCTGTGCTTCTCGGTGCCGCCGGGGGTCGACGTGCCGCCCTCGCTGGTGAATGTATTTGCCGAGCTCAAGCGCGATCTCGGCATCGAACCGCCCGGTCACGGCTGCCTGCTGCCCTGGGCCGATCGCGGCGTGCTGCTGCTGAATGCCGTGCTCACGGTCGAGCGTGGCCGAGCCGGAGCGCATCAGGGCAAAGGCTGGGAAGCCTTCACCGATCGCATCATCGGCCTGCTCAATGCCGAACGCGAGGGCCTGGTGTTCATGCTCTGGGGGGCTTATGCCCAGGCCAAGGGCAAGCTGCTCGATCCGCGCCGTCATCTGGTGCTGCGTGCGCCGCATCCCTCACCGCTGTCGGCCTACCGCGGCTTCATCGGCTGCGATCACTTCTCGCGCGCCAACCATTATCTGAAGGCCCGCGGTGGCAAGCCCATCGATTGGCAATTGCCGCCCGCAAGCCAACGGTAGGAGCGACCTCGCGTCGCGACCGGCGCCGCGACGACCCCGTCCCGAGGCAGGTCGCGGCCAGAAGCCGGACGCAGAGGACGCAAAGGAAAAGCAGAGAGAACACGAAGGAAAGCGTTCAGATCTTCGAGATGCCCTGAAACCGCAGTCGTTGAGGGCCACCCTTATTGGCCCGACACTGCTCACGGGCCATGAAGCTGCCTCGTGCGTAGCCCGTTGTGCCGCGCAGCGGCTCAGCGGGGCGCTTTAGCGTCACCGCCCGGAGAGCGCTGCGTGCTCTTCGGGCTACGACAAGCCGCTTTGCGCCAGTCTCGTGAATTCAACGACTTACGATACCGGTTCATGGAAAGGCCAGCTGCGCACAACATAGAGATCCAGAATCTGTATCGGCCTGGCATCAATTGTCACGCCCAGCTGAACGCATCAGGCATAGCGGGAACTCTGGCCCATTAGCACTCTCCAAGCGAGAGTGCTAAAATACGGCCATCGGGTACGGACCTGGTGTCCGCCAGCCCTTCAATTTCAGGAGTTGTCGATGAGCGCACAGGCCTTGGTCGCGAACAACATGCCGATCCTTGGATCGGTGGGCAGCCTTGATTCCTATATTGGGACGGTCAACCGGATTCCCATGCTTGCCGTCGAGGACGAGCAGGAACTGGCGCGCCGCTACCGTGATGATGGCGATCTGGAGTCCGCCCGCCAACTGGTGATGTCGCATCTGCGCTTTGTGGTTCACGTGGCCCGCGGCTATGCCGGTTACGGCCTCGGTATCTCGGATCTGATCCAGGAAGGCAACATTGGCCTGATGAAGGCGGTCAAGCGCTTCGACCCGACCATGGGCGTGCGTCTGGTCTCCTTCGCCGTGCACTGGATTCGCGCTGAAATCCATGAGTTCATTCTGCGCAACTGGCGCATCGTCAAGGTTGCGACCACCAAGGCGCAGCGCAAGCTGTTCTTCAACCTGCGTCGCGCCAAGACCCGCCTGGGCTGGATGAATGCACAGGAAGTGCAGGCGGTCGCCAAGGATCTGGGCGTCGATCCGGCCACGGTGGTGGAAATGGAAGCCCGGCTGCAGGGTCAGGACGTGGCTTTCGATGCCCCGGCCGACGACGATTCGGACACGCGACCGGCGCCGATCGCCTTCCTGGTGGATCAGGCATCCAATCCCTACGAGACTCTGGAAACCGAAGACGCCGGCGATCGCCAGCTCGATTTCCTGCTCGAAGGCCTGGAAAAGCTCGACGAGCGCAGTCGCGACATCATCAATCGTCGCTGGCTGGCCGAGCCGAAGGCCACGTTGCAGGATCTGGCCGACGAGTACAAGGTGTCGGCCGAACGCATCCGCCAGATCGAAGCCGCCGCCTTCAAGAAGATGCGCGCGCTGTTCGAGGATTGAGCGGCCGCAGAGCCGGGACTCGGGACTCGGGACTCGGGACTCGGGACTCGGGACTCGGGACTCGGGACTCGGGACTCGGGACTCGGGACTCGGGACTCGGGACTCGGGACTCGGGACTCGGGCTCTTGTGGGTCCAGACTTGTCTGGACGCTTTTGGCGTTTCGCTCAAAGAGCGTCCAGACAAGTCTGGACCTACAAGATCGCGAAATCGGCGTCGATGCGCCAGACGCACTGCCCGGGTTCGTGGACCGCAATATCAATGCGCCCCGCCCCCGCGGCCATTCGCGCCACCGCGAAATGGCCGCCTGCGTTCGCCGCATTGACCACCCTGGCTCTTGAAATTCTGGGTCATCACCCTCACCCCATTCGGGCACTGCTGATCCCCGCGTTTTTCGATCCGCGTCTCGCCGTGCGATAATCGCGGGCTGCGCGCGGATCTTGTCGCGCTGAACCCTACCCATTGCGCATTCGTGCGCTCCCCCGATCCATCCGCTTTCTCTTGAAGGACGACCCACCATGGCCAATGAAGACACCAACACCGCGGGCACCAACGGCAACGGCGCCGGCGAAGCTGCATCCGGTCCGCAGCTGACCGTTCAGAAGATCTACGTCAAGGATGCTTCCTTCGAAGCTCCGGGCGCGCCGCACATCTTCCAGGAGCAGGGTCAGTCGAAGATCGAACTGAATCTGGGCCAGAAGGCGCAGCAGCTGGCCGAGGGTGTGTACGAGATCGTCCTCACCATCACCGTGACCTGCAAGATCGGCGAGAAGACGGCCTATCTGGCCGAAACCCAGCAGGCCGGCATCTTCGGTCTGGCCGGCTTCGAGCCGCAGCAGCTGGACATGGTCATCGGCACCTATTGCCCGCACGTGATCTTCCCCTATGCGCGTCAGACCATTTCCTACCTGATCGAGCAGGGCGGCTTCCCGGCCTTCCTGATGCAGCCGATCAACTTCGAGCAGATCTACGCCGACCAGGTGCGTCGTCGTCAGGAACAGGCCGCTGCCTGATCTGACGCGCCATGAGCAGCATCGCGCGCATCGCGGTCCTGGGGGCCGGCTCCTGGGGTACCGCGCTGGCCTCGCTGCTCGCGCGCAATGACCTTGAAGTTCGTTTGTGGGGGCGCAAGCCCCAGGCGCTGACGCCTCTGGGCGATGCGCTGGAAAACCGGCAATACCTGCCGGGCATCCCTTTGCCCGGCAGCATTGCCTACACCACCGATCTGCTGCGTGCACTGACCGACATCGACGCCTTGTTGGTGGTGGTTCCCAGTCACGCCTTCGCCGACACCCTGGCCCAGGTCAAACCGCATCTGCCCGAAGGTCTGCAGGGATTGGCCTGGGCGACCAAGGGATTCGAACCGGGTTCGGGCGATTTCCTGCACGAAGTGGCTGATCGCATGCTGGGCGTCGACCTGCCCAAGGCGGTGGTCACCGGGCCGAGCTTTGCCAGGGAAGTGGCGCTGGCCTTGCCCAGTGCCGTCACCGTGCACTCGGACGATGACAATTTCGCGCAGAGTGTGGCCCGATCGCTGCACGGTTCCAATTTCCGCGCCTACAGCGGCAACGATATCCGCGGCGCCGAACTCGGTGGCGCAATGAAGAATGTGCTGGCCGTGGCCACCGGCATCTGCGATGGCATGCAGCTCGGGCTGAATGCACGCGCCGGGCTGATCACGCGTGGCCTCAACGAGATGTTGCGGCTGAATCTGTGCCTGGGTGGACGCGCCGAAACCATCATCGGACTGGCGGGTCTGGGCGATCTGGTGCTGACCTGCACCGGCGATTTGTCGCGCAACCGACGCCTGGGTCTGGCGCTGGGACGGGGCACGTCTCTGCCCGATGCCGTTGCCGAAATCGGCCAGGTGGTCGAGAGCGTGCAGACCGCTGACGAAGTCATGCGACTGGCCGCTCGTTTCGACCTGGATCTGCCGATCTCTTCGCGGGTGCATGCCGTGTTGCACGGTGACACCACGCCGGCCGACGGACTGAAATCCCTGCTCGCGCGCGATCAGAAACCCGAATACCCGGCCGGACTCGGTCTGGGCTGAGCGGGTCAGCCTGCGGCTGTGTCCGACCCTGTGGGAGCGGGCTCTGCCCGCGATTGGGTTACCGGGATGGACAGTCGTCGCGGATGAATCCGCTCCCACAGGGGGGCTCGTGTTCCGGTTGTGATCCGCAGCTTGCTCGGGCATGAACGACGGACCATTTTTGATCGACGAGCAGGCATCGCTTCAGATGGCCGCGCGCAGGATGCAGGCATGAAGTCGCGGCGAACGGCCGGGACTTCCCCTCATCCAGTGACGAGGTGATTCATGGCCATGTCTTCGACCTTCAAGATGCTCGCTACCCTGGCGCTGACCGCGGCTGCGTTGCTGCAATCCGCGCCCACGCTGGCGCAAGCGAGTGCGGCGCGCGCCGTGGCAGTGACGGCTCCGCTGCTGCCCGGCTATCAGGACGACTACGGCTACTGGCGCCAACAGATCCGGGTTGCCAGCCCTACCCGTTATGGGCGCTGGAATTCGGCGCCAGCCGGTGCGGTGCGGGTCTACAACCGACGCTTCGATCCGCGCTGGAACTGGCGCAGTGCGCCGCGCTACCGGGTGGTCTACACCTACTACCGCGGTGACATGTGGTTCATGGACCCGACCACCGGCTGGGCCTACAGCATTGATCGCTACGGCATCGTCTACACCGCCGATCCCTATCGCGGCTGGGTTTATTCGCTCGGCCCGCTGACGCGCTGGACGGCCGATCTGCTGTACTTCTTCGATCTCTACCGCTTCGATCGCGGCTACTGGTACTGCCGTGACTACGACTACCTGGTCGATCTGTGGGAGGGCGATTCGCGTTACGGCTACTACACCTACGACACTGCCTATTCGACGCTGTGGGGTTGGGAGCCGTACTTCTCGTCCTCCAGCTTCATCAGCTACAGCAACGAGTTCACTGTGATCTGGGTAAGCCAGGTGCGTTCGAACTACGACTATGTCGAGCGCAATCCGCGCTACAGGCGCGAGCTGATCGACAACATCGGCCTGCCTGCGGTCAACGCCGCGCCGCCGCGCACGGTTTCGCCGCGAGCCGTGACCACCAGTGCCTATTGGGAAGCGCGGGACCTGGCCGCAGCGGGCCTGCAGCCGCCGCCGCGTGGACGCGATACCGGGCGTGACTACGGCGGCCTGGCCGCCGGCACCGTGGTGGACGCCCGCCAGGCACCAGCGCGCGTGGTCGAGCCAGGTGCTCCGGCGCCCGGCTTCAATGCGCCTTTCCCGTCGGGCACCTATGGCTTTGGTGTGCCTGCCGATGCTCGCGGCCGCGATGCAGGCGCGGCAGGGAGGTCACGTGAGGCGGATCTTTCCGGAGCCGAGGTCAGCGGTCGGGACTGGAACCGCTCGGTGGAGCCGGCGCCACGGCTCGACGAAAGCGCGCCGGACACCTCGACCTATGGTCGTGGTCGTGGGCGCGACAGCGGCACTGCGGACGGGCGCTTCGGTGTATCGGAGCCGGTATATCAGGGCGAAGTGCCGAATCCGCGAACCCGCGTGCGCGAAGACAGCCGTCAGCAGTTCGGCGCGCCCTCGCCGACGCCGCAGGTGATCGAGCCACAACCGCAAAGCCCGCGTAGCGACTGGTCGGGCGGCGCGTCGGGTCGGGTGCGCGACATGGGTAGCGCGCGCGAACAGCCGCGCTATGAGGCACCGCGCGAACAGCCGCGCTACGAGGCACCGCGCGAGCAGCCGCGTTACGAGGCACCGCGCGAGCAGCCGCGTTACGAGGCGCCGCGGGAGCAGCCGCGCTTCGAAGCCCCACGCGAGCAGCCGCGCTTCGAGGCTCCGCGCGAGCAGCCTCGCTACGAGGCGCCACGAGAAGAGCGGCAGCAGGAGGACCGCAATGAGCAGCAGGAACAGCGTTCGTCCTCGCGGGCTGCCCTGAGTGGCCTCGGTGTGCGCGAGCGCGAAGACTGAGCGTCGCTGAACAGCGCCCTCGCTTGATCGGGGGCGCTGCGCGATCGGGTTGAAGCGGTTAGCCTAGGCCGCAGTCCACAGCCCGATTGCCCCATGAGCCTGCCCACCTTTCAGATCGCACCCGGTTTTGCGGTGCCCTTCGTGCTCTGTCAGCACCCCGATCCCGCCGATCTCAACCGGCGCCTGCGCGAGCTGTTTCTGGCCCGGGAATCGGCCGGCGAGCGCTATGCCAATCCACAGCCACTGGTGCAGCGCAACGAGGCCCTGTACGAGAGCAATTTTCAGCTCTTCGACTGGCCCGACAAACCCGTGGCCGAACTGCGTGATTACTGCTGGGCGCAGCTTTATCGGGCGATCCGTGAACTCAACGGCTATGACCTGGAGCAGCTGCGCAAGCTGCACATCGCCGCCGAATCCTGGTTTCACGTCACCCGCAGGGGCGGCTATTTCGCCCTGCACAACCATCCGATGGCGAGTTGGTCCGGAGTTTATTGTGTCGCCGCCGGCGACGATCGCAGCGGCCTCCAGGACAGCGGCCTGCTCAGTTTTGTCAGCCCGATGGCAGCCAGCACCATGTTCATCGACATGGCCATCGCGCGCATGAGCCAGCCCTATGCCTACGCGCCGCGCCAGTTCAAGCTCGAGCCGGGCCAGCTGGTGATGTTTCCCTCCTGGGTGCTGCACGAAGTGCGCCCCTACGCCGGTGACGGCGAGCGCATCACCGTGGCCTTCAATGCCCGCTTCATGATGGCCGGCGTGGAGCCGGGCAAGGTGCCGATCAACCGGCCGTGAATCCTGGTGTCGCCAAGTCTGGTGCGAAGACCGCTACCTGAGGCAAGCGCGAACGGAAGCGGGGCGCAGAGGACGCAGAGGAAAGGCAGAGAGTACGCAGAGGACAAGCAGAGGGGACGGGCAGAAGATCTTTCGAGGTTCGTCTCAAGATCTCTGTTTTCTCTCAGCTTTTCCTCTGTGTCCTCTGCGTCTTGCCGTTGACAGCAGGGGGCCTCAGTTTGCCGTGTGCGCCGCGACCGTGATTCGAGGCGAAGCTCCTGCTATTCTCCACCAACTAGTTGACCAGTTGGTTTAGCCATGCCCACCGTCGGTGCCTTCGAAGCCAAGACCAAACTCTCCGAATTGCTCGACGCGGTCGAACGCGGCGAGGAGATCATCATCACCCGCCGCGGCCAGCCTATCGCCCGGCTGGTCGGCATGAACCAGAGCGATGGAGCCCGCAGCGGCAGCCTGGTCGATGACATCCGCCAGACCCGCGAGCAATTGGGACGGACCGGCATCTCGATCGCCGACATCGTCGCCTGGAAGGCCGAGGGACGGCGGTGATGGGGCGGGGCACAGGGCACGGGTCACGGGCAGAGCAACAGTGAGTGCAGCTTTGAGGAGGGCCGCGCGCCTGCGCGGCCGCTCTTGCTTCCAGGCAGCAACCGAAAAAGGCGGCGCCGCAGGCGCGGCGCCCTCCACAAAGCTACGGGCCCCAGGAATCTTTCCGTGCCCCGTGCCCCACGCCCCATGACCCCCGCCACCATCCCCACCGAGCTGATCATCGACAGCTCCATCGTCGCCGCCTGGTTTCTGCCGGACGAGCGCAGTCCGGTGGCCGAGCGCGTGCTCAGCGCCTTGTCCGATCTGAAGCTGTCGGCGCCGATGCTGCTGAAGGCTGAATTCGCCAATGTGCTCACGCGCGCCTTCCGCCGTCGGCAGACCGACAGCAAGCTGCTGGACCGGCTGCTCGATGATTTCGACCGCTTGCCGATCCGCTACGAAACCCTGTCGCTGAATACCGCTGATCTGGTGCGCGGCGCCTTGCGGCATCTGCTCACGCCCTACGATTTTGTCTACCTGGATCTGGCCATCCGCACGCGTTTGCCGCTGGCCACGCTGGATCCCGAACTGGCCGCTGCCGCCACCCGCGCCGGCCTTGCCGTCATCACTGATTCCTGAAGGATTGCGCCATGACCACCACCACAGCACCGATGGTGACCATCGATCGCGACTATTCGCTCGATCACAAGTACACCCGTGAGCAGGGCCGTATCTATCTGTCCGGTGTGCAGGCGCTGGTGCGCCTGCCGCTGATGCAGCAGATGCGCGATCGGGCCCTGGGTCTGAACACCGCTGGCTTCGTGTCCGGCTATCGGGGTTCGCCGCTGGGTGGTCTGGACCAGGCTCTGTGGAGCGCCCGCAAGCACCTCAAGGCCGCCAATATCGAATTCGCCGCCGGTCTGAACGAGGATCTGGCCGCGACTGCGGTCTGGGGCAGCCAGCAGGTCAACCTGTTTCCCGGTGCGAAGTTCGATGGCGTGTTCGGCATGTGGTACGGCAAGGGTCCGGGTGTGGATCGCAGTGGCGACGTGCTCAAGCACGCCAATGCCGCCGGCACCAGCAAGCATGGTGGGGTGCTGGTGCTCGCGGGCGACGATCACGCCTGCCGCTCTTCCACGTTGCCGCATCAGTCCGAACACGAATTCATCTCGGCCATGATGCCGATCCTGAATCCGGCCGGGGTTCAGGACATCCTCGACATGGGCATGCTCGGCTGGGCCATGAGCCGTTTCAGCGGACGCTGGGTCGGCTTCAAGACCATCGCCGAAACGGTCGAGTCCTCGGCCTCGGTCAATGTCGATCCGCATCAGCTCGACATCGTCATCCCCACCGATTTCGTCCTGCCGGCAGGCGGCTTGAACATCCGCTGGCCAGATCCGCCGATGAATCAGGAGCTGCGTCTGCACCAGTACGCCATGCATGCCGCGGTGGCCTTCGCCAAGGCCAATGGCATCGATCGCGTGGTCTTCGATTCGCCGCGCGCGCGCCTGGGCATCATCACCACCGGCAAGAGTTATCTGGACGTGCTACAGGCGCTGGAGTACCTGGGCCTGGACCGCGAGGCCTGCAGGGACATCGGCATCCGCGTCTACAAGGTCGGCATGACCTGGCCGATCGAGCCCGATGGCTTGCGCGCCTTCGCCCAGGGTCTGGACGACATCATCGTGGTCGAGGAAAAGCGCTCATTCCTCGAAGCCCAGCTGAAAGAACACATGTACAACTGGGCCGAAGCCACGCGTCCGTCGATCGTCGGCAAATACGATGAAGCCGGCAACTGGGTGCTGCCTTCCACCGGTGAACTGACGCCGCCGACCATCGCCCTGGTCATCGCCGCGCGTCTGAACCGCTTCTTCACCAGCGAGCGCATCCAGGAAAGGCTGCGCTGGATCGAGGACAAGGAGCGCGAACTGGCGTTGCCGCGCGCCAACTTCGCCCGTCCGGCGCACTATTGCTCCGGTTGTCCGCACAACACCTCCACCGTGGTGCCGGAGGGCTCGCGAGCGGCCGCCGGCATCGGCTGCCACTACATGGTCACCTGGATGGACCGGCGCACCGAGACCTTCACCCAGATGGGCGGCGAAGGCGTGCCGTGGATCGGCCAGTCGCCGTTCACCGATACCGCCCACATCTTCCAGAACCTCGGCGACGGCACCTATTTCCACTCGGGCTCGCTGGCCATCCGTGCCTGCGTGGCGGCCAAGGTCAACATCACTTTCAAGATTCTCTACAACGATGCCGTGGCCATGACTGGCGGGCAGCCGGTGGACGGCACGCTGTCGGTGGACGACATGATTCGGCAGGTGCATGCCGAGGGCGTCCAGAAGATCTGGCTGCTGTCGGACGATCCGGACAAGTACCGCGGCAACTCGGTGCTGAGTTCGCACGGCGTGCATCTGGCCGATCGCGATGAGCTCGACCGGGTGCAGCGTGAACTGCGCGAAGAAAAGGGCGTCACCGTGCTCATCTACGAGCAGACCTGCGCCGCCGAGAAGCGCCGCCGGCGCAAGCGCAAGCTGATGGTCGATCCGCCCATGCGCACTTTCATCAACCAGGCCGTGTGCGAGGGCTGCGGCGATTGCGGCGAGCAGTCCAACTGCGTGTCGATCCTGCCGGTGGAAACCGAGTTCGGGCGCAAGCGCGCCATCGACCAGAATTCCTGCAACAAGGATTTCTCCTGCGTGAAGGGCTTCTGCCCCAGCTTCGTCACCGTGCATGGCGGTGGCCTGAAGAAGCGCAAAGCTTCGGCCATCGATCCGGGTTTCGATCGCCTGCCGCTGCCGGTCATCAAGGGCGATCTGGCCCAGCCCTGGAATGTGCTGATCACCGGCGTCGGTGGCACCGGCGTCGTCACCATCGGTGCGCTGCTTGGCATGGCCGCGCATCTGGAAGGCAAGGGCGTTTCGGTGCTGGATCAGACCGGTCTGGCGCAGAAGGGTGGCGCGGTCACCTGCCACGTACGTATCGCCCGCGAGCCCGGTGAGATTCACGCCGTGCGCATCGCCGCCGGTGAGGCGGATCTGGTCATCGGCTGCGATGTGGTCGTGGTCAACGACTACTGGGCGCTGAGCAAGATCCGTGAATCGCGCACGCACGCGGTGATCAACCAGTACCAGAGCTATCCGGGCAGCTTCACCCGCGATCCGGACCTGCAGTTTCCGTTGAAGAAAATGCTGGACGCCATCGGCCTGGCGCTCGGTCACCAGCATCTGGATGTGCTCGACGCGACCACCATCGCCACGAATCTGCTGGGTGATTCGATTGCCACCAATCTGTTCGTGCTGGGTTACGCCTGGCAGAAGGGTCTGGTGCCGGTCAGCCTGGATGCCCTGATGCGCGCCATCGAACTCAATGCTGCGGCCATCGAGATGAACAAGAAGGCCTTCGCCTGGGGCCGATTGGCGGCGCATGATCCGGCCGCCGTGCAGGAAGCGGCCGGTCTCAACCGCCCGAAACTGCTGCCGATCAAGACCGTCACGATCAGCGACGCCATCGCCTGGAGTGATGCCGGTGTGGCCGATACGCTGGACGAGTTGATTGCCCGTCGAGTGGCATACCTGACCGACTGGCAGGATGCCGCCTACGCCGGTCGCTATCGCGGCTTCGTCGAGCAGGTGCGCAGCGCCGAGGCGCAGAAGGTGCCGGGCAGCACGCGACTGACGGCCAGCGTGGCCAGGTACCTCAGCAAGCTGATGGCCTACAAGGACGAGTTCGAGGTGGCGCGGCTGTATTCCTCCGGTGAGTTCCGCCGGCGGCTGGAACAGAATTTCGACGGCGATTACACGGTGAAATTCAATCTGGCGCCGCCGCTATTCGCGAAGAAGGACCCGGTCACCGGGCACCTCAAGAAAGCCGAATTCGGACCCTGGGTGTTCAAGGCCTTTGCCGTGCTGGCGCGCCTGCGCAAACACCGCGGCGCCTGGTGGGATGTCTTCAGCAAGACCGCCGAGCGCAAGGCAGAGCGCCAGCTGATCGAGGACTACAGCAAACGCATCACCGAACTGCTGAACGCGCTCAATCCGGAGAACCTGGATCTGGCCGTGGAGATCGCCGAAGTCCCCGAGCACATCCGCGGCTACGGCCATATCAAGGAAGCCAGTCTCGCCAGGGCCGAGGCCCGGTGGACCGAGTTGCTGGCGCGGTGGCGGCAGCCGGGGCTGCGCAAGGCCGCGTAGGAGCTGGTTGTTGGTTGTCGGTTGTCGGTTGTTGCCAAGAGCGAAAGCTGGCTCACGCGGAGGCGCGGAGGGCGCGGAGAAGAGCAGCTATTTCGTAGGTCACGTTGGCCCGAAGGGCCTACGTGACGCACGGGTGTCGGGTGTCGGTTGTCGGAAAATGCAGGAGCTGGCTCACGCGGAGGCGCGGAGGGCGCGGAGAAGAGCAGCTTTTTCGTAGGTCACGTTGGCCCGAAGGGCCTACGTGACGCACGGGTGTCGGGTGTCGGTTGTCGGAAAATGCAGGAGCTGGCTCACGCGGAGGCGCGGAGGGCGCGGAGAAGAGCAGCTATTTCGTAGGTCACGTTGGCCCGAAGGGCCTACGTGACGCACGGGTCCAACCGTTGCCCCTCGTGCCAATTGAGGGGAGCCTGTCCGAAATTTTGTGTGTAGGGCATAGCATGACCGCAAGGAGGAGCTATGCCGAGCAAGACGAAATTGAAGAATGCCGCGATCGCGGGCAAGACGGCTGCACTGCCGTCGATACCGCGG
>JBFWOF010000091.1:0-13338 GCA_050250665.1 Lysobacterales bacterium | reverse complement strand
GGCCAACGTGACCTACGTTCGGGTGACCCTGGCTTTGGTAGGTCACGTTGCGCTTGCGCTACGTGACGCTCTTGTCCGGCCCTGCACCGAAACCGGCGCTTCACCGTGTCACGTAGGCCGCGTCGCGGCCAACGTGACCTACGTTCGGGTAATCCTGGTCTTGGTAGGTCACGTTGCGCTTGCGCTACGTGACGCTCTTGTCCGGCGCTGCACCGAAACTGGCGCTTCACCGTGTCACGTAGGCCGCGTTGCGGCCAAAGTGACCTACGTTCCGGTGACCTTGGCCTTGGTAGGTCACGTTGCGCTCGCGCTACGTGACGCTCTTGTCCGGCCCTGCACCGAAACTGGCGCTTCACCGTGTCACGTAGGCCGCGTTGCGGCCAACGTGACCTACGTTCGGGTAACCCTGGCTTTGGTAGGTCACGTTGCGCTTGCGCTACGTGACGCTCTTGTCCGGCCCTGCACCGAAACTGGCGCTTCACCGTGTCACGTAGGCCGCGTTGCGGCCAACGTGACCTACGTTCTTCACGCTGCAACCCACGTAGAATCAAGTCACCGCACCAAAAGCCCGCCGCCATGACCGTCGAATCCAAACTCAGGCCGCTGACCGATCGGCAATCCACCCCGCAACGCTTCCTGGGCCTGCCAGCGCCCACCGAATCGGAACTGCGGGCCTTGATCGAGGCCGCGGCCAAGGTGTCCGACCACGGCCGCCTGCGCCCCTGGCGACTGTTGCTGATCCACGGCGAGGCCCGTGATGCGCTGGGTCAGGCGCTGGTGGACATGCGCAAGGCACGCGGCGACGAGATGGATGAAGCCGTGCTGCAGAAGGACCTGCAGCGCTTTTCCCATGCCCCGGTGGTCATCGCCGTGATCGCCAGGCTGACGCCGGACCACAAGATTCCGGAAGTCGAGCAACTGCTGTCGGCAGCGGCGCTGGCCCAGAACCTGCTGATCGGCGCCTGCGCCCTCGGCTACGGCGCCATCTGGCTGACCGGCTGGCCGGCCTACGACGAAACCGCACTGCGCATCCTGGGCGTCGAATCCCACGAGAAAGTCGTCGGATTTATCCACATCGGCACCGCCCAGGGCGAAGTGCCACCACGAGATCGGCCCAGCTACGAACAACTGGTGCGTGAGTGGCGCCCCGCCGACATGCCAGCCATCTGATGAGCACTGCCGACGAACCGGTTTGTCTGGTCGATGCCAGTCTCTACATCTTCCGCGCCTACCACTCGCTGCCGCCCGACTGGCACGATCGTGACGGCTGGCCGACCAATGCGGTGCAGGGATTTGCCAGCTTTCTGCTGCAGCTGCTGGAACAGGGTCAGCACAGCCATATGGCCGTGTGTTTCGACGAGGCCCTGGACAGCGGCTTCCGCCATGAAATCTATCCAGCGTACAAGGCCAACCGCGAGCCGCCCGACGAGGCCCTTTTGCGCCAGTTTGCCCACTGCAAGGCGGTAGCCGGCCTGCTCGGGTTGAGCATCCATTCCGATCAACGTTACGAGGCCGACGATCTGATCGGATCGCTGGCGGCACTGGCACGCAACCAGGGGCGGCGGATTCTGGTGATCTCGGCCGACAAGGATCTGACCCAGTTGCTGGGCGACGGCGACGAGCAGTGGGACTTTGGCCGCGACAAGCGCTACAACTGCGCCACGGTGGAGGAACGTTTCGGTGTGCGCCCCGACCAGATCGTCGATCTGCTGGCGCTGGCCGGCGACCCGGTCGACAACATTCCCGGTGTGCGCGGCGTCGGCCAGATCAGCGCCGCCCGACTGCTCGCGCATTTCGGCAGCCTGGATGAACTCTACAGCCGGGTACAGGAAGTCGAGCACCTGCGCCTGCGTGGCGCCAAATCACTGCAAATCAAACTGATCGAGCACCGCGAGCAGGCTTTTCTGTCGCGACAACTCACGCAGATACACTGCGCCGCACCGGTGCCGGACGATCTGGAACTCCTGCGTCCGCAGCAGCCCGATCTCGATGCGCTGGGCAGCCTCTTCGATGACCTCGGATTCGGACCCTTCCTGCGTAGGCGTGCCGCGGCCATCCACGCCCGGTTTGAAGGCTGATCCCGCAAGCCGTAGGTTGCCGTGAAAGTCGTTCAGGCTAGTGCTGTCGCTCCCTCCCCGATGTTCGGGGAGGGTTGGGGAGGGGTTAGGCAAGAAACCCCATGCAACGGTCATGGCACCAGCGACTTTCATGATTGCGGGTGGCTCGCAGCCATGACCGTTGGGCTAAGCGCAGCGTGCCCAACAGACCGCGCAATCGTTGGGTACGCTGCGCTTAGCCCAACCTACGGTTGTGTGCTTTCCGAACCGATATCGTCAGATGCAAATGCGTCATTGCGAGGAGCGCAGCGACGAAGCAATCCAGGGACTTGCGGCCGCGCATCTGGATTGCTTCCCCCGGATCAAGTCCGGGGTCGCAATGACGCCGCGTGGTGGTCCGCTGGTCGTGCCGGGCCACCCCCGATCCTGAGCGGCGCTTCGATCCCTTACTCCGGCTTCGCCGGCAGCGCACCCTGCGTACCTACTGCATCCTCACCCTGCCAGGCAAAGCGCGCCGAGACCTGATACAGCTTGCGCGCCTCCGGGAAGAACCCGGCCACCGGATTGCCCTCAGCGTCATAGACATCCCGCTGGCTGTTGGGGATGAAATAGAAATCATCACCCACCATCACCCCGAAGGTCGGCATTTCCAGCACATCCTTGTTGGCTTCGATCGGCTGCACCGCCTTGATCGCCATGTGATCGGGCGACAGTGCGATACGCAGCACGCGGGTCGGGATCGACCCGTTCTGCACCGCGATCAGATGGTCCTTGTAGAAATACAGGCCATCGATGCCACCCAGATTCTGGCCTTCCTTGCTGAGATCACGCACTTCGCTCTTGCTGAGATCGGCCACGCGCAAGCCGAGTTCATAGTCGACGAAGTAGAGGAATTTCTGATCGGGCGTCACCGCAATGCCGCGCAGACTGGTGGAACCCGGCACGGTCAGCATGACCCGCAGTTCGCCGCCCTGCACCTGATAGATGACGTTGGTCAGTGCATCGGTGGCGTACACGGTACCGTTGCTGGAGACCGTGATCGCACCGAAGTTGCGCGGCGTTGCCGCCGGCGGCAGCGGATAGGCTTCGATCAGCTTGCCAGTCTTCAGGTCCATCTTCAGCAGCGCCGCAAAGCCCATGTCGGCCGGCTTGTGGTTCACGTACTGCGGCGCACCCGCGGTGCCCACCCACAGAAAGCCCCGGGCATCATCAGCGGCCAGCGCAAAGACGCTCTTCAGGCCCACGGTGGTGGCCGGCTTGGCCCACACGCTCTGCTTCTTGCCGTCCAGACTGACGCTCAGAATTTCGCCGGTGCGCACGCTGCCCACCAGAAAGCGCTTGCCCTTGGCGTCGTAGGTCAGGCTCTCGATCAGCTCGGGTGCGTCCTTCAGCGTGACCGCGACCTTGCCCTCGCCAAAGGGTGTGGCATTGGCTTCCAGGCCTTCGATGATGTACTTGAAGGCCTGCGTGTTGCGGATCGGGTCGAAGTCCTTGTCCTTGTCCGGATTGATCGCCAGACCCTGCTTCTGCACCTGGATCAGCAGGTTGTAGGCGCGGGTCTTGTCGTCCTGCATGGCGTAGGCCTCGGCCAGGCGGTACATGAAGGTCGGACTGTAGGGACGCAGCGCCAGCAGGCGCTCCATGGCATAGGTATAGCGGCGTACATCGCCCGCCGTCTTCCAGCCATCGGCCTTCTGCATGAGTTGCCCGATATCGGAAATCTTGGAAAGTTCGATCTGGGTGTCAGTGGGCGGCGGCGGCGGCGCATTGCGCAGGGCCTGGGCCGACAGATTGGAGGCTGCAAGAATCATTGCAGCCGCGCAAATATTGAGAACGTAGGTCTTTGATTTCATGACACCAACAGAGATTGGGAACGAAGAAGGGGCAATCCAGAGCCAGACCAGCAGCCTGGCTGCACGGCCCGACAAGCGTGGCATTATCGCGTGAGCCGCGCTGAACCGCGAAGCAATGCTGACCGCCCCCCGTCCATTAAGTTCCCGAATCATGACTGATCAATCGATAGAAACCCTGTTCGCTGGCAAGTACGTGCACCTGCGCCGACGCGGCACCTGGGAGTACGCCGAACGCGCCAATCCGCAGGGTGCGGTGATCATCGTGGCGGTCACGCCCGAAGACCGGGTGTTGCTGGTGGAGCAGTACCGCATCCCGATCCAGTCGAAGACGCTGGAGTTTCCGGCCGGTCTGATCGGCGATCAGGCCAGCTTCGAAGGCGAATCCTGGCGCGAGTCAGCCCGTCGCGAATTGCTGGAAGAAACCGGCTGGGACTGCGAGCACGTCGACAGCATCATGGCCGGTCCGAGTTCTGCCGGCATGAGCACCGAGATCATGCACTTCGTGCGCGCCCGCGGCCTGATCCGGGTGAATGCCGGTGGCGGCGATCCCAGCGAGGACATCATCGTGCACGAAGTGCCGGTCAACGAGATCGCCGCCTTCGTCGCCGCCAGGATGGCCGCCGGCTACGCCATCGACCCCAAGGTGTATGCCGGCATCTATTTCCTCGATCACGACGCCGCAGGCCGCCCCTTGTAGGAGCGCCCTTGCGGCGCGACCAGACAGCATTTCCCGCGACGACCGAGGACCGCCCTCAGTGCAGACCAAAGAGCAGGACGCAAAGGACGCGAAGGAAAAGCAGAAAGGAAAGCGAGCAAGATTGGCATTGCCTGCATTCCAGCCACGTAGCGCGGCTCCGGCGCGCGTTGCACCGAACGGCGCCGCGGGTGTTGTCGCGCCGGCGGCCGCGGCTCGCCGTGACAACGCATTTGCCTAGCCTTCCAATCGCTTTTCTTCGCGAACTTTCCGCGTTTCCTTTGCGTCCTTCGCGTCCCGCTCCTGGTGACAGTTCTCCACCGGCAATGACCGCAACGCAAGCTCGCACCTTCCGAACAGACACGTAGCGCGGCTCCGGCGCGCGTTGCGCCCAAGGGCGCCGCGGGTGTTGTCGCGCCGGCGGCCGCGGCTCGCCCTGACAACGCCATTACCTCGACTTCCAATCGCTCTTCTTCGCGACCTTTCCGCTTTTCCTTTGCGTCCTTCGCGTCCCGCACCTGGTGACGGTTCTCCACCCGCAATGACCGCGAGGCAAGCTCGTACCTTCAAAACAACGGGCACAAAAAACCCCGACAGAAACCTGCCGGGGCGAGAGTGCAATACCTACAAGAACGACCCGGGAAGGTCCCCGGGGCCATCCGCGCTGTTCAGAAACGGCGCGGCGGCGATTCTGTTCAGGCTACCTTTTCGTCGAGGAACTGCTCGTCCTCGGTGGAACCCTTCAGCGCCGTGATCGACGAATGCGCGCCGGCGATGACCTGGGTGACCTGGTCGAAGTAACCGGTGCCCACTTCGCGCTGGTGCTTGGTCGCGGTGTAGCCCAGCGGCTCGGCCGCAAACTCGGCCTGCTGCAGTTCCACATACGCCGACATCTGACGCGACTTGTAGCCCTTGGCCAGCTGGAACATCGAGAAGTTCAGCGCATGGAAACCGGCCAGCGTGATGAACTGGAACTTGTAGCCCATGGCACCGAGTTCGCGCTGGAACTTGGCGATGGTGGCGTCGTCCAGATACTTCTTCCAGTTGAAGCTCGGCGAGCAGTTGTAGGCCAGCATCTTGCCGGGGAACTTGGCGTGGATGGCGTCGGCAAACTGCTTGGCGAATTCCAGATCCGGCTTGCCGGTCTCGCACCAGATCAGATCGCAATAGGGGGCATAGGCCAGACCACGCGAGATCGCCTGTTCGGGGCCCATATTGCTCAGGTAGAAGCCCTCGACGGTGCGCTCACCGGTCAGGAAGGGCTTGTCATTCGGGTCAATGTCGCTGGTGACCAGATCGGCAGCCAGCGCATCGGTGCGGGCAACGATGATGCTCGGCACGCCGGCACAGTCGGCCGCCAGACGCGCAGCAATCAGCTTCTGCACGGCTTCCTGGGTCGGCACCAGCACCTTGCCACCCATGTGGCCGCACTTCTTGGCGCTGGCCAGCTGGTCTTCCCAATGCACGCCGGCGGCACCGGCCTCGATCATGTGCTTCATCAGTTCGAAGGCATTGAGCACGCCGCCGAAACCGGCCTCGGCGTCGGCCACGATCGGCTGCAGCCAGTCGAACTCGGCATCGCCCTCGGCGTGGTGCAGCTCGTCGGCGCGCAGCAGCGCGTTGTTGATGCGGCGTACCACGTTGGGCACCGAGTCGACCGGATACAGCGACTGGTCGGGATACATGGCGCCAGCGGTATTGGCGTCAGCTGCTACCTGCCAACCGGAGAGGTAGATGGCCTTGAGACCCGCCTTGACCTGCTGCATGGCCATGTTGCCGGTCAGCGCACCCAGCGCGTTGACGTAATCTTCCGTGTGCAGATAGCGCCAGAGCTTCTCGGAACCGAGCTTGGCCAGCGTGTGTTCTACGGGCACGGTGCCGCGCAGACGTACCACGTCGGCTGCACTGTAGGGGCGGGTGACGCCCTTCCATCGGGGATTGGTGGCCCAATCTTGTTCCAATTGCTCAGCAGTCAAAAACGCCATGATTCAGCCTCGTTCACGTTGCAATAGCAGCCCGTAGGCCGGGAGGGTAAGAAAACGCTCAAAACGCTCGGCCAGAGCCAACTGCTTCAGAATTGCGGCGGCGGCATCCAGGTCGGTGGCGCTCAGCGGGTGATTGCCGTCCTTGAGCTTAACCACTTCCTCATTGAGCCACTGCTCCACCTTGGCAGCGTCGATGATTCGACCATCGTCCAACTTGGCGCCGGTGCGCACCCACTGCCACAGCTGGGCCCGGGAAATCTCGGCGGTTGCGGCATCTTCCATCAGGTTGTGGATGGGTACGCAGCCATTGCCCGAGAACCAGGCACCGATGTACTCCAGACCGATATTCATGTTCAGGCGCACACCGGCCTCGGTGATGGTGCCCTGCTGCGGACGGATCAGGTCCTCGGCCGACACCTCGACATCGGGGCGCAGATTGCCCAGCTGATTGGCTTCGGGCATGTGCTTGTCGAAGATCTCCATCGCAATCGGCACCAGCCCCGGATGCGCCACCCAGGTACCGTCGTGGCCGTTGCTGGCTTCGCGCTCCTTGTCGGCGCGCACCTTGGCCATCGCCGCCTCGTTCGCTTCCGGATCGTTCTTGATAGGAATCTGCGCGGCCATGCCACCCATCGCAAAAGCGCCGCGGCGGTGGCAGGTCTTGATCAGCAGCTGCGAATAGGCCTTGAGGAAGCCGCTGCCCATCGTGACCTGCCCGCGCTCGGGCAACACCCGGCTGGCGTCAGTCTGGAAAGTGCGGATGTAGCTGAAGATGTAGTCCCAACGGCCACAGTTGAGGCCCACGATGTGCTCGCGCAGTTCGTAAAGAATTTCATCCATTTCGAAAGCGCCGAGCAGGGTCTCGATCAGCACCGTGACCTTGACCGAGCCGCGCGGCAACTTCAGCCGGGTTTCGCAGTGATCGATGACCAGATTCCACAGCCGCGCTTCGATGTGATTTTCCAGCTTCGGCAGGTAGAAGTACGGACCGCTGCCGCGGGCCAGCAGTTCCTGGCCGTTGTGGAACAGGAACAGGGCGAAGTCGAACAGCGAACCCGAGATCGGCTCGCCATCCAGCGTCACATGGGCCTCGTCCAGATGCCAGCCGCGCGGACGCACGATCAGAGTGGCGGTCTGGTCCTTGAGCTTGTAGGCCTTGCCTTCAGGCGTGACGAAATCGACCTGGCGGCGAATGGCATCAAAAAGATTGGCCTGGCCACCGATCAGATTGTCCCAGGTCGGCGCGTTCGAATCCTCGAAATCGGCCATGAAGGTCTTGGCGCCCGAGTTGAGCGCGTTGATGATCATCTTGCGATCCACCGGACCGGTGATCTCGACCCGGCGATCCCACAGGTCGAGAGGAATCGGCGCCACCTTCCAGTCGCCCGCGCGGATGGCCGCGGTCTCGGGACGGAAATCCGGCAACTCGCCGGCGTTGATGCGCTCCTGCCGCGCCTCACGCGCCGCCAGCAACCGCTTGCGCTCAGGCAGGAAGCGAATGCAGAGATCTTCCAGGAATTGCAGCGCTTCCGGGGTGAGGATGCGAGCTGCATCGGCCGCGGGAGGAGCGACTACACGCAGACGAGAGGTCGGCGCGGACTGATCTTGGGTCATGGATGGCTCTCGTTGATAGCACCGCACAGCCCCCTCCCAAGGCCCATGCGGCAGATGAATCCGAGCCTAACGGACGAACGTAGTGCGCGCAAACCGGACCTTCGTCGGGGGGTGAGCAGGCTTTGTAGGGCGGCATCCGCCCTCGTGAGACCAGCAACTGGCGAGAGCACCCCGCAGGCGGATCCCGCTGACCGACGCGCGGAAGATTCACGCTCAGAAGCATCAGTAAACGACGTCTCTCCTCCAGGACATCAAACCCGGGTGCGCCTTCGGCTTGCCCAGGCAAGCGCGAGCACTTCAAGTACTATCTCTAATGTTGCTTGGACTATTACCACGGGAGTTGATGCGGGCCGATGGAATCGTTTCGAAACTCATTCGCTGTTCGAATTGATCCAGTCATGCGCGGCGGCAAGATTTTCAGGATATTGGCGACCAGGGCTGAGATGGGCCGCTTGGTTACCGAGCTATCCGACGCCCTGAAGCGCTGCGATGAGGGAACGCTGCCTATCCTGAAGGCTGAAGCCTCTCCAGGGGTGCCGCTTTGTTCTCGCGACAACGCCCCGTTGTGGGGAAGTCACGCCACTCTGTTCAAAGAGAGAACGGCTGATGTGGGAATCGGGTTCGAGTTGGTTCCATCGCTGGACGATGCGCATGAAATAATACCCAAGCGCTGGGTGGTAATGAGGGTTTTGGGATTTCTCTTCCTGGCCTTTGTCATGGTCGTCGGAGTCATCTCAGTCTTACGGTGGCTGATACCAAGCGTTCTTGTAGGCTAACCACTGTCTGGTCGCATTTGTTGGCGTCACGGCCGGCGTGCCTTGACGCAACACCAGGCCTCGCACTGGAGATCCCGTGCATTGGTACCTTCGCCCAATGCGTTGGGAACGGGGTGGGCGATGGTATGCCCGTCTCGGTGTCCGTCCGATTCGCCCCTTCGTGGCTGGCGGCCGATTCTTGCGACGGACACCTCGCCCCTGGGCTTGGCTGCGCACGGCGCTCGCGCGCGCTTTCGTCAAACACAGGCGTATCGAATCTTATAGAACGGGCCGGAAAATTATCGAAATCCGCACCACCCAGGTCAAAAAACCGGAATCGAATCGATTCTGCATTATTCCGCATGCAATCCCCATTTTCCGCCGCCAGAATTTGAGCCGTGGACAGTTCGGCGCACTGCCAACCAGGCCACGCCGAGCATCACCCGCACCGCTCAATCGACACTCATCAACTGTCATTATTCTGGGGAAGGAAATGAATACTCTGAACATCAGCACCAAGATTGCGCAATCGTCCTCCGCCGTTGAATCCGCTCCGACTCTAGTCGCCGCCCATTCTGACTACCTGTCTACCGCTGCTACGGCTGCCGTCCGCGGCCGGTTCGGGCGATCGCTGGCCTTGTGCGCGGCGCTCGCCCTGATGGGTACGGCAACCGTGGCGGTGCCTGGTGCAGCGCACGCCGCATCAATGATTGAGCAGGGATCGGCCGCGAGCAGCGCGCCGAAATCCAGCGGCATCGTGGTGTTGACCACCTCGCTGGGGTTGATGGGACAGGAAATTCTGAGTCACGGCGCCAAGCGGGCGTCTGATCAGGACGTGCTGCAGGCGCCGAGCTCGGTGCTGGCCTATGCCGAAATCGATGGTCTGGATTTTGCCGATCGCAACACCCTGGAGAGCTATCGCCTGCTGGTCTCCATGGGTACGCCGCTGCTGCTGGAGTCGGATTCCTGGAATGTGGAGCATCTGCATGAGGTGGTGAAGCACGTCTTTCCGGGGGCCAACACGGACAAGCTGAAGAACACTGGCGTGGTCGTCCGCAGCCTGGAAGGTGGCGGCGTTTCGGTGATGGATGCCGATTTTTCCCCGGTGCAGGAGCTGGCCGGCATCGCGCCGGAATCGACCTCCGAGGCCATCAGCGGTTGGTCCGAGGGTCTGGAGAAAGGCAGCTCGCCCGTGCACTGGACCGTGCGCTTCGCGGCCAAGGCCTACGAGACCTCGCCCAGCGACAGCAGCTGGCGTCTGCGCTACAACAACAATGTCGTCGATGTGTGGCAAAGCAACAGCTCTGCCAGCCAATGCCTGGTCGCCTGGCGCGGCAGCGATGACCTGGGTGACTGGCTGAGGAACATCCAGAGCCTGGTCAGCAAGCAGATTCCGAGGACTCCGAGCGGCAACTCGAGTGGCGCTGGATTCGTCGATCGACTGGCGAACTTCGACGATATCCTGCTCGGCGAATTTGCCCGCTGGGGCTGCTCGCGAGTGGTCGTGACCGGCCACAGCCTGGGCGGCGCGATGTCCCACATCCATACCCTTCAGCTGATGTTCGATACGCGCTACACCGTCAGCGAAATGCGCGTTTACAACTCGGCCCGCGCCCTGAACGACACCGCCTACAGCTCCTTCCGCAATCGCCTCTCCGGTGTGGGCCTCGGCATCTACTGCCGCGACGGCGATCCGGTCAACCCGGTGCCCTTCGGCCTGCAGCGCGGCGGCCCCAGCGGCTTCCCCCAATACGGCTGCACCTACTGGGGCGGCATGAAGTCACTGTTCAATCCCTCCGTCAATCACAGCCTGAGCCACTGGTCGACCGAACTCTGAGCCCCGGTCGATCTGACGGGATCCACTGAAGCTTGAAACGACGAGTCCGGGGGGATGCCCCCGGACTTGTTGCGTTAGACGCTCGGCCGCGCAGGTCAAACGGACTTTCGACGAGATCAATTTCAGTGCGAAACGCGCCGTTACGGGAATCATGGCGTCGTTGATGTCGCTACGAGCTCGCACCGCGAAGCGGTCTGAATGCCGATAGCCCCAGCACCCGCTGGCGCCCAAACTTGCGCACGCCGTAGATGCCGAAGTTCTCTTCCCAGATGCGCCTGATCTCAGCGCACCCAAGGCCCATGCGTCAGACAAATCCCAGCCCAACGGACGAACGTAGCGCGCGCAAACCGGACCTTCGTCGGGGGTGAACCGGCCACGTAGGGCGGCATCCGCCCACGTCAGACCAGCAACAGGCGAGAGCGCCCCGCAGGCGGATCCCGCCGACCGACGCACGGAAGATTCACGCTCGGGAGCATCAGGAGACGATGTCTCTCCTCCAAAACATGCATCCCGGGTGCGCCTTCGGCTTGCCCAAGCCGCGCTTGCTGAGCATTCGTTTCGCTTCCCAGGCTCAAGGTCGCTCGTGGAGAAACCAGGTCTGGTGACCGATCAGGCCCTCGGCGTAGTGGCGAAGGGGAATACCCGGCAGCATCAACGTGCATGGCGCCACGCGCTCATGCTCGTCCGCCAGCGCCAGCGCGGTGTCGAAATCCGTGGGCGGTCGTGACACGGTGAACTCGAGCATCGTTCCGTAGTGCGCGTAGATCTCGGCCCCAAAACGCTCTGACCAACTCTTCAGCAAGCGCACGTAAGCTTCAGGACGTTGGCCTTCCATGCCGAACCAGTGCATGTAGGCCAAGGACTCGGTGCCGTCGGCCGTTGGCAGAAGCACCAACAAGGGCTCATCGGGCTCGAAGATCGGTTGGCGCCCATGTTCCGGGTTTGACACACCTTGCGCGCGCTCCTTGTCGGCGAGGGCACGCTCGAAGCGGATCCGATCCCGGCCGCTATCGATCCACATGGCCTCAACCTCGACCTTGCTCAGATGGATGCCGACGGCTCCGAGCTCAGACTGGACGAGTTCTAGCCACTCCGAATCCACCGAGACCGAATTCAGTCCCGAAAAGAAAGACGAGAGATCGATGGATCGCGCCGCTGCGATAATTGCCGCGGGCGATAAGTCATCGGCGGCCGGTCCTTGCTCATAGCTCCACCTCGAAAAAAAGGCCTTGCTCAGTTCCTCTGGATCATCCGTTGTTCCCCAGGCAGTCGTCAGTAACGGCCATCTTCCCGTTGCGGAAATCCGCTCACGCGCCATGCGCCAGCTTTCGAAAGGCCGGTCAGACGACATTCGCGCAACCCAGGCGTGCTCTGGAGACTCGATCACCTCAACTTTGAACCAGTCCAAACCGGCCAGTGGCGATTCAGACAAGGCGGTCACGAGTTCCTTGCTGGATCGAGTCCCGACAGACTGGATTTCCTCGGTGGCCAGGCGCGGTGCTCGCGGCCGTCGTCGTTTTCGGAGCTTTTGTAGCCATGCCTCTGCCGCTGAGCGATCGACACCCATCACCGCAGCGAGCTTTCCGGATCGAAGAAAGCGGGCGACCGAGCGCACGACGCTCAAGTCGACCATTCGCATAGCTGCGTCTGGATCCTGCCGCAGCCAGGCCCGAGCGACTTCGACCGCGGCATCCGCTCGTCCCTGATCGACAAGCAACAACCACGCGGGCTGAAATACCGGTTCCAGATATCCACCTTCGAATCCCGTCACATCAAGATAGTTCGCGACCGCCTGAACGATCTTCTGGTTATCGGTAGCCCTGGCCTCCGGTGCAATATCGATCTCAGCGGCATTTCCCGGCAGGCGCGATGCATCCACACCCAATCGTTCGATGATCCCGAGCAACATGCCCCTGAGTCCGAAACTTCTTCCGAAGTGAGCCGCCACGCGCACTTGGAGCAAGGTCTCGGCGTCGACGCAAAACCGTCCGAATTCAGCATGCGGCTGCGGATTGGTCGGCGGACCAGCCAGGGCCGGCAGTCCCATCAATGCTTCGGGCGACCATCCTTCGCCAACGCTAGTCCTGTGGAGGCGTTTGGGCATCGACAGAAGGCTGATCTCCTTGCTCGCTTGTTCGGCCGCCCACCGGCGAAGAGACCGCATCGACATCACGCTGCCCTCCGTTGAGGCCGGACATTCGACCTCAGCGAGCAGAGACACGGGCCTCAACAGGCGCTCGTATTGATGTCGCACCGAACCGTGGCGCGGGAGCTTCCACGGCCCATCCTCGCGCAGCAGCGCGAGCGCCCCGACCGCGATGTCCGGGAAGCCCGCTGCTGCGAGTGCCGCCGCAAGCTTGAGTAGCCAATCGACGGCACGATCGAAATCCTGGTCATTGATGGCATCAAGTTGGAGGTACCCGTCCGACAGCCCCCATTCTTCCGCTGGCTTTGATCCTCGGCGAGTCTCAGACGATGTTCGTTTCTGGTCTTGCCCGGTGGCTGGTTCTTCCCTCGGTTCTGTCGTCTGGTTCATGCGCATC
>JBFWOF010000090.1:0-13403 GCA_050250665.1 Lysobacterales bacterium | reverse complement strand
TTTGTGTGTGCGCCCGGCTTGTTCGCGCCGGCGGCCGCGACGTGGCCCGCCGGGCGCCGCGCGCTTGCCGTCGCTGCGCTCAGCCCGGGCGGGCGGGCGGGCGGACCCGGCCTACGATTCCTCTGGCATTACCCGCGCGGCGACCTTGAACCGGCGTCATTGCGGGCGCAACCAAGCAATCCATATGCACGGCTTCGGACGCTCTGGATTGCTTCGTCGCTGCGCTCCTCGCAATGACGCATCAACACCTTGAAGCTGGAACCCGGGGCCGGGAGTCACGGGTCGCAACAAGATTGCCCGTGCCCCGTGCCCCGTGCCCCGTGCCCCGTGCCCCGTGCCCCGTCTCTTACCGCAGCTCGCGGGCGAAAAAGGTCATGGCCAGTGCGGTCATGAAAGCGCGCTGGGCGTTGTTGGCGGCGCCGCCGTGGCCGCCTTCGATGTTCTCGTAATAAAGCACGTCGTGGCCCTGTTGCTTCATCTTCGCCACCATCTTGCGGGCATGGCCGGGATGCACTCGATCGTCGCGGGTCGAAGTGGTGAACAGGGTGCGCGGGTACTGCACGTCGGCCTTGACGTTGTGGTACGGCGAGAAGGTCTGGATGAACTTCCATTCCTCCGGGTCATCCGGGTTGCCGTATTCGCCCATCCACGAGGCTCCGGCCAGCAGCTTGTGGTAACGCTGCATGTCGAGCAGCGGCACCTGGCAAACGATGGCGCCGAACAGATCCGGACGCAGGGTCAGCATATTGCCCATCAGCAGGCCGCCGTTGGAGCCGCCCATGGTGCCGAGATGCTCGGTAGAGGTGACCTTGCGCTGTATCAGGTCTTCGGCCACGGCGATGAAGTCCTCATAGGCCTTGTGGCGATTGGCCTTGAGCGCCGCCTGATGCCATTTCGGACCGAACTCACCGCCGCCGCGGATATTGGCCAGCACCCAGACGCCGCCCTTGGACAGCCAGGCTTCGCCGATGTTGGCGCTGTAGTTGGGCGTCATCGAAACCTCGAATCCACCATAGCCATAAAGGATGGTCGGATTCTTGCCATCGAGATCCAGATCCTTCGCCGCCACCTGGAAATAGGGTACGCGGGTGCCATCGGCAGAGATCGCTTCGTGCTGGCTCACGGCCATCCCGGAAGCATCGAAGAAGGCCGGCAGCGACTTCAGCAATTCTGGCGTGCCCTGGCCAATCTCGCCGTAGTGCAGGCTGGTCGGCGTCAGGAAATCGGTAACCGTGGCCCAATAGGCATCGGAATCCTGCGAGTCCACCGCACTGACGCTGACCTCACCGAATTCCGGCAGACCCGCCAGCGGCTGTCGGCTCCAGCCGGCATCCCCAGGGGTCCACACGTAGACCCGGTTCTTCACGTTGTCGAGTTCATTGACGATGATGTGATGACGCGTGGGCGAATAGCCGGCCATCGACGAGCGTTCGGTCGGCGTGAACAGCGATTCAAACTCGCGCTTGCCGGTCATGAAGTCGTCCAGCCGGGTGACCAGCAACGAACCCGCGGGCCAGGTCTTGCCGCCGACGCTCCAGTCATCGCGCAGCTCCAGCATCAGCCATTCGCGGTGGAAATTGGCATTGGCGCTGTCGGGCTTGTCGATTTTGACCAACTGATCGCCCTGCAGCAGAAAGGCCTCATTGGTGTAGAAGGTGATGCCGCGATAAACGCCCTGACGCTCGAAGCCCGGCGTGGTGTCGGCAAAGGCGAATGCCCAGACGTCATCAACCTTGGCTTCATAGACGGTCTGCGCTGCGCTGAGCGGAGTACCGCGGGTCCAGCGCTTGGCGATGCGGGAGTAGCCCGAGGTGGTCATCGATCCGGGGCCGAAATCGGTGCCGACAAAGACCTGATCGATATCGATCCAGCTCATGCCGCTCTTGGCTTCGGGCAGTTCGAAACCGCCCTTGACGAAGGCCTTGTCGACCACATCGTACTCGCGCACGACATTGGCATCGGCGCCGCCGCGAGATAGCTGGATCAGGCAGCGCCGATACTCGGGCTGCAGGCAGTCAGCGCCCGCATACACCCAGTTCTCGTCCTCGGCCTTGGCCAGCGCGTCGATATCGAGCACGGTTTCCCATGCTGGCTCGGCCTTGCGGTATTCGTCCAGACTGGTGCGGCGCCAGATACCGCGCACATGCTCGGCATCGCGCCAGAAGTTGTAGTAGTGCTCGCCGATCTTGCTGACGTAGGGAATCTTCTCGTTGGAATCGAGAATCTCCAGCGTGCGCGCCTGGATGCGCTTGAAGTCGCCGGAGCGGGTCAGCTCGGCCACGGTTTGCGCGTTCAGGCCCTCCACCCATTCCAGCGCCTTGGCGTCTTCGACGCCTTCCAGCCATTGGTTGGGATCCTTATCCGGCGTCGCCGCCAGGGCCAATGCGTTCATGCTCAACATCAGGGGCATCAGATACCAGTTCGGGCGCACGGCGCACCTCGTTCGATGGGGAAACAGCGCGCACCCTAAACGCGGACGCAATCCGCGTCCATGGGCAGCAAGTCAAGGTGAGCCACCGCCGCTCAACCGGCAGGGGCAGAAAACCACTCCGACTCGGCAGCGGCCGCACGTACGCGCTCGCGGTCTTCGTCCAGCTGCAGTGCCCGTTCGGCGCGTTTCATGGCCAGCAGTGAATGTGATCGCGCCGCCTTGCGCACCTCGTCGTCGCCCATGCGCGCCAGCGCCAGCAGCGCCTTCTGCAGGCGCACGCCCACCTCAACGGATCCAGCGCCGTCGCGAGCAATGGCGCCGAAGGCGTCGTCGAACAGATCGCCGGCCGCCAGTTCGGCGATGTAGACGCGATCGAATTCGGGTTCCGCAGGTGCGCTGTCGGGGTCGGGGCCGATCCAGATGGAGAAAAGCCGCACCAGGGTACCGATGGTGTCGATGGCAGTGCCGGGGTCATTGACCGCCGGTGACAGAGCGCGGCCCGCGATCTCCGACAGCACTACCAGTCCGAAGCGCGGATCGTCCTCGAACACGCGATCGCCATCGATGGCAAAGGCCTCGACGATGGCATCGGTGGAGCCCTGCGGAGCCTCACCCTGCTCGGTATTGATCAAGACCAGAGGCCGATCCGGCGTGACGAAAGTGCCGGGCTGGGCTTCCACCACCACCCAGGCCTGATGCTGCTCGGCCCAGGCCTGGAGTGCGCTGACATCGACGTGCTGTACGTAGCCGACGCTGCGGGTGTGCACGGCATGTCCCTCCACCTCGCCGGCGCGGCGCCTGGCGCACAGCGTTGGCGCGCGACGGCGCCGACGCAGCGCCGCGGCACAGGCGGCCTCGACCTTGTCAATGGTGCTGCCCAGGCGTCCGAGTCGGGCAATGCCATCGCTCCAGCGCACGAAGGTCACGACCACCGCCGCAAACACCAGCGCGGTGATCAGAAACAGTACGAACACGCCGGCGCTGCCGAAGTAGTGGTTCTTGGTGGCGACCAGCGCCACGATGCTGAAGATGAAGGCGCCGATGAAGGTCGAGAGGGCGTTCTTCGAGCCGTCGTCGGCCAGCACCAGCGGGAAAGATCGTGGCGTCGCGGTTGCCGCCGCCGAGGCATAGGCAGAGACCATCGACGACAGGGCAAATGTGGCGATCACCAGCATGCTCGAGGCCATGATCGACAGCAGACTCTGGACTGACTCGACCGAGACCTCCGGAAACAGATCGGACAGGCCCAGACCATCGGCCAGCTTGGCGCCAAAAGCAGCGCCGATGGACAGCACGCAGATCAGCAGCGGTCGCACCCACAGACGCTCGCGAAGCCGGTTGAACAGGAATCGGAGTCGATCGAGGGAGATCACCGCATTCATTCCGCCACTCCTGTCTGGCCCTGGATCCAACCGCAATGCGGCGCTCGCGCGGCCATTGTGTTGCCCCCGGGTAGCGCTGTCGAGCGTCGCAACCCGGGCTCCCGACCCAGCGCAGTCTCTTCCCTGCTGGCCGACGCACGCTGTTTTGCGATGGGGACTTGCGTTGCCGAACGGCTTGATATAAATTACTGACCAGTCAGTTATTAACGAATTCCAACCATGCCTGGACCTTCTGCCTTGAACAAGGCCACCAAGAGCAAGGACCCTACGCCGCCCAGACGCAGGCGCAAGGAGGCACGGCCGGCCGAGATTGTGGACGCGGCCCTGAGCCTGTTTGTCGAACGCGGATTTTCCGCCACCCGCCTGGACGACGTGGCCGAGCGGGCTGGCGTCAGCAAGGGCACGGTCTATCTGTATTTCGACAGCAAGGAAGCACTGCTGGCGGAAGCAGTGGGCCGCAACATCGGCCCGCTGCTGACCGAGTTCGCGCAGGCGATCGGCGATCCCGGGATCAGTGCCAGCAGCCTGATCGAGCGTTTCGTCAGGCGCTGGTGGCAGGTGCTGAGCGCCTCACCGATGCAGGGAGTGCCCAAGCTGATGATGTCCGAATCCGGCAATTTCCCGGAGTTGGCGCGGCACTTCGTCGTCAACTTCATTGCCCGCATGCAGGACGGTGTGTTGGCCACGGTGCTGCGCAAGGGCGTGGCCTCGGGCGAATTCGCGGCCATGGATGTCGAATATGCCGTGCGCGTGCTGATTCATGGACTGGTGTTCATGCCGATCTGGATGCACTCGCTGGGACGCGTCGATGAGCGTCCCTTCGAACCGGATCGCTACCTCGACTGCTGGCTGGATTTGAGTTTGCGGGCGCTGCGGGCGCCGGCTGGAGACCAACGATGAAGCCGACTGTGATGACCGACCTCGGCAACAGCTTCGGACCGTGGTGGCGCTCAGCGCCAGTGCTGACGCTGCTGGCGCTCGCCGGTTGTCAGAGCGAGGCACCCGAAGGCTATCAGGGCTATCTGGAAGCGGACTACGCCTACATCGCCGCGCCGGTGGCCGGGCGCCTGATCGAGTTGCCGCTGGCACGCGGTGCAGCCGTCGCCACCGGGGCAACCCTGTTCGTCCTTGACGACGAACTGCAGCAGCAACAGCTGTTGCAGGCCCAGAGTCAGGTGCGTCAGGCCCAGGCGCAGCGGGACGATCTCAGTACCGGCCGTCGACCGGAAGAGATCCGGGTGATTGCCGCGCAGGTCCGCGAGGCGCGTTCGGCGCTGGATCTGGCGGAGCGCGAACTGAAGCGCATCAGCGAACTCAAGGCCCGCGGTCTGACCTCGGCCGATGCCCTGGATCAGGCCAGCGCCGCCCAGGCCCAGGCCCAGGCGCGCGTGGCCTCGGCGCTGGCACAACAGCGCAGCGCCGAACTGGCCGGTCGGCCCGATGCGATAGCCGCCGCCGATGCCGCTGTCAGCGCCGCCGAGGCCGCGCTGGGACAGGTGCAATGGAGCATCGATCAGACCCGGATAAAGGCCCTGCAGGAGGGACGCATCGAGGACACGCTGT
This sequence comes from Lysobacterales bacterium, assembly GCA_050250665.1. Lineage (GTDB taxonomy): Bacteria > Pseudomonadota > Gammaproteobacteria > Xanthomonadales > SZUA-5 > JADKFD01. The sequence goes on along the minus strand of JBFWOF010000090.1, from coordinate 8,027 downwards.
ATCAGCTCGGCGAATGGGTACCGGCCGGCGCGCCAGTGCTCAAGCTGCTGCCGGCCAGCGGTCCTTTCATCCGCTTCTTCGTGCCGATGAATGAACTGTCGCAGTGGTCGCCCGGCCAGGCCGTCGCCATCAGCTGCAGCGCGTGCACCCAGGAATTGACCGGCAGCGTCAGCTTCATCGCCGCCAGCCCCGAATACACCCCGCCCGTGATTTTCAGTGAGTCGCGCAGCGAGGATCTGGTCTATCGCATCGAGGCCCGCTTCGACAGCCCGGCGCCGCTGGCACCGGGGCTGCCGGTGGTGGTGAGGCGCCGCTAGCGGCGGCGGTTGCTGGTTGCTGGTTGCTGGTTGCTGGTTGTCGGTTGTTGGCACAAGCAGAGAGCCACCGCACGCCAGATCGCAGTCTGTGGGAGCGGCTTCAGCCGCGACCGACACGCAAACCGACAACCGACACGTAAACCGACAACCGACACGCAAACCGACAACCGACAACCGACAACCGACAACTGACAACTGACAACCGACAACCGACAACCAACAACCAACAACCAACAACCAACAACCAAAATGACCGACCTCGTCATCGACGTAAAAGGCCTCACCAAGAGCTTCGACGGCAAGACCGTGGTCGATGGCCTTGATCTGCAGGTGGAACGTGGCGCGATCTACGGCTTTCTCGGGCCCAACGGCAGCGGCAAGACCACCTCGATCCGAATGATCTGCGGGCTGCTCACGGCCGATGCCGGCAGCGGCACCTGCCTCGGTCTGGATGTGTTGCGCGACAGCGCCACCATCAAGCAGCAGGTCGGCTACATGACTCAGCGCTTCAGCTGGTGGGAAGACCTGACCATCGAAGAAAACCTGCGTTTCGCTGCGCGCATGCACCAGCTGCGCCAACCGCGTCAGGTCGTCACTGAAACCCTGGAAAGACTGGGCCTGACCAGCCGCAGACGGCAACTGGCCGGCTCGCTCTCGGGCGGCTGGAAACAGCGTCTGGCACTGGCCGCCTGCCTGCTGCACCAGCCGCGCCTGTTGCTGCTGGACGAGCCCACGGCGGGTGTGGATCCCAAGGCCAGACGCGATTTCTGGGCCGAAATCCATGCGCTCGCACGCGACGGACTGACCGTGCTGGTATCCACCCACTACATGGACGAGGCCGAGCGCTGCCACCGTCTGGCTTATATCGCCTACGGCAAGTTGCTGGCCGAAGGCACGCCGGACGAGATCCTGGCGCAGGTCGGCCTGAACACCTATGCGCTGACCGGCGCACCGCCCGATGCGGTGACCGAATTGAGTGCTCTCACCGGCGTCGAACAGGTGGTGCCCTTCGGCCTCAGATTGCATGTATCGGGCAGCAACAGCGAGCTGCTGAAGAGCAGCCTGCGCGACTATGCCCACACCCATCGAATCAGCTTCGAGCCGGTGGAATCCTCTCTGGAAGATGCCTTCATCGCGCTGATGCGCGGCCGGGAACGCCCATGAACCGATTTTCAATGCGTCGACTGCTGGCCGTGCTCGGCAAGGAATTCATCCAGATGCGTCGGGATCGACTGACCTTCGCGATGATGGTGGGCATTCCGATCATGCAGTTGCTGCTGTTCGGTTTTGCAATCAACACCGACCCCAAGCATCTGCCGACCACGGTCGTCAGCGCCGAATCGAGCGAGTTCTCGCGGCGGTTGATCTCGGCCATGGAAAACTCGGACTATTTCGATCTGCGACCTGCGGCGCCGACCATCGAGGGCTCACGGGCCCTGCTGGAACGCGGCGAAGTGCTGTTCCTGCTGCGTATCCCGGCCAATTTTTCCCGCGATCTGGTGCGAGGACAGCGGCCCGAATTGCTGATGGAGATCGATGCCACCGATCCGGTCGCCAGTGGCAATGCCATCGCCGCACTGAGCACCCTGATCGATCAGGCCGTGGCCACCGAACTGACCGGGCCACTGGCCAGTCTGGCGGCCAAACCGGGGCCCATCGATCTGCGCATCCAGCGCCGCTACAACCCGGAAGGCATCACCCAGTTCAATATCGTCCCCGGACTGATGGGCGTGATTCTGACCATGACCCTGATCATGCAGACCGGCCTCGCCATCGCCCGCGAGCGCGAGCGCGGCACCATGGAGAATCTGCTGGCGATGCCGGTGCGGCCGATAGAAATCATGATCGGCAAGCTGGTGCCCTACATTCTGGTGGCTTACATCCAGGTCACGGTGATCCTGAGCGCCGCTCATTTCATCTTCGGCGTGCCGATCCTCGGCTCCATTCCCTTCCTGCTGCTGTGCGTGCTGGCCTTCGTGATTGCCAATCTGTCGGTCGGGCTGCTGTTTTCGACCCTGGCACGCAACCAGATGCAGGCCATGCAGATGACCTTCTTCTTCTTTCTGCCGTCGATCCTGCTGTCCGGCTTCATGTTCCCTTTCCGCGGCATGCCCGGCTGGGCCCAGAACATTGGCGAAGTGCTGCCGCTGACCCATTTCTTGCGCATCGTTCGCGGCGTCTTGCTCAAGGTCAATGGCCCGGCCGAAGTCTGGCCTAACCTGTGGCCCTTGCTGGTGTTCACGCTGGTGGTGGTGGCCCTGGGGGCGAAGCGCTTCCGGAAGACCCTGGATTGAGGAGGAGCGGTTGTTGGTTGCTGGTTGCTGGTTGTTGGAAGGAGCGGTCTCACGCGGAGACGCGGAGGTCGCGGAGAAGAGCGCGAGCTGCTGTTGCTTCCCGTGGGAGCGGACTCTGTCCGCGATTGCCGCCCGACGCGTCACGAAGGCCGGCTGCTCCGGTGCAGGGGAAGCGTCCAGACAAGTCTCCTGACCCACCACGGCCAAGGCCTGCTGCACTCCGCGCCCTCCGCGTCTCCGCGTGAGACCGCTCCTACCGACAACCGACAACCAACAACCGACAACCAGGCCCCCGGTGACCTCTGGCACTTATGAACAAGGCCCGCCAAAACCGAAGCTTCGCCCTTGAGCAACCCGGTCGTGGACCGCTACCCTTGTCGTCTTGCCTTTTCAACTCGGATTTGTAGACAAAGCCATGGCCGGATCGCTCAATTTTGAACGTGCTCGCTTCAATATGGTGGAACAGCAGGTGCGCCCGTGGGAGGTACTGGACACGCGTGTGCTCGACGTCCTCAGCGAGATCAAGCGCGAGGACTTCGTGCCGCCGCGGCATCGCAAGCTGGCTTTTGCCGATCTGGCGATCCCGCTGGAGCACGGCGAGTTCATGATGAAGCCCGTGGTTGAAGGCCGTTTGCTGCAGGCGCTGGAGTTGACCGGCGACGAAGACGTGCTCGAAATCGGCACGGGTAGCGGATTTCTGTCGGCCTGCCTGTCGCGCCTGGCGCGTCAGGTGCTCAGCATCGAACTGCATGCCGATCTGGCCGAGCGCGCCCGCGCCCGGATCGGGTCCTGCGGCATCCGCAACTGTCAGGTGCAGGCCGGCGATGCTTTCGATTTCCACCCGGCCCAGACTTTTGATGCCATCGCCGTCACCGGTGCGGTCGCGGTCATTCCCGAATCCTTCCAACGCTGGCTCAAGCCCGGCGGCCGGCTGTTCGTGGTCCACGGCAAGTCGCCGGTGATGAATGCCGCGGTATTGACACGCCAGGGCCCAGACTACATCGAAGCCAAGAGCCTGTTCGAGACCGACCTACCCTATTTGCACGGCGCGCAGCCCGCGTCCCGCTTCGAATTCTGACGATTATCCCAAGAGGTTTTCCATGCGTCGCCATACCCTGACCATTGCCCTGATCACCGGACTGTCGGCCTTCGCCGGCAGCGCCAGCGCTGCCGACCTGGCCCAGATTTACGAAATGGCCCGCGCCAGTGATCCGCAACTGGCCGCCGCCGAATCGGCGATGTACGCCGCTGGCGAGGGCGTGGTGCAGGCGCGGTCCTCGCTGCTGCCCAATCTCAGCGGCAGCGCCGGTCTGGGTGATTCCAACAGCAGCAGCTCGCAGATCACCTCGATCCCGCAGCCGGATGGCACTGTCCGCTTCGGCCGTGCCGATGGCAATGGCGATACCACCTCGCGCACCTATCGTCTGCAGCTCACCCAGACCATTTACAGTCAGGCCAACTACACCCGGCTGCGTGGTGCCCGCGCCGGTGAATCCAGCGTGGCAGCCAGCTACGATGCCGCTCTCGACAACCTGATCGTGCGCGTGGCCGAAGCCTATTTCAGTGCGCTGACGGCAACCACCAATCTGGAAGCGGCCAAGGCCGAGGAAACCGCGGTCAACCGTCAGCTGGAGCAGGCGCAGCAGCGCTTCGAGGTGGGTCTGTCGGCCATCACCGACGTGCATGAAGCGCAGGCCCGCTACGATGGCGCACGCGCTGCGGCAATCCTGGCGCAGAACCAGCTGGACGACAGCTACGAAGCCTTGGCCGAACTGACCGGCAAGCCGGTTAGCGACGTCCGCCCGCTGGCCGAGAACATCACGTTGAGCCGTCCCAGCCCGGACAAGACCGAGGACTGGGTCGCCACCGCCGAGGCCGAGAGCCCGCTGTTGGCCATCCGCCGCTTCGATCTCAAGCAGGCCGAGGAAAACGTCAATACGGCCAAGGCCGCCCATCTGCCGACGCTGAGCGCCGACTACACCTGGGTCGATCAGACCTCCTGGGGCTCGCGCTCCTCCAACAGTCTGTCCTTCCCGGCCGGCTCGGATTTTCGTGACCACGGCTTCGGGATCACCCTGAACGTGCCGATCTTCGAGGGCTTCGCCACCCAGTCGCGGGTGCGTCAGGAGTCCTACAACCGTGACGCGGCTGCCGATCGCTACGAGCAGGAAAAGCGCGCCGTCACGCGCAGCACCCGCAACGCCTTCCGCGCGGTAGCGGCAGGCATCAGCGAAGTCGAAGCCCGCAAGCAGGCGCAGATTTCGGCACAGAGCGCACTGGATGCCACCCAGGCCGGATTCGAGGTTGGCACCCGCACCATCGTCGACGTGCTGATCAGCCAGCAGGTGCTGTTCCAGGCCCAGCGCGATTACGCCCGAGCCCGTCACGATTACCTGCTGAACTCGCTGCGACTGAAGCAGGCCGCCGGCACCATCACGGTGGCCGACCTGCAGGCAGTGAACGCGCTGCTGAAGTAAGCAGTTTCTGCCGAGCAAGCGTGGCACTACCAAAGCCTCGAATACCGAAGCTCTGGTAGAGCGGAGCTTGCTCCGCTGCTCTGGCTGGGCTTTGTCTTGGCTTTGGTGGGTCCAGACTCGTCTGGACGCTTTCAGGCACGGTGTGGGAAGAGCGTCCAGACCAGTCTGGACCTACAGGAGCGGAACATTCTGCCGGGCTGGCTCGGCCCCGCTACCGTGGCGAATGCGGCTCCACAGCGGCCAGGATGTCCTCAATGGCCGCTATCGTGCGCGGCACTGCGCCGCGCTCGCGTTCGACCACGGCCATGGCTGCCTCGCCCATGGCCTCGGCCCGGGCCGGATCACTGAGGATACGCACGATCTGGCTACCCAGTGCCGCCCCGTTGGCAACGCGCAGCGCCGCGTTCTCCCGTATCAGCGTGTCGGTGATTTCGGCAAAATTGAAGGTGTGCGGGCCTATCAGTATCGGTTTGCGCAAGGCCGCCGGCTCCAGCACATTGTGGCCGCCGATGTGATCCAGGCTACCGCCCACAAAGCAGGCGTCGGCGCAGGCATAGAACTTCAGCAGCTCACCCATGCTGTCGACCACGAAGCATTGCGAATCCAGTGAGGCGATCGAATCTTCGCTGCGGCAGCTGGTGCGGAATCCGTAGGAACGGCACAGCGATATCGCCGCCCGGAAGCGTTCGGGATGACGTGGCACCAGAATCAGCAGCGCGTCGGGAAATCGGCCGAGTATGCGGGCATGGGCCTGCAGCACCGCCGCCTCTTCGCCTTCATGGGTACTGGCCGCGATCCAGACCGGCCGCAGCGCACCCCAGAGCTCACGCCATTCGCGCGCGTTGTCATCAAGGCCCGTAGGCACGGCCATGTCGAACTTGATGTTGCCGACCACGCGCACCCGTTCCGGCGGCGCCCCCAGCTGCAGGAAGCGCTGGCTGTCCACCTGCGACTGCGCCGCCACCAGCGTGGCGCACTGCACCGCCTCGGTGATCAGCGAGATCGCCGGGCCATAGCCGCGCAGACTGCGCTCGCTCAGGCGGGCATTGGCGATGAAGATCGGAATCTTTCGCTCGCGGCAGGCGAAGTACAGATTCGGCCAGATTTCGGTTTCCATCACCAGCGCAATGCGCGGTTTCACGCGTTTGAAAAAGCGTTCGATCGCAGCCGGCAGATCGTAGGGCAGATAGACATGAAACACCCGGTCGCCGAACTGCTTCAGCACCCGGTCGGAGCCGGTGGGCGTGATCGTGGTCACCACCAGCGGCGCATCTGGGTGACGCTGCATCAGCGCCTCGATCAGCGGAATGGCGGCATTGAACTCACCCACCGATACCGCGTGCACCCAGATCGAGGACTCGAAACCGGGATCACGAAACCAGCCGAAGCGCTCCAGCCAGCGCGAAAAATAGCCTCGATTGCGCAAGCCACGGAATGCCAGGCGATACAGGATCACCGGCATGGCCAGATACATCGCGAGCGTGTAGAGGCGGCGCGAGAGACGCATGAGCCAAGCGAATCAGGTCGGGCGCGCAGTATCGCAGCTGACGGGGCACGGTGCTTTGGGTAGTTGGTTGCTGGTTGTCGCTTGCTGGCAAAAGCTGACCTCCCTGCTTCCGTGCGGCGCCAGCTCTCACCAACAACCAACAACCGACAACCGACAACCGACAACCGACAACCGACAACCGACAACCAACAACCAACAACCAACAACCAACAACCAACAACCAACAACCAACAACCAACAACCGCCCTTATGATCCCCCCATGCGCAAAGTCAAAACTGCCGCCAGGCCGCTCTGGCATCCGTATTGCTGGCCGGGCTGGATCGGCGTCGGCCTGCTATGGCTGATCGCGCGGATTCCGCATCGATGGGCCCTGGCCATGGGAGCTGCGGTCGGGCCATGGGTGCTGGCGCTGCTGCCGCGCCGCCGGCACATTCTCAGGCGCAATCTGGCCCTGTGTTTCCCCGAGTGGACGCCCGATCAGCGCGAGCGCGTGGCCGTCGAGAACGCGCGCGAATCGGGGCGCATGCTGGTGGCCTTTGCCTGGGGCTGGTTCGGCTCAGCGCGGCGGGTGGCTCGCCTGAGCGTGAACGTCGAGGGACTGGAACACATCGAAGCCGCACGCAAGGCTGGCCGCGGGGTGTTGTTGGTCGGTGCCCACTTCAGCCATCTGGAACTCGCCGGCCGATTGTTGTGCCGCTTCATGGCGCTGGCTGGCATGTATCGCGAGCACCACGACCCGGCTTTCGAATGGGCCGTGAAAACCGCCCGACTGCGTTACGCCGATGCCATGTACCGCCGCGACGAGCTGCGCGGCGTGCTGCGCTACCTCAAGAGTGGAGGCGCGCTCTGGTATGCGCCCGATCAGGAATACCGACGCGGCGAGCGCGTGTTTGCGCCCTTTTTCGGCATCCCCGCCTCCACCATCACCGCCACCCATCAGCTGGCGCGACTCAGTGGCGCGGCGGTGATCGGCTTCGAGCACCGGCGACTGGCGGACGGCAGCTACAGCCTGCGTCTGCATCCGCCCTTGACCGATTTCCCCAGTGAGGACGCGCTGGCGGACACCAGCCGGGTCAATGCGCTGATGGAACAACTGATCCGCGCCTGTCCCGAGCAGTACCTGTGGCTGCATGCGCGCTTCAAGACCCGCCCGGATCAGGCCGGTCCGCCGCTCTACGACTGAAAGGCGTATCGACGCACAGCACATCCTGCCGAGCAAGCTCGGCACTACCAAGGCCTCGTATACCGACGCTCTCGTAGAGCGGAGCTTGCTCCGCTGCTTTGGCTGGGCTTGTGCTTCTCGCTTTGCCGCTACTCCGAAAAGCCGCACATCCTGCCGAGCAAGCTCGTCACTACAAGGGCCCCGTACACCGACGCTCTCGTAGAGCGGAGCTTGCTCCGCTGCTTTGGCTGGGCTTGTGCTTCTCGCTT
>JBFWOF010000089.1:0-14071 GCA_050250665.1 Lysobacterales bacterium | reverse complement strand
GTTGTCGGTTGTCGGTTGTCGGGGCACGGGGCACGGGGCACGGGGCACGGGGCACGGGGCACGGGGCACGGGGCACGGGGCACGGGGAAAGGCTACAGGCTTGAGGCTTTCCGTAGGTCCAGACTTGTCTGGACCTACAACAGTCTGGCGCCGGCGTCGGGGCAAGCGCAGCGAAGGAACCCAGCGCTGGGCATTGATGCGGGCCGATTCTGGATTGCTTCGTCACTGCGTTCCTCGCAATGACGCCTACCAACCAGCTCTGCTCCGACAACCGACAACCGACAACCGAAAATCTACTCCTGCTCCCCAGACCTGGCCTTCGCCTGAGCTAGCAGGCGATCGACGCGGGCAAAGACTTCGGGCCTGGAGAAAGGCTTCTTCATGAAATCGTCGGCGCCGATCTTCTGGGCCCAGAAATGCTCGGTAGCCTGTTCATTGCCGCTCATCATGATGATCGGGATTTCCGCGGTGAGCGGATCACGGCGCAGCGCGCGCAGCGCCGCAAAGCCGTTCATGCCGGGCAGGACGATGTCGAGAAAGATCAGCCGTGGCAGGTTTTCCTTGGCCAGTTCGATGCCGGTTTCGGCATCAAAGGCTTCGAGCGGCTCGTAACCGTTCTGCTCGAGCATGCGCCGCAGCAGGGTGACCACGGTGGTGGAATCGTCCACGATCAGAATCTGCGTGCCGCGTTTGACCCGAGGTCGGTTTCTGGTGCGGCGATCGTCGGAGCTCTTGCCGCCAAACACGCCACGAATAAAGTCGAACAGGCCCATGGTTTCCCCTTGTGTCCACAGTCATCGGTCCCGCCGCTGCTCCCCAGCCGCCAGCGGGAGCGAGAGCATGCCGATTCGGCACTGCATTTCCTGCGGCATGGTTCACGTCCGCAGACGCCCGCCAAGATGCCGACGCTGCAAGCATCCGTCAAACAGGGGGCCATGCGCCAGCGGATGGTGGGAAATTGCCCGAGGGTCGTCGTAGGCGGGGCACGGGGCACGGGGCACGGGGCACGGGGAAAGGCTACGGGCGTTCGGCCGAGGTCCGATGAATGAAGCGCCTGGATCGGAGCCTGCATGTGGAGGGACGCGCGCCTGCGCGGCCGCTCTTGATCTTCAATGGGTGCAAAGCGGCGCCCTCCTGGGCAACCCGCATGGTCATGCAGGCATGGCTTGCGGGTGACACGAGGCAAGCGCAGGAACAACACCCAGATGCCCCTCTCAACAGCACTGGATTGCTTCGCTGCGCTCGCAATGACGCCGTCGCGGTACGAGTCCCGAGTCCCGCGCCCCCTGCCCGCCAGCTATCCTATCCGCCAGACCCGCCAGCCCGAGAAACTTGCCCATGAACTTCCTGCGCATGACTGACCTTGATCTGCACCACAAGCGCGTGTTGATCCGGGAAGACCTCAACGTACCGATCAAGGATGGCCAGATCACCAGCGAACAGCGGCTTGCCGCCGCGCTGCCGACGATCCGCGCGGCGCTGGCTGCCGGCGCCCGGGTCATGGTCATGTCGCATCTGGGACGCCCCAAGGAGGGCGTCTACGATCCGGAAGCCTCATTGGCGCCGGTCGCGGAATGGTTGAGTGCGCATCTGAGGCAGCCGGTGCCACTGGTGCGTGACTGGCTGGATGGTGTCGAGGTCGCGCCGGGCGAGCTCGCGCTGTGCGAGAACGTGCGCTTCAACGCTGGTGAGGGCAAGGACGACGAAGCCCTGTCGCGGCGCATGGCCGCGCTCTGCGATGTGTTCGTGATGGACGCCTTCGGCACCGCTCACCGGGCCCAGGCATCGACCCATGGCGTCGCCAGATATGCACCCATTGCCTGCGCCGGCCCACTACTGGCCGCGGAACTCGATGCGCTGGCCAAGGCCTTGAAACAGCCGGCGCGACCATTGCTGGCCATCGTTGCCGGTTCGAAGGTCTCGACCAAGCTGGAACTGCTGGGCAGCCTGGTCGACAAGGTCGACCAGCTGATCGTCGGTGGCGGCATCGCCAACACCTTCATTGCCGCCGCCGGGTTTGGTGTAGGCCGATCCCTGCACGAGCCCGATCTGCTCGACGCCGCCCGCGCCATCGTCGCCAAGGCCCAGGCCCGAGGCGCCAGTATCCCGCTACCGCTGGACGTGGTCACTGCGCCAGCCTTCGCCGCTGATTCGCAAATCACGATCGAGGGCATCGAGACCGTTTCCGCCGAGGAAATGATCCTGGATATCGGCCCGAAGACCGCCGCGCTGTATGCCGAACTCATCGCCAAAGCCGGCACCGTGGTCTGGAACGGTCCGGTCGGCGTGTTCGAATTCGACGCCTTCGGCGAGGGCACCAAGGCCATCGCACAGGCAATTGCCAGATCCCAGGCCTTCTCCATTGCCGGCGGCGGCGACACCCTGGCCGCAATCGAGAAGTACGGCATCGAGAAGGACATCGGCTACATCAGCACCGGCGGCGGCGCTTTCCTGGAATTTCTGGAAGGCAAGACCTTGCCGGCGGTGGCGATGCTGGAGCAGCGCGCGGCGGGGTGAACGGTTGTCGGTTGTCGGTTGTCGGTTGTCGGTTGCCGGTAGAAGCGGGCTCACGCGGAGGCGCGGAGGGCGCGGAGAAAAGCTGCGACGGACAGCTACAGCTTCGGTAGGGCGGAACCCGCGCAGCGGATTCCGCCGCCAAGCTTGCCGCAAACTCAACGGTGGATACGCCTGCGGCGGATACACCCTACGCTACTGCAGCCCCTGGCAACGCGGCGCCGCAGCACCTCGCCTCGGGCGACGGCCAATTTCACGCGGCTTCATGGCAAGACGCACCGATAACGGCACCAAGCTCCAACTCCCGCTCCATCGCCGAAACCAGCAACCGACAACCGCTCGTCTTTGCGCCCTCCGCGCCTCCGCGTGAGCCCGCTTCTACCGACAACCGACAACCAACAACCAACAACCGACAACCAGCCCTCACCCCATCGGCAGCTTCAAGCCCTGCTCATGGGCGCAGTCGGTGGCGATCTGGTAGCCGGCATCGTGATGGCGATACACGCCCATGGCCGGGTCGTTCCACAGCACCCGGGCGATGCGGCGGTCGGCGTCGGTAGAGCCGTCGCAGACGATGACGATGCCGGAGTGCTGCGAGTAGCCCATGCCGACACCGCCGCCATGATGCAGTGACACCCAGGTGGCGCCGCCGGCGACGGCGCCCATGGCGTTCAGCAGCGGCCAGTCGGAGACTGCATCGGAGCCATCCTTCATTGCTTCGGTTTCGCGATTGGGTGAAGCCACCGAGCCTGAATCCAGATGGTCGCGACCGATCACGATCGGCGCCTTCAGCTCGCCCGTGCGCACCATTTCGTTGAAGGCCAGACCCAGTCGGTGGCGCTGGCCGAGGCCCACCCAGCAAATGCGCGCCGGCAGGCCCTGGAAGGCGATCCGCTGCTCGGCCATGTCCAGCCAGTGATGCAGATGCGGGTCATCGGGTATCAGCTCCTTGACCTTGGCGTCGGTCTTGCGGATGTCTTCGGGATCACCCGACAGCGCCACCCAGCGGAAAGGCCCGATGCCGCGACAGAACAGCGGACGCACATAGGCCGGCACGAATCCGGGGAAGTCGAAGGCATGCGCGAGGCCCTCGTCCTTGGCCATCTGGCGGATGTTGTTGCCGTAGTCGAAGGTGGGAATGCCCTGGGCATGGAAGGCCAGCATGGCTTCGACGTGATCGCGCATCGAGGCCTTGGCGGCACGTGCGGTGCCCTGGGGGTCGGCCTTGCGGCGCTGGAACCACTGCTCCACGGTCCAGCCACTGGGCAGATAGCCGTTGACCGGATCGTGGGCGCTGGTCTGGTCGGTCACGGCATCGGGCTTGACCCCGCGCCGCACCAGCTCGGGCAGGATTTCCGCGGCATTGCCGAGCAGACCGACGCTGACCGCCTTGCCGGCCGCGGTGTGGGCGGCGATGCGCGCCAGGGCGTCGTCCAGATCGCTGGCCTGCTCGTCCAGGTAACGCGTGCGCAAACGCATGTCGATGCGGCTCTGCTGGCATTCGATATTGAGCGAACAGGCACCGGCCATCGCCGCCGCCAGTGGCTGGGCGCCGCCCATGCCGCCGAGGCCGGCGGTCAGAATCCACTTGCCGGTGAGATTGCCACCGAAATGCTGCCGCCCCATCTCGACAAAGGTCTCGTAGGTGCCCTGGACGATGCCTTGCGAGCCAATGTAAATCCACGAGCCGGCAGTCATCTGCCCGTACATCATCAGGCCCTTGCGATCGAGCTCGTTGAAGTGCTCCCAGGTCGCCCAGTGCGGCACCAGATTGGAATTGGCCAGCAGCACCCGCGGCGCATCGGCGTGGGTGCGCAGCACGCCGACCGGTTTGCCGGACTGGATCAGCAAGGTTTCGTCGGCTTCCAGATCGGTCAGTGCCTTCACGATGGCATCGAAGCACTCCCAGTCGCGCGCGGCGCGACCGATGCCGCCGTAAACCACCAGTTCCGCCGGACTTTCCGCGACTTCGGGATCGAGGTTGTTCATCAGCATGCGCAAGGGCGCCTCGCTGAGCCAGCTCTTGCAGCTGATCGCACTGCCGCGCGCGGCGCGGACCAGTCGGGTGTGATCGATACGGGTGCTCATTCGAAGGTCACTGGTAACGGGACAGACCGGCCATGATAGCGGCCAGTACGCGCACCGGTGGCTGCGATCAGGTTGGGCGTTTCGCCCCTGGCACTTAGCGCTGCGCCAGCGGAGCCGCTCCTGAACAGTCTTTGGCTACCCGGGCATAGCGACCCGGATCCGATGCCTTCAGACCTCTGCGGGCTTCTCGGTTGCTGCAGTCGAACCGAGTCAATACCCGCTCATAGAGACCTGCGGCGCCGTTCAAATTGTCCAAGCGGATCATTGCCTGGGCGGTAAGCAACATGTCCTGTATTTGAATCATGGTGTCGACGCTGATGTCTGGGTGCTTGATTGCGGGAAATGTGGGCGCAACGATCCCTATCGCTCGAGGAGACTTGTCAGCCACAGGCAATGTGAACCGCCCGCTGGTGACTACGCCCACACCCAGCAACAGCCCCAGCAGAAGTCCGATTGCGAATACCACGAGCATGCGATTGTTCATCACGCCCAAAGCCTCTGTCGCGACCGTCAAGATTCTCATTTGAACGCGCGCACGCGTGCTCAGAGGCCAAGACTTCGCGCGGATCGGCGCAGATTCCTGCTTGCCTGCCCTTTGGCATGTCCCAGTTGTTGACGCTTTCCGTATCCTCGGCATCCTTGGATCGAATGGTCAAACGCATGATTTCGGCAGCTGATACCGCCAGCGCTTTGCGCATCAAGGGTCTGCGCAAATGCTTTGGCAAGCAGACCGTACTGGATTATCTGGACTGGTCCCTGCCCACCGGCCGGGTGGTGGGGCTGCTGGGGCGCAATGGCGCCGGCAAGTCGACGCTGATTCGCTGCGCGCTAGGCCTGTCGCCGGTGGACACCGGCGACATCGCCCTGTTTGGCGAAGCGGTGACCGAGCTGCGCCCGGAGACGCTGCACCGGATTGGCTACGTGCCGCAGAGCTTCGATCTGTTTCCGTGGATGAAGGTGCGGCAGTACCTGGCCTTTCACGCCGCCTTCTACGAGCGCTGGAACAGCGAGATGGTGGACGGCCTGCTCGGACGCTGGGAAGTCGATTCGGCCAAGAAGATCGGAGAACTGTCCCAGGGTCAGCGCCAGAAGCTGGCGATCATCCGCGCCATTGCCCCTGATCCGGATCTGCTGCTGCTGGACGAACCGGTGGCCAGTCTGGATCCGCAGACGCGGCGGCTGTTTCTGGATGAGCTGCTGCGGATCACCCGGCGCCCGGGCAAGACCGTGGTGTTCTCGACCCATATCACCACCGATCTGGAACGCGCCGACGCCGAGATTGCGCTGCTCAAATCCGGGCGCATCCAGTTCTCCTGCGATCTGCCGACCTTGAAGACACGGGTGCGCCGGGTGGATTTGCTGGGGGCGCAGCCACCGGCAGACTGGCGCCATCCGGGCATATTGCGCCAGACCATCGAGGACGGCGGCGCGCACTGGATCGTCGACGGTCTCGATGCGGCCTCGGTGGAGAATTTCGCGGCGCGCTTCGGTGCCAGCGCCGTGACCTCGCCGATGTCGCTGGAAGACATCTTCATCGAGCTCGGCTGATGGCGATGCCCTCGATCCGGCAACGCCGGCAGTTTGCCTCCTCGGTCAGCGCCCTGCTGAAGCTGCCGCTGCAGCGCTATCCGCTGGCGGCCTTGTTCATGGGCCTGATGATGGCCGCTGGCTGGGGCGTGCTGGCATGGTCAGGCAAGCCCAAATGGGTATACGGCTCGCTGGCGCTGCACGCCTATGCGCTGATGTTCATCGGCATGCTCAGCGCCATGGTCTGGACCTCGGTCTGCCGCCCGGAGTCGCAAACCCTGCCGCGTTTCCGCAGCGCGCTGGCCATGGTGTGGGCCTGCTATCTGCTGATCTTCGCCCTGTTGCCCGGCGCCATCGCCCATGCCTGCGGTGCCAATGGCCTGCTGGTGGTCGGTGGCTTGTGCCTGCTGCTGTCGACATCGATGGCTACCGGCAGCGGCTTGCGCTGGGCAGCACTGGTCTGGCTGGTGCCGCTGCCCTTGGGCATCTGGCCGAATGTGGCGAAGGAAATCTGGCTGGCACTGACCGAATCGCCGTTGTCGCCGCTGTTGCTCCTGGCAGTGGCCGCGATCCTGATGCGCATCGTCTGGCGTCGATTGATGCGGATCAGCGATGGTGCGCCGACGCTGTCACCGGCCGATCTCAATGTCGCCGACCTCAGCAGCGCTGCCGATCAGGCCCGCATCAGTCAGGCTGGCGGCATCGCCATCTGGATGCAGAAGCTGCAGCACCGCTTCTCGGCCACCGCGTTTGACGGCGCCCTGCGGGCCTTGGAGCAGGGTCGTCGCGGCTCCACAGACCGCGCCATCGGCATGGTGCTGCTACCCAATACTCACTGGCGTGGCATGGCCCTGGAGACGCTGATCACGGCGGCTTTTGTCGGCTTCATTGCCTGGATCTTCGGCCAGCGTGCTTCCGGGCCACCGCCAATCGGCCTGGTGGCCAGCTACGTCGGTTTGCTGACCGCGCTGCGCTTCCAGCAATTGCACCGGGCGACATTGATGCTGCGGCCCAGTCTGGTCGACGTGTATCTGGCTTCGGCGCCGCGCTCGCAACTGGCGTTCAGCGAGGCCGTGGTCTCGGCGCTGACTCGCTCGCTGCTGCCATCCACCCTGTTTGCGGTGACGCTGCTGGCCGTGCTCAGCCTGCTCTATCCGCAGGAGCAACGCTGGCCACTGATCCTGGGCGGCACCGCCGGTGCCTTCGGCAGCAGTCTGGCCGGTCTCGGCGTGGTCCTGATGCTGCTGGATTCGGAGCGGCCCCGGCTGATCCTCGGCATGATCGTGCTGGGCATGCTCGGCGCCATCCCGACCTCGCTGTGCGTCTCGGCAGCGCTGTATTCCAGGGCACCGATCCTGGTGGCGGCCCTGGTCCTCGCCGGCGCCGGCGGCTTCTACGCCTACGCCCGCGCCCAGGCCATCCGCTGGCCCATCCGTTTCGATGGCGCAACGTAGGTCGGAACCCGCCTACCGCGAGCCAGCATCCCTGCACCACCGCCAGTCAGGCGGATTCCGACATCGGTGAAGCGCCGAGGCTGGCCCGAAGCAGCCCTGAGGAGGGACGCGCGCCTGCGCGGCCGCTCTTGGAGGAGGGACGCGCGCCTGCGCGGCCGCGGTTGATCTCCGCTCAGCGCAAAGCGGCGCCGCAGCGCGGCGTTTTCCACGAACCGGCATCCTGGTTTGCTTGCGCGTCAGCGCAACGCCGCCCCTGTTCATCTGTAGGAGCGCCCTTGCGGCGCGATCAAGAATCTGGATCGGCGCTTCGCCGGTCGCGACGCGAGGTCGCTCCTACAGCGAGCTCGCGGTTCACGGCCCGTAGGCAGTGTCGGGCAGACACAGGCGGCTCGCAAGGACGCTTGGGGGTCATGGCCGATACGCAATTTCGCGCCGGGGCAGTGCCCCAATAGAGCCCCGGTGAGGCGCTGCGCGGGTCATCTCGGGCTACGCGCATCAGGCCCTCACCCCAGCGTCGCCTGCACCTGCTTCGGCAACTTCGCCCGCACCACCAGGTCATTGCCCCATTTGAACTCGCGGCTGACCCCGGGCAGCGGCAGCAGCCAGGCGTCTAGCGGGTACTCGTCCATGCGATCAGCCCGACAGGCCAACCCGGATCTTCAGCAGCAGCGCGACACCCAGGCCCCAGGCACCGTTGAGGATGAAGGCGGCAATCCACATCTTCACATCGCCACCGGCGGCGAAGGGCAGTCCCTTTAGCGGGAACACGATCAGCAGCGCGACCAGGCTGGGCAACAGCGCGCCGAGCACAATGGCCATCGCCCAGTAACCGATGCCGCGCTGGGATTTCAGCAGCCAGCCCAGCAGGATGCCCCAGAGGCCACCCCAGAAGGCCAGCGAGATCACCGAGGGAATGCCCAGCGGCGGCACGGCGGCCATGTTCCAGACCGTCCGACCGGCGCCGGTCAGCAGATTCAGCAGGTACAGCGCACCCTGATGGAAGACCAGGGTCGAGACGAAACCGGCGAAGAAAGCTCGAATGGGCAGCATGGGACTGGCCTTTGCGCTGGGCGGATGCACCTGAAGATAGCGGCTTTGACGGGCCACGGGACCATCGCGGGCAGAGCCTGCTTCCGCAAATCCGCTGTGGGAGCGGCTTCAGCCGCGATAGCTGATGCAACTTGCCCAGCTGTCGCGGGCAGAGTCCGCTGCCACAGGGGCGCAGCTTGGATCCAGGTACTCTGCCGCGCTCAGTGCCCGGCTGCCACACCCACATATTCCACCACTTCCAGACCGAATCCGGCCAAACCCAGATAGCGCCGCGGCGTGCCCAGCACGCGCAGGCGGCGCAGGCCGAGGTCGGCCAAAATCTGGGCGCCGATGCCGGTCATGCGCCAGGGCGCAGCGTGGTCGTCACTCTCGTCACTGCTGTGCAGGCGCGCCAGCTGGGCAGCGTTGTCGGGCCGGTCGCCAATGACCACGATCACGCCGCTGCCGGCCGCCGCAATCTGGGCCATGGCTTGGCGCAAGGGCAGTCCGAAATCGCCGCGATGGATGCCGAGCACATCGCTCCAGAAGTTCTTGGTGTGCACGCGCACCAGCGTCGGCTGCTCGGCGTTGGGTTGGCCAAAGACCAGGGCGTGATGCAGTTCCTTCGCCAACACATCACGGTAGACCAGCAACTTGAAGGGGCCGGCATCGGTCTCGATGGCCTGCTCGGCCAGGCGCTCGATGGTCTGCTCCGTGGCCAGTCGATAGCGGATCAGATCGGCGATGGTGCCGATCTTGAGGCCGTGCTCGGCGGCGTAAACCTCCAGTTGCGGACGCCGCGCCATATGCCCGTCTTCACCCATGATCTCGACCAGCACACCGGCCGGCTCCAGCCCCGCCAGGCAGGCCAGATCGACCGCCGCCTCGGTGTGTCCGGCACGCGCCAGCACGCCACCGGGCTGCGCCATCAGCGGAAAGATGTGGCCGGGCTGGACGATGTCATCGGCCACGGCGTCGGGCGCCACCGCGGTGCGGATGGTGTGGGCGCGGTCGTAGGCGGAAATGCCGGTGGTCACGCCTTCGGCCGCTTCGATCGAGACCGTGAAGTTGGTGCCCATGCGCGCGGTGTTGCGGACCACCATCGGGCCAATCCCAAGGCGCTTGCAGCGTTCGCGGGTCAGCCCCAGGCAGATCAGCCCGCGCGCCTGGCGGGCCATGAAGTTGATGTCCTCGGGCCGCACCTTGCTGGCGGCCATGATCAGATCGCCCTCGTTCTCGCGGTCTTCGTCATCAAGGATCACCACCATGCGGCCAGCGGCGATGTCGCTCAGGATCTCGGGAATGCTGTGGAAGGACATGGGCTCTTGGGGAAAAGGAAGAAGGAAAAGGGAAAAAGGAAAAGCCGGCATTTCTCGGGGATCGGCGTCATTGCGAGGAGCGCAGCGACGAAGCAATTCAGGGACGCGGGAAAGCATCTGGATTGCTTCCCCCGGATCAAGCCCGGGGTCGCAATGACGCCAGTTCGTCGCCCTTGCGCAATCACCGGCTGACGCAGGCGACTCCAGAGAGTCGATTCGAATCAGACGCCCTCAAACACAGCCTACAACGAAGGGTGCATGCGCCGCGCAAAGTCGCGCTTGCGCCTACAGTGCAGCGCGCAGGCGCCGTGCATAGTCTTCGCGGAGATCGGCGTCGGCGGTCACCGGTTCGCGCGGGTACACCCGCAGAAAGCCATCGTCGGGCAGCCGAGGATGAATATGGATGTGCAGATGTGGCACCTCCTGGAAGGCCGATGGGCCAATGGAATGCCAAAGGCTCAGACCATCATTGGGAAAAACCTGCGCAACCGCACGAGTGATGCGGGCCACACTGGCCATCACCGCTGATCCGGTACGCTCGTCCAGCTCCCGTACGTCGTTGAGATGCGCCCTGGGGATGACCAGCATGTGGCCCGGGTGGAACTGCCGCAGATCGACAAAGGCAAGCGTCAGCTCATCGGCAAAAACCACGCTGGCTGGCGCGTGGCCGGCGGCAATGGCGCAGAACACGCAGCCTTCTGCGCTCACCGCGGCTGCAGGCCCCGCGCGCCGATGTCGGTGCGGTAGAACATGCCCGGCCAGCTGATGCTGTCGGCGCGCTGATAGGCGTAGCGTCGTGCTGCTGCCAGATCGTCGCCGAGCGCACAGACGGTCAGCACCCGACCGCCATCGGTGGTCGGCTCGCCATCGACCAGGCGGGTGCCGGCATGGAACACCTTGACGCCCTGAACCTGGGTCACCGACAGGCCCTCGATGGGATCGCCCTTGCGTGGATTGGCCGGATAGCCTTCGGCCGCCAGCACCACACCGATGGCCGGGCGCGGATCCCACTGGCAATCGACCTTGTCCAGACGCTGCTCCAGCGCGGCTTCGATCAGATCCACCAGATCACTCTTCAGCCTGAGCATGATCGGCTGCGTTTCCGGATCGCCGAAGCGTACGTTGTACTCGATCACCTTGACACCGCCCTGGGCATCGATCATCAGCCCTGCGTAAAGGAATCCCGTGAATGGATGGCCTTCCTTGCGCATCGCTGCCAACGTCGGTTCGATGACCGTGCGCCGAATCTGGGCGTCAACCTGATGGGTCACCACCGGCGCGGGCGAATAGGCGCCCATGCCGCCGGTGTTCGGCCCCTGATCGCCATCATCGCGGCGCTTGTGGTCCTGCGAGGTGGCCATCGCCAGATACTGATCGTCCGCAGCGATGACGATATAGCTGGCTTCCTCGCCCTCGAGGAATTCCTCGATGACCACACGACTCCCCGCCGCGCCCAGTGAGCCGCCGTCGAGCATGTCCCGGAGCGCGGTTTCGGCCTGCTCCAGGGTCATCGCCACGACCACGCCCTTGCCGGCCGCCAGGCCGTCGGCCTTGATCACGATCGGCGCGCCGCGCTCGCGGACATAGGCCAGGGCCGAATCCAGTTCGGTGAACACGGCGTAGGCGGCGGTGGGAATGGCATGGCGCGCCAGGAAGTGCTTGGTGAAGGCCTTGGACGATTCCAGCTGCGCAGCCGCGCGGGTGGGGCCGAAACAGCGCAGTCCCGCGGCCTGAAAGGCATCGACCACACCCAGCGACAGCGGACCTTCGGGTCCGATCACGGTCAGGTCCACGGCTTCGCGCTGAGCCAGCGCCACCAGGCCTTCGATATCGGTGGCCGCCACCGGCATGTTGCGCATGCCCGGTTCCAGCGCCGTACCGGCGTTGCCCGGCGCCACCAGAATCTCGCGCACCCGTGGTGACTGGCGAATGCGCCAGGCCAGGGCATGTTCGCGGCCACCGCTACCCACTACCAGAATTTTCATCGGCTTGTATTGGTCATCTCAGCCAGGATTCGATCCACAGCCGGCGGCGCGGCGCAAGACGCCACGCCCCGGCTCAGGGTTCGCTCAACGAATGCGCTTGATCAGCGTGGTCCGGTTGAAGCCGTCGACCTTCAGGCGCCAGGAGCCAAAGGCGCCCGGGGTGATCCGGACCGTGGGATTCTCGACCGACATCGGATAGCGATCATCTTCCACCTGTTGCCAGACCTGGCCGTTCTCGAGCTCGAAAACGGTCTTTCCATACCAGCCCTTGAAGGTACCGGCGATGCTGCTGGTGAATTCCTCACGGCGCTCATTCTCGAATCCAACCCGGTCCTGCGCGGCAGCCGGCGCCGCCGTTCCCGCTGCCGGCAGCTGGCCACTGGCCACCGCTGCGGCCACCGCCGGGTCGGCCAGACGCACATTGCGCTCGATCCAGGCATTCAGCGCCGCGAGTTCGGCGTCGCTGAGCTTGTCGAGGCCGGCCTCACGAAAATCCTTGGCTGTCATGCGCTCCTCCAGCGAGGAGAAACTCTGGCTCTGGGCCTGCGCCAGCGAGGCGATGCAGCACAACATCAGGGCAATCAGCACACGTCGCATCGGTTTGATCCGCATTCAAAGCGCAGGAGTCTAGCCCGGATGCTTCATCAGGGCACGCGGATGATCGCGCCGGGATTTGCGTCGCGATCAAGGCGCGAGACGGAGGAATGGTCATTCCATTCCGACAACGAGCAACGCAGAGCGCGGCGCAAGGACCCAGCGAGGGCCGCGTGAGTGAGGAAATGGCAGCAGAAGTTCTGCCACGCGACAGCAGATCGAATACTCTTCGTCCCAGCCGTCATTGACGGAAATTTCCCTGCGGCCGCATGAAACATCCGGGCTGGCAGCCTGCCGAGCTTGATTCCGGAGCGCGTGAGCCCGTTCGTTCATGCTTCGCGAACAGCCTTGGGCAGCCCCACACCTGGCGCCGGGCGCTCCTGCAACACTTCGCGACGGAACCGGAACAGTTCTGCCGGGCGTCCGCCAGTGCCATGGGTGAGCTGACCGGTAGGCTCGACCAGGCCGGCGTTGGCCACCAGGCGACGGAAATTCTGGGTATGCAGCGGTTGACCGGCCAGAGCCTCGACCACCCGTTGCAACTGACCGAGCGAGAAGCGTTGCGGCAGCAGTTCGAACACCAGCGGCCGATACTTGAGCTTGCCGCGCAGCCGTCCCAGGGCGGTCGCGAGGATGCGCCGATGATCGCGGCCCATGGCCCGGCCTGGCGCCAACGGCGACTGCCCTGCCGATGCGCGCGCGCCTTCCGGCACCGCGCCGGCCTCCCACAGCAGCTCGTAGCGCTCCAGCGCACGCTCCGGATCCCAGGGACGGCCATCCAGCCCGAAACACTGTCGCGCCCGTTCCTGATGCTCGGGGTGTGCTTCGGTCCAGGCCGCCAACAAGGGCAGCAGACGCTGATCGATGAGGGTCGGACGTCCCTGACGCCAGTCTTCCCACGGCAGAAAACCGTACCAGTCGGCCCAGGCCGCTTCGAAACCCGGCGCCAGCCGGCCCTCGCGCACCAGTGCCAGATAGGCGGCGGAGATCACGCGCGGGCCACCGGAGGCCTCGCGCGGATCGCGGAAGCGATCACCAAAGGTGTAGAGCTGCTCGACATAGCCCAGCGCCAGGCCGGTCTGCTGCGCCACCCAGGCGCGCATGCCGCGCTCCAGCGTGGGATGGGCGTCCAGATCCAGCGGCCCCGAGGGCAGCACGTCGACACCGGCATCGGTCACCACCAGCACGCGCGGCGTGCCGTCGGTAACGGCCACGATGACGGCATCCAGGCTGATCAAGGCGTGTCGAAGCATGCCGTGGATACTAGCGCGAGGGCACGAGGGCACGGGGCACGGGCACGGGCACGGCGAGACGGCTATGGTCTTCGCGCTCTGGTAAGTCCAGACTTGTCTGGAGGCTGTTTGCACGGTGATGGAGAAGCGTCCAGACAAGTCTGGACCTACAAATGCCTCGTCATTGCGAGCGCAGCGCTGACGTAGATGCCATGAGGGCCGTGGACGCGAGATCCTCTGCGGTGCCAAAACCTCAAGGAGCTACGCTGATGTCCACGACCCTCGCTGCAAACGCTACCACTTTCAACATCACGCTTCCGGTGCTGTGC
>JBFWOF010000088.1:0-15247 GCA_050250665.1 Lysobacterales bacterium | reverse complement strand
GCACAGCACCGGAAGCGTGATGTTGAAAGTGGTAGCGTTTGCAGCGAGGGTCGTGGACATCAGCGTAGCTCCTTGAGGTTTTGGCACCGCAGAGGATCTCGCGTCCACGGCCCTCATGGCATCTACACCTGCGCACGGCGGCTTATGGCCCGTAGCCGGCATCGAGCAGCTTTTGAGGAGGGCCGCGCCTCGTAAGTTGTTGATGCGTCATTGCGAGGAGCGCAGCGACGAAGCAATCCAGTGCTTCCGAAGCTGTGCCTCTGGATTGCTTCCCCCGGATCAGGTCCGGGGTCGCAATGACGCCCGGTCGTTCATGGCCCCTGGCCGGTTTCGGGCCGAAACAGGTCGCTCGCAATGACTCCGATTCGCCCTGTACCAGCAGCCTTGCATACCCATGAAGGCCACCAGAGCTGACAACGACCTTCTGACCGCCCTTCTTCGCGATCTTTCAGCTTTTCCTTTGCGTCCTTCGCGTCCAGCTTCTGACCAAGATCTGCCTGGGGAAGGGACCGCCGCCTCGTCAGTCGCGCCGCGAGGTCGCGGCTCAGGGCTCTTCGGCGGCGGCCTCGCGTCCCTGCTGGCGGATCAGTGCCACCTGGCGCGCGTCTTCGATCGAATCCAGCACCGCATACAGATCGGCGGTGTGCTCGTCGAACTCGAACTCGCCGGTCAGCGGCGTGTCGGACTTGAGCTCGCCATGTTCGTACAACGCCCACATTTCTTCGCCGTAGTAAGTCTTGGCCAACTCCGGAGCAAAGCGCGACAGGCTGGCGCGCAGATTGTTGACATCGCGCAGCAGCATGGTGCGGGCGGCATTGTTGCCGGCGGCACTGACCACCTGTGGCAGATCGATGATCACCGGGCCATCGGGTGCCACCAGCACGTTGTACTCGGACAGATCGCCGTGGATCAGGCCCAGGCAGAGCATGCGCACCACATCCCGCACCAGCCGCTGGTAATAGTCGCGGGCCTCATCGGGCGTCAGCTCCACCTCGCCTAGCCGCGGCGCGCTGTGGCCTTCGGAATCGGTGACCAGCGCCATCAGCAGCACGCCGTGGAAATAGCCGTGCGGCCTCGGCACGCAGACACCCGCGTCGGAGAGACGGTACAGGGCGTCAACCTCGGTGTTCTTCCATTCCTCTTCCTGCTCGCGACGGCCGAACTTGCTGGCGCGGCTGATCGCCCTCGCCTGCCGGCTGCCGCGCACCTGGCGCCCTTCCTGGTAACTCACCCGGGCCTGGAAACTGCGCTGCGCCATGTCCTTGTAGACCTTGGCACAGAGCACGGCATCACCTGCCCGCACCACGTATACGGAGGCTTCCTTGCCGCTTTTCAGCGGCAGAAGCACTTCGTCTATCAAACCATCGTCGACCAGCGGCTGCAGGCCTTTGGGAGTTTTCATCGAATTGTCTGGTAGTCAGCTGCCGCGAGTATGGAGGATTCCGGGTGCTCGCCGATGAATGCCCGGACAGGAAAACCGTCACCGGCGATCAGGAGCCATCGTGGGCGGCTTGTCCCCGCGCCGGTATCGGCTGGGATTCAGGCTGGATCACCGGCTCGGCTTTCAGCTTATCAGCCAGATAGCTCAGGGCCGCCGCCAGCTGCGCATCCTCGCCCAGCGCGGTGGCATGGGGTGGATTGTCGACCTCGATGTCGGGGGCCACGCCCTTGCCTTCGATCAGCCAGCGTCCCTGACGATCGTACTGGGCGTATTCGGCGACCCGCGCCAGCCCCTTGTCGAGCAGGCGGTTGCGATCCGACAACCAGATTCCGGCGCCAGCAGTGCGCATGCCGATCACCGGGCCCAACTTCAGCGCCTTGATGCCGGCGGCGAAGGTCTCGCCATCGGAGTAGGTGAACTGATCCGCCAGCACCACCAGATGGCCGCGGAAGCTCTGCTGCTGGTTCCAGTACGGCGCGGCGTCCACTGGATCCCAATAAGCCCAGGTGCGGCGCAGCAACTTCTCGATGATCCAGCTGTCGATGTTGCCGCCACGATTGCGGCGGACGTCGATGATCAGCCCTTCGCGATCGAACTGGGCATAGAAATCACGCACGAAACTGGCGATGTCTCCGGCCCCCATGGCCCGCAGATGCAGATAGCCGATACGTCCCTGTCCGGCCTTCTCCACGGTGTCGCGCCTGCCCTGCACCCAGTCCAGGTAGCGCAGCTGGGCTTCGCGATCGAGATCGATAGGCCGCACCACGGTGCGGTGTGCTGCAGCACCCTTGCGACTCAGCTGCAGCAAGACCTGCTGTCCGGCCTGCTGCTGCAGGGCAGCGGCCAGATCGGCCATGCTCGCAATCGCCCTGCCGTTGACGGCGACGATGCGATCGCCCTCGCGGGCATCGACCCCGGGCTGTCGCAGCGGAGCGCGCTCGGAAGGCAGTTCCGGATCGGTGCGATAGATGTGGTCGATGAACACACCGTCGGCCGCGATCCGCAATCCTGCACCCAGGGCGGCCGGCGCCGGTGCGTCCGGATCGCTGCGCAGCTCGCTGCCGCGTACCTGCGAATGCAGAATGCCGTGCTCGGCCATCATCTGTGCCAGCAGGTCGTCCAGATCGGCACGATCCGCCAGCCGCGGCAGCAGGGTCTCGAAGCGCTGGCGTATGGCCGGCCAGTCCTGACCGCGCATTCCCGGATCGAAGGAGAAGCTGCGGTGCATGCGCCAGGCATCGGCGAACATCTGTCGCCACTCGGCGACCGGGTTGATTTCCACCGTCCAGTCGGCAATCCGCACCTGGGCCTGGTCCAGTGCCTCGGGCAGCTTGCCCGGCGCATCCAGCAGCAACAGCTCGCCGATATTGCCGTCCTCTCCCTGACGGGCCAGGAACAGGCGTTTGCGATCGGCCGAGAGGCTGAAATCCGCCACGTTCTCGGCCAGCAGCTCCAGCTTGGGCGCCTCGGCATTGATGACCAATACCAACAGCCGCGCCTTGGATCCAGGCTTGGCATCCTGATCCAGCAGGTACAGACGCTCGGGATGTACCGCCAGCTGTTGGTAGTTCGCCGCCGGAACCGGCACCTCGAACAGTCGATCGGCCAGACCTTCGAAGACGATGGCAGGCAGCCCCTTCGCGGCGTCGGTCTTGGCATCGCCATCCTCCTTGGCCGCCGGCGTCAGCTCGTCACGCGGCGCGAAGGGAAAACGCAGCTCCGGCTGCAGCGCCAGCGCATAGATGCGCGCTCGACGATCGAACATCGGGCCGGTATTGCGATCACCCCAGGGCGAGGATGGGGTCGGTTCGAAATTGCGGTTGGAGAGGAAATACAGCCACTGACCATCGGCGGAGAAAGCGGGTGCATAGGACTCGTAACGATCACTGGTCACGGTGGCCTTGCGGCCACTGGCAAGCTCGATCAGCACTATCTGCTGACGCTGCTGCGAACTGTCCGGGCGCGCGAGCGCCAGATAGCGGCTGTCAGTTGACCACACCACTGCCGAATAAGGGTCGTCGCCATCGTGCTCGGCCCGTTCGAGCTCCCGATTCTTGCCGGTGCTGAGCTCCAGCAGCGCCAGACGACCACCCTTGGCCGTATGCGCCAGCCAGCGGCCGTCGGGTGAGAGGTACAGACGCCAGCGATGCTCGCCGCTGTCGGCCACCAGCCGCTGGCCCGGGCCACTGCCATCGGCCGGATAGGACCAGATCTCGCTCAGGCCGTCCTGATCCTGGATGGTCAGCAGCTGTTTGCCGTCCTGACTCAGGACAGCCTCACGCAGACGGGCATCGGCCGGACCCGCAATGTCGACACGCCGGCGACTGCCGGTGCTGGCGATGGCGACCTTGCCGCGCGCGCTCACAACCACGGCGTCGCCGGCCACGGCCATATGCGCCGAATCCAGGAAATCGAGCGGCTTCTTCAGCCAGCGCGGCTGGCGCTGCTCGAAATCGGAAATCAGCTGGATATCGATCTTGCGGTCTTCGCCGCTGGCAATGTCGTACAGGCGCAAGTCGGCGCCATGCTGATAGACGATGCGCCCCTGATCCAGACTGGGTGAGCGCACATCGAAATCGGTGTGGCGTGTCAACGCCACCGGATCACTACCATCCTCCGCCAGGGACCACAGGTTGGGGCGGCCCTCGGCATCGGCCAGCAGATAGACCCTGCCCTGCCACCACATCGGTCGCGACTGGTTGGCATTCCAGTCGGGTGCCAGGCGCGTGGCTTCGCGCTCCGCCTTGAGGTCGTATCGATACAGCTGCGCCATCGCGCCGCCGCGGTAGTCGAGGGCGTTGTCGCCGCTGACGTGCAAGCCGAAGCGTGTGAACCACAGCTGCTGGCCGCTGCTGTCGAAACTGGCCTCGTTGGCATCGGCCAGCGGCAAGTCCCGGGATGCGCCCGTCGCCGGATTCAACACCCGCAACACCCGGCGACCACTGGGGCCAACCACGCTGTCGGTGGCGTAGACCAGTTCGCCGCTGGGCATATAACCCTGCAGTGCAATGCGGCCGCCGTCGAAACTCCACTGCCGCGGCAGTCCGCCGCCGAGCGGCATCACATGGACCTCTTCGTCGCCGCCGTAACTGGCCACGAAGGCCAGTTCACGACCATCAGGCGAGATCACCGGCTGCGTTTCCTGTGCCGGATGGGTGGTCAGACGAGTGGCCTGGCCGCCGCTGACCGGGACCATCCACAGATCACCCTCGGCAACGAAAACCAGCCGATCTCCGTGCAGGGCCGGCTGGCGATAGTAGGCCGTGCTGGCGCTCGCCAGCGGCGCGGATGCAATGAGCAGTAACAGCAGCAGGACGCGAATCATGACGATCTCGATGGCAGACGTGGGCCGAGTCTCCCGCATCGCCGGAGAAGATCAAGTGCTGATCGTTCGATTCCGGGACAGTCTCAGGCCCGTGCGCGCAGGGTCGGATCAATCGGTACACCGTCCACCGGGGAATGATCCGTCCGGCAGGGCGCATCGCGGGCTAGGGTGGTATCCGGCAAATGCGTTCAAGACATTTCCCGGTGGATTTCGGCCCGGGGCAAGACGCGAGTAGAAGTCATGGCAGCGCCATGGCGCCGAAGAGCAATGCAGCACTCGGGCTGAAAGACGCGGAAATAATTCAAGGTAATTTCGGGACACCACACTAGAATGGGCCATGACTGATCCCCTGCCCGTCGAACCCGCAAGCATTCGCCTGTCCCGGCGCGTGGTCGAGCTGTGCCAGTGTTCCCGCAGCGTCGCCGAGATGTACATCGAAGGCGGCTGGGTGCGGGTGGATGGCATGGTCGTGGAGGAACCGCAGTTCCAGGTCGGACTGCAGGCCGTCACCCTGGACCCGGACGCCCAGGCCGTGCCGCTGCGGCCAGTGACGCTGATCGCCCACAAGCCGCTAGGCATGCCGTCCGAACGCCTGGTCGACCCCCGAGAGCCCTGGGTGCAGGCCGGCAATCGATCCGCGCTGGACCAGAGCGCTCAGAAGCTGCTGAAACGTCACTGCCGCCAGCTGCAGCTGACGCTGCCGCTGGATGTCGAATCCTGTGGTCTGACGGTGCTCACCCAGGAGGCCGGGGTGCTGCGCAAGCTCACGCAGACCCATCCAGGGCCCGAACAGGAGTATCTGATCGATCTTGGCGCCGAACCCGCACCGGCGGCACTGGAACGATTGCGCCAACCGGCAAGCGCCGGACCCTACCGGCGCTCGCCCATCAAGGTCAGCCTGCAGAGCGAAGCGCGCCTGCGCATGGTCGGCAAGGCGCTAGCCCCCGAAAGCATCCGCGCGCAGTGCCAGCAGGCAGGATTGCAGGTCAGCACGATCAAGCGCATCCGCATCGGCAGCGTCTCCATGGCCAGGCTCGCCAGCGGCGAATGGCGTTACCTGAGCGAGGCAGAACGCTTCTAGCAGCCTGTCGGACTTGACCGGGCGCCGATCGCGGCTGAAGCCGCTCCCACTGTAGGAGCGACCTTGCGTCGCGATTGCCGTCCCGTCCGCCATCGCGAAGACCGGGCCTTGCAGTGCGCTGCCGCCAAGAGCAGGTCGCAGAGAACGCAGAGAACAAGCAGAGAGAACACGGAGAAGGGCAAGAGAAACTCCATGGCTGCTCTCTGTGTGCTCGCTGCCTTTCCTCTGCATTCTCTGCGTCCTGCTCCTGGCAACGGATTGCGTCGGTTTTCGGTTTTCGCGATAGCTTGGCAGATGCCGGTCGCGCCGCGAGGGCGCTCCTGCAGACCGGCCCACCGTCTATGCTGGGAACCTGTCCATCAACTGGATCAACTTCTCGACGATGCTCATTCCGCGCTTCAAACGCTATCTGCTGACTGGCGTACTCACGGTCTTGCCGATAGGCCTGACGGTGCTGCTGTTTACCTGGATATGGTCGCAACTGGCGGCCTTGGGCGCACCCATCGTCGCTGGCCTGGCCCGACTGCTGGATCCGTGGGCGCCACAGGCGTCGGTCCTGCTGCGCGATTCGGTGTTCACCGGAGCTCTGGGCGTTGCCTTGGTGGTGGCGGCGATCTACTGCATCGGCTGGGTGGCATCCAATGTGCTGGGGCGGCGGCTGCTCAACTGGGTCGATGCGACCATGGAGCGGCTGCCGGTGGTGGCCCAGGTGCATGGCGCCATCCGCAAGACATTGGCGGCGTTGCAGACACAGCCGACCTCGGGGCAGCGCGTGGTGCTGATCCCCTTTCCGTCCGCCGAGATGCTCACGGTAGGACTGGTGACGCGGGTGTTCCGCGACAGCAATTCCGGCCGCGAAGTGGCCGCCGTCTATGTGCCGACCACGCCGAATCCGACCTCGGGCTATCTGGAGATCGTGCCGCTGGAGCTGGTACAGGACACCGGCTGGAGCGTCGATCAGGCCATGACCTTCATCATCTCCGGCGGCACTGTCGGCCCCGATGAATTGCCATTCGATCGTGTACACCTGCCCAAGCCCGAATCCACAGCGACCTCGACCCAGGAGAAGCCCCACCCATGAATCTGCCACTGACGGGCAAGTACGCCCTGATCACCGGATCGAGCAAGGGCGTGGGTCTGGCCGCCGCCCGATTGTTCGCCGCCCAAGGGGCGCGCGTGGTCATGCATGCCAATACCGCCGTGGACGCGGCCCGGGCCGAAGCTGAGGCGATCGGCACCCAGGTGCTGGGAGTCATCGCTGCCGACCTGTCGCTGGCAGGCGCCGGCACGCAGCTGTTCGTGCAGGCCGATGAGCTCACCGGCGGCCGACTGGACGTCGTCGTCAACAATGCCGGCATCTATCTGGCCAACGAACTCGGTGCTGACGACGAGCACTGGCATCGGGCCTGGGCCAACGTGCTGCAGGTCAATCTGCTGGCCCTGGCAGATGTATCGCGAACTGCGGTGCGAGCTTTTGTCAGCCGTGGCGGTGGCAGTCTGATCAATATCGCCAGCCGCGCCGGCTATCGCGGTGACGATGGTGATCACACCGCCTACGCCGCGTCCAAGGGCGCGGTACTGGCGCTGACCAAGACCCTGGCTCGCGCCCATGGCAAGGACGGCGTGCTTGCCTACGCGCTGGCGCCGGGCTGGATCGACACCCGCATGGCGCCGCAGAACGCCGCCGGGCTGGCGGCGGCGAAGAGCGAGATTCCGATCGGTCGCATGGCCGCCCCGGACGAAGTGGCGGCCATGTGCGCCTTTCTGGCCAGCGGCGCCTGTGCCAGCGCCACCGGTGCCTGCATCGACATCAACGGCGCCAGTTACGTGCGCTAGCGTAGTGTCGTCACGGACCCGGCGCATTCGGATTGCGGGCTTCGGTAGGTCCAGACTTGTCTGGACGTTTTTTCATCGACTGCCAGAAAGCGTCCAGACACGTCTGGACCTACAACGGCACGCTCTCCAGCCGACGCAGGCGGGCTCTTGACGGCAACAACGTGTACCATCGCCCGACTTTTGGCCTGGATCCTGACCATGCATCGATTGATGACCCTGATTTTCCTGCTGCTCGCCACAGCCACGGCATCAGCGCAGGAAGCGACCAGCATCGACCAGCGCATCGAAGCTGCGGTGGCGCCGATTTCGCAGGCGGTCTCCAATTTCATCTTCTACGCCGTGACCGTCAATGGCGCTGAATTGCCCTTGATTCTGGTCTGGCTGATCGCCGCCGGCGTCATCATGACCCTGTACTTCAAGTTCGTGAATGTGCGCGGCTTCGCGCACGGCTTCCGACTGATACGCGGCGATTACGCCGAGAAGACCGGACCGGGTGAAGTCAGCCATTTCCAGGCGCTGACCTCCGCCGTCTCCGGCACCGTGGGTCTGGGCAATATCGCCGGTGTGGCGGTGGCGATCACCATGGGCGGCCCTGGCGCCACCTTCTGGATGATTCTTGCCGGCGTACTCGGCATGTCGACCAAGTTCGCCGAATGCACGCTCGGCGTCATGTATCGCCTCGAAAAGGCTGACGGCACTGTGTCCGGTGGACCGATGTATTACCTCAGCCGTGGCATCGGTGAAAATTATCCGCAACTGCGCAAGTTCGGGTGGTTCCTGGCCATCGTTTTCGCGATTTGCGCCATGGCCGGTGCCATCGGTGCCGGATCGATGTTCCAGGCCAATCAGGCTTACTCTCAGTTTCTCAATATCACCGGCGGCGCCGAGGGTCCGCTGGCTGGTCGCGGATGGTTGTTTGGTCTGGTCATCGCCACTCTGGCGGGCATAGTGGTCATTGGTGGCATCACCCGCATCGGCGCTGTCACGGCCAAGCTGGTGCCGGGAATGGCCGCCATCTATGTCGTTGCCTGCCTGTTTGTCATTGGCAGTCACTTCAGCCATCTGCCGGAAGCCATCGGCGCCATCATGACCGGCGCTTTCAATCCCGAAGCAGTGTCCGGCGGCCTGATAGGTGCCCTCATTGTTGGTTTCCGCCGCGCGGCCTTTTCCAACGAGGCCGGCCTCGGATCAGCATCGATTGCGCACTCGGCGGTCAAGACCCGTGAGCCGGTGACCGAGGGCTACGTGGCCCTGTGGGAGCCCTTCCTCGACACCGTGGTGATCTGCACCATGACCGCATTGGTCATCGTGATCAGCAAGGAATATGTGGGCGGCGGCGCCGATGGCGTGCAGCTGACCTCCAACGCGTTTGCGGGCGCCATCTCCTGGTTCCCATACCTGTTGGCCTTCGTGGTTTTTCTGTTCGCCTTCTCGACGATGATCACCTGGGCCTACTACGGCGCCAAGGCAGCGAGCTTTCTCGCGCGCGAGTCCAAGGTGGTGCTATACGGCTTCAAGTTCTTCTATCTGGCGATGGCGGTGGTCGGATGCACCATGAACCTGAAAAGCATCGTCGACATTGCCGACGCGCTGCTGTTCATCATGGCCATCCCGAATCTGATCGGCGTGTATCTGTTGCTGCCAGTCCTGCGCAAGGCTGTCGACAGTTATGACCGGCGCGTGGCCAGTGGCGAAATCCAGTCAAGTCGTGTCTGAGTGAGCCTGCAGCTCAGCCTGCTCGCGCCCGCAAGCAGGCTGAGGACGGGGCGGACGGCCTAGAGCTCCCCGAACAGCCGCTGCAGGTTTCCAGCCTCGGCACTGTTCGGGCAGCGCGCATACAGCCGGCCGGCGATACGTCGGAAGGCTTCCACGTCACCGGCCTCATGCCTGGCCAGTGCCAGCCGCATGGCCAGACGGCGACTGCCCTCCTCGGGCTCGGCAGCACCCAGTAGCGCCAGGCAGATGGGCTCGACGGCAGCCAGTCTGCCGGCTTCAACCCAGCGA
The DNA here is from genome assembly GCA_050250665.1 of Lysobacterales bacterium. Lineage (GTDB taxonomy): Bacteria > Pseudomonadota > Gammaproteobacteria > Xanthomonadales > SZUA-5 > JADKFD01. The sequence continues at coordinate 5,560 of JBFWOF010000088.1, read as the reverse complement.
TTGGCCAGCGTGAGCAGATCGGCGCTGGCGAGGCGCGGCTTGCGGCCGCTTTGCTGCAGGTAGTCATTGAAGGTGGCAATGTCCTGATCGACGCCAACGGCTGGTTTCAGCCTTTCGACGAGCAAGCGCCGGGCAGCATCGTGAAAGGCCGGATCGTCAACTCGATCGCGCCAGGCACGCCAGCGCAGAAGCCAGGCCTCGCGTTCATCCGGGTGCTGCTTCACCAGCCGCGCACTCAGTTCTCGGGCGGCGGCAAATTCGAGCTTGCCCAGGGCCGATCGCGTTGCCGCGTACAGATCCGGCCGCTCCGCCTCGACCTCGCTCTCGTCCATGACTTCACGGCGTTCCCACCCCAGCTTGCGAATGGCGAAACTCGCCAGAGCCCCGGTCATGATGCCACCGGCGTGGGCATCGAAGCCGATGCCCGCATCGGGGCTGGCCATCATCTGCCACAACTCCCAGCCCAGCCAGAACGGCAACAGCGACAGCGCCGGCACGCGGACATAGTCGAAGAAAACAAAGAACCAGTAGAACACCCGAATCTTGCGCAGTCCCCAGACCACGCAGCAGGCGCCCATCAGGCCGGCAATGGCACCCGACGCGCCGAGCGCACTGCCGACCTCGCCCAGATGGCGCACCAGGCTGAACAGGCCTCCACCGAAGCCGGCCAGCAGGTAGACCGACAGGAACAGCCAAGGCCCCAGTGCCAGCTCGGTCATCAGGCCCAGCAAGCCCAGAAACAGCATGTTCCCGAACAGATGCCCGGCGTCACCATGCAGGAACATCGAGGACATCAGCCCGGCCGCGCTGGGCTGGTGATACTGCAGCGAGTGCCGCGGCGTGACCGCGCCCTCCAGCAGGACGTCCAGGCGTTCGCGATCTCGGCGCCAGCTGGCAAGGGCTTCCGGATCGCTGTCGCGCAGCGGCGGATTTTGAACCAGCTCGGCGCCGATACCAGCGTCATAGGCCTGCAACTGCACCGCTGCCATAGCCTGTTGCGCCGACGGCAAACGCTGCAGCTGCGGCACCAGTTCCGCGCGACCGTTTTCCTGCAGATGCTGCAGCAGCCTCGGCCATTCCAGATCCAGCAGTTGCGAGCGCTGGTAATGCTCGGCGGCGCGTTCGAAGGCCGGTCCGTCGCGCGACTGGATGCCGAAATAGACCAGCACATTGATCAGTATCAGCAGCGCCGTCATCCACGGGAATCGGGCCAGACTGAGTCGCTGATGCAGGGGAATGATCAGCATCGCCCGGGGCGCTCGGTCAGGCCCGCTACCATTACCAGCGCCAGATCAGCGCGGCCTGGGCCCCGGACAGGTCCAGTCGCAGGCGACCACTCAGGTCCTCCCGGTCGGTGTCGGCATCCAGGCGTGTGCCCGAATAGCGACCGGCCAGCACCCAGTTCGGCGTCAGCGCGAATTCGAGGCCCGCTTCCAGATCGTAAACCGTGCCGTCGATGTCATTCAGGCTGGCCTTGAACACCGCGGCGCGCAGCACCAGACGCAGGCGCTCGCTCAGCGCTTCGCGGTACTCGGCGCCGAGCACCAGCACCGGCAGTTCTTCACTGACCTCGGCACTGACGGGCATCGGCTGCGCTCCTCCGGGAAGATTCGTGGCCGCCAGATCCAGCCGCAAACGATATTGCAGGGCACCGGCACTCAACCCGAAAGCGCGCTGATCGCTGGCCAGCAGCCACCCGGTGTAGCTGAAGGACAGCAGGTCCAGCTCGATGGTGCCCGACACCCTGGAATTGACCGCGAACAGCTCATCGTCGAAAACGATGTCGCGCTGGATGACTTGGTCAGCACTGCGTCCGAAACGCTGCGCGCGCAGGCCAAAGCCGTGTCGCTCCCAGGGTTGCCAGCGCAGCGCAAACAAGCGGCTGCGGTCGCGCCCGGCCAGATCCAGATCACGCTCGAGATCGATCTCGGTACCGAGGGCGCCGGCGCTGCCATCCACGGCCACACTCCCGCCGAGGTCGCTGGCGCCGATGCCGATCTCGATCGAGCCCTGATCGATCACGCTGAAGTCGCTGGCGCTGACAGGCGCGGCAATGGCCGCCGACGCCCAGATCAGTGTAGCCATGCTCGCATCACGCCGCAGGTGCAGGCTCATGGCGCGTGCATACCCTGCGATTCAAGCGACGCCGCTGCCACCTCAGCGCTGATCCATCGGCAGCCAGGCCTGGTCGTCGGGTCCCATGTAATGCGCGCTCGGGCGGATGATCTTGCCATCCTGACGTTGTTCCATGATGTGAGCGGTCCAGCCGCTGGTGCGCGAGATCACGAACAGCGGTGTGAACATGGCCGTGGGTACGCCCATCATGTGATAGCTGGAAGCGCTGTACCAATCCAGATTCGGGAACATCTTCTTCAGCTCCCACATCAGTGACTCGATGCGCTCGGAAACCTCATAAAGACGCATGTTGCCGCCGTCCGCGCACAGCGAACGGCTGATGTCCTTGATGATCACGTTGCGCGGATCCGACACCGTGTACACCGGGTGGCCAAAGCCGATGATGATCTCCTTGCGGCCCACGCGTTCGCGGATATCGGCCTCGGCTTCATCGGCATTGCGATAGCGGGCAATGATCTCCATGGCCACTTCATTGGCGCCGCCGTGCTTGGGCCCGCGCAGCGCGCCGATGGCGCCGGTGACGGCCGAGTACATGTCCGAACCGGTACCGGCGATCACCCGCGCGGCGAAGGTGCTGGCGTTGAACTCGTGCTCGGCATACAGGATCAGCGATTGATCCAGCGCCCGCGCGTGCAATTCGCTGGGACGGCGACTGTGCAGCAGATGGAGGAAATGCGAGGCAATGCCGTCGTCGTCGGTTTCGACGTCGATACGGGCGCCGGAATGGCTGAAGTGATACCAGTACAGCAGCATCGAGCCGAAGCTGGCCATCAGCCGATCCGCGATGTCGCGGGCTTCGGCCAGCGGGTGGGAATCCTTCTCCGGCAGGATCGCACCCAGCACCGAAGCGCCGGTGCGCATCACGTCCATCGGATGGGTGGAGGGCGGCAGCATTTCCAGAGCATCCTGGACGATGGCCGGCAAACCCCGCAGGCGCTTGAGCTTGGTCTTGTAGGCCTTCAGTTCGGCCGCATTGGGCAGATGCCCATGGACCAGCAGATGCGCTACTTCTTCGAAGCAGGCGTGCCTGGCCAGATCGTGGATGTCATAACCACGGTAGCTGAGATCGTTGCCGGTCCTGCCGACGGTACACAGGGCAGTATTGCCGGCGGCCACGCCCGACAGGGCTACGGACTTCTTGGCCTTGGGCAGGACCTGGGCTGCAGACTCGCTCATCGGATCGCCTCTTTGTTTCAGGAGCCGGCCATTCTACGGCGGGCGAGGCCCGATCGTGACCCTGTTCGAACAAGATTCGGTGCGCCGGCGCGTGACCCCGAGCGCACCGAATCGCACGACTTCAGCTCGGGCCTGTATCGTCTGTAGCTCCTGCTCGATCGCAGCCCGGAACACTCCGCAAGGACCATGAGCTCACCACAGATCCTGATCTTTGTGCTGGTGCTGGCTGCAGGCGTGCTGTTCATGTGGGGCCGCTGGCGCCATGACATGGTCGCCATTGCCGTGCTGCTGGCCGCCGTGATGCTGGGGCTGGTTGCCCCGGCGACGGCATTCAGTGGATTCGGGCACCCGGCGGTCATTTCCGTGGCTTGCGTTCTGATCCTGAGCAAGGGCTTGCAGGAATCGGGCGCCGTGAACCTGATCGCCCGCTATCTGCTGCCGGGCAAGGATGCCGGCTACCTCAGCAGCGTGGCCGCCTTGACGCTGCTCGGCTCGGCATTGTCGGGCTTCATGAACAATGTGGGTGCCCTGGCGCTGCTGATGCCGGTGGCGCTGCAGATGGCTGAACGCCAGAAGCGACCGGCCGGGCAATTGCTGATGCCGCTGGCCTTCGGCTCCATCCTGGGTGGCATGGTGACTCTGGTGGGCACGCCACCCAATCTGATCGTTTCAGGTTTCCGAGCCGAACTCGGCGGCAGCGGCTTCGCCATGTTCGACTTCACACCGGTCGGCCTGGCGGTCGCCGCGACCGGTCTGGTGCTGGTGATCTTCACGTCCCGATACCTGGTTCCGGCGCGGGAACGTGCTGGCGCCGACACCTTCGAGATCGGCACCTATCTGACCGAAACCCGTGTACTGCCCAAGAGCAAGCTGGTCGGCAAGCAGCTGCGCGAAATCGAGAACGCACTGGAGCCCGCCGATGGCCAGATCGTCGGCCTGATCCGCAATCAGGTTCGCTTGACGGCCCCCAACATGCGGCGCCAGGTGTTGGCCGATGACATTCTCATCATCGAAGCGGACATGGCAGCGCTGACGCGGGTGCTGAGTGAGCTTGGGCTGGTACTGGAAGAAGCTCACGTCAAGGCTGACAAGGGCGACAGTGCATCGGCAGAGGACCGCGACCCCGCAGAGAAGGCAGAGGCGAAGGCCGAGGCCGAGGCCGAGGACGTGGTCGAGACCAAGTCGACCACCGAAAGCCGTGCCTCGGAGACGCCGCAACTCGCCGAACTGGTGCTGCTGCCACATTCCAGCTATGCCCGACGCTCGGCTGCGGATCTCAATCTGCGCACCCGTTTTGGCATCAATCTGCTCGCGATCTCACGTCAGGGCCGCCGATCCACCGCGCGCTTGCGCACGATGAGCTTCAAGCCTGGCGATGTCCTGCTGGTGCAAGGTTCAGCCGATTCCATCGCCGATTTCGCCAATGCCAGCGATAGCGCTCCCCTGGCCACGCGCAGCATCAATCTGCCCGATCGCCGTCGCGCCTGGACGGCCGGGCTGATCATGGCGGCTTCGATCGGCGCTGCGGCCAGTGGATTGCTGGCCGCGCATATCGCCTTCGCCGCCGGCGCCCTGGCGTCGATGTTGCTGTCCACGGTGCCCCCACGCGTCGTCTACGAAGCCGTGGACTGGCCGGTGATCGTCATGCTGGCGGCATTGATTCCGGTCGCCGGTGCGCTGCAGACCACCGGTGCTGCCGACACCCTCGCGCACACACTGCTCGACCGCGTGGCCCAGGGCCACCCGGCCCTGGCGCTGACTCTGATTCTGGTGGTCACGATGACACTCTCGGACTTCATGAACAATGCCGCCACGGCGGCCATCATGTGTCCGATCGCCATCGGAGTGGCTGCGCAACTCGGGGTCAGCACCGATCCTTTCCTGATGGCGGTAGCGGTCGGTGCCTCTTGCGCTTTCCTGACCCCGATCGGACACCAGAACAACACGCTCATTCTGGGTCCGGGCGGTTTTCATTTCGGCGATTACTGGCGGCTGGGCTTGCCCCTGGAACTGGTCATCGTGCTGGTCAGTGTGCCCATGCTGCTGTGGGTGTGGCCATTGAGCCTCGTGTAGGCCCCGCCGGGCGCCTCGCGTATCGAGCATTCCGCCCGACCAATCCACGCGGACGCGAGGACCCGGCCTTCTATGAGGGCTTTCCGAACGTCAAGGAATCTGCGGCTCGTTTTGCTTTCCGTTACATGAACTTCCGTTGTCGTTGCGGCGATCCTGTCGTCATCCTCAAGTGATC
>JBFWOF010000087.1:0-15637 GCA_050250665.1 Lysobacterales bacterium | reverse complement strand
CGTGACCGATGATTTCGGAAACGCCCGGAAATCGGTCACGAGTTACCGAAATTGGCGGTCACACCTTAGCGAAACGACCGGTCACGCCTTAGCGAAATCACCGGTCACGATGGGGCGAAATACGCAGTTTGCGAACAAGTCGCGGCGTATCGCTAGTCATCGCTTGGCACTCCTGGTTGGTGTGCGAACAAGCTTGACTGCTAATGAAATTCGTTTCTTCCCAAGTGCCGGCAGAACCTACCGTATGCCGGCAGACACCAAGCCTAGACGTTTCTCTTCTTGGGCTTCTTTTTCTTAGGCTTGGGTAAAGGTTTCGCTCGCCATTTGTATCGCTCCCAGTCCAGTACCGTTTTTAAGTCATTGATTCCGGGAACATGAGCTAGAACGTACATTCCCCAAGATTGAAGCGAGCGAAACTGGAGTATTCCGTTTTGCCAATCGTCATAGATGGACTTCGCTTGTTGTTTCTGGCTCTGGTACAGCTCGTTGTTTTCCCAGCCCTTTTTCGCTCGCTTCCGTTGAGCGCTGCTGAGAACACGATCCCGAACCTTTTCTCTATCAAGGTCGTCTGCGTGTACTGCCGCAAAGTCCGAAGATCCCCTGATCCGACCAATCTCGTAACGAGCGTCGGCGTAGGCTATGGCTGCGTTGAACTGGTGGCCGTTCCGACAGCGTCTGGCGCTGATCGCCAAGTAACGAATCGCGTCTGTGGCGATCCGCGGCACCTCCCACAATGACCTCAGAGGCTGCGTATCGAAGTAGAATTCGGTGCACTCCGTCGCGCACTCGTACCAAGCGTCAGGAGATTCGTTTTCTGCTTGGAATTCCGTCAACGCAAACTGGCGAAGCCGTTCGCGCAGAGTGGCGGATTCTTGAATGCATGGAACTTCGAGTAGTTCGGTCAACGCGTCCTGAATTGCGGCGTCAATCTGCCTGACCGCCCGCCATAGAATCGGCGGTCGTTCAGCAAGCGGGCTGCGCTCAGTCGGATCCCCGAATCCATCCGGATTAGTTTTGGCCAACCTCGGTTCCTCATGGTCTTGATCGTGAATGGAGACGACTAGCGGCGGGCTACTTGCTTGACCGGAGCTCGTCTAGCAAATCCCCCCAAGCCTGCATCATCCGCTTACGTTCGTCGAGATACTCAGCATGGTTGTAGGCTGCCCGCACGCTGTTGCGGTCGGAGTGCGCAAGCTGGCGTTCGATCAGGTTCGACGCCCAGCCTTTCTCGTGCAGCAAGGTCGATGCCATGCCGCGGAAACCGTGTGACGTTATCTCGTCAGCGGTGAACCCCATGCGCCGCAGGGCGTAGTTCAGCGTGTTTTCGCTGATCGGCTTGCGTGGGACGCTGGGTGACTGGAACACCAGCTTGCTGCGCCCGGTGAGCGCTTGCAGCTCGCGAAGAACGGTGACGGCCTGCGTCGACAGCGGCACGATATGCGGTGCGCGCATCTTCATGCGCTCTGCGGGGATTCGCCACTCCCCAGCGTCGAGGTCGATTTCGTCCCACTGCGCGCCACGTAGTTCACCTGGGCGCACAAACACCAGCGGCGCCAGGCGCAATGCGGCCTTGGTGACGTATTGGCCGTCGAAGGCATTGATGGCGCGCATCAACTCGCCGATACGTCGTGGATCGGTCAGTGCGGCACGGTGCTTCGCCTTCTTGGTCTTGAGCGCACCGGCCAGGTCGCGGGTGGGATCCGACAAGGCGCGATGCGTGGCGATGGCATAGCGAAATACCTGCGAGCAGCGCGAGCGCAATCGATGCGCGGTTTCAATCTTGCCTGCGGATTCCACCCGCCGTAGTACGTCCAGCAATTCCGGGGGCTGCAGTTCAGACACCGGGCGCGCGCCGATCCGTGGAAAGGCAAATGCCTCCAGCATCCAGCGCGCCTTGGTCAGCGTGACGGTAGCCAGCGTGCCGGTTTCTTTCGCCAGCCACTCGCGCGCTACGGCTTCGAAGGTGTTGGCAACTGATACGGCAAGCCGCGCCTTCTCGGTGCGCTTGGCTTGGACGGGATCGCTGCCCGCTGACAGCAGCTTGCGCGCCTCCAGGCAGCGTACGCGGGCTTCGGCAAGCGACACCTCGGGATACACACCCAATGCAGCCATGCGCGCCTTGCCGCCATGTCGGTAGCGGAAACGCCAATAGCGCGCGGCGGTGGGTTGGACTTCCAGGCAAAGACCGCGTCCATCGGCGATCCGATAGACCTTGTCCCGAGGTTTGGCGCTGTTGACAGCGGCCTGTGTCAGCTTGCCAGATCGAGCCATTGTGAGTACACGAAACGTCGTTGTGACTTTCGTTTTGTGTGAGTACAGAGCAATATACTCACACTGATACTCGCGAGATGCAACGGCTTCCCGCGACACTAGGCGACCCTTCAGGCACAAAAAAGCCCGCTGCAGTGCGGGCTTCGATGTTTCTGGCGACTGTTGGTGACTCGCCGCGTATGTGTGCTTGGTGCCGAAGGTGGGACTCGAACCCACACGCTTTTAAGGGCGGCGGATTTTGAGTCCGCTGCGTCTACCGATTCCGCCACTTCGGCCAAGCAAGCCGTGAAGCATACCTGAGCTTGGGGTTGGGATAGAAGTGTGTAGATCGCGGACAGAGTCCGCTCCCACAGGTATCTGGGCTGTCGATGGCTGGTTGGCACTGAATGCGCTTGCTACTAAAGAGCCAGCCGGGCCAGGGTTTCGAGTTGGTCGGCGTCTTGCGGGCGCTTGTCGGTGCGCCAGCGGGTGATTCTGGGAAAGCGCACGGCGATGCCGGACTTGTGGCGCGGCGAGCGGTTGACGCCTTCGAAGGCGAGTTCGAATACCTGTTCGGCGGCGACACTGCGCACCGGGCCGAAGCGTTCCAGGGTGTGGGCGCGGATCCAGCGGTCGAGTCTGGCGATTTCGGCGTTGTCGAGGCCGGAATAGGCCTTGGCGACCGGCACCAGCTGGCCCTGATGCCAGAGCGCGAAAGTGTAGTCGGTATAGAGGTTCGAACGGCGGCCATGGCCGGCCTGGGCATAGATGAGCACGGCATCGATGGTGAGCGGGTCGATCTTCCATTTCCACCAGTCGCCGCGTTTGCGCCCGACCTGATAACGCGAATCGCGGCGTTTGAGCACCAGCCCTTCGACGCCGAGCTCGCGGGCCTGTTGCCGTTGCGCGGCGAGTTCGGGCCAGTTACTGGCCCCGAGCGTGCGCGAGATGGCCAGCGCCGCGCGCTCGGGCAACTCGGCGCTGGCGGGCGCGGGCTTCGGGTGGTCCACGCCACCAGAGCTGCGGTGTTCGAAGCTTTCGTAGTGCCGAGCTTGCTCGGCAAGGTCTGCAGCATTTAGACCCACATCAGAGCCGGAGCCTAAGCCCGGCAAGAGCAGCGGAGCAAGCTCCGCTCTACCAGAGCGACGGTGTTCGAGGCTTTCGTAGTGCCGAGCTTGCTCGGCAGGGTCTTCGCTTTCGAGACCCACATCAGAGCCAGAGCCAAAGCCCGGCAGAGGCAGCGGAGCAAGCTCCGCTCTACCAGAAGAGCTGCGGTGTTCGAGGCTTTCGTAGTGCCGAGCTTGCTCGGCAGGGCCTGCGGCTTTTCGATCTACATCAGCGCCAGAGCCAGAGCCCAAGCCCGGCAAGAGCAGCGGAGCAAGCTCCGCTCTACGAAGAGCGGGGTTTGCAGACAGCAGTTCTTCCAGGGCGCGACGACGTTCGCTCAGCGACCGCTCGCGCCAATCCTCTCCCTGCCATTCGAGCAGATCGTAGGCCATGAACACGACCGGGCAGTCGGCCAGGGCCTTCGCTCCGGGCTTGAGGCGGCCGATGCGCTTCTGCAGGCGCGCGAAGGGCAGTGGCGCGGCGTTGTTCCAGCCGAGGATTTCGCCGTCGAGCACCGTGCCCTCGGGAAGGGCGTTGGCCGCGGCTTCGATTTCAGGAAAGCGCCCGTCCAGGCGTTCTTCGCCGCGCGACCACAATCGGGTCTTCCCCTGGCGCCTGAGCAACTGTGCGCGGATGCCGTCCCACTTCCATTCGGCCTGCCAGTCGCCGACCTCACCGAGCGCCTCTGGTTCGGATTCCAGGGGCGACGCCAGGAAGAACGGATAGGGCTGATCGGCATCCAGCGCGGTTTCGTTCGGGTCGATCAGGGCCTGCCAGGCGCTCGCGGAGGGCCGGAATTCGCCGGTCAGCCGATGCGCCAGCAACTCGCGCGAGAGTCCAGTCAGCAGCGCCAGGGCCTGGATGACCAGGCGTTGCGAAACACCCACGCGCAGCGCCCCGGTCAGCAACTTGTTGAGTACGAAGCACTGATCGCGCGGCAGCGCGGCCCACCAGCCCCGCACGATCGGGTTCTGCAATTCCGGGGTCATTCGCGACAGGGCAGCCAGCTCGATTTCGATCCAGTGCTGCAAACTGGACAATGGCGGCGGCTCGGGACCGTGCTTGCCGGCCACCAGCAGCGTGATGGTTTCGGCCAGGTCGCCGACGTGGGCGTAGGTGTCCTCGATCAGCCATTCCGGGTAGCCGCTGGCCAGTACCAGCCAGCTGCGCAGATCGCCGGAGCGCACCAGTCGCTTGATCTTGCCGCCCGCCAGGATATGCACCGCCCAGGCCGCGTCGGCGGCGGGCGCCGTCGCGAAGTAATCGCGCATGGCCGCCACCTTGTCGCTGGTGGCGGTGGACTGATCCAGGCGCGTGTAGAGATTGGCGAACGCGCGCATCACTCCTCTCCGCCGTAGTCGGTGCGCAGCGTTTCTGCGGCAATGCCGGTTTCGTTGAGATGGCGCACCAGGGCGTCGGTGTTGCCATGGGTGGCCAGCACCCGACGGGCGCCGCTGGCGCGAATGGTGTCGATCAGGGCCGGCCAGTCGGCATGATCGGACAGCGCCAGTCCGCGATCAAAGCCGCGCCGCCGACGATTGCCGCGGATCAGCATCCAGCCCGAGGCAAAGGCGGTCGAGGCCTGGGCAAAGCGACGCATCCATGGCGAACCCGCGGCCGAGGGCGGTGCCAGGATCAGTTCGCCGGCGAAGTCGTGGGCGCGAGCCTGCTCGCTGACCGCTTCCGTGGGCAACATCGTCACCCCGGCAGCGCGGTAGAGTTCGACCAGCGCGAGCATGGCCCCGTGCAGGAACACCGGTCTGTCGACCCGGTGCGCCAGTTCTGCCAGCAGCCGCTGGGCCTTGCCCAGGGCGTAGCAGAACAGTACCGCCGGTACCTGATCGCGACTGCACTGGTCCCACCAGGCCAGGATCTCGTCGACCGTCTGCTCGATGGCCGGCCAGCGGTAGCAGGGCAGGGCGAAGGTGGCCTCGGTGATCAGCGTGTCGCACTCGACCACTTCAAAGCCGGCGCAGGTGGGATCGGCTTCGCGCTTGTAGTCGCCCGTGACCACCCAGACCTGATGGCCCACTTCGACGCGCACCTGCGCGGAGCCGAGGATATGCCCCGCAGGATGCAGTGAAACCTGGGCAGCGCCGAGCGCAAGACGGCTGCCGTAGGCGTGGCCCTGGATGACGGCGTCGGCGCCCAGGCGATGCTGCAGCAGCGCGCTTCCAGGCGCGGCGCAGTGGTACAGATCCGATCCGCTGCGGGCATGATCGGCATGGCCGTGGGTGATCACGGCACGCGCGACCGGGCGCCAGGGATCGATATGGAAGTCGCCGGCCGGGCAATACAAGCCTTCCGGATGCAGCACGATCAGATCTTCGCTCATGGCCGGATTTTGCCGCCAAGTCCGACAGCGGGGCGTGAGTGCGGCGCGGGGTGCGATCATCGGCCAGTCACCAGCCTCAAGGAGCTCGACCATGGCCAAGGAACCCAAGACTCAGCCGACCGAGGTTGATCCTCGTGCCGTGGTGAATGCGATTGCCGATCCCGTTCGTCGCAGCGATTGCCAGTGGCTGCTGACCACCATGGCTGAACTCAGTGCCACCGAACCCTGCATGTGGGGCGGGGAGATCATCGGCTTTGGTCGCTATCGATACCGCTATGAGAGCGGCCGTGAAGGCGAATGGCCCCGCATCGGTTTCTGCTCGCGCAAGCAGAATATTGCGCTCTACATCATGCCTGGCTTCGGTGCCTACGACGGGCTGCTGGCGCGTCTGGGCAAGCACTCGCACGGCAAATCCTGCCTGTACATCAAGCGCTTGAGCGATGTCGACCGCGAAGTCCTGCGTGAATTCATGCAGGCATCGTTGGCGGCGATGGCCGAGCGCTATCCGCAGCCGGTCGGCAGTGATTCGGGAACGGCAATGGGAACAGGTCATTGCGTGCAGAGCAGTGATTGAACCGTCGCAGCGGCACGTGTGAGTTGGTTCGTGCTGCGGACCCTGTGACCGCCATGACCATCGGACTATCCATCTCGTTCAATGATACGCTAGCATTCAACTAGTAGTGAATGGTTGTCAGGATATGAACAGAAAGCTGGCGGCACTGAGTCGCAAGGTGCCCGACATCGCGGACGAGCGCGCCATCACGCCGCGGGAGCTGAAACTGCTGGCGGAACCGACGCGCGAGTTCATCTTCAACGCGCTGGTCACCGAGGCGCGCACGGCCACCGAACTGGCGAAACTGCTGGAGTGCCCGACCACGCGGCTCTACCACCACCTCAAGCTCATGGAGAAGCATGAGCTGATCGTGGTCGTGGCCGAGCGTCTGGTGTCGGGGATACTGGAACGGCGCTACCGGGCCACGGCGCGGCGGCTGCGACTGGATCGCAGTGTGTTTGGCGATGACGTGCTCGGCAACGAGCGGCTGGAGAGCCTGCTCGCCTACAACTTCGATCAGGCTCGCGCCGATATCGTGCGCAGTCATGCGGCCGGACTCATCGATCTCGGCGTCAAACCGCCTGCGCCGAAGGCCCTTCTGGCCTACCGACATGTGCTCAAGCTGTCGCCGGCAGATCGCGATCGACTGCTGCAGCGCCTTCACGATTTCTACCAGGAATACGAGCGCCTCAGTCAGCAGCCGCCGCCGGAGCAGGGCGAATTTGTCGGACTGATGCTGGCGGCCTATCCGACTGAAATGCGCGCCGCAGATGCGCCCAAGGCGCGGGGCACGCGTACACCGGTGCAAAAGCGAGAGCGAGGAAGATCATGATGGATGGCGACAATCGCGCGTCGGGCATGCCCATCGACCCCGCCGCAGATGCGCGGGCTCCAGCCGCGCGAGCGATGCCTGACAAGGCGAAGATGAGCTGGCGCGCCATGGCGGTGTTTCTGCTGCAGATGCTCGGAGGCGGTGCCTTCGGCTATTTCAGTGTCACCTGGGTGCTCAAGGGTGGCATGCAGTTGGCGCCCGTGGGGACCGCCAAGCCTTTGCTACTGGCCTGCCTGTTGCTCGCCCTGTTGGTGGCCTTGCCGCTGCAACTGGCTGTCCACGAGCTCGGTCATGCGCTGGTCGGGCGTGCCCGCGGCGGCTATCTGCTGCGCTTCGTGCTTGGTCCCTGGCGGTGCCAGCGCACTCGATCCGGCTTTCGTTGGCAGCGTGTGCGCTCGCTGAAAGGGATCGGTGGATTCGTGCAGACGCTGCTGCCGCCGGGCAAGGACTTCCGCATGGCCTTGAGCTGGATGCTGCTGGGCGGTCCGCTGGCCAATCTGCTGCTGGCCGGTCTGGCCTTCCTGCTGATCTGGTACGCGCCGTGGTGGCCTCTGCGCGTGTTCTCGATACCCGTGGCGCTGTTCGGGCTGTTGTTTGGCCTGATCAATCTGCTGCCTTTCCGGGTGGGCGGTTTTCTCACCGATGGCGCCAATCTGTGGCGCATCTGGAGCGATCCCGCAGCGCTGGAGCAATCGCAACGGATGGCGCGACTGGCTCGTGCCAGCATCGACGGCCTGCGCCCGCGCGAGCTGGATGCTGCCGACATCGCCGCGCTGGATCCGGATCAGCCCACGGGCGCGGAGCGCTTTTTTGCGCTGTTGGTGCGGGCGACCGTGGCCGAAGACCAGGGCCAGCTGCAGCAGGCGCGCACACTGATCAATCGGGCACTGGCGGATTGGGATCAGCTGCCCGACGGGTTCCGGCAGGTGCTGGCCCTGTATGCCGCGAACGCCTGTGCACAGATGGATCGCGATGCCCCGGGCGCGCGTGCCTGGCTGGCAAAGACCGAGGGCGGTCTGCTGGAGGATTTCCACATCGCCTGGGTGGAGGCGCAGATTGCCGAGATCGAAGGCCGCGAAGCGGAACGCGCGCAGGCGCTGGCAAGGGTGCGCAGTGCCCTGGATGACACCGTTTATCGCGGCGACGAAAAGGTCTATCGCGAGCGCCTGGCGGCAGCGTGATCTGGCATTGGCTGCGGTTTTCGAGGCTTTTGTGGTGCCGAGCTTGCTCCAATACTGTTTGCTTTGGGTAGGTTGGGCTTAGGCCGCAGGCCGTGCCCAGCAAAGTTGCGCCAGATCGTTGGGCACGGCCTGCGGCCTTTGCCCAACCTACACTGCTCGCCATCACCAATCTAAACAGTATTGGAGCTTGCTCGGCCCGCCTGCGGCTGTTTGCTTGAGAGGAAAAACACAAGCCCAGCCAAAGCAGCGGAGCAAGCTCCGCTCTACCAGAGCGTCGGTGTTCGAGGCTTTTGTAGTGCCGAGCTTGCTCGGCAGGGCGTGCGGCTGTTTGATTGAGAGGAAAAACACAAGCCCAGCCAAAGCAGCGGAGCAAGCTCCGCTCTACCAGAGCGTCGGTGTTCGAGGCTCTGGTAGTGCCGAGCTTGCTCGGCAGGGTGTGCTGACAAACAGACAGGTGTCGTATTCGAACGCCACCTTGCCGATGGAGGCGGTGGCCTCGAACAGTGACCGCAGCGCATCCAGCATGGGGGCGTGATTCGGGTGCTCCGGCGCCGGGGTGTAGGACGAGGACAGCAAGCGTCCCCTGAGTCCCTCGAAATCGAAATGCTGGGCGTGATCGAACCGGTATTCGTCGTAACCGTCCTCGCCAAAATACAAGGCCAGCGCCTGACCATCGGCATAACGCTCCGAGACCGCAGCGTAATCGGTGCCGAAGCGCTGCAGCAGTGCCTCGTAGCCGTCGAGAAACTCGCTGCCCGTCGTTCTGCGCAGATTCCAGAGCACGGCGCGGTATCCGCCCGGACGCAGGATGCGGTCGGTTTCGGTGGCCACCGCCGCCACGTCGAACCAGTGGAAGGCCTGGGCGGCGATCACCAGATCGACACTGTGATCGGCCAGGGTGGTGGCCTCGGCCCGGCCGTCGATGCTGGTGAATTTCTCGCGCGTGCACAGCAGCGCTTCGGCGGCCTGACGCATCTCGGCATTGGGCTCTACGCCGAGCACGCGATGGCCGCCATCCAGGAATCCCAGCGCCGACAGCCCCGTGCCCGAACCCAGGTCGGCAATGTCCACCGCGCCGGTCCAGCCGCAGTGCCGGTGCAGCGTATCGACCACCGCCAGCGGGTAGTCCGGCCTGTAGCGCACATAGTCGGCCACACGGTTGGAGAAGCGCTGGGTGGGGTGGGTCATGGGCGGACAGCGGAGTCGTCGTAGTCACACGAATGCTAGGCGATCTCAAGCCCTGTAGGAGCGACCTTGTGTCGCGACCGCTGTTCAGCGGCGGACCGCTACTGGTCGCGACACAAGGTCGCTCCTACAAAATCTTGCCTGATGTCTTCACGTGACCCGAATAGGCTCCGGTGCGATGCTTGATCCGTCCATCCCAATCCTCACCCCGATGTCACTGCCACCCGATGCCATTCCCGCAACCAGTGCGCAGCTGCCGCCACTGCCGGCGCATCTGATCTACAAGCTGGTCGCTGCGTCGGAATGGCGGGTGGCTGAGTCTGTCCAGAGATACACGGGTTCGGTCGACGATCGCCGCGACGGCTACATCCATCTATCGACTGCCGCGCAGGTGGAAACGACTCTTGCGAAGTATTTCAGCGCGGTCGATGATTTGTTGCTGGTCGCCGTGAATCCGCTGCTGATCGCTGCCGATCTGCGTTACGAGCCCTCGCGCGGCGGGGCCCAGTTCCCGCATCTCTACGCCGATCTGCCCGTGGCTGCCTGTCAGGTACTGGCGCATCGGGCGCTGGCCGATGCGCCCTGGCGGCTGGCGGATGCTTGAGTACGCCATCATCGGTGCCGGTTTCGGTGGCATTGCCATGGCCCGCGCCCTGCACGCTGCCGGTGTCGCCAACTTCCGGGTCTTCGAGAAGGCGGCAGAAGTCGGCGGCACCTGGCGCGAGAATCACTACCCCGGCGCCGCCTGCGACGTGCCCTCGCACCTGTATTCGCTGGCGGATGCGCCGAACCCGGCCTGGACCCGCTTGTTTCCGCAGCAGCCGGAAATCCAGGCGCATCTGCGACTGCTGGGCGCCGAACTGACGGCGCGGGCTCAGATCGAGTTCCAGTGGCAGCTGAGCGCCGCCAGTTGGGACGCGCAGGATCAATCCTGGCTGCTGGAAAATGCGCAAGGGGAGCGTTGTCGAGCGCGCGTGCTGGTGCTGGCGCTGGGCGGGCTGCATGTGCCGGCTTACCCCGAGATACCGGGGCTGGACAGCTTCAGCGGCGAGAGCTTCCACTCGGCGCGCTGGCGTCACGATTTGCCGCTGGCGGGCCAGCGCGTGGCAGTCATTGGCACCGGCGCCAGCGCCATCCAGTTCATCCCGGCCATCGCCCCGCAGGTGGCCAGTCTGGCCGTGTGCCAACGCTCGCCGGCCTGGTTGATGCCGCGCACGGACGTGGAGTTCTCGCCGCGTCTGCGGCGCGCTTTCACTCGCTGGCCCTGGCTGCGCAAGACCCTGCGCGGCAGCATCTTCACCTTGCTGGAACTGCTGTCTTCGGCGCTGATCCATCGGCGCACGGCCTTCTGGGCACGGGCCATGTCGCGACACCATCTGCGCAGGCAGGTGGCAGATCCGGCGCTGCGCGCGCGTCTGACGCCCAACTACCCCTTCGGCTGCAAGCGCGTGCTGATCTCGTCCGACTATTACCCCGCGCTGCAATTGCCGCAGGTGGAGTTGATCGATACCCCGATCAGGGCGATCGAGCCGGCGGGTCTGGTGCTGGCAGACAGTCGCCGCGTCCCGGTGGACGTGTTGATTCATGGCACCGGCTTCAAGCCTCTGGATGTGCTGTCAGGGCTGCGCATCGTGGGCCGTGACGGGCGCCAGCTCGATGTCGATTGGGCCCGTCGCCCGCAGGCGCATCTGGGGATCAGTCCGCATGGCTATCCCAATCTGCATTTCCTGCTTGGGCCCAATACCGCGCTGGGGCACAACTCGGTGCTGTACATGATCGAGAGCCAGGTGCGGCATGTCCTGGCCCTGCGCAAGGCCATGCAGGCGCAGGGAGCGCGCAGCGCCGAAGCCACCGCCGCAGCGCAGCAGCGCTATCTGGATCGCGTCGATCGTGGTTTCGGCGACAGCGCCTGGGCCGGTGGATGCCACAGCTGGTATCTGGACGCGACCGGGCAGAACATCGCCCTGTGGACCGGTTCCTGCGTGGGCTACCGCTGGCTGACGCGCAGGGTGCGGGATGGGGATTATGTGTTTGCGTAGCGCGGCGTGAGGCCTTGTGGTTTGGTAGGAGCGCCCTTGCGGCGCGATCGCTGCTCCCGTCTTGTGCCTGGCGGTTTCGGCGCGAACTGAGGTGGGCGGGTCGCGACGCAAGGACGGACGTAGGCCGGGTCCGCGCGCCCGAATCCAGGGTTGTTCGAGACAACGGCAAGCGCGCGGCGCCCGGCACGCGCCCGCGGCCGCCGGCGCGATCAACCCCATCGCACGATTCGAGACGCCGCGCGCCGGAGCCGCGCTACTTCACTGTGCGGGCGGTGACGCGGAAAAGCCCCGCTGAGCCGCTGCGCGGCACAACGGGCTACGAAAGGCGAGGTTTTCGGCTCTTGTAGGAAAAGCCCCGCTGAGCCGCTGCCCGGCACAATGGGCTACGAAAGGCGAGGTTTTCGGCTCTTGTAGCCCGAACTGCGCGCAGCGCTGTGCGGGCGGTGACGCGAAAGAGCCCCGGTGAGCCGCTGCGCGGCACATCGGGCTACGCGCACCGAGCGACTTCATGGCCCGTGCATTGTGCTTGGGCCAACCCGGGCCGCAAGCACGCGCCAGACCCTAGGCCAGCTTCGCCTTCAGCAACTCGTTGAGCTGCGCCGGATTGGCCTGTCCCTTGGTGGCTTTCATGGCCTGGCCGACGAAGAACTGCAGCAGCTTTTCGTTGCCGGCGCGGAACTGTTCCACCTGCTTGGGATTGGCGGCGATGATCTCGTCGACCACGGCCGCCAGGGCGCCTGTGTCTGACACCTGCTTCAGCCCCAGGCGCTCGATCACGGCGTCGGCCGATTCGTCGCTGTGCCAGAGTTCCTCGAAGACCTGCTTGCCCATCTTGCTCGACAGGCTGCCGTCGACGATGCGCTGCAGCAGTCCGCTCAGACGCTCGGCGCTGATCGGGCTGGTGTCGGGCGTCAGTGCGTTGGCGTTGAGCGCGCCCAGCCATTCGCCCAGCACCCAGTTGGCGCAGAGCTTGGCCTGTTCGGGCAGTGCCGCGATCAGGGTTTCGAAGAATTCGCAGACGATGCGGTCGGCGGTCAGCAGGCTGGCGTCGTACTCGGTCAGGCCCAGCACCTCGATGTAGCGCTGACGACGGGCCTCGGGCAGCTCCGGCATCTGCTCTCTGGCGCGCTCGATGTCGGCAGCGGCGATCACCAGCGGCGGCAGATCGGGATCGGGGAAATAGCGGTAGTCGTGGGCCGATTCCTTGCCGCGCATGCTGCGGGTCTCGCCCTTGTGGGCGTCGAACAGCCGGGTTTCCTGGACCACCTGGCCGCCGCTCTCGATCAGGCGGATCTGGCGCTCGACTTCGTAGTCGATGGCCTTTTCGACAAAGCGGAAGGAATTGACGTTCTTGATCTCGGCGCGGGTGCCGAGCGGCTCGCCCTTGCGCCGGACCGAGACATTGGCATCGCAGCGGAAGGAGCCTTCCTGCATGTTGCCGTCGGAGACTTCCAGCCAGCGCACCAGGGTGTGCAGCGTCTTCAGATAGGCCACGGCTTCGGCCGCGCTGCCCAGCACCGGTTCGCTGACGATCTCCAGCAGCGGCGTGCCGGCACGATTCAGATCGACCCCGGTCTCGGCGTGGAAGGCATCGTGGACGCTCTTGCCGGCGTCCTCTTCCAGATGCGCACGGGTCAGCTGCACGAACTTGCTGTTGCCGTCATCCAGGCGCACATTCAGGCCGCCGCCGACCACCACCGGCAGTTCGTACTGGCTGATCTGGTAGCCCTTGGGCAGGTCCGGATAAAAGTAGTTCTTGCGCGCAAACACGCTGCGCTCGGCCACGGTGGCACCCACGGCCAGGCCAAAGCGGATGGCCAGTTCCACGGCCTGCGCGTTCATCACCGGCAAGGTGCCGGGCATGCCCAGATCCACGGCGCAGGCCTGGGTATTCGGCTCGGCCCCATAAGCGGTGGCCGCGCCCGAGAAGATCTTGCTGCGCGTGGCCAGTTGCACATGCACTTCCAGGCCGATCACGGTTTCCCATTGGCTCATGACCGTGCTCCTGCGGCAGGCTCGGCCCAATGCCATTCGGTGGCCTGCTGATAGCCGTGGCCGGCGCCGATCAGCAGATCCTCGCGCCAGCTCGGGGCCACCAGTTGCAGGCCCACGGGCAGGCCTTCAGAGAATCCGCAGGGCAACGACAGACCCGGCAAACCGGCCAGATTGACACTGACCGTGTTGATGTCGGCCAGGTACAGCGCCAGCGGATCGCTGAGTTTCTCGCCGAGCTTGAAGGCCACGGTCGGACTGGTTGGGCCAGCCAGTACATCGACTTCGGCAAACACCCGGGCGAAATCGTTGGCGATCAGACGCCGCACCTGCTGCGCGCGCAGATAATAGGCGTCGTAGTAGCCGGCGCTGAGGGCATAGGTGCCGGTCAGGATGCGCTTCTGCACCTCGTGGCCAAAACCCTCGGCACGCGAGCGCCGGTAGAGGTCGTTGAGATCCTTGGGATCGCTGCAGCGATGGCCGTAGCGCACGCCATCGAAGCGCGCCAGATTGCTGGAGGCCTCGGCCGGGGCAATGACGTAATAGGCCGGGATCGCGTATTCGCTGCTGGGCAGATCGACATCGACGATGATGGCGCCGCGTCGGGCGTATTCGGCCAGTGCGGCCTCGACTGCTGCCGCCACGCCATCTTCGATGCCACTGCCGAACCACTGCCGCGGTCGACCGATGCGCAAGCCCTTGAGCGACATCTCCAGCGCAGCGCTGACGTCGACCTTGGGCGTGTCGGCACAGGTGGCATCGCGCGCATCGAAACCGCTCATGACGTCGAGCACGCGGGCGCAGTCTTCCACCGTCAGGGCGATCACACCAGCCTGATCCAGGCTGGAGGCGTAGGCGATCATGCCCCAGCGCGAGACCCGGCCGTAGCTGGGCTTGAAGCCGGTGACGCCGCAGAAGGCCGCGGGCTGGCGGATCGAGCCACCCGTATCGGAGGCGGTGGCAAAGGGCACCACGCGCGCCGCCACCAGCGCCGCCGAGCCGCCTGAGGAACCGCCGGGGACGCGCTCGGTATCCCAGGGATTGCGCACCGGGCCGAAGTAGCTGTGTTCATTCGACGAGCCCATCGCGAACTCGTCCATATTGGCCTTGCCGATCAGCACCGCACCGGCCTGGGAGATGCGCTCGTGGATCGCCGCACTGTAGGGCGGCACGAAATGCTCCAGATAGCGCGAGCCACAGGTGGTGGGCACGCCCTCGGTGCAGAACAGATCCTTGTGCGCATAAGGAATGCCGCCGAGCGGCCCGGCCTGGTGGCTGGCGCGGGCCTGATCGGCGGCGTCGGCCGCTGCCAGCGCGTGCTCGGCGCCGATGGCGCTGATCAGCGCGTTCAGGCTGCCCTGGGTGGCGGCAACGCGGGCCAGCGTCTCTTCGGTCAACATCCGCGCCGTGGTCTGGCCTGCCGCCAGCGCCGCCAGCTGATCGACGACCGTGTTCAAGGACTCGCTCATTCGATCACCTTCGGCACCAGGTAGTAGCCGGCGCTCTCGGCGGGCGCAATCGCCGCCAGGGCATCGCGCTGATCGCTTTCGGTGACTTCATCCGGCCGCAATCGCAGCGTGGGATCACCCGGATGCGACAGCGGCGTCAAGCCGTCAACGGGGGCGGCCTTCAGCGCATCAAACAGGTCCAGCACCGCAGACAGTTCGCGCGCCAGCGCGTCCTCCTGATCGGCAGGGATGGCCAGTCGGGCCAGTTCGGCAATGGAGCGCACTTGGGCGCGGTCTACAGACACGGTCTACACACCAACAGGGTATTGCGCCGCAACATAGCAAGGAATGGGTAGGGACTTGTAGGCTTGAGTGCCTGGTAGCGGCGCGAAAATCGGGGTGTGTCGCGGGTTGTGGCCAGAAGCAGGACGCAAAGGACGCGAAGGAAAAGCAGAAAGGACGCGAAGGAAAGCGATATGGGCGAGGTTGCCCGCGAGTTTCTGCCACCGTGTCAGGGTCGACCTTGCGTCGCAATCTGGTGCTCGGAATTGCGTTTCGGCACAGGACCTGGACGCGGTACCGGCAGAGGGGGCTGTCAGATTTTTTGTGTGCAGGGCTTTAATGGACTTGCCCTTGGCGGTTCGTGTGGGCGCCATGGGTTTGGCTAGTGGTGATTGCGATCTTCATTGGCCTTCCCGAGTGAATCTATCTCCGT
>JBFWOF010000086.1:0-15866 GCA_050250665.1 Lysobacterales bacterium | reverse complement strand
CGCCGGGTTTTCTGCAGCGCTGTGGCACGCAAGGTGACATGTGATAGGTTGACCGTCTATGGGGGTAGCGGCGGGGTTGGGGTTCTGAGGGGGTGCCGGGGCGGGTTTTCTGGAGCGCTGAGGCAAGCAAGGTGAAACGTAAAACGTAAAACGTCAATTGGGGTAGCGGCGGGGTTGGGGTTCTGAGGCGGTGCCGCGCCGGGTTTTCTGCAGCGTTGAGGCAAGCAAGGTGAAAAGTGAAACGTGAAACGTCAATTGGGGCGGCGGCGGGGCTGGGGTTCTGAGGCGGTGCCGCGCCGGGTTTTCTGCAGCGTTGAGGCAAGCAAGGTGAAAGGTGAAACGTGAAACGTCAATTGGGGCGGCGGCGGGTCTGGGGTTCTGAGGCGGTGCCGCGCCGGGTTTTCTGCAGCGTTGAGGCAAGCAAGGTGAAAAGTGAAACGTGAAACGTCAGTTGGGGCGGCGGCGGGGCTGGGGTTCTGAGGCGGTGCCGCGCCGGGTTTTCTGCAGCGTTGAGGCAAGCAAGGTGAAAAGTGAAACGTAAAACGTCAATTTGGTGGGCGGCGAGATCGAAGCTCTTGGCATTTTCTGGCCTGTCGGCGGCGCGGGCGGGCGTCCCGCGTCTGAAACGTCAAGGCAGCGCCGGCCCAAATTTACGTTTCACGTTTTACGTTTTACTGCTCAGAACGTTTTGCGTTTTACCGCTTGCCGACCGCAGGGAGGCAAGCTGAATGCCAGCATTCCGCTTCAAAGCCGTCGCTCCCAACGGCGAGGTGCTGCAGGGCCAGATGGAGGCGGCGAGCACTGACGAGGTGGTGGCCAAGCTGCATGAGCAGGGCAATCTGCCGCTGGAGGCGATTCCGGCCGATCAGGCGCAGGGCGCGGGTTTGGGGTCGCTGTTTCGCTCCACCGGGGTCTCGCAGGCCGATGTCGCCAACTTCACCCAGCAGCTGGCGACGCTGGTCGGCGCCGGTCTGCCGCTGGATCGCTCACTGCTGGTGCTGGCCGAACTGGCGGAAACGCCGCGGCTGAAGCGGCTGGTCGATCGGGTCCGCGATGAAGTGCGCGGCGGTGTCTCGCTGTCCGAGGCGCTGGAGCGTCAGCACGGGGTGTTTTCGCGGCTGTACATCAATATGGTCCGCGCCGGTGAGATGGGTGGTACGCTGGATCACACGCTGACCCGGCTGTCGCAGTATCTGGAGCGCAATCAGGAGCTGAAGTCCAGCGTGGTCTCGGCCATGATCTATCCCTGCATCCTGTTGCTGCTGGCCGGCGGCGCAATGATCTTCCTGCTGGTCTTCGTCATTCCCAATTTCATGCCGCTGTTCGAGCAGCTGGGCGGCGAGCTGCCGATCCTGACGCAGATCGTGCTGGCCTTCGCCAATGCCATCCGCTATGGCTGGTGGGTGTTCCTGATCATCGCCATTGCCGTGGTGATGTTCTTCCAGCGACAGTTCCGTGATCCGGTGACGCGTCTGGTCTGGGATACGCGTTTACTGAATCTGCGATGGATCGGCGATCTGCTGATCAAGATCGACACCGCGCGCTTCGCGCGTACCGCCGGAACTCTGCTGAAGAACGGGGTGCCGCTGCTGTCGGCGATGTCGATCGCTCGCAACGTGCTGGGGAATTCGGCTTTGGGCGAGCAGGTCGATACCGCCAACAAGGACGTGAAAACCGGTGGCGGTCTGGCTCATGCGCTGGCAGCCGGCAAGCGCTTCCCGCGAATGGCGCTGCAGATGATCGCCGTCGGTGAGGAAACCGGGCAGCTCGACGACATGCTGCTGCGCGCCGCCGATGCCTATGACCGCGAGGTCAGAACAACCATAGACCGGCTGATGGCGGCCTTCGTGCCGGTGATGACCATCCTGCTGGCGGGTTTCATCGCCGTCATCGTGATTTCCATGGTGACCGCGATCCTGAGTTTGAATGAACTGGTGGCTTGAAGAGGACACGCAATGAACGAAGCAAAGGGATTCAGTCTGATGGCGCTGCGCGAGCGACTGCTGGCGGGGCTGGTGTTGGCTCATCGCGAATCCGCGAAGGGTGATATTGGCCTTGTCTCCAAAGGTCGCCGCGTCGGCGCTCATCAACGCGGTTTCAGTCTGATCGAGATGTTGCTGGTGCTCGGCATCATCGCCTTCATCGCGACCATGCTGGCCACCAACATCTTCAAGAGCAAGGGCAAGGCCGACGTCAAGGCAGCCCAGGCCGGTGTGCGCAAGGTGGCCACTGCCGTGGACCAGTTCTATCTGGATTCCGGCACCATCCCGAGCAAGATCGAGGAACTGGTTACCCGACCGGGCACCGCCACCAATTGGGGTGGTCCCTATCTGAATGAGTCGCAGCTCAAGGATCCCTGGGGCACGCCTTATGTGATCAAGGTGCCGGGCGAGGGCGGTCAGCCCTACGCCGTGATCTCGCTGGGCTCCGACAAGGCGCCGGGCGGGGCCGATACGGCGGCGGATATTGATAACAACCAGTGATGATGTGCTGATGGCTTGCGTGGCTTTGCTCGGGAGCGGAACCCGTAGAGCCGGGACCGGGGACCCGGGACCGGGGACCCGGGAGAGCACATGCATGCCCATCGCAAAGCTTCGGATACCGAGCTTTCCCCGGGTCCCGGGTCCCGGGTCCCCGGTCCCGGCTGTTGCAGCGACCGCTACCACCGGCCCTGTCTGCGGTAGCCATCGCGTCTCCGTTCGTCAACACGGCTTCACCCTGCTCGAGATGATCGTCGTGCTGCTGATCGTGGCCATGGTCGCGACCCTGCTCGGCACCTCGATCGTGGGTCGGCTGGACAGTGTCAAGGTTGCGACTGCCGCGCGGGACATGAGCGCTGCGCTGCGTTACACCCGCAGCCAGGCCATCCTGCACCGCGAAGAGAAATTCCTCGAAGTCAATCTGGAGCAGCGCAGCTATTCCGCCGCCGGGCTGCCGGCCGTGAAACTTCCCGAGGTTCTGGAGATCAAACTGCTGACGGCGCAGTCGGAAGTGGACAGCGACAAGGTCGGTCGCATCCGCTTCTTTCCGGACGGCGGCTCCACCGGCGGCACCGTCACCCTGATCGCCGATGGCCGCCAATGGAAGGTCAAGGTGTCGTGGCTGACCGGCGAGATCGAACTGGATGATGGGCGGAGGGAGCGGCGGACATGAGGGCGGCAAGAGTTCAGTGCGGACAGCGAGGCTTGGCACTGGCCGTGAGCCGGGACGCGGGACCCGGGACCCGGGACCCGGGGAAACGCCGGATCTCGAGCCGCCGCGGGACGAGGAGCGAGCAGACCGCCAATCCAGGTCATGGCAGGAAAGCTTGTCCGGGTCCCGGGTCCCGGGTCCCCGGTCCCGGCTCCACCGGCCGCCAGCAGGGCTTCACCCTCCTCGAAGTCCTGGTCGCCTTCATCGTCTTCGTGCTGATCTTCGGCGCGGTGCTGGATGCGCTGGGTATGGCCATGCGCAATACCCGGCGCTCGGCCGAGGTCAGCGAGGCGGCGCTGTGGGCGCAGTCCAAACTGGATGCCATCGGCACCATCGAGGAACTGGAGGAAGGCAATGAGCGCGGCGAGTTCAATCAGCAGTTCCGCTGGGAACTCGACATCCGCAAACAGGAAGTCCCGCGCACCGACGGCCTGGCCAGCGACACTTTTCCGGTGGACCTTTATCGCGTGGACCTCATGGTCAGTTGGGGCGATGCCAACCAGCGTAAGGAACAGCACTTCGTGACGCTGCGCTCCAAGTTGAAGGAGGGACAGTTTTGAACGCAGCAGTAAAACGTCAAACGTCAAACGTCAACAAGAGCCAAGGCCATGGTGCTGCGCGGCTGTCATTGACGTTTTACGTTTCACGTTTTACCCGCCGCAATCCGCGGCGTGCGCAGCGCGGCTTCACCCTCATCGAACTCCTCGTCGCCATGACCCTGGTGGCGCTGCTGATGACGCTGGTCTACGAGGGTCTGCGCAGTGGTCAGCGGGCGGCGGAGACCGGGCAGGCCTTCATCGACCGCACCAATCGCCTGCGCATCACCCAGGAATTCATCCGCATGCAGGTCGGAAGGCTGATGCCGCTGGCCTACAAGCAGGACAGCACCAGCGGCAAGCTTTACCTGTTCGAGGGCGACCACGACAAGATCCGTTATGTGGCGCCGATGCCAGGTTACCTCGGCTATGGCGGCACCTATGTGCAGGAACTGGAGCTGATCCGGGATGGCCGTGATCGCTCGCTGGTGTTCCGGCACTGGCTGCACAATGGCTTCGACGAGAAGAAGATCGACAAGTCCGAGCCACCGATCCTGCTGCTGTCGGGTATCCGCGATGGTGGTTTCCGCTTCAAGGGGCTGAATCCGGAAGGCAAGGTGGGCGACTGGAGCGAGCGTTGGGAGGATTCCCAGCTGACGCCGCTGATCATCGAGCTCGATCTGACCATGAGCCCCGAGAGCCGGATGGACTGGCCCTTGCTGGACGTGGTGATGATGGTCGACGGTGGTGCCACCCGCGGCTTCAATGCCGGTTTCTTCCCCTCCGGCGGATGAGAACTCCCATGCGCAAACAGCAGGGTATCGCGCTGGTGATGGTGCTGTGGGTCTCGGTACTGATTGCCGTGTTGCTCGCCAGTTTCAGCCTGAGTGCCCGGGTCGAGGCGCTGCAGGGACGCAATCTGCTCGACGCCACCCGTGCCCGCTATGCCGCCGAAGCCGGTCTGCATCGGGCGGTTTACGAGATGCGCAGCTCGAATCCGGAATTGCGCTGGGTGGCCGATGGCCGGGTCTATCCGATGGAATTCGAGGGTGCCGAGATCGAGATCGAGATCTATGACGAGACCGGCAAGGTCGATCTGAATGTCGCCGATCCGATTCTGCTGGGCGCGCTGTTCGAATCGGGCGGATTGTCCAGGCCCGACGCCGAAGCGCTGGCAGCAGCGGTGGTCGACTGGCGTGACCCGGATGATCTGATCAGCCCGAATGGCGCCGAAGAGCGCGAGTACAAGGCTGCGGGGCGCAATTACAAGCCGCGCAACGCACCGTTCGAGACCGTTTCCGAACTGCAGCAGGTGCTGGGGATGAGTTTCGAGCTGTATCGGGAACTTGAGCCGTCACTGACCATCTATTCAGGCAGGGCACAGCCGAATCCGGCCTTCGCCTCCCCTGAAGTTCTCGCCCTGATACCCGGTATGAGCCCTGATCTGGTCCAGCTATTCGTGCAGCAGCGGCAGCAGGCCATTGGTGGCCCGGCGCCATCCGCACTCCCGCTTGCCTTGCCCGACGGTAGCCCCGTGGTGGCGCAGGGCGGGGGCCTTACGTACACTATCCGGTCCCGTGCGACACTGCCGGGCGGAGCGAATGCCGGTTTGGAAGCTACTGTGCGCCTAGGCGCGAGCATGGTGGCGCGCCGGCCCTTTCGCATCGTCCGCTGGCGCGACGGTGAATTCCGTTAACCTATCCCAGGCCATATGCTCGAGCTGATCCAGAAGCCATTGCGGCGCCTGAAGCAGCGCTACGAGAAGAGTGGGTTCGCCCAATTCTTGTCGTGGTGGCGCGCTGAACTGCTGTCCGCACTGCCCCCCGCCTGGCGTGAGTGGCTTGCGGCCGAGCCGCCCGTGGTCACGCTGGCGCCGGCTGCCGATGGCTGGCAGCTGCGGCGTGTGCGTGCCGGACGGGTGGAAGTCGAGGAAACCGTATCGGCCGATCGTGACGCTCTGGTTGGCGGAGCGGAGCGCCTGCGGGCCGGACAGGAGCATGCCCCACGTCAGGTGCTGATGCTGCCCTCGGCCGGCACCCTGCGCCGACGCCTGACCCTGCCCCTGGCCGCCGAGGAGCATCTGGCTTCGGTACTGGCCTTCGAAATGGACCGGCAGACGCCCTTCCGTGCCGATCAGATCTACTTCGACCATCGTATCCAGAAGCGCGACCCCACCGCCCGGACCATGCTGGTCGAGTTGCTGGCAGTGCCGCGCGCAGTGCTCGACGAGTTGCTGCAGAAGGTGGGCAATTTGCCGCTGGACGCCGCCGACGTGGCAGTCGCCGATCTGCCGGCAGGCTTCAATCTGTTGCCCCCGGAACGCCGCGCGCGCCGCGTCGACAAGCGCCTGCGCGTCAACCTGATCCTGGGGGCCGCGGCCGTGGCCCTGATCTGGCTGGTCATGTGGCAATCGCTGGCGCTGCGCGAACAGGCCATCGAGCACCTCAATGCAGACAAGGCCCAGTCCAGCGCCGCGGCCATGCAGAGCGCCGAGCTCAAGCGGCAGCTGCGTGATGCCATCGAGGGCGCCAGTTTTCTGGCGGACAAGAAGGCGGGACAGGCCGTCACGGTGGACGTGCTCGCCGAAATTACCCGGCTGGTGCCCGACGACACCTGGCTGGAGCGGCTGTCCTTCATTGGCAATCAGGTGCAGTTGCAGGGGCAATCGGCGCGAGCCGACAAGCTGATCGGCATCCTCACCGACTCCCGTTGTCTGTCCAAACCGCAGTTCCAGGGCATCATTCAGCCCGACGGAGCCACTGGCAAAGAGCGCTTCAGCCTTGCCGCCGACCTCAAGACCGGAGCCTGCCATGGCACTGACACTGCTGCCGGCTCCCGGTAAGGGCAAGCCCGTTGCCATAGGCCTGGCCCTGATGGTGCTGGTGCTGGCCTATTTTCTGTTGCTGCATGGGTTCATCACCCAGCATCTGGCCTACGCGGCGGAGATTTCCGATCTCAAGGAGAGCGAGCTGCGCTTCCGTCAGATCGCCGAGCAGCGCCCGCAGATCGAACAGCGGCTGGCTGAAGTCCGCCAGTTCCAGGCGGGCGCCAACTACTTCCTGCCGGAAGACAGTTTCGATCTGGCTGCCGCCAATCTGAACAGCCAGCTCAAGCAGATCATCGCCGACAAGGCCCGGGATCCGCAGCGTTGCCAGCTGATCAGCAGCCAGAACGAGCGTCCGACCGCGCCCGAGCCCTATCAGCGCGTGGTGGTCAAGGTGCGCATGCGCTGTGATCTGGATGACCTGACCGAAATTCTCTATGAGCTCGAGAACGCCACGCCCTTCCTGTTCGTGGCCGAGCTCAATCTGTATCAGCAGCTGATGTTCCAGGGCGGCATGCCGCAACCCAATCTGGGCGACATGGATGCGCGCTTCGATGTCTATGGCTACATCCGCAAGCCCGGAGGTCAGGGATGAAGCGTGATCTCGGCCAGATGATGACGCTTGCCCTTGGTGGCATCTGCGGCGTGTTCGCCCTGATTGCCGTGCTGCAATCGCTGGGCGTAGGTTCCGGCTATCGATTGCTGAGCGACGAGTCCAGCGAACTGGATGCCGACCTGATGAAGCCGATGCAGCAGGTGGCGTTCAACCTGCCGGACTTCTCCCAGTACATCGAGATCTCGCAGCGGCCACTGTTCAGCAATGACCGCAAGCCGAGGCCTATCGAATCCAAGGACGCCAGTCAGGTCGCCAGCGACGCGCCGCCGCCCATTCCCCTGGACGCGACGCTGCTCGGCGTGCTGATCGATCCTGATCACCAGGTGGCCATCCTTCGCGTCAATACCTCCAGCGCCGTGGTCCGGGTACGCCAGGGCATGCCGTTGCCCGACGATCTCGCCGGCTGGACGCTGCAGGAACTATCGCCGCGCAAGGCCGTCTTTGATGGGGGCCCGCAACAGGGCAGCGCCGAGCTCAAGCTGGACATGTCGAAGACGCCGAGCGGCGGGCCAATGCCGCCGCCGGCGGTCGTGCCGCCGCCAGGGCAGCCTGGCATGGCGCAGGCGGCGCAAGCGGCGCAACCACAGCAGATGCCGGCCGACGAGGCTGCGCGTCAGGCAGAAGTGCAGAGAATCATCGAGCAGCGCCGCGCGCAGATGCGCGCCGAGGCTGAGAAGATGAATCAGCAGCAAGGAAAGCAGTAGGGCCTGCTTTGGTCCAGAAACAGGCACTAAGGAGATTTTGGGTGAAGAAAGGATTTCGAATCAGCGCGCTGGCAGTCCTGGTGATGCTGCTGGCCTCATGCGCCACCATGCCCATGGGTGGCAATGCCGAGCGCACGCCCATGTCTGCGAGTGAGCGTCAGCCGGCCGCCGGCAAGGACGAGATGGACGCGGATGCGGGCGAGGGTGGCGACAAGGCAGAGGCTGAATCCGCTGCCAAGCCCGCCGAGAAGCCGAGCAATGTGTTGCAGGAAGGCACCGGGCAGCTGATCAATATCGATGCCGCCAGCAAGCTGCCGCGCAAGCCGCCGGAGCAGGGCAAGGCCAGCCTCAATTTCGCCGACATGCCGATCGCCGATGTGGTCAAGATGATCCTGGGTGATCTGCTCGGCGAGAACTACATCATTTCTGCCGGCGTCAGCGGCACGGTGACCTTCTCCACCGCACGCCCGGTCACGCCCGAGCAGGCCTTTTCGATCCTGGAAATGCTGCTGTCCTGGAACAATCTGGCGCTGGTCTACGTCGATGGCCAGTATTCGGTGGTTCCGTCCGCCAATGCGGTGCGCGGCAATCTGACCCCGCGCGTAGGCTCTGCAGCACAGGCCCGTGGTTATGAGGTGCGGGCCGTGCCGCTGGACTACATCGCGCCTACGGAAATGGAGAAGCTGCTGCAGCCCTATGCCAAGGAAGGCGCGATCCTCAAGGCAGACAATGCCCGCAGCATCATCGTGGTCGCCGGCAGCCGTCGCGAGCTGGAAAACTACATGGCCACCATCGACGTATTCGATGTCGACTGGATCAAGGGCATGTCGATCGGGCTGATCACGCTGGAGCAGGCCGAGGCCAAGACCCTGGGTCCGGAACTGGAGCAGATCTTTGGCGAGCAGTCGCAGTCACCCCTGGCCGGCATGTTCCGCTTCATTCCCATCGAGCGTCTGAACGCCATCATGGTGATCACCCCGCAGCGCCGCTACTTGGATGAGGCCGAGCGTTGGATCTCGCGTCTCGACCAGGGTGGCAACCAGCCCGGTGTGCGGCTTTACGTCTACGATGTGAAGAACGTCAAGGCCACCGATCTGGCTGATCGCCTCAACGATATCTTCGGCAGCTCCGGTGGAGAATCCAGCAGAGCCAATAGCTCATCGGCCGCCGGCGGCCTGGCCCCGGGCCTGCAGCCGGTGGAGCTGTCCTCGTCCACCGGAGGTAACCTGAATCTGCGCGGGCCCACCGGCGAGAAATCCAGTGAGCCGAAGGCTTCGCGCAGCACTGGCAACAGCGGCGACAACCGTCCAGCGGCGAATTCTGGTGCTGGCGCGGCCGCAGGCGGCGGTGGCGGCGGCGGGGATCAGGGTCTGGCCATCGTCGAGGGTGACGATATCCGCATCACCGCTGTCGAGGAGAACAATCAGCTGATCGTCCGCGCCACGCCGGCCCAGTACGACGCCATCCGCGGCGCCATCCGCAAGCTTGACTCGGTGCCGCTGCAGGTGCACATCGAGGCGCGGTTGCTGGATGTGTCGCTGATCAACAATCTGAAGTTCGGCGTGCAGTGGTATTTCGAACAGGCCTTGCCGCTGTTGGTGCCGCCGGATGATGGTTCTGGCACGGGCGGCGGCACCTCCGCCACCAAGGCCGCTATTGAGCGCATGGAATATGGCGTCGTCAATGGCACCAGCAACGATTTCATCTTCAGGGGCACCAGCGCCGGCGCGCTGGTGCAGATGCTGCAGAGTGAAGGCGATGTCAAGGTGCTGTCGGCACCCTCGGTGATGGTGTTGAACAACACCGAGGCCTCGATCAATGTCGGTCAGCAGATTCCGGTAGTCAGCAGCCAGTTCGTCGGCATCGGCACCGGCGGCAGCGGCTCGGTGGGACAGAGCTATGTGCAGTTTCGCGACACCGGCATCATTCTCAATGTCAAGCCGCGGGTGAATCCGGGCGGTCTGGTGTTCATGGAAATCCAGGCCGAACAGAGCACGCCGGGTGCCGCCAGCGACGCCATCGGCGGCAATGTGCCGGTAGACAAGAAGACCATCGAAACCGAAGTGGCCGTGCAGAGCGGCGATACCGTGCTGCTGGGTGGCCTGATTCAGCAGAACGACTCGAATTCGCAGTCGGGATTCCCGGGTCTGATGAAGATTCCCGTGATCGGTCGCTTGTTCGGGAGCAGCAGTCGCGACAACTCTCGCAAGGAGCTGCTGGTGTTGATCACACCCACCGTCATTCGTGGTGGCGGAGAGAGTGCCCGGGAATTGACCGAAGAGTACAAGAAGCGCTTCCAGGGTCTCTCGCCCCTGATCGAGGACATGGAAGCGGCCGAGCGTGCCCGGATGGAGTTGAAGGAATCCGAACGCTGATGCGTTCGTCGGTCCCCTGCCCGGAGACCGAAAGCAGACAATGAAGACCAAGGAGTAGAAGGATGAGATTCAATTTTGGCCCCATGGCGCGCACCGCGCTGGTCGGCCTCGCTGTGCTCACGCTGGCCGCCTGCGGCCAGCGTGCGACGCGACCGGAATCGACCATGGCCGACGCCGGGCCCAAGGCTGCGCCGGAAGAACAAGTCAAGCGCCGCGC
The DNA here is from genome assembly GCA_050250665.1 of Lysobacterales bacterium. Taxonomy (GTDB): domain Bacteria; phylum Pseudomonadota; class Gammaproteobacteria; order Xanthomonadales; family SZUA-5; genus JADKFD01. The sequence goes on along the minus strand of JBFWOF010000086.1, from coordinate 5,402 downwards.
GGTCAATCGCTGGGATCTGCTGATCGAGCGTGACTTCGAAAAGGCCTATGACCTGCTGTCCCCCGGCTACCGCGAAGTGCAGACGCGGGAGAATTATGTTCGGACCATGAAGGACCGGCCGGTACAGTGGACCAGTGTCTTTTTTCAGAAAGCCACTTGCGAGCCAGACGTTTGTACCGTAGAAATACAGGTCAACGCTCAATTCCAGATGCCGGTGATGCGTGTTGGGACGGTGGATGCGCTCAATGTGGTCACCGAAAACTGGATCTTGAGTGATGGAGAGTGGTACTTGGTTCCGAACGCTGATCGTTGATCGGTTGTTGCATGCTTGTTCGAGTTGTCTTAGCATTCGTCGTGCTCTCGTCTAACCTTGCCGAAAAGAGGGGTCAACCCCCAACTCGGAGTAAGGTTGGAATAGGCCAAGCCCTGTAGTTGACTAGGAGTGTTGTAATGAAAAAGAACACCATGGCGACTGCCATCGTAGCCGGCCTCGCCGGCGTCGCTGGCATCGCGAATATTTCCACCGCGGTGAACCTGAATCCTGATGGCGTTGGTCAGGTCCTGATCTACCCGTACTACACCGTCAATGGTGGCAACACGACCGTCATGTCGGTCGTCAACACCACCAGCGCCGGCAAGGCCGTCAAGGTCCGTTTCCTGGATGCGCGTAACTCGCGTGAAGTGCTCGACTTCAATCTGTACCTGTCCGAGTACGACGTGTGGACCGCCGGTCTGTTCTCGCTGGCCGATTCCGGCCCGGGTAACATCGTCACCACCGACACCAGCTGCACCGTGCCGGGTATCGAAGACGGTATCTTCCTGCTGCCGACGCTGGCAGACGGTCGCCGTTACTTCCCGTTCCGTACCTCCGCCTTCACCGATTTCTCGGCGGCTGGTCTGAACACCAGTGCGTTGACCCGTACCCGTGACGGCTACATCGAAATCATCGAGATGGGCTCCATCCCGACGAATTCGACCTTCGGCAACGCTCTGACCCACAGCAACGGTCGTCCGGGTTCCTGCGCGTTCCTGGAAGCCGCCTGGTTGGGTTCGGGCAGCCCGGGCGCCAATGGCATCTGGGTCCAGGATCCGTTCTTTGATCTGGAGCCGCCGTCGGGTGGTCTGTTCGGTGGCGCCGCCATCGTTGACGTTGCTGACGGTACCTACCTGAGCTACAACGCTGAAGCGGTCGATGGCTTCTCGGCTTCGATCCAGCACACCGCTCCGGGTTCGCAACTGCCGAATCTGGCCAGTGTCAACAGCACCACGCCGGGTAACGTCACCAGCTACGTGTTCGATCGTGGTCGTCTGATCACCAGCAACTGGACGACCGCCGGTGGTGGTGGTTTCCGCGCTGTGTCGGCTCTGTTCATGCGTGAGGCCGTGTTCAATGAATACGAGCTGGACGAGAACCTGGGTGCAGGCACCGAGTGGGTGGTCACCTTCCCGACCCGTAAGTTCCATGTGACGAGCTCGACCGGTTTCTCGGCTCCGTTCACCAGCGGCTACAGTGGTTGCGAGCGCGTTTCCAGCCGCATCTACGATCGTGAAGAGCGTACCTTTGCTCTGTTCGACTTCTCGCCGGGTGCTGGCCAGCAGCAGGTTTGCTGGGAAGCCAACCCGCTGTGGTTCTCGAAGACCCCGCTGAGCTCGGGTGCATCCACGCCGATCCTCGGCGCTCCGGGTGCAGCTGGCAGCGTTGGTTCGCTGTGGACCGGTATCCCGACCTACCTGGAAGTCTTCGGCATCATCCAGAGGACCTTCACCAATGGTTGGTTCTGGCTGGGCTTCTACGACGAGAACGCGATCAACGGCCAGGGTATCCCGACCCCGCTGACGCGCGCTCCGCTCGTCGAGACCAACCCGGGTGCTGGCAACACGCCTGACAGCTACTACGGTCTTCCGGCCGTTGGTTTCTACGCTCTGCGCGTTGTCAACGTGAACCAGGGCGCTGGTCTGCAGGCCTCGTACGCCGGTGCTTACCCGCACCGCGCCTCGCGCGCTTGCTTCAAGGGTGCCTACGGTACGGCTCCTTGCGATTGATCCACGCTTGAGTTGTAGTAACACGGAAGGGGGGCGAAAGCCCCCCTTCTTCTTTTTGCGTGTCCGAAGTCGGGATCGGATGGCGTTAAGCAACGCTGTCCAAAATCGGTGACGAAACCGCTAATCCACTGTCAACGATTGCAGTTAGTGCAGATCGGTGGCAGCCTTCATGCGCCTTTGAAGTTCTTGTTGGGAGTATGGTTGATGCAGTCGTACCTGCAATCTCGCTTCGCACTGTTTGCTCTGTTGACGCTGCCTTCTTTCCTGGGCCTGAGCAGCCCTGCGACTGCGCAAACCGTGTCATTGGACAACGTCAGCCCGATCAGTCTGAGCAGTTCCTCGACGATCAGCGCGGTCAGCATCAACGCGTCCACCGGAAATGTGGTCGTCCGCTCCTCGGCCGGCAACTACAATGTCTGCACGCAGCCTGCAGGTCCGATCATCAACAGCTTTACTCCCACAGCTTCCGTAGTGCAGACCGGCGCCAACATCACCCTGAACTGGAGTTCATCGAACACCACGTCCTGTTCGCCGCAGCAGGGTACCGGCACCACCTGGTCCAGTTTCGGCACCTTGCCGACCACCGGCAGTCAGACCTTTGCTGCGCCCGGCACCGCTCAGACCATTACCTTTCAGCTGACCTGCACCAACGGCTCGACCAATGTCAGCCAGACCACCCAGGTGACCGTGCAGACCGGCGGTGGCGGTGGCGGCAACTGCATCGCTGCCTATCCGAACGGCCAGCCAGCAGCTTACCAGGGCGTGTTCGGGCCCAATCCATGGCCTGCATTTGGCGTACGGAAACGAATCCTGGTGCCCTTCAACGGCTACGTGGCCTACAGTTTCACAGCCACCTCCACGCCGGGTCAGTTTGGTACCTTTGCAACCTCCGACTATCCGGGTGACGGCGATGGCGTGGGTCTGATGTCCATCTCTGCATCGAATCAACAAGGCTGCTTTGACCCCACCAAGTTGGGACCAAACTGCCTGTCGCCTGTATCGCGCTTCGTTTCGATTGGCTGGGCCAATGGTTCAACCCAGTTCAGCTGTTCCCTGACGCCCGGAACGAGCTACTGGCTGAATTGGACCTACGGCGGAACCACACTGCCGGGCTCGGGACCCTATTGCCCGATCGGCCCCAGCAGTTGTGGTGCCGACGCCCAGAACCAGATCCAGGACTGAGATCTGCAACTGGCCCGATACCGATCGGGTCAGTTGTGCGTTCCACAGGTGCAGGGCAAGGCCCTGCACCTGCTTTCAGTTGCAACTTTTCCGTCGACGTGCGGTCATTGTTCCACTCAAGGTGCGTTTTCGGCGCATCCTGCCAATGACCCGTCCAACAGCGAGTACTCCTCATGATGTTTTCCCGCAGTCTGATCGCTGCGCTCGGCCTCGTCGCCGCAGCCCATGCATTCGCCCAGGATTCGACCGACAAGAAGCCCTGTCACGAACCCCAGTGCCCGGTGGTCCAGCGTGGCAACGCAGTGGTGACCGTGGCCGACGTCATGGCCAAACTGATGGGACTGGATGAGCGCAAGCAGAATGCCTTGCTCTCCGATCCCAAGCAGATCAACAACATGCTTGAGAATCTGCTGATCACCCGACAGATCGCCCAAGACGTCAATGCAGAAAAGGCAGCCAATGACGCTGCCCTGCAGGCGCGTCTGGAGCAGGCGAAGGACGATGTGCTCGCCGTCTACCGACTGGACGAAATCCGCGCAACCCGAATCAACAGCAATTTCGAAACGCTGGCGCGTGAGTACTATCTGGCCAACAAGGCCGATATGCATACGCCGAAGATCGCGACCGTACGCCATCTGCTGATCTCGCCCGAAAAGCGTGGCGATGTCCTGGCCAAAGCCCAGATCACCAGCCTGCACGATGAGCTGAAGACCGCCAATGCCGGGGTCTTTGCCGAAAAGGTGCTGGAACTGAGTGATGATCCGAGCAAGGCGACCAATGCCGGCATCATCAAGGTCATTGACGGTAGCACGGAAATCGACGAAGACTTTGCGCGGGCCGCCTTGAGTCTGAACGCCCCCGGCGAGCTCAGCGAACCGATCAAGACCCAGTTTGGCTATCACCTGCTGCAGCTGGTCGAAAAGAACGATGAAGTCGCACTGAGCTTCGAGCAGGCCAAGGCGCGCATCGTGGAGAAACTGCAGGACGACGCCCGCCGCCGCGTGGTGCTCGATTATCGCGGCGAGCTGATGTCCACCGCCGAGCTTCAGGCCTTTCCAGACAATCTCGCGGGCTTGATCTACGGCGAGGACACCGAAACTGACGGCGCCGACGGCAAGGACGCCAAGTAGTCTCCCGTGCAACTGCTACGGCACTTTTTTCTGCGCGAGTTCCGCTCGCGCTACCTCGGCAGCATGAGTGGTCTGTTGTGGGCGGTGGTTCATCCGGCCCTGCAACTGCTCATGTATGCCCTGGTGTTCCAGTACATATTCAAGGCCAGGGTTGCTGGCGCCGAGCAGCATGGACTGGTGGCCTACATTGGTGTCGGATTCTGGTCGTGGACGCTGTTTGCCGAATCCACCTCCAGAGCCACCACCAGCGTCATCGACAACGCCTCGCTGATCGGCAAGGTGGCGGTAGCGCCGCAGCTGCTGGTGCTGTCCTCGGTCTTTGCCTCGGCCGCGCTCCATCTGGTCGGTTACGCGGCGGCGCTGCTGATCCTCGCGGTTACCGGTAGCCAGATAGATCCGATCGGGGTGCTGCTGGCGGTGCCGGTCCTGGCGTTGCTGGTCGTGTGGACCGTGGGCTTCACCCTGATGGTGGCGGCGATCCAGGTGTTCGTGCGCGACCTGGCGCAGGTGCTGGCGCAGCTGCTGGCCTTCTGGTTCTTCCTGACGCCGGTGCTGTACTCGCGCGCCATGTTGCCGGAGTTCGCCCAGCGCCTGATGGACTGGAATCCGCTGACCTACTATCCCGAGCGGCTGCGTCATCTGATCCTGGATTCGCAGTATGCCTTCGGCCTGGATGACCTCAAGGCCGCGCTGCTGGCCTTTGCGATGCTGGGCTTTGGTGCCTTCGTCTTCACCCGACTACGTCGACATTTCGAGGATTTCCTGTGACTGATCTGCTGGTCAGGCTTCAGGGCGTCAGCAAGCGTTATCCGCTGGTGCACCGCAACGCCGACCGGGTGCGGGCGATGCTGCGCGTGCTGACCGGAAGAACCGGAATCGCCGATGTCGCGGTCCTGCAGGACATCAATCTCAGCGTTCGACGCGGCGAGTCACTGGGCATCATCGGTGAAAACGGCGCCGGCAAGTCGACCCTGCTCAAGGTCATCACCGGCGTGCTCAATGCCACCGCCGGCAGCGTCGAGGTGACCGGCTCGGTTGCGAGATCGG
>JBFWOF010000085.1:0-16285 GCA_050250665.1 Lysobacterales bacterium | reverse complement strand
CGAGCACGCTCGGCACTACAAGAGCCTCGTACACCGACGCTCTGGTAGAGCGGAGCTCGCTCCGCTGCTTCTGCTGGGCTTTCACCGTCCGTGCGAAGAGCGGCATGCCCTGCCGAGCAAGCTCGGCACTACAAGAGCCTCGTACACCGACGCTCTGGTAGAGCGGAGCTCGCTCCGCTGCTTCTGCTGGGCTTTCACCGTCCGTGCGAAGAGCGGCATACCCTGCCGAGCAAGCTCGGCACTACAAGAGCCTCGTGCACCGGCACTCTGGTAGAGCGGAGCTCGCTCCGCTGCTTCTGCTGGGCTTTGGCTTTCACCGTCTGTGCGAAGAGCGGCATACCCTGCCGAGCAAGCTCGGCACTACAAGAGCCTCGTGCACCGGCGCCCGGCGCGAATGGCCTGCTCAGCTCTTGCTGCGCTTGGGCCTGACATACAGCACCAGGCTGTGATCCTTGAGTTCGAAGCCGTGCGATTCGGCAATTTCGCGTTGCAGGCGCTCGATCTGGTCGTTGTGGAATTCGATGACCTTGCCGGTTTCCACGCAGACCATGTGATCGTGGTGCCCGCCGTGATCCAGCTCGTAGACCGACTGCCCACCCTCGAAGTGATGCCGGACCACGATACCGGCAGTCTCGAACTGGTTGAGCACGCGATAGACCGTCGCCAGACCGATGTCATCGCCCTGCTCCAGCAGCTCGCGATAGACGTCTTCGGCCGTCATATGCTTCTTCGGCGCATTGCTGAGGATGTCGAGGATGCGCATCCGCGGATGCGTGACCTTGAGCCCGACCTTGCGCAGGTCGTCGCTCTCGATGATTCGCTCACCGCGATCGGGCATGTTGGGGGCCTCTTCGTTCATTGGGATTCGGTTGATCTCGGGACCTGTATTATCCACACCTTCGAGTCCTAGACGTGGAAAGCCTGATGCGAGCAATTCTTGCCCTGATCCTGGCCGTGCAGCTCTCCGGCTGCGGCTTGCTGTACAGACAGACGGTACAGCAGGGGAATCTGCTGGAGGCGGAGCAGATTGACGCCCTGAAGCCAGGCATGACCAAGCGCCAGGTGGCGCTGGTGTTGGGTACTCCCGCGGTGCAGACCCCGTTCCGAGAAGACCGCTGGGACTACGTCTCCAGTTTCAAGGATGATGACGGCAACATCGAACTCAAGCGCCTGACCGTGATCTTCGATGACAACGTGCTGGTGCGCACCGAGGGCGACTATGAACCCGGCAAGGGTGTGCGCATCAAGGCCGCAGAGGATAATGCCGAGGGCGATGCCGGTTCTGCAGACAGCTGAATCTCATCGACTGATCCGGGACTTGGCGGCGCGTCGCCGCCGGGACTCCATCGGATCGAAATTCAGACCGCGATAGATCTCCACCCGGTCCCCGGCGCGCAGGATCGTGTCCTGCGCGACCCGCCGTCCGTGCACGCCCAGCTCCAGCGGTGCCTTGATCCCTGCCAACTCAAGGATGCCTGAGGCGACTACGGCTTCGATGGCAGTGGTGCCATCGGCCACCCGCAAGGGCAGCAGCCATTGCCGCTCGGCCAGCGCATAGGCCACTTCTACCTGCACTGACTCATCCACGACCGAATTCGGTCCTGGCGGCGCGACAGAAATCATCCACCATGCGGTCTGCCAGTCGCCGGAAACCCAGAGACAAGGCACCTGCCACCAGCGAGGAGCTGACTTCGAAACTCAGATCCAGACCGACCCGGGTGCCGATTTCTCCCACGGGCTGGAAAGTCCAGGCGCCGCTCAGCTGCCGGAAAGGTCCGCGCAGCAAGCGCAGTTCGATGCGTTCCGGGGCAAACTCCAGGTTCTCGGTGGCAAAACTGAGCGCAATTCCCGCCACCCGCACCCCCAGCTCGGCACTGACACGACCCTCCTCGCGTGACAGCACCTGGGCCGAGGCACACCAGTCAAACCAGCCCGGATAGCGCTCGAAATCAGCCACCAGCGCGAACATGCGAGCAGGCACATAGGGCACCAGCGCCTGTCGCTGAACGCGAACCTCCGAACGCTCGGCGCCGGACTTGGCAGCCGTCACCGGATCAGGAGAAGATGAGATGCTAGGCTCGGATGCCATGGAATGACCGAATCATGACCAAGAAGAACAAGGACAGCTCAAGCGGCAGCGGCCAGATCGCCGTCAACAAGCGCGCGCGCTTCGATTACCACATTGATGAGCGCCTGGAAGCGGGTATCGCCCTGCAGGGCTGGGAAGTCAAGAGCCTGCGCGATGGCCGCATCCAGTTCGGCGAAAGCTATGCGCTGCTGCGCAATGGCGAGGCCTATCTGTTCGGCGCCCAGATCTCCCCGCTGATCTCGGCCTCCACCCACGTCATCGCCGACAAGATGCGCAATCGCAAACTGCTGCTGCACCGGCTTGAACTCGATCGCCTGATCGGCGCCGTCGAGCGCAAGGGTTACACGGTGATACCGCTGTCGCTGTACTGGAAAGGCAACAAGGTCAAGGTCGAACTCGGACTGGCCAAGGGCAAACGCCAGCATGACAAGCGCGATGCCGAAAAAGACCGCGACTGGGAACGCGACAAGGGCCGCATCATGCGCGAGCGCAATCGCTGATCAAGGAACGGATTCACAACCAGCCCAGCGGAGCGCCACCTCTGAACTCAATCGGGCTGATCCGCTTCCGCGGGAGCCTTGAATGCCTTGCTGTAATAGCCTGAGGGATCAAAACAACACACCCGTTTCTTGCCGCTAGCCAGCTTCTCGCAAGCCTGGCCGATGCGCTTCACACGGGTCGCCGACTGCTTCGACGAGGTGATCCAGTGGATCCAGTCCACGCGCGCGAGGGTCGTTGTTTCCTGCCATATGGCCTGGGCGGCGGGCGTCGCCGCCAGTGCCTCCAGAAAATCCATCGGCAGCTCGGGCTCAGGCTCGTGCTCCAACGGCATGATTTCGACGGCGACCACATCGCCATAGTCAGCCCCCGATGCCAGCAGCAGATCCTCGTCGATGCGCAACCAATGGCTCAGTTGCCCGTCCGGCTCAAGTGTGGCCCGAAAACAGTGGCCATTGAGAGTGCCATCCACCGTCGTTCTTCCACGTCTAGGAAGAAGTGCACTCGTGGACTCGGGCAAGACCACGAAAGCCCACGGAGCCGCGTCTGTCGAGATTGCCGGTTGCCGCAATCGATCACAGAATTGAGCTCGCATATTGCCCCCGATTCATCCGCTCGGGCCCACGCGACGCGCTGCCCACCCTGAACGACAGTGATTGAGGCCCAAGCATAGTTGGATGGCACCAAGCCGCAACATCCGGTGCACTGATCTGGACGGCCTCAGCGCGGCAACGAGCCCGCAGCTCAGCCCCCCGATCCGACTTCCCCGTTGCATCGCAACCGACTCTGGAATCGCGGCGGCCACGGACCAAAAAAAAGAAAAGGCCCGCGAAGCATCCTTCGCAGGCCTTGGGCAAAGCTGGCTCCCGGAGCAGGGATCGAACCTGCGACCCAGTGATTAACAGTCACTTGCTCTACCGCTGAGCTATCCGGGAACGGTAGAAGCGGAATAATGCCGACTACCTACGGACTTCGTCAACCCCTATCCGAATCCAGTTATCGGCAATGCATCCGCCGTGGCTCAAGCGGCCGGCTTGAGGCGGTAACAGGGCTTGTAGGGATCGCTGCCCGGCAGCTTCATGCGGTGCTGTTCCACAAAGGCTTTGAGCAAGGCGTCCATTGCATCCATGATCTCCGGCTCGCCGCTGAGCTCGTAGGGGCCATTGGCTTCGATGGCGCGGATGCCCTCTTCCTTGACGTTGCCGGCAACAATGCCGCTGAAGGCGCGGCGCAAATCAGCTGCCAATTCATGCACCGGACGGTCACGGCGCAGTTCCAGCCTGGACATGGCCTCATGGGTAGGCGCAAACCGATATTGGAAAGCCTCCGGGATCTTCAGAGTCCAGTTGTAGAAGAAGGCATCCTTGGTCTCGATCCGATGGTCGGTGACCTGGGCCATACCCTGCTTCACGTAACGGGCAACCTCGACCGGGTCGCCAACAATGATCCGGTAACGTTCAGAGGCCGACGCCCCCAGGGTGAGCTTGAGGAAAGCATCGATCTGTTCGAAGTAGGCAGCGCTTTCGACCGGACCGGTAAAGACCACCGGAAACGGTACACGCTCATTGTCAGGGTGCAGCAGGATGCCGAGCAGATAGAGGATTTCTTCGGCGGTACCGACGCCACCCGGAAACACCACAATGGCGTGTCCGACACGCACGAAGGACTCCAGGCGCTTTTCGATGTCGGGCATGATCACCAGGTGGTTGACGATCGGATTGGGCGACTCCGCGGCGATGATCCCGGGCTCGGTGATGCCGATGTAGCGGGTGTTGCTGATGCGTTGCTTGGCGTGGGCGATGGTGGCACCCTTCATCGGGCCTTTCATGGCCCCCGGGCCACAGCCGGTGCAGATGTCCATGCCGCGCAGTCCGAGCTCGTAACCGACCTTCTTGGTGTACTGATATTCGGTGCGACCGATGGAATGACCGCCCCAGCACACCACCATGTTTGGAGCCTGCTGCGCCCGCAGGATGCCGGCATTGCGCAGGATGTCGAAGACCGCATTGGTGATGCCCTCGGGCTCGTTCAGATTGGCCCGGGTCTTGATCTCGTTCTCGACATAGAGAATGTCGCGCAGCACTGCGAACAGCAGCTGGCGGATACCGCGGATGATCTCGCCGTCGACGAAAGACTGCGCCGGGGCGTTGATCAGATCGAGCTTGACGCCACGATCCTGCTGGACCACGCGCACGTCGAAATCGGGATGCCGCGCGAGCACGGCGCGAGCATCATCGCTCTCGATGCCGGTGGTCAATACCGCCAGCGTGCAGCGCCGGAACAGCTCGTAAAGATCGCCGGTGGTGGCCGCCGTGAGGCGACTGACTTCGGCTTTGGAGAGCACTTCCATCCCGGCTTCGGGATTGATGCGTGCACTGACAGGTCGATGATTCATGGAACGTCCTTGCTCTGGCGCAACTCAGGTTGCGCATCCGGTTTCTATTGGGAATATGTAGCGAGTCTGGAGCGTTGCCAACGCTCACTCGCTGCGAAGTTCCGACGGCCGGCAAGTGGCTGCCATGCACGTCGCGACAGCGGGAAAATTCGACCGACTATCGGGCACGGCCTCTTGGGCACAGCCCCCACGCCTGAAACACCGCGGACGAATCGTAACCGAAATTACGCAGCTTCGGTGAGCTGGGTGACGCCGATGCCGCCGCGCACCAGTTGGGCATCGAATCCACGCTCGGTCAGCAGGAACACGGCCGAGGCGCTACGCCTGCCGGTGTCGCAATACACCCAGTATTCCTGGGTGGGATCCAGGGTCTTGGCGAGCTGCCGCAGACGCGCCAGTGGAATGTTGATCGCTCCCGGCCAATGACCACGTTCAAATTCGCTGGGCAGGCGCACGTCCAGCAGCTGGACGCCAGCATGGATATCGCTGAGCTGCACCTCGCGCAGCAGAGGCGCCTTCAGCAGCCGGGCAAAGGCGGCGCTCGACAGGCGCATCAACGAGCAGCGGGTCAGCGCACGCACGCTGGCATTTCGCGGCTCACCGGATACCAGCGCTTCCTCGCCAAAAGCCCGGCCGACACCGAGCTGGGCCAGCTCTTCTTCCGAATTGCCGTTCGGGTCTTCCAGCACCACCTGGGCACGGCCATCGGTGATCACGTAGTAGTAATCGCCAGGATCACCCTGCTTGAGGATGATGCTGCCGGCCTCGAAAGTGACCGCCTCCATGCTGCCAAAGATCTGGGCTATGTTCCCTGCTGGGATGCGCAGAAAAGCCTTGCTTTGCAACAGTGCGGTCATCCAGTCCTGATGCTCGTCGAACTCGGCCTCGGTATCGAGATCGCGCACCTGCACGCCGCCAGTCTGCGACCAGGTCAGCATCACATCCAGCAGCTCACGATCAACGAACAGCACCTGCGCCGCTTTCAGGCACAGGGCCGTTGCCGAACGCCGTGAGCCCGGTGCCAGCGCGTAGCGGGCTTCAGGATCCGTGGCGCGCAGCCTGACGGCCTGACGCTCATCCTGGAGTTCGATTTCACCTTCGATCAGAAAGGCCTGGGTACGGGCCAGTTCGCCGCGACTGAACACCACCTGGCCCGGCTGGTAGTTGACCAGACTGCTCTGCTTGGCGAGTTGGGTTCGATCGGAGGGAACCAGCGACTGCAAAGGCACGAAGCGCCCAAACAGGCTGATGTTGACCATGGAGTAGCGCCCGGCATTCAAACCAAGGGCACGGATTCTATGCCCTGCAGCGCCGGGTGACGAGTAGACAATGGGTGAAGGAGCAACAAAAAGCGCAGATCACGCCACAGGGCCACGGCACCCCAACGAAAACGGCCGGCAAAAGCCGGCCGTTTCGTCCAACTCTGGAGCTCAGCTTAGAAGCTGTAGCGGAAGCCCAGTTGCAGTGCCCAACGCGAGATGCCGCGATCGTCGTAGATGCGCTGCGAATCCGGCGTGTTGAAGCGATAGACGTAGCGACCGGAAGCCGGATCGATACCACCGTACTCGACAATACCGCGCATCAGCGGGAAGCCGATTTCTTCGATGACACCCCAATCCTTGTCGATCATGTTGCCGATGTTGAGGATGTCGAGCCAGATCTCGGCCTTGTTGCCAGCAAAGAAGCCAGGCAGCTCCTGCGAGATGCGGACATCGAAGTTGTGCACCCAGCTGGAGTAATCGGCGTTGCGCTCGGCGACCTGGCCGAGGTGGCTGCGCAGATACTCGTTGCCTTCGACATAGGCCCAGAAAGCGGCTTCTTCTGCGGCCGAACCGAACAGCACATCGCCCGGACCCGAGGGGATGTACAGCAGGTCGTTGAAGCGACCGTCGCCGTTGGCATCGTTGTCGAAGGTGTAGCTGTAGGGCTTGCCGCGACGGCCTTCATAGACCAGCGAGAATTCGGTCTTCAGGTCGTCGAAGAAGAAGTGGCGGTAGGACACGGCGCCCGAGAAACGATCCTTCACCAGGTAGTTCGAACGCGCCGAGATTTCTTCGTTGGAGTTGAAGATGGCGACGTTGCCCAGCTGCGAGCTGGACGTCGAACTCGTCAGCGGACTGACTTCGTTGGCGTCGGTGTAGGTATACGCCACCTGCCAGAACCAGTTTTCCTCGTAGGGCTTCTGCAGCGACAGAGTCAGCTGCTGGCCATCACCCTTGCTGGTGGAGCGGGCGATGATGGCGTCGTTGTAGGCACGATTGGAGTTGGCACGGGAGCCAACACTGGTTCCGGAACCGAACTGGTTCCAGTTCGCCGGATTGCGGCCGTTGTTGTTCCAGTAGATGTAGCGACCGTCCTGACCAACGGCAGTCGGCGCACCCAGATTCAGCTGCTGGTAGTAGATGCCCTCTTCCACCGAGGTCAGGATGACTTCGGCCGAAGCGACGATGCCGTACCACGGCAGCTCATGATCGAAAGCCAGGTTGGCCTTCCACACCGAAGGCTGACCCAGATCCGGATCGATGAAATCGACCGACTGGGTAGCGCCGGTACCCGGGGTGAACTGCGCAAGCTGATCGTTCGGATTCGGTGAGAAGTTGCTGATACCGCGACTGAAGAAATAGTCGGTGTACTGCAGGCCGGTGTTCGAGTACGGATTCGACAGCCACACCGTGGCAGCCGCACCCTGGAACAGGCCCATGCCGCCGCGCAGCTGGGTCGGACGCTCGGAATCGAAGGTGTAGTTGAAGCCGAAGCGCGGCTGCACGAGTTCGTTGCCGTCGATCGTGGCGTCGTTGCGGAAGCCGAAGGTCTCCGAAGCCGCCTGATTGTAGGTAGGCTTGCGGCTGACATTCGGGATATCGACGCGGAAGCCATAGGTCATGGTCAGGTTGTAATTGACCGACCAGCTGTCCTGAACGAAGAAGCCGATGTTGTCGAGGCCCCAATCGGCGGCCATGTTGTCGATATTGCCACCCACGGGCGCATAGAGCTGGTAGCGGCTCGACGTGCCGTTGCGGAAGTCGTTGATGCTGTTGAAGGTGTAGACACCGTTGGTTCGACGACCGAACAGGTTGAAGATGTCGTTGGCCTCGTAATCGACACCGAACTTGAACTCGTGATCACCCACGAAGTAGTTGCCGATGAAGTACGAATTCCAGGTCTGGGTTTCGAGCACGTTGGCGTGGGTGTTTTCTTCGGTACCCAGGTTCAACGTGGCATTGCCCACGCGCACGGCAATCGCCGGCAGGTCCGAGACCGGAGTACGTACCGCCGAGTAGTCGCGGTAGGACAACTTGAACTCGGTCGAGAAGTTGTCGGTCCAGTCGCTGAACAGCTGCGCCGTGGTGGTGTCGAACTGGAAATCACGCTGGTACAGATAGCTCGACAGAGACAGCGAGTTGTTGCCGAAGCCCGGGGTGTTGGCCTGGCTCTGCTCGGAACTGCTGTAGCGGAAGCTGGCGCGATGCTGCTCGTTGATGTTCCAGTCCAGCTTGATCGCATATTCCTCGCTGGTGGTATCCAGCGATTTCGGCAGCTGCAGCGTACCGGCGTCAAAACCATAGCCGGAGGCGATACCAATGATCTCGTTGATATCGGCCTGGGTGATGTTGACGATGTTGGTCGCGCCCGAACCGACCGGACCAAAGTTGGTGCCGACGCCAGAGAAGGTGCTCTTCTCGTAGTTGGCGAAGAAGAACAGCTTGTCTTCGATCAGCGGGCCACCGAAGGTGCCACCGTAGGTCTCGTCGGTATCAAAGATCTCCGGACGCACATCATTCTGGTCCTTGCCCGACCAGTCATTCTCGCGGTAGGTGCCGTACACCGAACCGTGGAACTCGTTGGTGCCGGACTTGGTCACGGCGTTGATCACCGCACCGGTGGCGCCACCGATGGTGACGTCATAGTTGGCGACCGAGACGTTGATGGCGTCGATGACGTCCATCGAGATCGGCTGCTTGGGCGTCGGCAGCGAGTTGGACTCGAGACCGAAGGCGTCCGAGGTATTGACACCGTCAATGCGGATGGCATTGAAGCGCGTGTTCTGGCCGCCGGCGGAGATCTCGTTGCGGGCCTTGTCGGTCTGCGCGATACGCGGATCGAGACGTACATAGTCCTGGATGTTGCGGTTGATCGACGGGAAGGAGTCGATCTGCTGGCGCGAGACATTGCTCGTGGAGCCCTGATTGTTGGAGCGGAACACGTCCGACTGAGCCGAGGCGACCACTTCGATCGACTCCAGTTGGGTCATCGCCGGATCGAGGTCGACATTGACCTGCGAGGGCTCGCCCAGCAGCAGGTTGATATCGTCCTGAGCTTCGCCGGCATAGCCTTCCTTGGTGACCGTGATCTTGTACGGACCACCCACGCGCAGATTGGTCGACGCATACCGACCCTGCTCGTCAGTGCTGACGGTCTTACGGGTGTTCGACGGCAGATGCACGATCTCGACCAGTGCGCCAGCGATAGGGCGACCTTCAGGATCGGTCACGCGACCGTTGAGGGATGACGAGGTGGTGCCCTGTGCGAAGGCGCCCTGCGAGGCGGCGAGGCCCAGCATGAGACCGAGCACCAAGGCTTTAATCTGCGGCTTTTTCTTCATGACGACTGCCTGACTTGTGTTACGGGATTGGACTGCACTCACCCGACGAACCCTGATCGAAGGTCAAGGCGCGGCTGATGCAGCGAGAGTTAAGATGAGTTTAACAGTGCTAGATGACGCTTTGCTAACAACTTGGGGATCTGTAGTCAGGGAATTAGAGCTTCCGCTCTGGTCGGCAACAGGCCTCGCTGTTCAGCAAAAACATTCAATTGGGCAGGCAAGTTGGCGCCATCCGGGCTGTCTTTCCCTGGCTAGAAGATGCCCATCGACAGCCCCAACGCCATTGCGGCGCCCAATTGTTCACAATCTTCCAGGCGCGATTCCAGTTCATGGCTGCGCGCCAGCAGCGGTGGCTGCACTTCCTTCCAGCCCAGTCCCCGGGCGATGCGTTGCATCGACTCAATAGCGCCCCGGCCATCATTACCGGCACACACGAACAGCGCATAGGGACGCCCGGTCACCTGGTCCTGAGCCGGATAGTAGATGCGCTCGAAGAAATCCTTGATCAGGCCCGACATGGAACCAAAGGTCTCGGGACTGCCGACAAGATAACCGTCAGCCGCCAGCACATCCTCGACGCCCGCATCGACCGCAGCACGCGAGATCACATCGACCGTGTCAGTGGCCGCGGCTGCGGCGGCAATGACCTCGGCCATCCTGTGTGTGCGCCAGCCATGGCTGTGGTGAACGATCAGAAGTCGGGGACGCATGTCAGCGAGTCGTTCGTCGCATGAGGCAGCATGAGTCCTGGGCGCGAGCAGTGGCGCGGAGTTGTTCGTCGATGACCGCCGTGATCACTGCGCGGCCGTCGCCCCCAGATACTTCTGTATGCCGTCCAGGAACATCTGCACCGAGATCGCCACCAGCAGCATGCCCATCAGGCGCTCCAGCGCGATCAGCGTACGCTGACCCAGCACCTTGTAGAGCGCCGTGGCGGCAAACAGGATCACCGCGGTGGCCAGCCAGGCCGCTACCAGGGCCACGGTCCACTCGAAGTTGCGCCCGGTGCCATCATTGGCCAGCAGCATCAGTGCCGCAATCGTCGATGGTCCGGCCACGCAGGGGATCGCCATCGGCACGATGAAGGGCTCGCCTTCGGGTATGTCGCCAAAAAGGCCGTCGCGGGAGGGAAAGATCATGCGGATGCCGATCAGGAACAGCACGATGCCGCCGGCGATGCTGACCGACTCCTGGCGCAGGTGCAGCAAGGCCAGCAGCGCCTGCCCTGAATACAGAAACAGCAGCAGCACGCCGAGCGCAATCACCAGTTCGCGCGCCAGCACGAAACGCCGACGCTGCGGTGGCAGGGCCTTCAGCAGCGAGAGGAACACCGGAATATTGCCCAGCGGATCCATGATCAGGAACAGCAGGATCGCCGCCGATACGATGTCCATCACGCTGCAGCCGCCGGCGGCTGACGCCCGTCAACGATGGCCCCGCTCCAATCCTGCGGCGCATTGGCAATCAACCAGCTGATCAGTTCAGCATAACGCGCAGGCGCCACCAGTCCGTCCATGGCCTCACCGACAAAGACCTTGCGCCGGAATGCGCTGGCTACCGGCGCCGGCAGCAGTCCGAGCACGCGCACACCCTGTGCCGCCCATTCACTGGCCACCATGGCAATCAGCGCCCGCAATCCCGCCTGGGCAACGCCATACGCGCCCCAATAGGCTTCGGTGCTGCGTTCCGGCTCATCCGTCATGAACAGCACCAGGGGCGACGGTTCTGCAGCGCGCAAGGCCGGCAGCAGTGACTGCAGCATCAGGAAGGGCACGTTCAACCCGATCTGCAGCGTCCGCAGCCACTCCTCGGGCTCGAACTGCTCGATCGGCGTCAGACCATGCAGGCGACCGGCCGCGTAGATCACGGCATCCAGATGCCCACAGCCTTCGATGATACGGGCGCACAGATCGCCGAAGTCGGCCGGCGTGGCGCCCTCCAGATTCATCGGATAGATGGCCGGTTGCGGCGCGCCCAGGGCCTCGATCTCGTCGTACAGCTTTTCCAGCGCCGCCACACGTCGCCCCAGCAACACCACGCTGGCGCCACGCTCGGCCGCCGAGAGCGCGCAGGCACGACCGATGGCGCCGCAGGCACCGACGATCAGCAGCTGGCGACCGGCCAGACCGGCGCCGTCCCAGGCCTCCGCCGGCAGCACTCTGAAGATCTGAAGTTCGGTCAAGCCGCGCCTGCCTGTGCCTGGGCCTCTTCGACCATGCGCTTGAGTTCGCCGGAGGCTTCGAGATCAGCCACGATGTCGGATCCACCAATCAGCTCGCCGTTGACGTACAGCTGCGGAAAGGTCTTCCAGTTGGCGAACTGCGGCAGATTGGCGCGGATCTCCGGATCTTCGAGCACATTGACCGCGTGATAGCGCGCGCCGGCACTTTTCAGGCACTGGGCGGCACGCGAGGAAAATCCACACATCGGGAACTGCGGCGTTCCTTTCATGAACAACACGATCGGGTGTGCGTCCAGCAAGGCTTGTATGCGCTGAATTACGTCCATGACTTTCTCCGATCTGCGCCGGGTGCGGCGCTACAGCCGGGTATCATACCGGCCTCCATGGCAGGAACCGAGCCAGTGACCCTCAAGATCGATACCCATGCGCACGTGTTGCCCCGCGATTGGCCGGATCTGGCCTCGCGCTACCACGACCCGCGCTTTCCCAGCATCGACCACAGCCAGGGCCGCCACCGCATCTACAAGGACGGCCGCTTCTTTCGTGAAATCTGGTCCAAGACCTGGGACGCACAGGAGCGTATCGACGACTATGCGCGCTTCGACGTCTCGGTACAGGTGATCTCCACGGTGCCGGTGATGTTCTGCTACTGGGCGCCGGGCGAACAGGCGCTGGTGCTGCATCAGGCACTCAATGAACACTCGGCCGAACTGGTGCGCGAGCATCCCAGCCATTACCTGGGTCTGGGCACCGTTCCCCTGCAATCCCCCAAACTGGCGATCGCCGAAGCCCGGCGCTGCGTCAAGGACCTCGGCCTGCAGGGTGTGCAGATCGGCTCCCATGTCGGCGAATGGAACCTTGATGCTCCCGAGCTGTTCGAGTTCTTCGCCGCCTGCGCAGAGATGGACGTCGCCTTGCTGGTACATCCCTGGGACATGATGGGCGCCGCCGCCATGCCCAAGTACTGGCTGCCGTGGCTGGTCGGCATGCCCGCCGAGCAGTCGCGCGCCGTTTGCAGCATGATCTTCGGCGGCGTGCTGGAACGCCTGCCACGTTTGCGCGTGGCCTTTGCCCATGGCGGCGGCTCATTCCCGTACACGCTCGGGCGCATTGAACACGGTTTCCGCATGCGCCCCGATCTGGTCGCCACCGACAACCAGCGGCCGCCGCGCGAGTACCTCCAGCGGCTGTACTTCGACACCTGCGTGCACGATGACCTTGCACTGCAGTATCTGATCGACACCTGCGGTGCCGATCGACTGATGCTGGGCACTGACTACCCATTCCCGCTCGGCGAGCAGGAACCGGGCTCGCATATCCGGCGCATGCCGCTGGACGATGGCCAACGTCAGCGCCTGCTCAGCGACACCGCGCTGGAATGGCTGCAAGTGGACGCAAGTCGCTTCGGGAAGCCTTGAAACCCTCTCGCAGCAACAGGACCGAACCGAATGAAGTTCCGATCAGCTAAGCTCTGTGGTCCTGTCAATGGGAGAGGTAGCGTCGCCGATGCAGAGTCTGGCGCACAAAGTCCGGCTGCCGAAGGAGCGAGGCAGCGCTGCCCTGAAGGGTGCGCTGCTCGCCGCGCTGACTGTCGCCTCGCCCGTGCTTCAGGCCGACACGCTGAATCTGAGCGTGCGCGATGCGAAGACCGGGGCCTTTGTCGACGCCGAGATTGAACTGAGCCACGCGGACTCGTCACCAGCACGGCTCCGCACTCGCGACGGCCGCGCGCAACGGCAGGTCCAAGGTCAATCGGACTTGAGGCTGACAGCGCAGGGCTACCGAACACTCAGCACGCGGCTGTCGGCGGACACGCGCGATGTTCAGCTTTGGCTGGATCCGGTAACGACGGCGTCCCCAAATGCGAGGTCACAGACCGGCGCCTGGATAGAGGGGCACGTCTACGATTTTCAGCGCGGAAGCGCCGTGCGCGGCGCGCGCGTGGAGCTGGGCAATGTCGTCGCGCACACCGACTCGCAGGGTTATTTTCGCGTCGATCTGCCACCGGTCGCAGACGATGATGGGCAATCGATGCCACTGAAGGTCAGTGCCGCTGGGCTGCCGCCCTGGCGACAGGATCTGCGTCTGACCAACAGCATCAGCCACCGCATCATCGATCTGGGCGCTGGTGCGCCCGGGCCCGACGATCGCTTCGACGCGCGCCAGCTGGCCAGCCCGATCGACGATTCTGCAGCTGCAAGAGCCCCGGTGTTTCCGATCCCCACCAGCATTCGAGTGGGCTATGCCGATGCCGGATTCACCACGCCCTGTTGCGTCGGCTCCTGCAGCGCGGTCAGCGTGATGTCGCTGGAAACCTACGTCAAACGCGGACTCAACGACGAATGGATTGCCAGTTGGACCGGCGACAGTCTGCGGGCTGGAGCCATCGCCTATCGGTCCTACGGCGCCTGGCATGTCGCCAACCCGCGCACGCCGAGCTATGACATCTGCTCCAGCGCCTGCTGCCAGGTCAACGATCCCGATACCAGCGCCTCCAGCGATGCCGCGGTCAATGCCACCGCCGGCATCCTGCTAAGCCAGAATGGCGAGATCTTCCGATCCGAATATTCGGCCGAGAACAATGCCTGGGACGATCCCGGCGACGGCCTGCCCTGCTCCAACGGCGATCTGTCCTGCGGCAATGGCTTCGTCGGCAGCCCGGCCACCGGCTGGCCCTGTCTCGCTGACACTGTCGCGCTGGGGCGCGGTTGCTTTGGCCATGGTCGTGGCATGTCGCAATGGGGCAGTCAGCGCTGGGCGCTGGATCAGGGCCAGCGCTGGCCGTGGATCGTCAATCACTACTACAACGCCAACGGCAATGGCGCCGGCTTGCGCAATTCAGAGCTGACTTCGCCGCTGCGCATTGACCAGTTCAGCGCGCCTGCCAGCGCCAGTCCAGGCCAGCTGATCACGCTGACGCTCGAACTCAGCAATCTGGCCGCACTGGCGCACGACCCGGTCTACATCGGAGCCAGTCTGTTTCGCAGCGGCAGCGGCTTTGTCTCGGATCCGCCGCGAGATCTCGGCGTGCGTCTGGAGCCGGGCAGCCAGCAGCGCAGCCGGCAGTTCCAGCTTCCTCCCGGTTTGAGCCCCGGTGTCTGGGACGTGCTGGTAGCGCTGTACCTGGACATCGACGGCAACGGCGCGATCAACACCGGTGATCTGGCCCTGACCAGTGCGCGCCAGAACGGGGTGCTGACGATCGTGGAAGGACCGCTGTTTACCGATGGATTCGAGTAACACCTCCGTTGCGATCAAGCTGATCGAGCGGTTTGGGCTGCGCCAAGGAGGCGAGGACTTCTGGATGCACTGAACCGGTCACCTGACCCCGATCATCCAGCGTGGTGATCAGATGATGATGGCAGAAGGATCAAGTGAAATCGTGGCGCATGTCGTCTTCGCGCATCCACGGCAACCACATCGGTCTGCCGCTGAGCTTGGACAGACTCAGGGTTTCGGCGACGAAATCACTGCTCAGGCGCCGGCCGAAGCAGCGACCGAAACGGGTCATGTGTATGGCCTAGTTGCAATTATTCATGTTGAATACGAGCTGTCGAACGGGTCTGCTGCAGCCCGGCTTCACGCTAGATCAGAATGCCATTAACCCATATGAAACAACTCGCCTTCGCAATAGCATTTCTAGCCAGTTCATTTGCCCATTCGGCAACTGAAGAAAGCCCACCTGATTCCGCCCTAGCTGAACAAGTCGCGATGCTCAATACGCAATCCAAGGCCATGCTTGGCGTGAGCTTGCTCGCCCTGTCCTTGCTTGAAAATGCAGGGCCCGGGCGCTTCTTTCCAAAAGAGATGCTCGTTGAATCGGGTAGCTGGGATCACTATCAGGAACTTGAGGCGCGTGGCCTCATCACCCTCAATGTCTCGAACGGCCTCCCTGACGGAAGCGTAGCCAATACCGAGATTGTCGCCGTGTCACTCACTGCGCTTGGCGAGGAACTCAAAGCTGCATTGCACAAGCCCTGACTACCGATGCAATCCGACCGCGAAGCGATGTCCACGCGCGAGCGACTCAACAAGATCAATCGAAAGAGCTTCCCGACAGGGTCATATCAGCCCGCAACCGAGCGCAAGCCCTTCAGTTCTTCTGTTTGGGCAGAACCGGATACGCCAGCGCCTGAACCCCCACGCGTCAATAATCCCTGAGACAGCTTGATCACAAGTTATCCCTCGTTTTGGGGCGGCTTTTCGGAGAGTGACATGCCAAAGCCGCATCGGGTTCGCCCGCCAGATCCACCGGTTTCTATTGAAGTTGCCGCGCCGCGCACGCGTGGTCGCCGGGTGTTCAGCGCTGCTGAGAAGCAACGCATTCTCGATCTTGCCGACGCCTGCGTTCGCGGCGAGTTGGGGGCGCTGCTGCGCCGTGAAGGGATCTACTGCGCATTTCGCTCATCGTGACCGGTCGTTTCGGTTCAACGTGACCGGTTTCTACTGACGGTTGTGCGTTGCTTGGATTCTAACGGCATCGGTCACGATGGGGTGTCGGTTTTGGGTCTTTCCGGT
>JBFWOF010000084.1:0-16830 GCA_050250665.1 Lysobacterales bacterium | reverse complement strand
CCCGGTTGAAGCAAGAGCAGCACTTCGACCGGATTCGTCGCCACGTCCGGGCGCGCCTTTCCCGGGTCCCCGGTCCCGGGTCCCCGGTCCCGGCTTTTGAAGGTCCCGGGTCCCCGGTCCCGGCTCTTGAACTCCCGCCTCCCCCCACCCCCGCTCGCGCACAATCAACAACAACTGCCGATGCAGCTCACGCCATTCGCGCATGCGCAGATAGGACAGGAAGTGGCTCTTGCACCAGTCGCGCAAACGGCTCTGGGTGAGCTCTTCATGCTCGTGGTTGTAGGCCTGCCACAGCTGCAGCAGGGTCAGGAAATCGCTCTTGTCGTGAACGAAGGCCTGATGCGCGGCGTCGGCCAGGCCGCGTACCTCGGCCGGGCGCTCGCGGGGGTCCTGGATCGACAGGCCGGCGGCGATGACCAGGGCTTCGTCGAGCACGCGGGCGTCGCGGGCGGCTATCAGGAAGCGTGCCAGGCGCACATCGATGGGCAGCTTGGCCATGTCGTGGCCGATGGGCGTCAGGCGCTTGTGCTCGTCGATCGCCGCAATTTCGCGCAGCAACAAGAAGCCGTCCTGCAGGGCGCGCTCGCTGGGCGGATCGAGAAAGGGAAAGTCGGCCGGGTCGCCGAGGTCCAGATCAAGCATGCGCAGGATCACTCCGGCCAGGGAGGAGCGCAGCAGCTCGGGATCGGTGTATTCCGGGCGCTTCTGGTAGTCGGCCTCGTCGTAGAGGCGCACGGCGATGCCGGCAGACAGGCGCCCGCAGCGACCGGCGCGCTGGTTGGCCGAAGCTTGCGAGATCGGCTCGATCTGCAGTCGCTGCACCTTGTTGCGCTGGCTGTAGCGATTGACCCGGGCGATGCCGCTGTCGATGACGAAGCGGATGCGCGGCACCGTGATCGAAGTCTCGGCCACATTGGTGGCGAGCACGATGCGCCGCTGCGGCCCCGGCTGGAACACCCGATCCTGGGCCGCGCCTGACAGCCGTGCGTACAGCGGCAACACCTCGGTGTGGGCGTAGCGACGGTTCTCCAGCGCCTTGTGGGCGTCGCGGATCTCGCGTTCGCCGGGCAGGAACACCAGGATGTCGCCGCGCGGATCGCTGCCGGCCAGCTCTTCGGTGGCGTTGGCGATGGCCTGGTACAGGCCGGAGTCGCCGCGCTCTTCGCGATCCCCCTCGATCGGTCGCCAGCGCACCTCGACCGGATAGCCGCGGCCCTCCACCGAGATCACCGGTGCGCCGTGGAAGTGGGCGGCGAAGCGCTCGGTGTCGATGGTGGCCGAGGTGATGATCAGCTTCAGATCCGGGCGTTTGGGCAGCAGCCGCTTCAGATAGCCGAGCAGAAAGTCGATGTTCAGACTGCGCTCGTGGGCTTCGTCGATGATCAGCGTGTCATAGCGGCGCAGGAAACGGTCAGACTGGGTTTCCGCCAGCAGAATGCCGTCGGTCATGAACTTGACCAGCGTGTCCTCGTTGACCTGATCCTGAAAGCGCACGGCGAAGCCGACCAGCTGCCCCAGTGGCGACTTCAGCTCTTCGGCGACACGTCTGGAGATGCTCTTGGCGGCGATCCGCCGTGGCTGCGTGCAACCAATCAGCCCGGCCAGCCCGCGCCCTGCGGCCAGACACAGCTTGGGCAGCTGCGTGGTCTTGCCCGAGCCGGTCTCGCCAGCGACGACGACCACCTGATGGGCGCGGATCGCTTCGACAATCTCGTCAGCCCGGGTGGCGATCGGCAGATCCTCGGGCACCGAAACCTCCGGTACCCGCGCGCGGCGCAACTCGCTGCGCTGGGCCGAGGCCTCGATCTGCTCGGCCAGCTGCGCCAGACGCTGATCGGCGTCCGGCGTATCGGCCCGCCAGCGATCCAGATCCCGACGCAGACGCGGGAAATCGGCGGCCATGACCTGCGCCAGTCGACGACGAAGCTCGCGCAAGCCCATGGTCACGGCCGCAGACCGGTTCGCAGGTCAGGTTGCTCGCACCGCGAGCTACATGACTTCACCGGCCCAAACGACGTCACGTAGCTCGCGGTGCGAGCAACCTGACCTACGGGAAGTCGACTGAACATCATGGTGTCAATGACGGAGATCGGAAGGCTGCGGCGCTGCCAGATCCTCGCCATCATCGCTGAGCACGACGCGTCCCAGGCGCTCGATCGGCCATTGCTGCATGCGCGCCTCGTCGCGGAAGCGTCCGATCGCCGCCGCCGACAGCGGATAACGATGCTCGACCACGGCGCCGGCGGAATCGACCAGCGTCAGTGCGACTGCGCCCAGTCCGGCAGCCTCGTGCAGACAGGCGCGCACGGGCCCGTTCGAACTCAGGCTCTCGATGACGAAATCATCGTTCTGGCGCGAACAGGCATGCCCGGTGTCTGCGTGTGGCAGGCGCACCCGCACGCCGATGCCGTGCGCCGCCAGCAGTCCCTGCACCTGACGGAATTCATGCAACTGAGCCACGTATTCGTTCAGGCGCTGATAGCCGAGACCGGCATTTTGCCTCGCATACAGCGAATACGGCAGGAAAGACAGCCAGACCGCACCGTCATCCAGCTTCAACGCTTGCCCCAGTGGCGTGCTCACTTCCAGGTTCCGCGGTGGAGCCCCGTACAGCAGCTCCTCGATCAGTTCCCAGGCGAAACTGAATCCGACGTGTTCCAGCTGCGCTGCCATCATCGCCGACAGGTCCAGCAAGGACATCAGCCGCACATGTTCGAAAGCCAGCCCGAGATCGCGCGCCAGCTCGAAGACGATGGCGGCATCGGCCAGACCCTGCCCGTAGAGTTCGATCTCCAGTCGCTCGGTGGCCGCGGCGATCGCCTCCTCGCTGCCGGTGATCGCCACCGGGATCGTGAACAGCGTGCCGCCGCCGATCGCCATGTCCGGCTCCAGCAGGGCCGTGGGCATCTTTCCGTCGCGCTCGCACAGCGTCAGGCTGTGACCCGCGGCCACGCCGGCACGCTGTCCGGCCAGGAACAGATTGCCCAGTTCCTGATGCAGCGGAAAGCCCGGGCGCAGCAGCTGGGCCGGGTCATACAGCGCCGCTGACCAGACAAAGCCGTAATCGTGCTCAGGCGGCAGAAAGCGCGCCAGTTGCGCGCCCATCGCCGCCATCAGCCCCTCGGCCGTCGCCCGCGTCAGCAGATGCCGCTGCGGCAAGCCCCCCGCCACCGGCTCCAGCGCCAGCACACCCATCCAGACCGTAGACATCACTGCTCCAGCACCCACATCAAGGTCGCGGACGATAGCGCAGCCAGCGCGAATGGGTTGTCGGTTGTCGGTTGTCTGTTGGTGGGGCACGGGAAAGGGTCTCCTGCTGGCTTCGTTGTGAAGAGCGCGTTTCAGCCTGAAACTGCCTAAAGTCCATCAACCGTAGGTTGGGCTAAGCGCAGCGTGCCCAACGGACCATCGTATCGTTGGGCACGCTGCGCTTAGCCCAACGGTCATGGCTGCGAGCCACCCGCAATCATGAAAGTCGCTGGTGCCATGACCGTTGCATAGGTTTTCCTGCCTAACCCCTCCCCAGCCCTCCCCGAACATCGGGGAGGGAGCGACAGCACTCGCCTGAACGACTTTCACGGCAACCTGCGAATACTGAACCAGCCCCCTTGCAGTTCCTCTCCGCGCCTCCGCGTGATCCAGCTCCAACCAACAACCGACAACCAACAACCAGCTCTAAGGCGGACAAGCCGACACTGGTCTACACTGCCGGTCTCGCCCGCAGGGAGTGTCTGCCATGTCCGAGCGCCGTCCTCTGGCCGCCATCCTCGGTGGATTGCGGATTCCCTTCTGCCGCCAGAACACTACCTATGTCGACCTGTGCAATCTGGCGCTGGGCACGGAAGTCGTCAATCGCATGGTCGATCGCTTTGACCTCAAGGGTCTGGAGCTCGGTGAACTGGCATTCGGCGCAGTCCTGAAGCACTCGCGCGACTGGAATCTGGCGCGCGAGATCGCGCTCGGCTCGGGGCTCGCGCACACCACCCCGGGTCTGACCCTGCAACGGGCCTGCGGCACCGGGTTCGAATCGGCCATCGTCGTCGCCAACAAGATCGCACTGGGACAGATTCGCACCGGCATCGGCGGTGGCAGCGACAGCGCCAGCGAGGTGCCGCTGGTGCTGAGCCGCGAACTGAATGCGCGGATGCTGGCGGTCAATCGCGCCCGTTCCTTCGGCGAGCGCCTGCGCGCCTTCAAGGGCTTCGGTTTTGGCGAACTGAAGCCGGTGGCGCCTGCGGTCAGCGAACCGCGCACCGGCAAGAGCATGGGCGAGCATTGCGAGATGATGGCCAAGACCTGGGGCATCAGCCGCAGGGATCAGGATCAACTGGCCTTCGACAGCCATCAGAAGGCGCACTCGGCCTTCGAGCGCGGCTTCTACGACGATCTGGTCGCGCCCTTCCGCAGCCAGAAGCGCGACAACATCCTCAGGCCCGACACCAGTCTGGACAAGCTGGCTTCGCTGAAGCCCGCCTTCGACCGCAAATCCGGCCAGGGCACGCTGACGGCGGGCAACTCCACGCCGCTGACCGACGGCGCCAGTGCCGTGCTGCTGGCGGCGCCTGACTGGGCCGCAGCCGAGGGCCGCGAGGTGCTGGCACATCTGGTCGATGCCGAAGTCGCAGCCGTGGACTTTGTCGGCGGCGAGGGCTTGCTGATGGCACCGACGGTGGCGGTCGCACGACTGCTGCAACGCAATGGACTGAGCTTCGCCGATTTCGACCTGTTCGAAATCCACGAAGCTTTTGCCGCCCAGGTGCTGTGCACGCTGGCCGCTTTCGAGTCAGCGAGCTACTGCCGAGAACGCCTGGGCCTGAGCGCGCCGCTGGGCGCGATCGATCGCGACAAGCTCAATATTGCCGGTGGCAGCCTTGCCATTGGTCATCCCTTTGCAGCCACCGGCGCGCGCATGATCGCGGGCGCCGCGAAGTTGCTGAAGGATGCCGGGGGCGGACGCGTGCTGGTCACGGCCTGCGCCGCCGGCGGCATGGGCGTCGCCGCGATCATCGAGCGGCGCTAGCTTTGCGTAGGTCACGTTGGCCGCATGGCGGCCTACGTGACGCTTCAGCGAAGAATGTCACGTCGGCCTTGCGGCCGACGCGTCAGCGCCAATCAACCGGCGGCATCAGCCTTGGGCTTTTCGCCACAATAGGTCTCGAGGATTTTCTGGGTCTCGGCGATCTGGCCGTCGCGCTCGGCCTGGGTCAGCTCGCGCTGCTTGCCGTTCTCTTCGATCATGAAGCGGCCATCGCCCTTGAGCATCTTCAGATTCTCGGCGTGGGCCTTGCAGCCGGCACGACGCTGGGCATTGATCTCGGCGCGCTCTTCCTCCGACATCGGTTTCGGGTTCACGCCCTGCTGGGCCTGAGCGGCGCTGGCGCAGAGCACGAGCAACAACATTGCTGAATAACGAAAGGTCACGGGTGTTCCTCCTCGAGTACGTGAAACCGGCGACTCATCGATGTCGCTTGCGCTGGATGTTAGCGAGTTCCAGAGTCCTGCGCGCGCCGTCCGGTAGCCAATCGTCAACGCCGCCACGGCCATTCAGTGGAATTGAACCCGGCGCGGCCGATGGCCTGGATTAAACTGCGGGCAGACAAGTCCAGAGGTCCACCATGGTCCGCCGCCGCAAAGCTCTTGCCCTGATCCCCGCGCTGCTGTGCTGCGCTGCCTGCAGCCAGCTGGTACGGGAGCCGCCGGTCAGCGAGACCCGCAAACCGGTCTCCATCTTCGCCCCGCAACAGCAAGGTGAGGCTGCCTTCGGCGAGATCACGGCACAGACGGTCGACAACATCGTGATCCCGGTGGAAGCCAGTTTCGAACCGGCGCCGCTGGCTGAAACCGGCAGCTATCAGATGAGCGAGGAGGTCAAGCCCAAGCGCGAAGACCTACCCAGCTCGGGTCACGGAGGCCGCGGCTATCCGAACGACGCTGACCCGCTCGATGGCGAAGCGGATGACCACACGAAGGCCGTGCCCGGTCCGCAGCCCAATTTCTCCGGCAATGACTTCGACAACAACAGCAGCACGACTGGCGGTTTTCTGTTCATCCCGCCCGACAACCATGTCGCTGCCGGCACCGGCCATGTGGTCACCGTCACCAATGTCACCGTGCAATGGCACACCAATGCGGCCACGCCGGTGCGTCAGTTCAATCAATCGCTGCGCACCTTCTTTGCGTCGCTGAGCCCACCCACCGGCAACTTCACCTTCGACCCCAAGGTCATCTACGACACCTATTCGGATCGTTTCGTGATCGTGACGCTGGAACGGCGCGATACCGCCGATGGCGATCCGGTGAACAGCTCACGCCTGCTGGTGGCAGTGTCCGACGACGGCGATCCCAACGGCACCTGGCGCTTCACGGCCATCAACAGCAGGATCTCGATCAGCGGTGCCGATCGCTGGGCCGATTTTCCGGGCTTTGCCGCCGACGAAGAGGCGGTCTACATCAGCGCCAACATGTTCGGTTTCGGCCCGAGCGGCACTTATGCCGGCGTCCGTCTGTGGATCATTCCGAAGAGCACTTTCTATGCCGGGCAAACGCCGACGGTGTCGGTGGTCAATCCCTATGCCGGCCTCGCCAGTTCGCCGAATACCACGCAGCTGGCGCGCATGGCCGGCGTGGCGCCGGCTAATGTCGGCTTATGGATGGTAGCCACCGGCTGGAACAGCGGCGGCATCGATCAGGTGCGGGTACTGCGCATCAACAATCCACTGTCGGCGCCGTCGATCAACGAGCAGTTCCTGTCGCTCGGCAATATCGACAATGAAAGCGTGGCCATACCCGGTGCACCGCAATCGGGAACCGCCACCCGCCTCGACGCTGGCGACCGTCGCCCTTCCGATGCCATGTGGCGCAACAACGAGCTTTGGCTGGCGCACACCGTGGTGCCGCCGTCGGGCGTCGATGCCGGGCAGGCCACCGCCCGCTGGATCCGGATCAACACCAGCAATCTCAACAGCCTGGTCGTGGCCGACCAGGGCGCCATCGGCGGCGAGACCATCGCCAGCGGCACCCACACCTTCTACCCCAACGTCGCCGTCAACGAATACGGCCATGCCGCCATCGGCTTTTCCGCGACAGCCTCCAGCATCTTCCCCAGTTCCTATTTCGTGACCCGGCGCTCCAACGACAGCAGCGGCAGCACCTCCAGTCCGATCCTGCTGCGCTCGGGCTCTGCCTTCTATGTGCGCACTTTTGGCGGCGACAATCGCTGGGGCGACTACAGCGGCATGGCAGTGGATCCGGTCAACCAGTGTTTCTGGGTCTACAACCAGCACGCCAACACCCGCGGCACGCTGATCAGCGGCGAGGACGGTCGCTGGGCGACGGCAGCAACGCGCACCTGCGTTTGCCGCGGCACCGAATCCACCGGCGATGCCGATTTCGACGGCGTCTGCCTGAATCTGGACAACTGCCCGACCACCTTCAACCCCAGCCAGACCGATACCGACAACGACGGCATCGGCGATGCCTGTGACCCCTGCCCGACCGTGTCCGGCACCAACTGCAATATCGCCACGATCACGACCATCACCAGCGACAATCCCGACCCTTCGGCCGTGGGGCAGTCGTACACCGTGGCCGTGACCGTCAGCAGCGGCGGCGGCACGCCGACCGGAACCGTCGCCGTCAGCGATGGCGCCGGGGCCAGTTGCAATGCCACGCTGAGCGCCGGCGCGGGCAGTTGCAACCTGAGTTCGGCCAGCGGCGGCAACCGCACGCTGACTGCCAGCTACCCGGCCACCGGCATCTTTGCCGCGTCCTCGGATACCGAAGCCCATCTGGTCGCCAACGCCACCACAACCACGATCACCAGCGACAGCCCCGATCCCTCATCGGTGGGCCAGGCCTACACGGTCAACGTGCAGGTCAGCAGCGCTGCGGGCACCCCCACCGGCACCGTTGCCGTCAGCGATGGCGCTGGCGCCAATTGCAATGCAACGCTGACCGGGGGCCTGGGCAGCTGCAATCTGATCTCCGCCAGCACAGGCAATCGCACCCTGACAGCCAGCTATCCGGGTGCAGGCAGCTTTGCTCCGTCCAGCGACACCGAGCCCCATCTCGTGGCCAACCCGACCACGACCACCATCACCAGCGATCAACCTGATCCTTCCGGGGTAGGTGCGGGGTATACCGTCAATGTCCAGGTCAGCAGTCCCAACGGCACGCCGACCGGCACGGTCGCCGTCAGTGATGGGTCTGGCGCCAACTGCAATGCCACGCTCACCGGAGGCCTGGGCAGTTGCAATCTGATCTCGGCGACGCCTGGACTGAAAACACTCACCGCCAGCTATCCCCAAACCGGTGCCTACGCGCCATCCAGCGACACCGAGGCGCACGTGGTCGCCAACGTCACCACGACCACGATCACCAGCGACCAGCCGGACCCATCTGCACCCGGCGCCAGCTATACGGTCAATGTCCAGGTCAGCAGTCCCAACGGCACGCCCAGTGGCACCGTTGCCATCAGCGATGGCGCCGGCGCCAGCTGCAACGCCACCCTGACTGGCGGCATCGGCAGCTGCAATCTGACGTCGACCGCCCCCGGCAACCGCACCCTGACCGCCACCTACCCACTGACCGGAGCCTTCGCCGGCTCCAGCGACACCGAGCCGCATGTGGTCGGTGACGATGTGCTGTTCGTGGATGGATTCGAGTAGCGGGCCGGGCTCTGCCAACGTCTCTGGTCCGTGATGGCGAAAACCGAGTCGGCCTGATGCCAGAAGCGGTTCGCAGAGAACGCCGAGGAAAAGCAGAGAGAACCCCGAGAAATGCAAAATCGAATCTGGATTTGCTTTCTCTGCGTTCTCAGCGGCTCTCTGCGTTCTCCGCGTTCGGCTCCTGACGGTGTATTGCCTCAGTGCATTAATGGTCGCGCCTGGCCGCGATTTACCGGTCGCGACGCAAGGTCGCTCCTACGACGAGCCCCCCCCACCGAGGCACTACTGCGCGGTCCAGCCGCCGTCCATGGCCATGTTGCTGCCGGTGATCTGTGCGGCTGCATCCGAGCACAGGAACACCGCCAGTGCGGCGACCTGCTCCACGGTCACGAATTCCTTGGTCGGCTGCGCTGCCAGCATGACATCGCGCTTCACCTGTTCCTCGGTCAGACCGCGGGCCTTCATGGTGTCCGGAATCTGACGCTCGACCAGCGGTGTCCACACATAACCCGGACAGATCGAATTGATGGTAATGCCGAAGGTGGCCAGTTCCAGCGCCACGCTCTTGGTGAAGCCGGCAATACCGTGCTTGGCCGCGACATAGGCGCTCTTGAACGGTGAGGCCACCAGCGCGTGCGCGCTGGCGGTGTTGATGATTCGCCCCCAGCGCCGGCCCTTCATCTGCGGCACCACGGCGCGGGTGGCGTGAAAGGCGGCCGACAGATTGATGGCGATGATCTGGTCCCACTTGTCCAGCGGGAATTGCTCCACCGCCGACACGAACTGAATGCCGGCGTTGTTGACCAGCACGTCGACACTGCCGAAAGCCGCTGTCGCTTCCTCCACCATCGTCGCAATGGCGCCGCCGTCGCGCATGTCGGCGGCACTGTAACGAGCCTTGACCGCAAACTCCGCCTCGATCGCCTGCCGCTGCGACTCGATCTCCGCCGCATCGCCAAAACCATTGAGCGTGATGTTCAGACCCTGCGCCGCGAGCGCCCGGGCAATGGCCAGGCCGATGCCGCTGGTGGATCCAGTCACCAGCGCATTGCGAGCGATCTTGTTCATCTGCGACATGCGCGAACTCCGGTCAAAGATCGAAGAATGCCTGCCCGGAGCACTCTGCGCATCCGACCAAAGGTACCAGGCTACTGGGCGGCGTCGCAGTCGTCAGTCACGGCATCCATGGTTTGCGTGATCTGATCGATGGAATCAGCCAGGTACTGGATGTTGCCGGAGTCTACCTTTCCAGCCATGTGCGAGAGCACGGCCTCAAGCTCCTCACCCAGGGCGACCTGTTCGGCGTTTCCGGCACCCTGAAGGGCGCCGGCCAGCGTGGCCGAACCCTCGGTCAGCGCGCCCAACGCCTCCCCGATCTGTTCATAGTCGCTTTCGCTGAAACCATCCGCCTCATCCGAGTCCAGCAGATTGGCGATGTCGTTCCAGGAATTGGCCACATCGTTGACCATGTCACAGATCTCGGCGGCGGGCGCCGAGATCGGCGCAGCCAGAAGCAAGGCACAAGCAATGACGGTGATTCGCATGTTGCAGGCTCCGAGGGGATAGTGAGGGTAGCCGCCGGGATGTCCCCTGCTGACCCGGCGGCGCAGTGATGGACGCATCGCCATTTGATCACTACGTTGACTGTCACGCACGCGAAATCAGCGGAAAGTTGTGCGAAATCCGGAGGCATTGAGCTGGTCCTGAGGATCGCGCCAGGCACCCGGTTGGCAACTCTACCCTGCACCAGCGCGGCGGTAGCTGCCATCGAAGCTGACGCTCCATTCGGCCCCGTCGGCGCTGGTCTCCCACAACTGACGCACCGAACCGTCCGGCTCGCGCGACCAGGTGATCCGTTGCTGGTCCATGTGGCCGGTCTTGGCATTCGGCAATTGGCCAAGCATGACCATGCGCCCCTGCGTGTCCAGATTGCCGCGCAAGCGCAGAACATAGCCGGCTGCGCTCACCCAGAACTGATGCCAATGCTGGTCGGCCGGGTCATAGGCGTTGTAGCTGACGCCGGTGATACCGCTGGTGCTGCGCCAGGACTCGGACAGCCCGCAACCCTGTTCGATGGCCCGGATGCTGTTGTGGCCGATCAGCTTGTCGCCACTGTAGACATCCCAGTCACCCAACCAGAAGTCGAAGGCGTGGAAGGCCGGATCGGCGCAGGCTGCCGGCGGAGTCGCAACGGGTGTTGTCTGCTCTGCCATCACCGCCTCAAGCGGCAGTGACAACAACAACGCGCAGGCCCACATCCGGGATCTGCGCGACAGGAATCCAGCGATGGTCTGATACATGAGTGCTTGCTCCGCAGCGGCCCAACAGCGGGCCGGAAGTCCAAGGACTGCCAGTCACAATGGCGTGCGACCGGTTCATTGCAGCGCCGTGAGCGCCTCAGCACTCTGTTCCTTGCGCGCCAGATCGAGGGCCGTGTCGCCGGCATCGTTGGCTATCAACGGATCGGCACCAGCGGCCCGCAGCAGCCTGATCAGCCGCGCCTGATTGCGGTGTGCGGCCGAATGCAGCGGCGTGTATCCGGCCTGCTGCGGGGCATTGGGATCGGCACCAAAAGCCAACAACAGGTGCGCCAGGCGGCAGGCCAGTTCCTCGTCCCGATGCGTGCAGGCGGCATGGATGGGGGCAACTCGCATGGGATTGGCCGCAGCCTGACCGGCATCGGCGCCCGCCGCCAGCAACAGCGCCGCACAGGCCGATTGTCCGAAAAACACCGCCAGTCCCAGCGCCGGAAAGCCATCGGCAGCCAGCGCCGAGACCGCGGTCGGATCATCCCGCAACAGATTCGACACCTTCTCGGTCAATCCCAGCGCCGCCGCTTCGAACAGATCCAGCTCGGGCTTGTGCTCGGCGATGGCCGTGGCCGCATCGCGCATCCCCCGATACAGAGCCCAGAGAATCATTGAGACACCCTGTTCGCTGGTCGCTGCGGCCAGGCCCGGCTCTGCGTCGAGCAGTTGCCGAAGCTCGACGGTGTTGCCGGCACTGATCGCCGCCTGCAACTTCGGCAGATTCAGATTCATGAATGCTCCCCCAACGCAGCCTTGATCCGTTCATCAGCAACTTACGAGCGCGCGTTTACGTTGATGACAGCGCCCGCAATCGTGGGCAAGTGCCGGAAGGCAGGGGTAAACCATGCAAGCTGCGATTCGATCGGATTCACGCCAGAGCATTGATCCCAAACGCGTAGCCGCCTGGTCTGGCGTACTGCTGCTGCACGTCTGGGTGCTGGGCATAATGTTGTTGCCTCGCGACGCCGCGATTCCAATCAAGAAGGCCGAACCCTTGGAGGTTCCGCTCATCGATTTCACGCCGGTCGAACCACCGCCCTTGCCGCCGCCCGCGATAGATCTGCCGCCTCCACCGCTCACCATCCATAGAATTGCACCGCCGCCAACGGTGACGCCCACGCCCGCCGCTGCACCGGCCACGACCACGGTCGATATCGTGGTCAATACCCCATCTGACGAGCCGCGCATGGCACCGGGTCCAGTCGATGTCCGCCCCACCGGCGTTTCGGGTACCGGCGAGGGTGAGCTGGTCAACCTGCGCGTGCTGGTCAAACGCCAACCCGCCTACCCAAGGCGTGAACTGGCCCGCGGCATCGAGGGCGAGGTCGTGCTGCGTGTGCTCGTGAACGAGCTGGGGGCACCGCAGACCATCGAAGTCATCGGCGGCACTCGCAACCGCAATTTTGAAGCCTCGGCCATCAAGGCGATCAAACGCTGGAAATTCCAGCCTTACACCGTCGATGGCAAGCCGCGAGCCGCCTGGGCTCGCGTGCCGGTGATCTACAGCCTCGATTAAGAGAAAGCTGGACTGAACCGCGGGCTGGATCTGCAACACTCTCCAGCCCGTATTCATCGCTTCATCGCGACTAAGCGATATAATGGCGGTTCTCGTGCCAGCCTGTGGCTGGCCAGTCCACTCATCGAGGGGCGCTGCAATCCCGCTATCGGGGTCACGCTCGGTGAGCTATGGCCTTCGCAACGAAGGGCGCCCGTCCGTGATTGACAACGAGGACGCTGATGAATGCAGTAGTGAAGGAAATCCAGCCGCACGACTACAAAGTGCGCGATATGTCCCTGGCCGAATGGGGCCGCAAGGAAATCCAGATGTCCGAGCACGAGATGCCCGGCCTGATGGCCATCCGTGCCAAGCATGCAGCCGCCAAGCCGCTGGCCGGCGTGCGTCTCACCGGCTCACTGCACATGACGGTGGAAACCGCCGTGCTGATCGAGACCCTGGTGGCTCTGGGCGCCAACGTGCGCTGGGCATCGTGCAACATCTTCTCCACCCAGGACTATGCTGCAGCGGCCATCGCCAAGACCGGCGTGCCGGTGTTCGCCTGGAAGGGTGAGACCCTGGAAGAGTATTGGGATTGCACCCTGGACGCGCTGACCTTCCCGGGCGGCAAGGGTCCGGAACTGGTGGTCGATGATGGCGGCGACGTCACCCTGCTGATCCACAAGGGCTACCAGATGGAACAGGGCGACCGTTGGGTCGACAGCCCGAGCGATAGCGAAGAAGAGGCGGTGATCAAGCGCCTACTCAAGCGCACCGCCAAGGAACGCCCCGGCTTCTGGCACACGGTGGTCAAGGACTGGCGCGGTGTCTCCGAAGAGACCACCACCGGCGTCAACCGCCTGTATCAGATGAAGGCACTGGGCAAGCTGCTGATCCCGGCCATCAACGTCAACGACTCGGTCACCAAGAGCAAGTTCGACAACCTCTACGGCTGCCGCGAGTCGCTGGCCGATGGCATCAAGCGCGCCACCGATCGCATGATCGCTGGCAAGCTGGCCGTGATCTGCGGTTTCGGCGACGTCGGCAAGGGTTCGGCCCGTTCGCTGCGTGGCTTCGGCGCCCGCGTGGTCGTGACCGAGATCGATCCGATCTGCGCGCTGCAGGCGGCGATGGAAGGCTTTGAAGTGACCACGGTGGAAGACACCCTGGGTCGAGCCGACATCTATGTCACCGCGACCGGCAACAAGGACATCATCACGGTCGAGCACATGTCCAAGATGAAGGACCAGGCCATCGTCTGCAACATCGGCCATTTCGACAACGAGATTCAGGTCGATCTGCTGAACGCGACCAAGGGCGTGACCAAGACCAACATCAAGCCGCAGGTCGACAAGTACACCTTCCCGGGTGGCAACGAGATCTACATGCTGGCCGAAGGCCGTCTGGTCAATCTGGGCTGCGCCACCGGCCACCCCAGCTTCGTGATGTCCAACTCTTTCGCCAACCAGGTGCTGGCACAGATCGACCTGTGGGCGAACAAGGACAAGTACGAGCCGTCCGTCTACCAGCTGCCGAAGAAGCTCGACGAGGAAGTCGCGCGTCTGCACCTCGAAAAGATCGGCGTCAAGCTGACCAAGCTGACCGAGAGCCAGTCCAGCTACATGGGCATTCCCCAGGAAGGCCCGTACAAGCCGGAGCATTATCGGTACTAAGAGCCGGGACTCGGGACTCGGGACTCGAAACTCGGGAACAGGCTAAACCGGAAAGGGCGTCGCGATTGCGGCGCCCTTTTCGTTTGGCTGGATGCGCAGCCATCGTCGCCCGGGCGTGATTGTGAGCCAACTGAATCGGCCCGACACTGCCTGCGGGCCATGAACCACCAGCTTGCCTGTAGGAGCGACCTTGCGTCGCGACCGGCAAGTCGCAGGTCAGCAGCAGCGGTCGCGCCGCAAGGGCGCTCCTACAGATGGACGAGGCCTGCGTTGCGCTCACGCGGACTCCAAATCAACAACTTACGATATGGGTTCATGGAGAGCCCAGTGAAGCAATCCAGAAGCACGATTCCAAGAGCCCTGGATTGCGTGCGCAAGCGCTGGGCTTGGCCGTGGAGGGCGCCGCGCCGCAGCGCCGCTCTGCAACAGCACAATATCAAGAGCGGCCGCGCAGGCGCGCGTCCCTCCTCAAAGCCGCTGCGATCCTGCTAGCGCAGTCATGGCCGCTGTGTGCGCGCAAAGCAGCAACAAGGCTCAGGAAGCCAATCTCGCGTGTCTCGGCGGAACCCGAGTCCCAAGTCCCAAGTCCCAAGTCCCAAGTCCCAAGTCCCAAGTCCCAAGTCCCAAGTCCCAAGTCCCAAGTCCCAAGTCCCAAGTCCCAAGTCCCAAGTCCCAAGTCCCAAGTCCCAAGTCCCAAGTCCCGAGTCCCGAGTCCCGAGTCCCGAGCCCCCGGTCCCGGCTCTACCGAGGGCCCGCGCTCCTCAGCGCTTCTTCTTGCCCAGGCCCGCAGCCTCGCGCAGTGCTTCGGCCTTGTCGGTCTTCTCCCACGAGAAGGCGGTGTGCGACTTGCCGTCGGCGCCCTTGATCTCGTAGGGCTTGCGGCCGAAATGACCGTAGGCGGCCGTCGGCTGGTAGACCGGGTGGATCAGGTCCAGCATCTGCACGATGCCGTAGGGGCGCAGGTCGAAATGCGCGCGGATCAGCTTCTCGATCT
Organism: Lysobacterales bacterium; assembly: GCA_050250665.1. GTDB lineage: Bacteria > Pseudomonadota > Gammaproteobacteria > Xanthomonadales > SZUA-5 > JADKFD01. The sequence continues at coordinate 1,693 of JBFWOF010000084.1, read as the reverse complement.
GCTCGTCGCTGATCTTGCCGGTACCGAAGGTCGTCACCGAGATGCTGGTCGGCTCGGCCACACCGATGGCGTAGGAGACCTGGATTTCGCACTTGCTGGCGAGGCCGGCGGCAACAATGTTCTTGGCCACATAACGGCTGGCGTACGCCGCTGAACGATCGACCTTGGATGGATCCTTGCCCGAGAAGGCGCCGCCGCCGTGGCGAGCCATCCCGCCGTAGGTGTCTACGATGATCTTGCGACCGGTCAGACCACAATCGCCCACCGGTCCGCCGATGACGAACTTGCCGGTCGGATTGATGTGGAACTTGGTGTGCTTGCCGATCCACTTGGCCGGCAGCACCGGCTTGACGATGTGCTCCATCACCGCCTCGATCAGATCCTTCTGCTTGATGCCGGGATCATGCTGCGTGGACAGCACCACCGCATCGATGCCGGCGACGGCGCCATCTTCGTAGCGCAGCGTCACCTGACTCTTCGCATCGGGGCGCAGCCAGGCCAAGGGCGAGTTCTTCTTCTTGCGCACCTTGCTCTGCTGCTCCACCAGACGGTGACTGTAGTAGATCGGCGCCGGCATCAGCTCCGGCGTTTCATCGCAGGCATAGCCGAACATCAGACCCTGATCGCCGGCGCCCTGCTCTTCCGGGTGCTTGCGATCGACGCCCTGAGCGATGTCCTGGGACTGCTTGCCGATCAGATTCAGGATGCCGCAGGTGGCGCCGTCGAAACCGACGTTGGAGCTGTTGTAACCGACATCGACAATGACCTTGCGCACCAGCGCTTCCAGATCTACCCAGGCGCTGGTGGTGATCTCTCCAGCGACGATGGCGACACCGGTCTTGACCATGGTCTCGCAGGCCACGCGGGCATTCTTGTCCTGCGCCAGGATCGCGTCGAGCACGGCATCGGAAATCTGATCTGCGAGCTTGTCCGGGTGACCTTCGGACACGGATTCGGAAGTAAACAAGTATGCGCTCATGGACAAGTCCTAATCGGGTCAAGGCAAAGGCCGGGGATCATACCCGGGCGCGACCGAATGCGCACACAATGGACGGCTATACGGCCGCAAAAAGACCCGAGTTGGGCAGATGCCACGGTTTGCGACCGTATGCCACGCGATGCATGAACCCGGATGTCGCCAACCAGGGCCGATTGACGACTGCCGGTGGCGAAACTAAGATCGCGCGCTTCTGCTGCGGCGCAGCATACGAGATGAGAACCATGGCCCAAAGCCCGGAAAGACTGGCTGTCGTGACCGGCGGCATCGGTGGTCTAGGCACCGAAATCTGCGTGCACCTCGCCCGCGCAGGGCGGCGCGTGGTCGCGGCGGATCTCGATCACAGCCCGGAGCGTATCGCCCAGTTCCGAGAGGATGTGTCCGAGTTCAACGGCCAGATCCAGTTTGAAGCCCTGAATGTGGCCGACTTCGACGACTGCGCCGAGTTCGCAGCGCGCGTGCACGCGCACCACGGCCCCGTAGACATCCTGGTGAACGCTGCGGGCATTACCCGTGACACCACGCTGCGGAAGATGGAAGCCCAGCACTGGAATGACGTCATGCGCGTCAATGCGTATTTCGCCCCATCGTGACCGGTGATTTCGCTAAGGCGTGACCGGTCGTTTCGCTAAGGTGTGACCGCCAATTTCGGTAACTCGTGACCGATTTCCGGGCGTTTCCGAAATCATCGGTCAC
>JBFWOF010000083.1:0-17335 GCA_050250665.1 Lysobacterales bacterium | reverse complement strand
GCGCATGAACCAGACGACAGAACCGAGGGAAGAACCAGCCACCGGGCAAGACCAGAAACGAACATCGTCTCAGACTCGCCGAGGATCAAAGCCAGCGGAAGAATGGGGGCTGTCGGACGGGTACTTTCTAGCCGCCTCGCAGGGACCCGAGCGCGTAGAGGACGGACATTACCTGCGGGCCTGTGGCTGGTTGGCATCAGCGCTCATGGACCCGAAGCGCTATTCCATCCCTACAGGAGCCTTGGACATTCCCGGAGCGGCCTAGGCGGCTCGCCAGTTGATCGACGTCAGTCATGGTTTGCGTCCTCGAACGCTTCGCACACGCGAACGGCCAATGGGTAGTAGGGCCATCGACCACGATCTGGCTCGCCGTCCTTGCACGTCCCTATGCCGGCTTGCGGGTTGTCTTGGTTGCGCATGAACTTGGAGCAATCCCCGCAGCGGACCAATTGAACCAACTTGGCGCCGTGGGTGTCGGTTCCGGTTCCGGTGCTTGTTACGGTTGTTACGGTTGGCCTTTCCCCTTCCGTAACAGCGGAGCCCCCGTCCTTGCTGGTTGTACGGTTGTTACGGTTGTTACGGTCATAAATAGAGACTCGCGAGAGGGGTTCGGGCGCCGGGTTCGAGTCCTTGGTGTTGGTGCTGGTTTCGGTTGTGTTTGTGCCAATTTGAGCCGTAACAGCCGTAACAGCCGTACAGCCCTTTAGTGGTGGGGTTTTCGCTGTTACGGTTGCTGCGCGTCCTTCCGTAACAGCCGTAACAGCCTCAAGGATTCGAGCTAAATCAAACATTGCCGGTCCCCCAGATTGCCGCCGTGATGCGATAGCAGCGGGTGAGCCCGAGTCCGGGCAATCGTTCCGGCTTGGTGGCGCTGCCGTCGCTGTCGGTCGCCAGCGCTCCTGCATCTGCCAACGTCTGCGCAACTGCCCGGTAATCAAAGCCTGTGCATATGTCGGCCTTGAACGCCTCTCGCATGACGTAGAACTCGACTCCCGAGCCGTCGGCAGCATCGCGGCGGAATCCTGCCCGGTTGATCGTTGTACGGCTGTCGGGTGCGTCCCAAGGTGCGAACCTGCTTTCCCCGTGGGCTTCCAGAAAGCGGCGTACAGCGCTGAGCATCGCGGCTGGCTCGGCTGCGCCTGCGGTGCCGCGCGCCCCTAGCCATGCTCTAAAGCACTTGGTTGCGGCGGTTGCTGCCTCTCCCTCGGGCCATCCGGTTAGTCCCCATTCCGTAGCAAGCTCGCCTGCGGCAGCAATCAGGGCAAAGCGTTGTGCGACTCGTCGCACCTGCCCGGCTGCATCGGTTGGCGCCATTGTCGCTGCTATGGCGTCGCGTGCCGTTCTGAGCGTGTCCCGAGCTTCTGTGTGGTTCTGCACCAATCGACCGACAAAAGCCGGCCCTGCCGTTCCGTAGTGCATCGCTGCCGCATCGCGAAGCCGATCGGCAAAGGCGCCGGCCGTCATGCCCTGCGGTAACTTCTCGAACATCCCGAGCCCCGCGCCTGCATCCGCTGGAATGTCGATAACCCGGACCTCTTGCCCTGCGCGGGTGCGGGTGCCTGCCTCCGCCATCAAGTCAGAGAGCCCAATCTCGCCAGTGCTCAGGAACAGCAATCGCCAGCGCGAGGCGGTCCTTGCTGCGCCGCTTCGGTCTGCACGACTCTTGCCGACTCCGTTGCTCAGCATGTACGCGCATGGGCCTGCAACTTTTCCCGGTAGCTCGCCGATTTCGTCCAGGCATAGCGGCATGTCTGAGTGTTGCGCCGCGATGCCTTCCAGTGCGTTGTCGGTCGCGCGCCACGTTCTCACGTAGTCGGGCGGCCCCCAGGTTGAAGCAGCGGCGAGTAGTGCGCTTGTCTTGCCCGCGCTGCTAGGTCCGCGAACGTGCAGCCCGCCACCTTCGGCCCCGAGCAAGGTTAGGCAATTCGCAGCGAGTGCGGCCGATATGTAGAGCACAAGGCGGCTATTCCCTGCGCAAGGTGCGGCCACGTTCTCGCGCCATCCTTCGAGCGTTCCAGCCGTCCCGAGCTTGACGCCTTCTACGCTGGCGCTCTGGTAGAAAATGGGCTCCGCTTCGGTGTCGCCGATGGTCCTATCGGGTAGCACGAAAGCTGCGCCATGCCAGCCGGTGCGAGCAACAGCGCGCGCCGTGATTGCCGGACGTGACCACGCTATGTAATCCCCGAGCTTGCCCCGGTCCCTTGTGTTGTTGGTGATTTCCAGCCCGCCACGTAGCAGACGGGCGCGCAGTTCCTCGCCTGTTCCTGCCATCAGTTCGCAGGGCATGGCCCACGGGTGCGCGCGCCGGTCGCGGTCCTTCCATTCGAGCAATCGGCCCCATTCGCTGCCGGATTCGTCGCGGGTGTTTGCCGTCACATATAGCGGTGAACATATCCAGATCGGCGGGGCAAGGCGCTCGTCGCCGGTTTCGCTGTCGCGTGTCGATCCGTAGAAGTAGACGCCCGGCCGCTGCTTGTCTGAGTGCTCGATAACCTCGAAGCGGGGTAGCTTGTTGCCTGTACTGCGCGGGGTGGCGCATTGCTCCACGCGCGCCAAATCACGGGCGGCTCTGGCTTCCAAGTCTGTGATGAAGCTCTCGGCTCCGTTCATCGGGTGCCCCCAATCGCCACACGGGCGGCCCGGATGCGTTCGCAGGCGAGAGCCAGACGCGCATGGTCTGAATCAGTCAGGACGCGACCTTGCCCTATGTCGCTGGCAGCGATGAGGACAACGCCCGATTCAAGTTCTAGCACGTTGGCGCATGCCTTCACCTGAGACTTGAGCGCGAGCACTTGCAGTTCCTTGCGTGCTTCCGGTGAGGCATTCGTCAGGCGACGCGGGAAAAGATCACTGACGGTCAAGCCGACGGCGCCCACAACATCGTGGATTCCGCAACCCGCGAAACAGTGCATCAGAATCCGGCCATCGTCGCCGCAAGCGACGCTGAGTGATGCACTGCGGTCATTGTGCGCAGGGCATCGCGCCGTGTAGCCTTGGCCGTGCTGCCGCACCTGATCGAGCCGGGAAAGGACTAGGTCAATGCTTGGCGGTATAGACGTCTGTACGGCTGTAGAGCTATAATCCGTTGGCGTCTTGACTGATGCGCCCGTTCCAACAGAAAGCCCCCTGGCCGGGGCTTTTTGCATTATTGGCTCAGGCATTTGTCACCTCCCGCTGCATCGCAATCAGCGCCCCTTGCAGGGTTGCGCGGTCGCAATCGCCAAGCTTCATTAACTCCGGGTGATCTGGCGAGTGCAGGTGTAGTAACCGGACGATTTCGCCCTCATGGATGGCTGCCGCTATTGCGTCACCGGCTTTGCGGTAGTGCAGCAGTTTTGCCGGAATTGCTGGCTCGGCAATGGCTCGTTGAAAATCCCCGATGAACCCGTAATTACTCATGGTGCGGGCGCTCATCGTGCGCCCCCATTGTTGGCTTCGTCGCGTTCGGCAATGCGCGCGGCGGCCCAATCTTGGACCTCTGCCGCTACCCATGCGACCGATGGACCGCTACCAAGTTTGACCGGGCTTGGAAAATCCTTGGCCTTTACGCGGCGGAGTAGGGTAGAGCGTGAAAGCTCAACGAATCCACAAACGGTTGGCAGGCGCCAGAATTTCGCGTGCGGTGCGGGTTGGGTTGCTGACTTGTTGCGGGTGTTGGTGCGATTGCCAGACGTGCTAGTCATTTTCAAAGCTCCATAACGCAAAAAGCCCGCACAGGGCGGGCTTGGAATTGACGGACTTAGAAACGCAAAAAGCCCGCACGGCGGCGGGCTTATGTTTGCGGTGCTTGGTTGTTGCTAGTTACTGTGACGCGGAAACGACAAAGCCCGCGCTAGGCGGGCTTTGGGTGATGGCTGGCGATGGTTTGCTAGCTATGGATGCAGGCGCCGGGGGGATGTCCTTTTCGACGCCTGAAACGCAAAAAACCCGCGACTTGGCGGGCTTGTGCTGGGAACTCCCAGAATGGAAAAATCATACCCCCGACATTCAAACAATGTCAAACGGCGTCAAGGTGGCGCAGTGAAATTGAGTGGCCGGAAACGAAAAAGCCCGCTAGATGCGGGCTTAGGGCTGGGGACTCCCAGCATGGGAAAAATGGTAGTTTATCGACCCTGTATACGTCAAGTGCCAATCAGTGCCGGCAGATTGCAATGTGTTCTAGTCGGTACGTGCTCCCTTAACATCGGGTGATTTCGCGACATCCAGAAACGACAAAGCCCGCTGATTGGCGGGCTTTGGGTGTAACTTCGGATTCTTTATAGAGCATCGCTCAGTTTAGTGGCGTCCGTCAAGTGTTAACCCGTTCCGGCCTGTAGCAGTTCATTCCACGCTTGCATATTGCGCCCATGTAGGCGGACGTTTCAATGTCCGGTATCGCTTCGTTTGGCTCCAATCTTGGTCACGGTCGCCGGCTTGCTCGTCAGTATCTCCCGCAGTGTTTCCAGCGCGGCCAGCTTCTCGTCGGCGTAGTCGTGGCGATCATAGTGGCGCGCTTGCACGCCTCCTAACCCGTGGCTCTGTAGTTGCGCGCGGACTTCGAGTGTCACGCCTTTGGCGGCTAAGCGAGTCTCCACGGTGCGGCGGATGTCGCCGGGTGTGAATTTCTCGGCTATCTCTTCGGCTTTGAGCATGGCATCGGATACGCTCTTGAAATGATCTCGCAGCGACGATTCACTGACTGGACTTTCGCCCCCATTTAATGACCACACAAACGCGCCCATGCGATTTTTCTGCATGACCTCTATGCAGTCATCCGCGTCTGGCAATAACGGCACCCAATGGCGCCTAGGCTCGCTGCGCCGGCCTTTGGGGTCTAATAGCAGGATCGCGTGAGCATCCGTGTCAATGTCTGCGGTGGTGGCGCGCGCCAATTGCTCGATACGCTGCCCGCCGGTCAGAACGTGGAACCGCAGCGCGGAGCGTGCAGGTTCTGGCAAGGCTGAAATGCGGTTCCAGTAGGCGCGCAATTCTGCGACCGATAGCGCGCGGTCGCGTGTGCGGGTGCTGCCGGCCACCGTGCCAACATCGCGAGCCGGGTTGCTCTGTAATTTCAACTTGCGCAAGGCGGGCAGGGCGCCGGGCTTGGTCCGCGCGTTGATCGCTGCGGCATAGGCTGCCCTGATGTAGCTGCGCAACTTCGCGGCCTCACGTGGCGAGCCTGCGGTGGTCAATGTCTCGATCAGTTCGAGCACGTCATCGGCGTCAATCTTGGCGGCGGGCTTGCCCCATAGCTTCGGGTGCGCGTCCTTGACGTTCTTCGTCAACGAGGATCGAACCGCGCGAGCACTGGCCTTGCTCTGCAATTCGAGCGCATCGGCGTATGCGGTCAGCAGCGCGCCAAGTGTGGCGGCGGCTTCTGCCTTGCGGGCTTCGTCGGCCATGCCTGCGGCTTGCTTGGCTGCGCTCTTGGCGCCTTCCTCAGCTTCAATTGCTGCGCGTAGATCGCGGTCGCCTCTGTTGTATCGCTTCGCCAGTTCACCGGCCTTGTCGCGTGCGTCCTTGAGTGTGAGCCCTGATCTGCCGCTGGGGTCAAATACGCCAATTCTGAGCCGGTCCCTTGAGCCATCGGGGCGCGTGTAGCGGTAGTGGAACATCACATTGCCGCTCGCCATCTTCCAGGCTGTGAACTTGCCCGCGCCTCTGGGGGCTGGGTCGGCCAATTGCTGCCCAAGCTCGAACTCATGTCCCGATAGTTCCTGCGAAGTCATCAGTCCCGGCTTTCGCCTGCGCTTAGGCTTGTCCTTGTTGCCCGTTTCCTGAGATGGACTTTTCTTGGTTGTGCGAGGGATTGCCATGTTCTGTTGCCCGTTTGTTGCCCGTTTCTCGTGACGCTCAATGATACACGATGAAACCCGCTGGAATCGCAAACGTAGCTAAAACAGTGAGGTATAGTCTTTCATGAAATTTGATGGAATCGGGTGAAACCCGGAAAAGTGGGACTTAAAATCCCTCGACCTTGCGGTCATGCGGGTTCGAGTCCCGCTCCGGGCACCACTTCAGTAATTGGTTGGCGGTCCGGGAGAATCGGGAGATCCAATGGCCCAGTCTTCGATGGCTGAGGGGGCATCCAGCCCGCCCATTCTTGGTGTCGGTGCGTTCGCGTTGCGACCATTGAGATTGGGGGATGAGGGCGCCTGGCATGCCTACTTGCGCGTTCCTGGTACGACCGAGCACACGAGTTTTCCGGCGGTTACGCCAGAAGCGGTGCGCAATTGGGTAGAGCGTGCACTTGCCGGCTACGCCGCTGGAGGTCCCTATCGCTGGGCTCTCGTCAATGCGGCGGACATTTTGGTGGGCACCTGTGGTTTTTCAGCCTGGTCGGTGCCTCATGGGCACGCCGAACTGGTCTACGACCTGAACCCTGAGTACCAACATCAGGGGCTGATGACGCAAACTGTGGCAGTTGCTCTGCAATGGGTCTGGTCCAGCACTTGCTTCCATCGGATACACGCCTACGTCATGACCTCCAATCGGCCTTCCATTGCTCTGCTGGAACGCGCTGGATTTGAATGCGAGGGCACGCTCAAGGCCTTTCGCATTGCGCGTGGTACGCCACGGGATTTTCATGTCTACGCTCGGCTTAGGACTGGTGTCGCTGGTTCGGGCCAGACCGGGATTCTTCGTGACGACTCAGGGCGTGTTCCCTGAGCAGGATCGGGTTCGCTTGTGAAGTTCGCAGTCCTGGCGCGGGCACTTGCCTGTATCCTCCTCAGCCACTTTGCGCTGGAGAGTACAGGATTATGTTTAGACACCTTTTGCTGGGTCTGGTGTTGCTCACTCTGGGCTCGGTGGCGCTGGCCCAGAACCCGCGGGTGCTTCTGGACACCGATCGCGGTCCGATGCTGCTGGAGCTGGACAGTGTTCGTGCGCCGAACACGGTGGCCAATTTTCTCAGCTACGTCGACGACGGCTCCTACAACCGCTCGCTGATTCAGCGCGTGGTGCCCAATTTTGTCGTTCAGGGTGGTGGCTTCAAGGAAACCGGCGATGTCATCGTCAAGCGTGCGGCGATTGCCAGTGAGCGCAACAATGGTTTGCTGCATACGCCGGGCGCGGTGGCGATGGCGCTGACATCGACCAACGGTGCTACCAACGTCAACAGCGCCACGTCGGACTTCTTCATCAACACCAATACCAATGCCTCGCTCAATGCCGACTTCACGGTCTTCGGGCGCGTGGCTTATGGCTACAAGACGCTGGAAGAGCTGAATGCCACACCGATCTTCTTCGGCAGCGAGCAGCCGATCCGCATGCCGCTGGTGCGCCGTGCAGTGCGGGTGGCCAGCGGAGAATTCCCGATTCTGCCCTTGCATACCGGCACCTGGTACGACCCCGACAACACCGGCAAGGGCTTTCTGATCGAGATCACCAAGGCCACCGGTGCCACCAACAGCGATTCCCCGATCGTGGTGGTGTCCTGGTATGACTTCTTCGAAGGGCAGCAGTTCTGGACCATCGGTTCGGCGCCCTTTGCCTGGGGCGCAAGCTCGGTCGAGATTCCGATGCAGATCAGCACGGGTGGACAGTTCGGCAGTGCCTACATGGCCTCGCAGGTGACCAGCAACCCGCAGTGGGGCGTGCTGACGCTGCGTTTTCACGATTGCGATGCAGGCAACTTCAGCTATACCTCGGTCTACGGCAACGGCACGATTCCGGTGCGCAGCCTGACCTCGCCGCTGTATGAGAAGTGCCCGGGGAACTGATCGAGTCAGCGCAGCTCGCGACTGAGGACTGGTGTCGATGCGGCGATGAGCGCTTCAGGTCTCATCGCCGCCTTGATCGAGTGCTAGCTGATTTGGAGGAGGTGCCGGGCAATCTGTGAGCAAGTGGTCGCTCGGGCCTTTGCGCTGATTCGCGCATCAATCCTCGGAGGTAGGTCACGTTGACCCGAAGGGTCTACGTGACAGCTGCGTCAGTCACGTAGGCCGCTACGCAACGTACACTACAATTTAAATCAAAGACTTGCGGCATGATTGGTGAGCGCCGGCATTGCCCGCGATCAGCCCTCCCAGACAGAAACAATCCGGATGGCGCTTCTCTCAGCTCTCCGGAAACAGCATCACCGAAGTCGCCGTGATCTGGAATTCCTGGGTGTCGCCTTCGATCTTGCTGGGATCCTGGCCAGCGTCCTTGGCCAGGTGCCTGGCCATCTTTTCGCTCATGGTCTGGGCGCTGAGCGTGCCGTAGACCACGGCGTTGCCAGTGGTGTCGGTCGGGATGAAGAAATCATCCTTGCCGAACATCACCCGGGCGTGGATTTCGCCGTCCGCCAGCACCATCCAGCAGCCTTTAGCCTGACAGACCTTGGTGACGCGCCCGCTGAATTTCTGCGGCTTGCCGGCGTAGTTCTCACTCTCGGTCAGTGCGGTAGCAATCGCGGTGGCATCGCCGGCCGGCATGGCTGCGCCATAGACCGGGTGACCGTCAACCACTGATGAGGGCTCCGGCGCGGTGGCGGCGAAGACCGGGTTCAGGGCGAGGAGGGCGAGGACAGTGATGACGGGTCGGATCAGGGTCATGATCGGGCTCAGGGGCTGATGGGACAGGGCGCTATTGTCGCCGATCGGATGCTGCAGGTGGGAGCTTGTCGAAGCAGTGGACGCTGTCGCGGCTGAAGCGGCTCCCACAGGTGGCGTTGGGCTGGCCGGCTCTTTGTGGGAGCGGGCTCTGCCCGCGATGGCGGGTCGCGGCTGAAGCCGCTCCCACAGGTGAGGTTGGGCTGGCCGGCTCTTTGTGGGAGCGGGCTCTGCCCGCGATGGCGGGTCGCGGCTTAAGCCGCTCCCACAGGCGGCGTGGGGACGGCAGCCTATGCGAAGGGCAGGGCTTGGGCGCTCAGCGTGCTGTGCTCGTCACAAGTGCTGTATTTGCCCTTGTCGTCGCGCTGCAGTCCGGCCCAGGCCACTTGCGGGTCGTGGGTGAAGTACAGACGCACTTCGCGGCGCAGTTTGTCGGCCAGAAAGTGGCGCTTTTCGTCGATCAGCAGTTCCGGATAACGGTCGTAGCCCATGGTGACCGGCAGATGGACCCAGGCCTTGCCGGGGATCAGGTCGGCGCAGAACACGATGCCGCTGTCGCCGCCGATTTCGCTCAGCATCAATCCCGGCGTGTGGCCGTGGGATTCGTAGAAGCCGACGTCCTTGCCCAGCGCCTTGCAGTGAGCGGGCAGGGCGCCCGGATTGCCGATGGCATTGGCCGGATCCAGCTCCACCAGTTCCAGCCTGCCACTGTCGGACAGCAGAGCGTTCAACTCGGGGATGAAGGAAGCCCGGTCGCGGGCGTGTGGGTCCTGGGCGCGCTGCCAGTGGTCGCTGCCAACGATGAACTGCGCTTTAGGGAACAGCAGCCGCGGCGGCTGACCGTCTTCCCAGGCGGCCAGCAGGCCGCCGGCGTGGTCAAAGTGCAGGTGGCTGAGCACCACCACGTCGATATCGGCATCGCTCAGGCCCAGAGCAGCGAGCGAATCGAGCAGCACATGGCGGTCTTCGAGCACGCCGAAGCGCTGCCGCAGCTTGGGTTCAAAAAATGCGCCTATACCGGTCTCGAACAATACCCGTCTGCCGTCATCCAGCTGCACCAGCAGGGCGCGGCAGGACAGGGGAATACGATGATCCTCGTCGGGCTGGATCCAGCGTTCCCACATGGCGCGCGGCACATTGCCGAACATGGCGCCGCCGTCCAGGCGCTGGGTGTTGCCTTCGATCGACCAGGCTTTCATCGGAAGATCATCTCACGATCGCGCGACTCGCCGCCGCCCACACCTTCCCAGCGGGGATCAGAGGCAGCGTCCACGCTTCCATCCTGCTTGTTCCAGATAACCACCTGCATATTCCCCCAGGGGCGCTCGGCTGGAGCGACCGTGTAGCCGCGCTCGGTCAAGGCGTTGATCTCGGCCTCGCTGAGTGCGCCCGGCTCCACGGATACCGAGTCGGGCTGGTACTGGTGATGGACGCGCGGTGCTGAGACGGCCTCGGCGGCACTGCTGCCCGCCAGCACCTTGCTCAAGCCCAGGAAGACCATGGTGATGATGCGACTGCCGCCCGGCGAGCCGATGGCGGCGGCTCGATCCTTGCCGAGCAGGATGGTCGGTGTCATCGATGACAGCGGCCGTTTGCCAGGCTCGATGGCGTTGGCATCGTCACCAATCAGACCGAAGGCGTTCGGCACGCCAGGCTTGACCGAGAAATCGTCCATCTCGTTGTTGAGTACGAAGCCGGTGCCTGGCACCACGAATGCCGCGCCAAAGGGCAGGTTCACGCTCTGGGTGACGGCGGCGATGTTGCCTTCGCTGTCGATGATCGAGAAATGCGAGGTGTCGCTGCCTTCAGGGCCAGCGCTGATCCCGGGCAGCGCGTCGCTGGGCGTGGCCTTGCGGGTGTGGATGGATGCGCGCAGGCCTGCGGCGTAATACGGGCTTAGCAGCATCTGCATCGGTACCTGCACGAAATCCGGATCACCGAGGTAGATGGCGCGATCGCGGTAGACCCGGCGCATGGCCTCGATCTCGACATGCAGTCGTTGCACCCGGTCGAATTCAGCCAGCGGATAGCCGCTGAGTATCTGGAACAGGCCGACCAGAGCCACGCCGCCGGAAGAGGGCGGTGGCGAAGTCAGGATTTCCTCACCCTGGAACTGAAAACGCAGTGGCTCGCGTTCGACGGCCTGGTATTGAGCCAGATCGTCCAGCGACCAGATGCCGCCGGCCGCCTTGACGCCCTCAACCAGTGTCCTGGCTGTCTTGCCGTCGTAAAAACCGCGATGGCCTTCGCTGGCGATCCGCTCCAGTACCCGGGCGATGTCCTGATTGAATACCCGGTCGCCCTTGGCAGGCGGCTTGCCCTTGCGCAGGAACAGCGCCGCTGCGCCCTCCGACTTGGCCAGCTGTTCGGTCCGGAATCCGATCATGGCCGAGTTCTTGGCGCTCCAGATATAGCCCTTGCGTGCCAGACGGATGGCCGGCGCCAGCGATTGTTTCAAGGGCAATTTGCCGTAGCGCTCGGCCACCAGTACCAGGCCGGCGGGCAGCCCGGGAATGCCGGCCGCCAGGGCGCCATTGACGCTGAGCGCGCGCTGGGCGTTGCCTTCGGCATCCAGATACATGTCGCGGCTGGCCGCCAACGGAGCTTTCTCGCGAGCATCGACGAACACGGCTTTGCCATCGCTGGCACGGTGCAGCAGAAAGAACCCGCCGCCGCCCAGTCCCGAGCTTTCCGGTTCCACCACGGCCAGAGCGGCCGACACCGCCACCGCAGCGTCGAAAGCGTTCCCGCCCTGCGCCAGAATCTCGAAACCGGCTTCGGTGGCCTGCTTGTTGGCGCTGGCGATGCCGGCAGCGTGTGGTTTGACCTCGGCCAGAGCCAGCGCCAGCGTCGGCAGCAGAAGCAGCACCAGCCACAGCGCAATCCGCGGCCAGCGGCTGATCGTTTGATGCTTGAAGTTCATGCGGTTTCCTCGTTCTTCAGCTGCTCGGCCTTCGCCAGCAGCTGCTCTCGGGTTTCCGGTACAGCGGGATCGACAAAGATGCACTCGACCGGACAGACGACCACACACTGGGCCTCGTCATGATGGCCCACGCATTCGGTGCAGCGGCTGGGGTCAATCTCGTAGACCTGCGGGCCCTGATAGATCGCCCGGTTGGGGCACACGGGCTCGCAGACGTCGCAGTTGATGCATTGATCGGTGATCAGCAGGGCCATGCCAGTTCCAGTGTTCCAGCCACAGGCGAGCACTTCAACTTGGCAGTCGGTAGGAGACCGGTGGGGGCTCCCCAGCGCATTGATCGGGTGCTTCAGGGGCGGGCAGACGGTGCAACATTCTCAGGCAACGGATCGGATCGGCATTGCGATCCGTCGTAATTGCATGCCCCGACTTCAGCGCCGACCCGCCAGAAGCGGGTCGGCGCCGGGACCGGGGCTTGACGGCGAGTTTCGAGCTACTTCGCCTCGTGGAAGACGAAGGTTGCACCCCAGGCCGTGACGGCCGTGCGCACACGTTCTTCTTCTGCTTTCTGGCCGATGAAGATAACGCGGATGCTCTTCAGCAGGTCCGCGCGCGGATCGGCGAAAGCCTGCTCGACGATGCTGGCCATCAGCGGCGAGTCCGGCGAGGCAAACAACAAGGTCGTACCCTCGGCAATGCCGCGGCCGATGAAGTTCTTGATGTTCTCGATGGTGCGCGCGGTCTTTTCTTCGTCCTGGCCGTACTCGACAAAGGTGGCGAAGATGCGCGCACTCTGGTCAGCTGGCACATAGGTCTTGGAAATGGCCGCCACGTACTTCTTCCAGGCTGCCGAGTCGGTAGGAACCGTCGGCACGACCTTTGCCGGATCTGGCGGCGGCGGCGGTTCCTCACAGGCTGCCAACGTGAACAACACGCCCGTCAGGGCTGCAATCGCAAGTAGACGACGGAACATGGTGGAGCTCCTTCGATAGATCATCCCGAGTGAAAGCATGCTACCAGCACCCGCTGCATTAAGAATGGTTCAGGTGGTCTTGACAGCACCAATTGTGTGCATTGCAGTTTGACGCCGGCAGCGCGCCGAGTCTTGAGTCAGGTCAAGCGGTTGGAGTTGATCCAGTCGATCTTCTCGAACTCAGCGCTTCCACAGTGATACCAGCCGCTTTTGCACCGCCGGAGGCACGAATCCGGAGACGTCGCCACCGAGTCGGGCCACCTCTCGCACCAGCGACGACGAAATGAAACTGAACTTCTCTGCCGGCGTGAGGAACATGGTCTCGGCCTCGGGAATGAGGTGCCGGTTCATGCTGGCCAGCTGGAATTCGTATTCAAAGTCGGAAACCGCCCGCAATCCGCGCAGGATCACCGAGGCACCGATATCGCGCACGAAATGGGCCAGCAGCGAGTTGAATCCCCGTACCTCGACATTGGCGATGCCGGCCAGCGATTCCCTGGCCAGCTCGATGCGTTCATCCAGCCCGAAACTGGGCCCCTTGATCGGGTTGTGGGCGATCCCGACCACCAGTCGCTCGAACAGCGGCGCGGCGCGCACCACCAGATCGACATGGCCATTGGTCATCGGATCAAAGGTGCCGGGGTAAACCGCAATGCGCGAAGACGGCCGTGCCGCTGTCGAGTCGTTCACGCTGTGTACTCCGCTGCTTTCCGGGCTCACAGGCTAGCGGAGCTGACGCCTCGCTCCAAGAGACAGTAGTTGATTCGCCCTGCGCGGGCGTGCTTGTACACCCGCCACGCTTCGCCCAGAGGCAGTTCCACGTCTATGGGGTGCTCGACGTAGACCAAGGCCTTTGGCTTCAGCCAGTCCGGCAATCTGGCCAGCAGATCCGGCCATAGCGAGGCCTGGTAGGGCGGATCCATGAAAACCAGATCGAAGCCCTCTGAAGCCTGGCCGGCCAGCAGTTGCCGGGCGTCTTCATGTGTGACCCGGGCGCGCTCGCCGAGGTGGAAGCGCGTCAGTGCCGCCGTGATCTGGGCCGCCAGCGTGAAGTCGGTTTCATTGAAATGGACGAAATCGGCGCCGCGCGACAGCGCTTCCAGTCCCAGCACGCCAGTTCCTGCGCACAGGTCCAGAGCCCTCATGCCCTGCACATCCGGGCCCAGCCAGTTGAACAGGGTTTCACGTACCCGATCCGGCGTCGGCCGCAGGCCCGGTCGGTCCGGAACCGGAAGCTTGGAGCGCTTGAGCGATCCGCCAATGATGCGGACTTCCCCCTGGGATCGGGCAGGTGCAGCTGAATGGCGTCGACTGTTCACGAAGATCAGGATACGGCAGCGGTGCAGGACCGCTAGAATCGCGGGCTTTACAGCAAACAACAATCCAGCCGCGCATGTTCAAGTGGTTTCGCAAGGACAAGACTGAAGCTCCGGGTCGGCCGTCGGAGCTGGCAACGCCACCCGAGGAGTCGCTCACGGCCGCCAGTGAAGCGGTGGCTGCGGATATCGCGGTGCCCGAGGTTGCGGCTGTGGAGAGCGAGGCGGGCGCGGAGCTGGTGGTCGAGGTCAGCCCCGAGCGGCCAGTTGCTCCGGCGACCGACCTGCAGCCAGAACCCGAACCGGAACCCGAGCCGGAGTTCTTCGATCCTGCGCTGGCCTTCAGCAGCGCCATCGATGCAATCGCGGCCGAACCCAGGCCCGCGCCGCCGCCCAGGCTCAGCGAGCGGCTGGCGGCATCGGCCCGGGCGCTCACCGGCAGCGTGGGCACGCTGTTCAAACGCAATCCCAAGCTGGATGAGGATCTGCTGGAAGAACTGGAAACGGCGCTGATCCAGGCCGATATCGGCGTCGTCGCCAGCACCGAACTGGTCGAAGGTCTGCGGGTGCGGATGCGCAAGCGCGAGTTTGCCGATGCCCACGAACTGCTGGCGGCCTTGCGCAAGTCCTTGCACGGACTGATTGCCAACTACGCGCTGCCCTTGCAGATACCGACGACGCCGCGGCCGTTTGTGATTCTGACGGTCGGCGTCAATGGTGCCGGCAAGACCACCACCATCGGCAAGCTGGCCATGCGCTACAAGCTGGCCGGACACAGCGTCATGCTGGCTGCTGGCGATACCTTCAGGGCGGCTGCGGTCGAACAGCTCAAGACCTGGGGCGAGCGCAATCAGGTGCCGGTCGTGGCCCAGGGCAGCGGCGCCGATTCCGCCTCGGTGATCTTTGATGCGCTGCAGGCCGCCAAGTCCCGCAACATCGATGTGTTGATTGCCGATACCGCCGGTCGACTGCACACCCAGGGTCATCTGATGCAGGAACTGGCCAAGGTCAAGCGCGTGCTCGGCAAGATCGACGCCAGCGCGCCGCACGAGACCTTGCTGGTCATCGACGGCGGCACCGGCCAGAACGCGCTGAATCAGGCCAAGCAGTTCAACCAGGCCGTGGGCGTGACCGGCGTGGTCGTGACCAAGCTCGATGGCACCGCCAAGGGTGGCATGGTCTTCGCATTGTGTCGCGAACTCGGTCTGCCGCTGCGCTTTATCGGCGTCGGCGAGAAGCGCGAGGATCTGCGCGAGTTCGTCGCAGACGAATTTGTCGACGCGCTGCTGCCGCCGGAGCTGGGCAAGGTTTGATCAGAAGTAGCCCGGGTAAGCCGAAGGCGCACCCGGGAGGCGATGTCGGAACGCTGAGGCTCGCCGGAGCTTTGCCGGTCCACGCCTCTGCTCCACTCACTCTCACCGAAACCAGATGCATGCAGGCAATCAAACTCGCTGATGACGGGAGCGCCCAGGAGCGCGACCGGAAAAGCACTGAAACCGAATACGCCACCCGACTGCTGGCCTGGTTCGATCAGCACGGGCGCCACGATCTGCCCTGGCAGCATCCGCGCACGCCCTATCGCGTGTGGCTGTCGGAAGTGATGCTGCAACAGACCCAGGTGCAGACCGTCATTCCTTACTTCCAGGCCTTTCTGGCGCGCTTCCCGGATCTGCCGGCGCTGGCTGCTGCCAGTCTGGACGAGGTGCTGGCGCAATGGTCTGGGCTGGGCTACTACTCGCGTGCGCGCAATCTGCATCGAGCGGCGCAGATCTGTGCGCTCAAGTTTCAGGGCGAACTACCTGTCGATTTCGACCAGTTGCTGGCGCTGCCGGGCATTGGTCGATCCACCGCCGGTGCCATACTGGCGCAGGCTCATGGCGCCCGCCACGCCATCCTCGACGGCAATGTGCGGCGGGTGTTGTCGCGTTACCGAAGGGTCGCCGGTGATCCGGCCAGCAGCGCAACTCAGGCCACGCTCTGGCAACTCTCGGAATCTCTGCTCCCCGACGCGCGACTGGCGGACTACACCCAGGCGCTGATGGATCTGGGCGCCTCGGTCTGCAGCCGTACGCGTCCGACATGCCTGTTGTGTCCGCTGCAGGATGACTGTGGGGCCCATCTGACTGGCGCTGTAGCCCAATTCCCGCAGGCGCGGGTCCGGCGCGAACGCCCGCTGCGCAGCTGCGTGCAACTATGGGTGCAGGACAGCCAGCAGCGCTTGCTGATGAAACGGCGAGCGCCGACCGGCATCTGGGCGGGGCTGTGGTCGCTGCTTGAAGCCGAAACCCAGGACGCCGCTCTTGATGCCCTGCGTGCGGCTGGTTTGCGTCCGCTACGCAGCAACGCGTTGACCTCCCTCAGGCACGAGTTCACCCACTATTCGCTCGACATCCAGGTTCTGACTGTTGAAGTCGAGAGCCTTGCGCTCACCGATAGTGAGACGCGCTGGATTGCCGCATCAGAGGCATTGGCCCTGGGACTGCCTCAGCCGGTGCGACGCCTGATCGAGAGTCAGGCTGCGGCCAGTGCTCATTCCCTTTCCTATATTTGAGGTATCCACCATGTCCCGATTGATCCATTGCGTACGCTACGGCGCCGACCAAGAAGGACTGGCCCGCATTCCCTATCCCGGCGAACTCGGTCAGCGCATCTACGATCAGGTATCACAGCGCGCCTGGGGCGAATGGCTGGCCCACCAGACCATGCTGATCAACGAAAACCGGCTGTCACCGGTCGACCCCAAGGCCCGCAGCTTCCTGCGCGAGGAGATGGAAAAGTTCTTCTTCGGCGAGGGCTCGGTACAGCCGCCGGGCTTTGTGGCGCCCGACGCCTGATCCCGGGCCAATCGCGCCGCTGCTGAAACGGGCTATGAGGCGTCGCGATGCTCGGCCCGGCGTTCCTGCTTCAGCGCCTTGTAGTCCACCGGCTGAATCTGGCTGAAGAAGCACACCTGATTCTCGAAGTAGATCTTGTCGAAGCGCCGATCGATGATGTTGTTGTTCGAGCTGATGCCGATGCTCTGCTGGAACTCCAGACCCGAACACGGCGCCCGCAGCGTCAGCAGCCAGGCCCGATTGACGCTGGTCCAGATCACCACCTTGTCGGGCGCCAGCGCCTGCCAGCGATCGATGCCCATGAAAGTACGGATCTGCTCGACCGGCTGCCCCGCATGCGCCTCGAACTGCGCCAGAGTCGCATCCTGGCGCTCACGAAATTCACGACTGCTGACGCAGGCCCCGAGCGCCAACACCAGCGCCACGCTCAAACCCTTTACGAACCCGTTCATGTGCTTGCTCCGAAGTGCCGCGATACCCGCATGATCGCTCCAAACCCCTGTCCAGAGTGCTAGCGGCAAATGAAGCATCGTTCATGGATGCCCGTTAGCTTGCTGGAGCGCCCTCGCGGCGCGACCGTCGACTCCCGTCCCGCGCCGAAACGCCCTCAAGGCGCGGCCGTCCACGCGCACCCCTCGTAGGAGCGCCCTCGCGGCGCGACCGACGGCTCCCGTCCCGCGCCGAAACGCCCTGAAGGCGCGGCCGTCCACGCGCACCCCTCGGAGGAGAGCCCTCACGGCGCGGCCGTCCACGCGCGCCCCTCGTCGGATCGCCCT
>JBFWOF010000082.1:0-17588 GCA_050250665.1 Lysobacterales bacterium | reverse complement strand
AGAACTCGGCGCGCCTCCGGTCATGACGATACAGTCCACGTCCACCGGCGCCGCCCCCGAAGGATCAACCTGGCGCGACCAATCGGTCAGATTGAGGAAATTCAGCAGTTTTGCAGCATCCTGCTAAGAGCGACCTTCAAGCGCGATCCATTGAGCTCAAGGAACAGTGGGTGCGAGATTCGACCACACGCCATAGCCCTTCCATGCGATGCATGCCGGTGCGCTGCATGAAGAACGGGACACCCGAGATGAAGAACGGGACACCCAGAAAATCTTGAGCGCGGTGAAGACGGGGCACGGATGGACGCCTCCGTCGACTCCTTGCTGACCGGCGCTCTTGATGTTGTTGTTTCCGCTGGCATTCCCGGATTCAGCCTAAGCAAAATCCTCCCGATTGGCCGGGGGTGGCTGCCGCATTTGATTGGACCGGTTTCGTGGTCTGGTTCGGGGCCGGTCGTGAAGTCGACACATCGCTGCTGCAGCGGCGAATCGGCACTCGGACACGCATCTCATCACACTGGGCTTGCCCTCCCGCACGACAGGAGCTGATCAACCCTGGAGTCGATTCCGGGAACCGCTTCCGTCCGTGGGGACCCCGGCCCTCCCGAAGCTGGCACCAAGTCCGGAGCTGGCTGCGGCGGACAAGCTGCTGTTCCGCGGCGGTCTGGCGCCGACGGCCATTCCTGTTGTTTCCGATCCGAGTACCCGTTCGGGCGAGCCGATCGGCAGCGCACCTGGCCCGAGGACCTTGATGGCGCACATTGCCCAACGAGGGTGACCACGCTGATTCCACTACCCCGCGCGGCAGCCGGTTCGTGGGGTCATCCCGATCCTCGGACCTGAATCTTCCCGCTGCGCGGACAGGCTCTGCAGTCGGATCAACACCGGTTCTTGATGGAAATCCGTCGCGATCACAATCGTTCCCATTGTTGATCCATATCAACTGCCGGATGCAGCAGACGCGCACATTCCTCCTCAGGGTCTGCGTCCAGCACGGCACAGACAAAATTTGGACAGGTTACTTGCCCAATTACTCGAGTTGCCTCGGAGGAGGTCAGATGAACGCCCGTATCCTGTTGTTGTTGGCATGCTGCTGTGCGCCTTTTGCCCTGTGCGCACAAGTAAACGATCCGTTCAATAATCCAACGGATATCTCGCCAGCCGGTGGAATGGTGACAGGCAGCACCAATCTGGCATCGGCGCAGCTGGGAGAAGTCGGCATCAGTTCCTTCGCCTACGGAAGGAGTGTCTGGTTCCGGTTGACCACGCCCAGTGACTTGCGCTTCAACGCAAAGACCGAGGGCTCCAGCTTCGACACCACTCTGGCGCTTTATCGCGGAGCGAACCTCAGTGAGGTGCGCCTGATCGCGGGTAATGATGACGCCAGCGGCAGCGTGCTCTGGAGCGAAATCGACGTGAACATCCAGTCAGGCACCTATTGGTTGGCGGTCGATGGCTTCGGAGGCGTCGGCGGAAACTACACTTTGGCCTGGCAGACCCTCAGCACGCCGACCATGTTGGTCTCGCCACCGGGCGATGATTTCGCGAGCGCGGTCGCACTGACCTTGGGCGATGGCGGCATCACCGTGGTGGCATTCAATCAGGCAGCCTCCCTCGAATCGGGTGAGCCCGGCTCAGGTCAGCGCAGCCTCTGGTACCGATTCACCGCGACGCACAGCGAGCGCCTGCGCATTCGCACGCTGGACAGCCAGTTCGATTCGCAGATCGAGACCTACACGGGTACCAGTCTGGGCGCGTTGACACTGGTCGCAGTCAATGATGACGTCGAGTTCAGTGGTGGCAATCTTGAAGCGGAAGTGCTATTTGGGGCTTCTGCCGGTGTCACCTACTACGTACGCCTCGTAGCGCGCTCATTGACCTACGGCAGCACCAAGCTGGTGCTGGCGCCGGCGAAGGTCACCGGCACAAGCAACTTCGACGCCGCTTTCGGTGGCATCTGGTGGAACCCGCTGCGGGATGGCGAGGGCGTGCTCATTGATATCGGTGATCTCCCGGCGCCGAACTCAAATGATCTGTTCCTGTTCTTCAGCTGGTACACCTACGATCCCAGCGGCAATCCGGTCTATCTGGTCGGCGGCGGCAACCGGGCGATCACCGAAGCCTTCACCACCGATTTGACCTTCCCCGTTGTCACCACGCGCGGCGCACGCTTCGGTGCAGCCTTCAATCCGGCAGATGTGATTCGCGTGCCCTGGGGCACCGTCACCTTGAGGTACCGCAACTGCAACAGCATGGATCTGCTCTTTGTGCCCGCCGTGGCAGGCTGGGGCGCTGCTGGCAGCATCCGGCTGGAACGCGCGCTCTCACGAGGCCCGGGCCTCACTTGCCCGTAATGCCCTGACGTCATCACTGGGCGCGCTCTTCAGCGCGTCCAGTGCCCGCTCGCATTGCCCCCGCATCCGGTGGTTGCCTGGTTAACGCACCTTACGCGGGTTATCCCGATCATCACGACAGATGCGGGTTTTTCGGCAAATCCTAGGGGGAACCCGCCCAGAAAAGCCCTCGAATCTCGCGGCCAAGCCCGCCAGGCGGATCCCGCCATCGGCGAAGCGCCAGCGCCAGCGCCAAGTCGAGCCCAATCCGCGGCAAACGGTGAAATCCGCACGATGGAGCCGAGCGGGTTCACCCTACCCGAGAACCCACCTTGCGCGTTCATCGCTCGAAGCCGTCCGCAAACAGGCTGGCGAGTCCGGCTTTCTGGGCCAGCATCGCGGCGTCCATCTTCAGAATTCCGCCGGCCAGTTCTCGCGCCCTGGTCATGTTGGCAGGCACATCTGTTTCCTTGTGATAGTGCGGATAGACGCTGGCGCCGTTTTCCCAGGTGAACACCGAAGGCACCCCTGCGCCCAGAAAATACCAATGATCCGAGCCGCCGCCGGTGGAACTGCTGGTGATGATGTTCAACTCCGGCGCATAGGTCGCCGCCGCAGTGCTGTACTCGCCCAGCAGTGTGGCGTGCGCGGCGGTGGTTTCCACGCGCGCATCCAGCGGACCACTGGCGTCGTAGCCAAGCATGTCCAGATTGAGCATGTGCTTGACCTTGGAGATCTCGCCCGAGGCCTGCAGCGATTCCACGTAACGGCGGCTGCCCCAAAGACCCTGCTCTTCGCCCGAGAAACACATGAACAACACCGAACGTTCGGTGGCTACATTCGCGAACACGCGCGCCAACTCGATGACCCCTGCGCAACCCGAAGCGTTGTCATTGGCTCCAGGCTGGGGTGCTACGGTGCCATCGCAGCGGGCAACATTGCGCGAGTCATAGTGCGCACCGACCACCACCCATTCGTCCGGTAAGGTCTGCCCCAGTTTGAGCCCTATCGGATTGTCGATGTTGATCGGCGGCGGCGACGGCGTGCAATTGCTGAGGTTCTCCAGCGTGAAGGTGAATCTGCTGCTGACCAGACCGTTGGCATCAAAATGCGCGGATATCCAGTCACGCGCGGCACCCAATGCCGGACTGAAGCTGTTTCGATTGAAGCTTGCCAGTGCGCTCATGGTGGCGAACCAGCGCTCGGCATCCACTCGATCGACCAGATTCTGAACTGCAGACGACACCGCCGTCGCCGCTTTGGGATGGGCCTCGTTGCGTTGTTCGCGGGCAACGACCCCGTTCGCCGGCAGCGCACTGCCGACGACGCCCGAGCGTTCGGCAAAACGGATCACGCTGGCGGGCTGACGCAATACCTCGTAACCACCCACTACGCCCAAAGCTGGCTGCAAAGCCTGATGGGCACAGACATGATCGCGAATCCAGATTTCCTCGGGCGCCAGCAAGCCCAGTCCATCGCGCACACGCGGGCGCTTGGTCCATTCGTCCAGTCGCGCCGGATCCACGCCGAGCAGCAACTCATTGCCGAACTCAGCCGCCCAACGTACCGAGGCCTCGTTCTTCATCGCCTGCAGCCGGTCTGCGCCCAGCGCATGAATGTCGACAATCACGGTAGGAACCGGCTCCGCGGCAGTAGCCCCAGAGACCGCGGCGAAGACCAGCGGCAGCACTTGACGCAAATCCATCCCGCACACTCCGGACGCAAGGAGGCGCGATGTTAGCGCGCAATGGCGGCACGCGGATCAATGTGCAGACCATCGATGGATGAATCATCTGCTGCTGCTTCTGGTCGCCCCAGGGGAACCCGCACAAGACAAGTCCCCGAACCTCGCGGCCAAACCCCCAGGCGGATTCCACCCCACCCGAGAACCCACCTTACGCGTTGCAGGACCCAGACACCTCCTTCCCACCCGAAAACGCGACCCACGCCGGGGCCGGGGCCGTGCCAGCCGGTTCTGGAATAGTGGACGAAGTGGCTTGACATGCCGAGGATTTGACTTGCGACCCAACAGGAAATCCGCTTCCTTTTGAGGGTGTACCCCCTGGCGCCTCGCTCAGCGAGCTCACCCATAGCGCGCCCAGGCGTGCAGCAGCAAGGCAACCGTCACCAGAACCAGGCTGATGATTGCGCCCCGCAGCATGGTCAGCCCTGGGCGCTTTGCAGCCGAGAACCAGGCTCTCCCCCGCTTTTCCACGAGTTCGTACGTCAGTACGGCGAGGAATACCGAGAGCACGGTGGCTCCCAGATCTTGCCACCAGGAATCCTCGTAGCGTCGGTGGGCGCGTAGCAGCACGATGACAGGCCAGTGCCAGAGATAGAGTGGATAGGAAATCTTGCCGAGGTAGACCAGACACGGTGAACCGACGAATCTCGACATCATGTTGGCGGGCTGGATGCAGCCCGCGAGGATCATGAGCACGGCCCCGACCGCCGGAATGATCCCGGTTGGAAAAGGAAATTGATGGTCCCGGTTCAGGTAGATGCTGGCCCAGGCTATCAGGACCAGGCCGACGAACGCGAAGGTGGCGGTGATGAATGTACTAGCCCGGAGCGCGCGGGATGTAGTGACGGCAGCCAGAGCGGCGCCCGCCAGCAGTTCCCACCCTCTGGCTGGCATCAGGCAAAAGCTGATGATGGGATCGAGGCCGGCCATCGCCCATGCCGACAGTAGTGCAAGGGTCAGCAACGCACAAATTGCGGCCGGCCATCGCGCTGGAGGAATGGACCGCATAAGCAGCAGAAGCAGTGGCGGCCAGATCAGGTAGAACTGCTCTTCCACCGACAAGGACCACATGTGCGAGAAGGGATTGGTCTCGCCCGGCGCCGCAACATGCCCCCAGGACGCCGCCAGGAAGAAGTGATTCGCATTGAGCAACAGCGTGGCAATGGCCGCCTTTGCGGCCGGCCCGATTTCACCTTCGATGCGACTCAGGAGGTACGGCGCGGCCAGAAGGACGACTGAGATCGTGAACAACAGGGCGGGGGCCAGACGCGACACGCGACGAGCGAGAAATTTGCGAAGACGGATATCACCCGTGACACGAAACTCGGCGAGCAGCAGACCGGTGATGAGGTAACCCGAGATGACGAAAAACACGTCCACACCGACAAAGCCGCCTTCCAGCGGAAACAATCCGCTGTGAAAGACAAGCACCAGAGCGACGGCGATTGCGCGCAATCCGTCGATGTCAGGCCGATAGTCTTTGCTGCTCGTGTGCATTCCAACAGGTCTTTCGTCAATGCCACCGCAGTGCCGTCCAACTACTCCGTCGAGCGCGGCCCCAGCTTCTCCAGCACCGCGCGCAGATCCGGGCCCATGGGAGCGTTGAACTGGCGCTCGTCGCCGCTGTCGCCCCAGGGAAAGCGCAGGCTGTGGGCGTGCAGGAACAGGCGCTTGAGGCCGCGGGACTTCATCAGCTTGTTGAAGTCCTCGTCGCCGTACTTGGGATCGCCGGCCAGCGGATGGCCGATGTGCTGGGCGTGCACGCGGATCTGGTGGGTACGGCCGGTGACGATCTCGACCTCGACCAGAGTAGCGTCGGCGTAACGCTCGATCACCTTGAAGCGTGACAGTGAGGCCTTGCCCAGATCCTCGTTGACCTCGACCATGCGCTCGCCGCCGCGCAACTGGTTCTTGTGCAGGGCGGCGTCGACCTCGAAGCGTTCCTGTTTGGGCGAACCGGCAATCAGCGCGAAGTAGCGCTTCTGCACCTTGTTCTCGCGGATCAGCGCCTGCAACCGGCGCAGCGCGCTGTGCTTCTTGGCCAGCAGCAGCAGACCGCTGGTGTCGCGATCCAGGCGATGTACCAGTTCGATGTTCTGTGTCGGGCGAATAGCGCGCATGGCCTCGATGGCACCCAGGGAGATGCCGCTGCCGCCGTGGGCCGCCAGCCCGCTGGGCTTGTCGAGCAACAGGAATTCGCCGTCTTCGAACACGATGCGTTCAGCCAGGGTGTCGCGCAAACCCTCCGAGGGAGTCGCCAGTTCGCCTGCTTCCGCCACGCGCAGCGGCGGGATGCGCACCAGATCGCCGGCTTCCAGGCGTTGTTCGGGCTTGGCGCGCTTGCCATTGATCCGCACCTGACCGGTGCGCAGCACCCGGTAGACGGCGCTCTTCGGCACGCCCTTCAGGCGCGAGGACAGAAAATTGTCGATGCGCTGACCGGCGCGCTCGCTGTCCACCGTCTCGATACGCACGGCCACCGGCTCGGGAGGCGGCGCCGGTGCGGGCGCGGGCCGAGGCGACGCCGCCGGCAGAGATCGGGATCGCGGCGTCTCCGGGCGCGCAGTGCGGCCAGTTTCGGGCTTTCGCGAGACAGACTTGGGCGGCTGTTTGCGTGACGACTCCCGTACCGGGCCCTCCTTGGCTGCCGCGGGAGCCCGCCCGGGAGGCGGCTTGCGAGGCTCCGAGGAGCGCCCGGCGCGGCTGCCAGTCACATTCATGACCCGTTGATTGCCCTTCGCACCCTTTCCCGGCGGCGTCGCACGCCGTCCGGCAGGCCTGGAACTCTTGCGCATATTCGCTTTCCAACGCTGAGGATGCTTCCGCCGCCTGAGCTTGTTATGATCGGGCGATCCGCGTCTTGGCCACCCATCAGGGGCCGGGGCAAGGAACCGTCCAGGGAAGCTAGAGTATAGAGCCGTCGGACGGAGGACCCGAGACCCCGCATGGGGCCTTGCGTAACCCAAGGATTTGTAAGCGCGCTCCCGCCTCGCCTTTCACATTCCAGGCGCCGCCCACCCTTTTGCCGATGGCAAAGTCGGTTGCGGCCTCGGGGGAAAGAAGGGTCGCGGTGGTTGAGCGGCAAGGGCAACAATAAAAATGAAGAGAATGTTGATCAATGCCACGCAGCCGGAAGAGCTGCGTGTAGCCATCGTCGATGGCCAGTCGCTGTACGATCTCGATCTGGAAATTCCTTCGCGGGAACAAAAGAAATCGAATATCTACAAGGCCCGCATCACCCGGGTCGAACCCAGCCTTGAAGCCTGTTTCGTCGAGTACGGCGGCGATCGTCACGGCTTCCTGCCTCTCAAGGAAATCTCGCGGCAGTACTTTGCCGAGGGCACCAGCCTGAAGAACAACATCCGTGAGATTCTGCGCGAAGGCCAGGAAATCATGGTTCAGGTCGAGAAGGAAGAACGTGGCAACAAGGGCGCCGCCCTGACCACCTTCATCTCGCTGGCTGGCCGCTATCTGGTGCTGATGCCGAACAGTCCCAATGCCGGTGGCGTCTCGCGCCGGATCGAGGGCGAGGATCGGCAGGCACTGAAGGACGCCATGGATCAGCTCGAAGTACCTGATGGCATGAGCCTGATCGTGCGTACCGCCGGCATGGGCCGCGATGCCGAAGAACTGCAGTGGGATCTCAACTATCTGACGCAACTCTGGCAGGCCATTGATGGGGCCTTCAAGTCGCGTCCGGCGCCCTTCCTGGTGTACCAGGAGAGCAAGCTGATCATTCGTGCCCTGCGCGACTATCTGCGCAGCGACGTCGGCGAGATCCTGGTCGACAGCGAAGAGGTCTACAACGAAGCGCGCGATTTCATGCAGCAGGTGATGCCGCCGAATCTGCGCAAGCTCAAGTTCTACAACGATTCGATCCCGCTGTTCAC
The DNA here is from genome assembly GCA_050250665.1 of Lysobacterales bacterium. Taxonomy (GTDB): domain Bacteria; phylum Pseudomonadota; class Gammaproteobacteria; order Xanthomonadales; family SZUA-5; genus JADKFD01. The sequence goes on along the minus strand of JBFWOF010000082.1, from coordinate 9,621 downwards.
GCGTTACCAGATCGAGAGTCAGATCGAAAGCGCCTTCTCGCGCCAGGTGCGGCTGCCCAGCGGCGGCTCGCTGGTGATCGATCCGGGCGAGGCCCTGACTGCTGTCGACATCAACTCGGCTCGCGCCACCAAGGGTGGTGACATCGAGGAAACGGCCTTCAACACCAACCTTGAGGCCGCCGAAGAAATTGCCCGCCAGTTGCGCATCCGCGACGTCGGTGGCCTGGTGGTGATCGACTTCATCGACATGGAGAACCAGCGTCACCAGCGCGAAGTGGAAGATCGCATCCGCGATGCCATGAAGCTGGACCGCGCGCGCGTGCAGATCGGCCGCATTTCGCGCTTTGGCCTGCTGGAACTGTCGCGCCAGCGACTGCGTCCTTCGCTGGGCGAATCCAGTGCCATGATGTGTCCACGCTGCTCCGGCAACGGCCGCATCCGCAGCGTCGAATCACTGTCGCTGTCGATCCTGCGCCTGATCGAAGAGCAGTCGATGAAGGACAACACCGGGCAGGTGGTGGTCCAGGTGCCGACGGAAGTCGCCAATTACCTGTTGAACGAAAAGCGTGCGGCGATCAGCGCCATCGAGCTGCGCCACGAGACGCCGGTCATCGTCATTGGCAACGAGCACATCGAAACTCCGGAATTCGAGATCCAGCGCGTACGCGCCGCGGATGTCGAGGAAAATCCCCGCCCCAGTTACGCCCGCGTGCAGACGCCGGCTTCGGTGGCGATGGAGAAGGCCATGGCGGGCGGCGGCACCGAGGCCGTCGGTGAGGAACCCGCAGTCAGCGGCATACGCCCGCAGATGCCGGCGCCGGTGCGAATGGCGGTCGAAGAACAGCCCGCCCCGGCCGCAGAAATTCCGGCGCCTGTCCAGCACCTGGGCCTGGTGGCGCGTTTTATGGGCTGGTTGCGCAAGCGTTCGGCAGCACCCGCTGCCGACACCGCCGTAGCCGACACCAAGCCGGAAAGCGAAGAACCCAGTGCACGCGGAAGCGCCGGCAGCAACAACCGCGGTTCCCAGCGCAACGACCGCGATCGAGACCGCAACCGCGGTCGTCGGGGCGAACGCCCGGATCGCTCCGATCGGTCCGATCGTGGCGAACGCAAGGAGCGTAGCGAGACGGCTACGGCCAGTCCGGCAGCCACCGATGCTGATCGTCGCGGCGACCGCCAGCAGCGCCAGCGCGGAGATCGGCAGCGCCAGGAGCCGAGGCAGCAGAACAAGCAGGCCGCGCCGGCTGCAGGCAATGAAGCGCAGGCGAGCCGTGAACCGGGCGCAGCCCAGCAACCATCACGGCGGCAGGACCGGCCGCAGCGCCAACGGGGTGAGCCGAGAAAGCCTGAGGCCGCACAGACCACGAGTGATGAAGCCCTGCTGGCAGCCGCAGCGGCCGCCACCGCCGCCGGTGAAGTGGCCGCTGAAGTGATGGCAGATCAGGCCACCGATACGAGCGCGTCGTCGGTCAGCGAAAGCACGGCTGCACCTACCCCAGCAGCAGGTGAAGGCGCTGCCGCAGAAGGCGCACCGCGCAAGCGCCGTCGCCGTGGTGGCCGTCGTCGCCGGGGTGGTCGTCGTGACGAGGGCAGCGCAGCCGACAATGCCGAGAATCCTGCGGCAGCGGACGCTGAAAGCGACTGGACGGAGGACTCCGAATCTGAGTCGGACGAGTCCAGCGAGTCCATCAGCGCCGACATCACACACAAGATGCCGACGGTACCGGCGCCTGAGTCCGAGGCCAAGCCGGTGATCGAGCCAGCGGCAAGCGTATCCGATGCAAGCGCCAAACCGGCGGCAGCGGCGGAGGCACAGCCGGTTGAAGCGGTATCGGCTCCGACGCCAGTTGCCGAAGCAGCGCCCGAGTCTCCAGCCCCGTCTCAGCCCGAGCCGAAGCTGGCCGAAACCAAGCTGGTTCCGGTGGTCACCGAGAGCCCGGCGGTGGCTGCGATCGCAGCTGCAGCAGCGCCATCAGCAGTCGAGCCCGCCACTACACCGGCGCCGGCTGCGCCATCGACGGATCAGGCTGCACCCGCGGACGCACCGGCTGAAGTTGCAGCGCCGGTCAAGGCTGAGGCGGCTCCAGCTGCGCCAATTGCCGACCCGACGCCCAAAGCGGCGGTGACCGCACCGGCGCCGCGATCAGGCGATCTGTTCTCCAAGGCCTCGCAGCGCGTCGCGGCCGTGGTTGCCGACGAGCCGGAAGAGGAAGCTGCGACGGCGCCTGCGGCCGAAGCCGCGGAAGACACGGCTGTCGCCGCTGAAGCTGCACCGGCACCGACATCGGACGACAGCCGCAACAACTGATCTACTGGCATGGACCCGGAGCGTGCCAGGCGCGCTCCGGGTGAACAAAGTCGAGGCGGTGCGCCGACCCAATTGCGGCGAACACTGTAGCAATGACGTCACGTAGGCCGTGCGGGCCAACGTACCAGAGCCGGGTTGTCCATTGCCAGCCGCAGGTCATGTTGCCCGCGCCGCGGGCTGCATGACGCGCTTGGCCTGTCGCCATCGTCACGTAGGCCCTGCGGGCCAACGTGACCTACATTCCTTGCCAAGTTTCTGCGCCGGGTGCGCACGCTCTTCCCCTGCCCCCCTGCCCCCTGCCCCTCTCTCAAGCCTCGGTCAGCAGCCCATAGCGCAGCAACAGCAGGGTCAACGCTGCTTCGGAGTCGATCTCGAGCTTGTCGTAGATCCGTGACTTGTAGGTATGGACGGTCTTCTCGCTGATGTGCAGGCGCTCCGCGATCTCTACCGAACGTACGCCGCGCCCGAGCATCAGGGCCACACCCAGTTCGCGGGCGGTCAGTCGGTCCAGTGGTGATTGTTCGCCGCTGGTAGCGGCCAGAGCCAGACGCTGGGCGATATCGTGATCAATGAAACGCTGGCCGGCCGCCACCGTGCGGACCGCACGGCGTAACGCCTCTCCGGTGCAGTTCTTGGTCAGAAAACCGCTGGCACCTGCTTCCAGCAGCAGCTTGGGCAGCGGGCCGTCACTGTGCATGGTGACGATCACCACGCGGGTACGCGACTTGCTCCGGGCCAGGCGCTGAGTCACTTCAACGCCGCTGATGCCGGGCATGCTGATGTCCAGAATCAACACGTCAGGGTCAGACTCACGCACGATCTGCAGTGCCTGTTCGCCGGAATCGCCCTCGGCGATGACCTCGATACCGGAATCGCCCGCCAGCATTCCGAGAAATCCCACTCGGACGATGGCGTGGTCATCAACGATCGCAACACGGATGGTCATCGTGGTGGTCCGGTCATTCGGGTCAGGCCAAGTCTGCATGATTCGATCAACTGTGTGAACGATGTAAACAGGCCCGAGCTGCGCAGAATCCCTGCCACCGTGCTCAGCCATGTCGTTGGCCTATGCTTGGCCACCCCCGCCACCATCGGTCAATCGCATGCGGAGCACCGTCATTCGGCAGCTGATGCTCGCCTTGCACTGCCTGCTTCTGACACTTTCGGGCAGCCGATTGTGGGCCGAGGACATTCTCGACCAGCAGGCGCAGGCCTGGGTGCAGCGCCAGCAATCGGTGCGGGTCGCACCAGATCCGGGTCTGGCGCCGGTGGATTCCCTGGATGCCAATGGACGCCATGTCGGATTGTCCGCCGATCTGCTGCAACTGATCTCCAGGCGCACTGGTCTGCGCTTCGAGATCCGCCGCGCCGAAAGCGCCGTCGGCGCCCGCCAGCAACTGGAGGCCGGCGAGGTCGACATGCTGACCAGCATGTTCAAGACCGAGCAGCGCGGTGACAAGCTGCTCTTCAGTCGCCCCTATCTGCACCTGCCGGCGGCCCTGATCGGGCGCACCGAGGCTGACTCGATTGCCGATCTGGAATCGCTGCGACAGCGTCGAATTGCCGTGGTTGCCGGCCACGTCTGGCTGGAATTGTTGCGGGACGCCGGCTTTGACACCGAATTGCAGCCTGCAGCCAACGTGCGACTGGCCCTGCGCGAAGTGGCCGAGGGCAGAGCCGACGTCTATGTCGGCGATCTGCTGAGCGCCGACTACGCCATTCAGCGCAATGGTTTGAAAGGTTCGCTGCGAGTGATTGGTGAGCCTGGTCTGGAAGCCGATCTGGCCTTTGCCGTTCGCCCGGATCTGCCTGATCTCAAACGCGTGCTCGATCAGGCCCTGGCCAGCATCAGCGTAGCCGAGGAGGCTGCCCTGCGCGCGCGCTGGGACGGCCACTCATCCGCGGACCCTGCGGCAGCACCGGCGGTGCCGATTCCAGGATCGCTGGCGGCAGAGATCACCGCGCTCAAGGCCGAACTGACCTCCAGGAACGATTGGAACGAGGCTCAACGGGCCGAAGCGCTGACCCAGATCGACACGGCGCAGGCTCGCGATGCGGAAGCCGATACCAGTATCGAGCGACGCTCGGCTCTGGCCGCAGAAGCACAGGAGGCCGCGGCGGAGATCGAACGTTCACTAGCCACGGACCAGCAACGTTCCAGAGCCGAGGAGTTGCTGCGCTGGCGCGGCAGCCTGCCGCAACGGGCCTCGGTCAACGATCTGGAACAGCTGCTGGCGACCGAACAGGCGGCGCGTGCCAGCCTTCAGGACAAGCTGACCCAGGCCACCAACGCCAGTATCGAATGGCAGCAGCGTCCCGGACCGCTGCGTCGCGAATTGAGTGAACTCGGCGCGCACATTGATGCCTACGCCGTGAGCGAGGAAAGCGGCAACCTGAGTGCGCGAATCCAGCGGCTGGTGAAGATGGCCGAGCTGCGCGCTCTGCGGGCTCGCCAGGCGCTGCTGCTGGCCGAACAGAGTCAACTGGACCTGCGACTTCAGGGCGCCGAGGCGCGCAAGCAGAATCTCACGCGCGATCTCAGTGACCGCAATGAACGCGTGGCAGCGCTGGAGCAGCTGATCGCCGAGCGCAGCAACAACGAACTCGGTATCGAAATAGAGCGCCTTCGTTCGCAGGCCGAACTCTATGAAAATGCGCCTGCGCCGCTGCGTGACCTGGCCCGGGAGAACCTCGAAAGCGCCGAGCAGTTGCTGACCTTGACCCGGCGCGTCGCCGAACTGCGCGAGCGTGTGCAGACGCTCACGACCCAGACCAATCGCACCAGCCTGTCACTGGGCAACGCCCGGGCACGCATCAACATCGGCGGCATCACCGACGCCATCGGCAAGGTGCTGATGGCTGAGCGCCGCAAGCTGCCCAGCACTACCGCCCTCCGATCGCAGCAACAGGACCTGCGTGCCGAAGCCGCCGACGCCCAGTTGGCGCAGATCGCGATCTCCGAGGAACGCGATGAACTGGGCAGCGTGCAGGGCGCGCTGGCGCTGCGTCTGGCGGACGCCGATTCCGAGCCGCCGTTGGCACCGGAACGCCAGGCTCAGCTCAGTGATCTGTTGTTGCTGCGGGTGCAGTTGCTGCCGCGGCTACAACAGCAATATCTGCGCGTTCAGGAGCTGCTTGGCGATTCCGATGCGCAGCTGGAGCAGCTGATCGACAGCGCCGCACAACTCACCGCCCTGCTCGACCAGAATCTGCTCTGGGTACCCAGTCACCCGCCGGTCAATCTGCGCTGGACCGGCGAGCTGTGGGAGCAATGGAGTGATCTGCTCAAACCGACGCGCTGGCAATTTGTCGCCAACCAGGTCCTCGACAGTCTGCCCGGCAAACCTTTGTGGATTGTCGGCCTGATGCTGCCACTGATCGTGGTGCTGCTGCGCCGTCGCATCGACCGGGCCCTGAAGCAGCTGGCCGACAACTTGCGCAAGGTACGCGAGGATCGCTATCGCTACACGCTGAGGGCACTGGCGCTGACGGCCGTGCGCGCGGCACCGATGATGCTGCTGTTTCTGATGCTGGGGCATATCCTGCAGAGCGTCGGCACCGGTGGGCGCTTCACCCACAGTCTGGGCCGCGCGCTCAGCACCATGGCGCCCTATCTGTACTTCCTGACGCTGACCATCGCGATGTGCCGCCAGAATGGCCTGGCCCAGGCGCATCTGCGCTGGCCACGGGCACGTCGCGCCGCGATCCTGCGTCTGCGCACCTTCCTGTATGCGGTGTTCATTCCGCTGCTGGTGCTGGCCGGCATCTGCTTCGCGCGTGATCTGGACAGCGCCAACGGCACCTTGCTGCGCATGGTGCTGGTGCTGCTGCACCTGTCCCTGGCCGCCATCTGCTGGTGGTTGCTGCATCCGGAACGGTTGCTGTCGGCGCGCGGCGGCGGCCCGGGGCGCCATCAGGGCCTGCAGCGCCTGCTGCGAGTGGGCTTGACCCTCGCTTTCCTGTTCCTGGCCATACTGCCGCTGTTCGGCTTCGTGCTGACTTCGGCCATGCTGTTGAAACTCAGCTTGAGCACCCTGGCGGTGCTGTTCGGGGTCAGCCTGGCGCACGGACTGGTACTGCGCTGGCTGATGCTGGGCGAACGCCGTCTGGCACTGGCGAAGCAGGCGCAGGCAGAGGAACCCGACAAGGGCGATGCTCGCGGCGCCAATCTGGATGCACCCGATGTGGTTCAGGACAGTGTGGACGTGCGCCTGGCCAGCTCGCAGTCAAGGCGACTGCTGCGTGCCTTCACGGTCCTGCTGCTGGTGCTGGGTTTGGCCTGGTCGCTGGCCGAGGTGGCACCGGCCTTCACCATGCTCGATCGGGTCGTACTCTGGCATACCAGCGAGATAGTGGATGGCGTTGCCCAGCTACGGGCGGTGTCGCTGGCTGACCTCAGCCTGGCGCTGATCACGCTGGTGCTGGGCGCCAGCGCGGCACGCAATCTGCCCGGCCTGCTGGAAATCATGCTGCTGGAGCGTTTTCTGGCCGACGCCTCGATGCGCTACGCCATCGTTGCCGTCACCCGCTACGTCATCACCTTCATACTGCTGGTGGCCGTATTTGGGTTTCTGGGCTTGCGTTGGGGCCATCTGCAGTGGCTGGCCGCGGGCTTTTCGGTGGGTCTGGGCTTCGGCCTGCAGGAGATTTTCGGCAATTTCGTCGCTGGCCTGATCCTGCTGTTCGAGCGCCCGTTCCGGGTGGGCGATGTGGTCACCATCGGTGATCTCACCGGCACCGTGCGCCGCATCCGCACCCGCGCCACCACCATTGCCGATTTCGACAACCGCGAGATCGTCATCCCCAACAAGACCTTCATCACCGAACGCTTCGTCAACTGGACGCTCAGCGACACCACCACCCGTATCACCATCAAGGTCGGAGTCAGCTATGACTCCGACCCGGCGCTGGTGCGCTCGACGCTGCTGCAGCTGGCGCAGGAGCACCCGGGGGTACTGGCCGATCCGCCACCGGCAGCACTGTTCATGGCCCTGGCCGACAGCACGCTGAGTTTCGAACTGCGCTGTTTCGTGCGCGAAATCGGCGACCGCCTGCGGGTCAGCGATGACCTCCACGCGCAGATCATCGACAGCTTCCGCCGCCTCGGCATCAGCATCGCCTACCCGCAGCTCGATCTGCATCTGCATCGGGTGCCGGGAAAACCCGCAACGAATGCGGCCTGAGGCGATCAGGGGCTGGCACGGCGAGCCGCAGCGCGCTCTCCCTTTTTCCATTTCCCTTTTTCCGGATTCTTGCCCTTTCCGTTTCCCTTTTTGCCGCAATCACCGATAGCCTAGGGACTACTTCTGCAGCAACCGACTCGCACCATGACGACTCCCGGATTGATCCCGATCGCGCGCGGTTCCCGTGATCTCTCGGTACTGACCAAGTACGCCAACCGCCACGGCCTGATCGCCGGGGCTACCGGCACCGGCAAGAGCGTGTCGCTGATGCTGCTGGCCGAAGAATTCTCCAAACAGGGCGTGCCTGTATTCCTGGCCGACGTGAAGGGTGATCTGGCCGGCTTGTCGCAGGCGGCAGTGCTGGGGGACAAGCTCCGCAATCGCCTGAAGATGCTCGGCATCGAGGACAGCTGGCAGCCGGGCGCCAATCCGGTGGTGTTCTGGGACATCTACGGCAAGAACGGCCATCCGCTGCGCACCACCATCACCGAGATGGGGCCGATTCTGCTGGCACGGCTGATGGACCTGAACGAAGTGCAGTCCGGCGTGCTCAATGTGGTGTTCCGGGTGGCGGACCAGGAAGGCCTGCTGCTGATCGATCTGCCCGATCTCCGGGCAATGCTCAACTATGTCTCCGAGAACGCCAAGACCATTTCGGCCGAATTTGGCCTGGTTTCCACCACCTCGATTGCCGCCGTGCAGCGCGCGCTGCTTGGGCTGGAGGACGTGGGTGCCCGCGCCTTCTTCGGCGAACCGGCCTTCGAGCTCAAGGACTTCTTCCGGATAGACCCTCAGGGTCGCGGCGTCATCAATGTCATGAGCGCCGAGCAGCTGATCATGAAGCCGCAGCTGTATTCCAGCTTCCTGCTGTGGCTGTTGTCAGAACTCTTCGAGCAACTACCTGAAGTCGGCGATCTGGACAAGCCGCGTCTGGTGTTCTTTTTCGACGAGGCCCATCTGCTCTTCGACGGCGCGCCAGCATCGCTGGTGCAACGGGTGGAACAGGTGGTGCGGCTGATCCGCTCCAAAGGCGTGGGTGTGTATTTCTGCAGCCAGAACCCCGACGACATTCCCAACGACATCCTCGGCCAGCTCGGTCATCGTGTGCAGCACGCGCTGCGGGCGTTCACACCGCGCGATCAGAAGGCAGTCAAGACCGCGGCCGAGACCTTCGTGCCGAACCCGAAGCTGGACGTGGTCGCCGCGATCACCGAACTGGGTGTGGGCGAGGCGCTGGTGTCCTTCCTGAAAGACGGTGGCCCGCCGGAAATGGTCGAACGCGCCTGGATCCTGACGCCAGGCTGCCGCATTGGTGCCATTACCGAAGAAGAGCGCCAGGCCGTTCGGGCGCAGAGCCCCATCGGCAACAAGTACGATGAAGCCATCGACCGCGAGTCCGCCTTTGAGGTGCTCAAGCAGCGGACCGAAGCCCCCGCCCTGCCGGAAACTGCACCCGATGCTCCGGCATCAGATGGCGGCTGGTCCCTGAACTGGCCCTGGGGCAAGCCCGAGGCCCCGCCTCCGCCCGCCCCGGCGCCGGCCCCGCGCTCGCGCCCCCCGGCAGCGCCACGCCAGGCACCCGCTGCCAAGCCCGCCGCACGCGGCCGCCAGCGCGAAGGCGTAGGCGAGGCCTTCGCCAAGTCCGTTGCACGTTCGGTCGGTAGCCAGTTCGGCCGCCAGCTGATCCGCGGCATCCTCGGCGCCCTGACCCGCAAGTAGCGCAGCTGTGGGAGCGGGCTCTGTCCGCGATCGCTGCTGTAATTGATGTCCTGACAGGTCTGCGTCTGCGCCGGTCGCGACGCAAGGTCGCTCCTACCTGTGGGAGCGGACTCTGTCCGCGAATGCTGTCATTGATGTCCTGACGGGTCGGCGTCTACACCGGTCGCGACGCAAGGTCGCTCCTACCTGTGGGAGCGGACTCTGTCCGCGAATGCTGTCATTGATGTCCTGACGGGTCTGCGTCTACACCGGTCGCGACGCAAGGTCGCTCCTACCTGTGGGAGCGGACTCTGTCCGCGATTGCTGGTGTGATTGATGTCCTGACGGGCCTGCGTCTACACCGGTCGCGACGCGAGGTCGCTCCACATGAGGCTGGTGCCATATCGCGGAGCCGATTGCGTGTAGGAGCGA
>JBFWOF010000081.1:0-19296 GCA_050250665.1 Lysobacterales bacterium | reverse complement strand
CCTGGAGCGCCTGCCGACGACGCTCAATCGCGACATTGAGAGCCTGCTGCCGATGAACTGGCGGGCGACAAGCGCCTAGCAAATCGGCAACCGCGGCGCATCAATGGGGGTGATCGGACGGTTACGTTGGCACGGCGCGCCGGGCCAGACCGGTAGGGCGAACCCGCCTGCCGCATGGCCTCAATGAGCGACAACCCCCTGAGCGAATTCCGCCCACAGGTTGGCGGTGAGCGCAGCAGAGCCCAACTTCAGCGCGCGACGGAATCCGAATGCTGCGGTTCGCTGCGCTCACCACAATCCATGCAGGCCAGCCCACGCATTCCGCCAAGCCATAGGTTGGCGGTGAGCGCAGCGAACCCCAACGGCAACGCGCAAATTGCCCGGCAAGATGGATGTCCAGATCTCGATTCCAGATCTCGATGCGCCCCGACACAATGGATGTCCAGATCCCGCCACAAAATTGATGTCCAGATCTCGCGCAAATTGCCCGGCAAGATGGATGTCCAGATCTCCGCCTTTCTACCGGCGTTTCTACCGGCGTGCTTTCGGTGTTTGTGTAGGCAAAGTGTCCACCCCAGCCGCCAGCGGCCCGTCCCCGTGATCTGTTGCCGTCTTCTATTCCGTTACCCAGAACCGCAAGCCGCCCACCGGATGGCGCCTAAACAAGGAATAAGACAGCCCGCGTACCTGATCCCAGTTTCAGACGCACCTGCGCTGAAACCCAGGCAATTCCTTTGAGCAGCTGTCAATTTGATCGAGGATGGTGGAGTCTCTCATGAGAGTAATTCAGTCCTCCGTTTCGCACGCTACTTCGGTGTGAACGGCAATCTGATCTTGTTCAGCCATATGGCGCCCTCTTCTACGCGAACTGTCACCTTGGACTTCTTTGGAAAAGTGGCCAGTAACTTGATCACTGGCCTAATGGGAAGTTCGCCTTCACCAACCTCAAGCACCTCTGCGACCACTGACGCACCGTTACCGAACTCTCCGAGAAAAACGATGCTTGACCCGGCTGCGACTAGTCTGGCCACCGGGTCACGAAGGGCCTTTCGTCGCGACGAATGGGGTTTCATTCCTTTGAGCGCATCGCAAAGGAGACTTACATCGACGATCGCCTGCATGGTCAACTCCAACCATTGTTGCTGGTAGCGCGACTTGCACCTGTATAAACAAAATAAGCGAGAAACCGGCGGAATACTCCCATAACGCACTTCCGGACTTGGATCTCGCCTGCCATCGAAGCCTGAAGAGTACTATGGGATGTAAGGTATCTGACTGCGATGCGAAACTCCCGAGCTAGCCGCAGCGTACTCACACGGCAACAGTGACTCCAGATTGGACGCTGATCCCGATACTCTCAACTGACCGGAACCTGGATATCTACCGACAGCATATGAATGAGATGCAGCGCGAAGTTGATCAAGGCAACCAAGAACAATGCACGAAGTACGCTGTGTGCCAGATTCAGGTGCGCATAGTCCTCACGCGCGGGCGTGTTGAACGTCCTTTCTTCATCGTCCCGCAGCGGTGCGACCTGCCAGGTCAATACGGCGCGCGCGGCGTTGTATACCAACAGTAGAACCGCCAGCAAGACCGAATACCAGGGATCACCCACGACTAGAATTACTTTCCAAATTTGTCGGCTTTAGCAGCCTTTTTCTCCACAAAGCAAGCCTGTCGGAGCGGGGCAGGACTGCCCCTTGGCAGTAGCGATGGTTTGCGTCATCTGAGCTGCCCGACGGTCAATTTCCTGAGCGTTGTCAAATTGTAGCCAGAACGCCACTTTCACCAGATAAGGCAGGAAAAAGGCCAACAGGAGCAAGGTGTGAAAGGCCGCTCGCGTGCCGGAATATTCCCGTCTCAGTATGGTCCACTGATCCTTGCTCTTCGGCGAGAGCTGGGCGCCCCGGATATTGTTGGCGTCAAATTCAAGCCCATGCGCGCCACGCAGGTCCGCGCCATTGAAATCGGCATTGGTGACTACGGTTGATTCCCAGCGAGTTCCAGACAGGTTGCTCTTTTCAAAAACAGCACCGGACAAATCACAGGCTATAAATTCTGCACTCGCAAAACTGGTATCGGAAAATCTTGTTTTCCTGGCAGACACGGATCTCCAGGTGCAGCCATTGAGCGGCAGGCCCGACATGTCATTTCCATCGAGAATAATGTCTTTCCATAGCAGCTGATCCAGCACCGGCGCCCAGTCGACTGGACGAAAATGGCTTTCAGCGAATGTGGCGCCGTCAATTTTCGTATCTGCAAAATCCACGTTGCGTAGCTTGCATTTTTTAAAATCAGCCCCTTTAAGGTCTGCCCCACTAAAACAATAATCATCAAAGTTGCAGGATTCAAACTGCCCGGATTTCAAATTGCAGTTCGCAAAAGTCTTTGGCGTAACCTCTATCGCCTCGAAGCGAGTGGCCTCAATGGAAGAAAACGTGGAAAATTCCGAGGCAGAAAATAGACACCACCTGAAAGTGCCACCAGCGAGACTTGCCTCGGTCAAGGTAGTTTGCTTCAAGTTAACGCGAATGAAGTTGCAATCGGTGATTCGTGCCTTGTTGAAAGTGATAGCCAATCCCTCGCTGGCATAAAAATCGCAACGCTCCAGCAATGATGCAGCCAAGTTGAGGCGTGCGAGTTTCCCCCCTTTGAACTTCACATTCGAAAGTTCCGCGCCCGACAGATTCGCGTCAGTCAGGTCGCTCTGGTTGACGACGACATTCCTGAGCTTCGCGCCAGACAAATCTGTCTGAGACAGATTGGTAAAGGATAGGTCAATATCACTCAGCTCTAGGCCTACTAGTTGACTGCCGATGAAATAGCGCTCTCCTCGCTCAAACTTGGGGCGAAACTCAGACGCCGATGTTAATGGTGTGTAGTCGGGAGGGCGAGCGTCTCGTTTCGCCTGTCTTATCTCCAGGGCGTCGGCTACTTCCTTGGCATTCTGTTCGTCGATACGCTTCCACTCTTGCTGCTCTGCCCTCGCACTCCGCCGCCTTTCGGCGCGAAGTTCTTCCATGGCGAGCCGTATTTCAGGATCCAGCAGGGGCATTACATTGGCTCCTATTGTCCAACCACCACCGGCACCAGGGTCATGGTGTCGTTCCCGAAGATGTCGATGACCTTCACAGCCACGGTGTATCGGCCCGGGCGATCGTAGGTGTGGGCGGCGGTGATGAGGTCAAGATCGCGATTCTTGCGGGTGCGGAAGCTCTGCCATTCGTTTTCGAAGATGTAGCCGCCGGTCCAGCGCTCCTCGAAGTCGAGCGGCATGTCCATCTGGCCGTGTTCGAAACCGGGGAGCACACCGCCGATGCCGGCGGCGACTGGGACCTTGATGATTTCCTTGCGGCTCATGTAGTCGAAGTCCACCGCCCAGTAGTCGACCCAGTCGGTCCAGTGGCGGGTGAGGCGGCTGCGGCTGACGATGCCGTCCTTGCTCTTGCTGATCTTGACCAGCTGGCCTTGCTCGCAGATCACGGCGCTCTTGCCGTCCTTGATCGCGGCGATGGCGGCGTCGGCGGCACCCTGGTTGTAGTAGACGGAGAAGTCGGTGAGTTCGATCTGTACCGCGTACTTGTTCTTTTTGTCGTAGCGCGGTGTGGCTTCGACGAAGCTGATGTCGTGAAACACCACCTGGCCCTTGTCGACCGCGCGCTTGTCGAAGACTTCGGCGGGGATGTACTTGGGCGTGAGATCGATGCCCTTGCCCTTGGCTTCCTCCAATACGGCGGGAAACAGGCCCATTTCGAACTCGAAAGCGAGCACGTCGACGCGGGTAGCGCCGCGTTTGCGGCACTCGGTGATGACTTCTTCGACGAACAAGCGGCCTACTGGCAGATTGATGGGCCCGATCACCACCAGCCGCGCGCCGGATTTGCCGTGGAAGAAGGCGTCATTGGCCAGCGCCTCCGCCTTGTAAGCGCGCAGGATCAGTTCGCGGAATTCGCGCTCCTTCTGCGCCAAGGCCTGTTCACGCTGCCCGGCGCTCAGCCGCGCGCCAACATTCAGATAGGCCTGGCGCTCGTAACGGCCGAGATTGAGCACCTCGAAGGCACGAAAAGGCTTGTCCGCAGCTTTCAGTTCGCGCTGCACGCCGATCAGTCGCTTGCGTGTGGTGTGGATGCCGAACTTGCCGAGGTCAGTGGCGATCCATTTGCGGCCCAATTTTTCAGCGACGGCTGCGGCAGTCCCTGAGCCAATAAAGAAATCTGCTACCAAGTCTCCTGCGTTGCTACTGGTTCTAATTATTCGTTCCAAGAGCGCCTCGGGCTTTTGTGTTGGATATCCTATGCGCTCGCCGCCACTGATGCCGCGAAGCATCTGGATATCGTCCCAAAGGTCTTGGAGCGGTACACCCTTGCTTTCGTCGAGGTATCGCTTCATGTAAGGCATTCCGGACGCTGAATAGACAATTTTTCCGGTCGCGTCCATCTGTTGCATTTTTTCGTACGAATACGCCCAATATCGTCCCGGGGGTGGCTTTGCGCCCTTCCAGTCGTACTTTGTATCTCCGCCAGCCTTTCGCGCTGTCAGATCAGCCTTGTTGAATCGGCGCCCACTCCCTTCTTCGATGTGCCGGTACCATTTATCAACGGTGGCTGCAGGAAGCGGGCTAAATGTCTGATTCCAGGTGTAACCGTCAGACTTGGAGTAGATGTAGATCAGGTCGTGAATCTTCCCGCAAAACTCGGCGCCTTGACCAACATCATTGTGTGAATCGGATCGCTTCCAGACAATCTCGTTGATGAATCGATCACGACCAAAAACTTCATCGCATGCAGCCCTAATATAGGAATTTACTCGAGGGTCACAGTGAATGTACATCGTTCCGTCGGTGTGCATTAGATCGCGCATCAGTATCAGGCGCTCGTAAATCATCGCAATAAACGAATCCGCCCCGCGCCCCCAGGTATCCCGATAGGCAATCTGCTCCAGCAGATTCGCTTCCTTGTGGAAGGTCTCGCCACCGATCTCGATATCCATCGAAAAATCGGCGCCGACATCGAAGGGTGGATCGATGTAGATCAGCTTGAGGCCGCCGGCTTCTTCGATCTGCTTGCGCAGCGCGCCGGATTTCAGCGAGGACAGGATCAGCTTGTTGTCGCCCCAGATCAGCTTGTTGGTCCAGCCCTGCAGCTGGCGACCGCGGCCGTCGAACAGCTCGCCCTGGTGTTTGGTCTCCTTGCGCGGCTCGTCGATGTGCTCCAGCGTCTGGAAGGGCAGCACCGTGGTGCAGACATCGGCGGTCTTGCCGTTCCACACCAGTTCCACCTCGCGCTTGTCCTCGAACAGGATGAAGCGGTACTTGTCGGGCAAGGGCTTGCCGGCCTGGATCAATTGCGTCAGGTCGCGCTTTTCGGCGTCGGTGAGCTCGTAGGCGGGCGCTTTGGACATGGCTTCAGGTCGGTTCAGTAGGTCGTGATTGGGTGCGCAATGTCGCAGGCGTGGCTGCATGGAGTGCGATGAACGAAGTCTTCGGAAACTCCGAACCGTTCGTTCAGAAATACAGCGACGCTATGCGAGACAGGTAGGCCGGGTCCTCGCGTCTGCGTGCCTGGCGCGAAGCGCACGAACCCATACGCGAGGCGCCCGGCGCTCTGAATGGGGCTCGCGGCCGCCGGCGCGAACGGACTATTCGCATGCACGAAGATGGCGCGCGCCGGAGCCGCGCTACCGCCGGCGTGGGAAACCGCGCACGGGCTCCCAGGCGAACCAACTGGCGGTTTGATGATCATGTCAGCTCTGGATGCCGGCCGGCCAGCCAGGCGCGCACGTCGGAAAGCAGCTCTATCGCTGCGACAATGGCCTGCTCAACCTCGGCTGCCTCCGGTTCGTCACCGATGTAATCGATCACATTGCGTTTGCGGCGCAAGGCGTCGAGCACCTGCATGCGCTGCGGCTGCAAGCCTATGCTGTGTACCAGCGACTGCACCATGGTCATGTGATGGCCGCTTTCGCTGGTGCTGGTCCGAAAGCCGTTGGCGAACAGGGCGGCCTGGGCGCACTGCATGATCGCGGTGTAGGCGCAGGTGTAGCGATTGGCGTTGGAGTTGTCGCTATTGGCGGCATCGCGCAGATTGCGCGCGGCCGCATTCAACAATTTGTCGATATCGCCGCGTACTGGGGCGTGCGCCTTGAGACGACCGATGCGCGCGAGGTTTTCAAGCGTCATCGATGGCTCCGATCAGCGGCAGGATTGGATCGCGAAGCACGCGCGCAACAAAACCCTCATCCTGACGCCGTTGTTCGAATTCCTGCCGGCGCATGACCAGCGGATTGACTTCCCGGCCCAGTCGCTCGTGGCAGGGAAAGAGCGCGCCGACCACATCCGCAAAGCTGACCTCGCCGACGATCAGCAAGTCGATATCGCTGCCGGGACCTTCCTCACCCTTGGCCACCGAGCCGAAGACAAAGGCCAACTCGATCTGCTCGGCCAAGGGTGCCAGGGCCTCGCGCAGCACATCGGCCAATCCCACTGACTTGCGCAGGATAGACTGCAACTCAGCAAAGATCGGACAGTCGCGCTGCGCCTGGTAATGCACCTGGTTGCCGATGCGGCGCGAATGCACCAGACCGGCGGTTTCCATGCGTTTGAGCTCGCGGTGGGCGGTGCCAGCACTGACTCCGGCCAGACGCTCCAACTCGCGCAGATGGAAGGACTGATCAGGGCGCATCAGCAACACGGCGAGCAAGCGCAAGTGATAGGCCGCGAACAACAGCGCTGCGGGTGTGGTCGGGGAAGCGCGCTGGCCGTATGCGTTCATATGGACAACGATTGTTGTCCATTGGACAACGCTTTGCAATGCCAGTCTTCATGCCGCCGCACTTTGGTAGTCCGTGAAGCCCTGCACCAGTGCCGCCAGCGTGCGCGGAGGATTGCGCTCGTAGCCCGCCTGATCCACATAGACAAAGCGATAGCGGGGCCCGCCCTGTTTCTGACTGGCGGCGCTGGCATCGATACACCACTGCCGCAGACGATTCATTTTCTGAGGCAGTTCGATCTCCACAGCGCCCTTGGTTTCAATGATCCAGACCGTGCCATCGCCCGATTTGACGACGAAATCCGGTACATAGTTGGACAGATCACCGTTGGCGCGCACGTAGTCGATCTTGAAGCCCACGGCCAGGTAGTTCTTGGCGAAGCTGACGACGTCCGCTGCCTCATCGAGAAAGCGTGCGAACTTGAGCTCAAAGCCGCCCGCGTTGGCTTCGCCGACAATCTTGCTGAAAACCGATTTCTTTGCCTGCAGGTAGTCGCGATGTTCGGTGCGGAACGGCCGGGTATCGCGCAGGCGGATGTAGTCTTCGATGCGCGAACTGCCGGCGTCCTGGATGGTGAGCGCGTTGATGGCCGACTTGAAGCTGTCGAAGATGATCTTGCTGGCATCCGCCTCGGAGAGGTTGCGCAGCACCACGGGATCTTCAAGGTTGACCGGAGACTCGACAAACAGGTTTGCGGTGATGAAGCTCTTGACCTTGGGATAGAGCAAGTCGTAACCACCGACCAGACGCAGTTCCTTCAACAGTTGCCGCGCGAAGAAGCCAACGACCGAGCGATAGTCGGCGGGGCCGGCGCCATCCAGTGCGATGGTGCGATGGATGGCCTCATCGAGCATGGTCTTGAACACGATTTCGCGCGTTTCCTCGGGCGAAAAGGCCTTCAGCGGCAGTTGCTGGTTGTTGAAACCGGGGGGATCCAGATCGGCAAGATCGCGGAATTCGCGGTTGAAACGGCGCGCGAGCCTCGGGATCTGGATGTCGAGTGCATCGATATCCTTGTCTTCGCTGGGGGCGTCCACCTCGATGACCAGAGAATCCTTGCGCCCGCTACCTTTGCCCATCGGCACGCGTTCAAGTTCGATGCCTTCGGTCTTGATGGTTTCCACGAACTCCATGAAGGCCGGCGTGCCCATCACCGAGACGTGCTCGGGCGTGTCGCTGCCAAAATACATACGACGCAAGCCGCGCCCCAGAGTCTGTTCGGGCAGGATGTTGCTCTTCGAGCTGTAGGCTCGCAGGCCGACGATGACGGTGACGTTGCGCACGTCCCAGCCTTCCTTGAGCATCAGTACGGACACGATGGCCTTGTAGGGGCTGGCCGAACTGTCGATTTCATTTGACGCCTTGCGCAAGACCTCCAGTTCTTCCTTGCTCTTGCCGGAGGCGGCCTCGGAGATTTCGCCATTGGTCTTGGTGTGGATCACCAGTACCGCGCCCTGCAGTTCAGGGCAGATGCGCTCAAGGCAGGTTCCCACCTCGTCGCAATTGCGGGTGTCATCAACCATCACGAAGAGCACGGCTTTCTTGCCGAGCGCCTCGTGTTCCGCGTAGCTCTTGCGCCATTCCTCAATGCCCAACTGCAAGAAGTCGGCGTAGCGCTCGCTGAAGATGGCGCTCTTGTGCTCCTGCAGCCGCGCGCAACTGGCGGCATCGGGAAGCACGGGATGCTTGACCACGTTCTGATGGATCGCCTCTACCAGCGGGTAGTCAGACACGGTCTGCACGAAAATGGCGCCGTTGTCGTGCTTGGGCGTGGCTGTGACATCGATCTGCAGCGACAGTTTGCAGTCCTTCTGCAACATGCGGTGATGGATGTCCTGAATGCTCTTGAACCAGGCCATGCGTGGATCATGCACGTGGTGCGCTTCGTCGTTGAACACCGCGAGCTCGTCGATCTCGCGCACCAGCTCACCCAGATCGACCTTGCTGTCAGTGGTCTTGCCAACTGGCTTGTCACCGAAGGGTGCAAGAAAGTAGTCGTGCAAATCGTCGTCTTCGAGAGACGGATCGACCACGTCGCCCAGATAGATGCGGTGAATATTGGTCAGGAACAGATTGCCGGTGGGCCGCACCATGCGCACGTCGTCCTGGATATGCAACGTCATCTGAAAATCATCGCGCCAGTTCTGCCCGTCGAAGCCGTTGTCGGGAAGCACGGGATCGTTGAAGAATATCTTCAGTCCATCGAAGTCAGCCCTTAACCGATCGAGCACGATGATGTTCGGCGCGATCAGCAGAACATTGCGTGATAGCGTGGAGTTGGACTCATAGAGCTTGTGGAAGTAACTCCAGGCGATCAGCAGCGACAGCACTTTGGTCTTGCCTGCGCCGGTCGCCATCTTGGTCACGAAGCGTGGCCAGCTCTCGTCAAACATGCCGGATGACACTGCACCTGATGCGTCGAAACGAATCAGGTCGAATTTGTCGCGAACACCGCGCACGTCGTATAGCCAGATGACCGTCTCGACAGCTTCGCGCTGCGAGTAGTAGTACTCAAAGGACGTCAGCGAGGCGTCGGCCTGCTCCAGCAAGTGCGGTTGCAGGAACCACCAATGCAGCAGCGAGCGGGATGTGCTCGAAGTGCCCGGATAACCCGCGGTGCGCCACTCGTGGACTTCCAGACGAATCTTGGCGACCAACGGCGGCAGCAGCTTTTCGTATGCAGTGTTCCGTAGGTCTTCGGCTGCCGGGAACCAGCGATGCGAGGGATCCGGCACCACATAGGGCGAAGCTGGAAAGTTGGGATGCAGTGCCATGGTTGCCCTGTGTATGGGATTCTGAAGACGCGGTCATGCCGTATGAATCCAAGTCCACCTGCCGCATGGCCAGGTTGGAATCTGCGCTGGCGGCGCAGCGGTTGCAAGCAGGACCAATCGCATGATTGCTGCATCGGTCACGACGCGCTACACCAACGAGAAGAGATGTCGTCAACGCGAGCTTTGTCTCAGCCGGAACCGGCAATTCCGCCCTTCGTGGGACCGCCCGTCCCCCGACGCGCCTTGAACTACATCGTGAAGATGGCAATGCAATCGTCTTGGGAGCGCCAGCGTACGAAGGCGGCACGGTTGGCCGGGCTGAGGCTCCCTGTGCCGGTGATTATGCCGACGAAGGTGAGACAACGTAGTCGGGCGTTGTCGTCTGGGTGGCGCTCGCCCAAGCGGAGGAATCGGTAGCGTCGCGTCTGTCTAGCCCGCAGCGTTTGACGACCATCAGCAGGTTGCGGGGTTGGTACAGTCGTGGCGAGCGAAACTCCGGGTTCGGTGCACGGTGTCCGCCCTCCTGCCGCGTGACACCGACATCCGCGCCGACCGTGGCGCGGATGCCCTTGGGTCTTGCCTGCCTCAATCCTTCCACTCGATGTGTACTTCCCAGGTACAGTAGTTGAAGGGGTGCACCCCGAGTTCTATGGACTTGCGATCGGCCGTGACGTAGTAGGAACGTCCGGGATCGGGGCAATCATTGCCGCCCTCGGGGTTGGTGTACTGTAACTGGTACCACTTCACCTTCCTGCCGAAGCGTGCGATCACGGAATCGTCTGATACCGTCAGGTTGATCTGCTTGTAGCCATCAATCACCTTGGCCGCGTTGGGTTTGGTCACCTGAATCACCGCCCAGCGATCGGCTGCCACGGCATCGCGCCCGAAAAGCAACATCAAGGCGGCCACGGCCGCCACCATCTGCACCTGTTTCATCACAACCCCCTTGTTGGCATTGCCCTGATCGAGATGAACTCGCCTGGCCTGGGCGGCCGCCGCGCACGGGCGCCGGCAGCTGGAAGGCCGTCTGCCCTCTGAGTGCGGCACGGCAGCGCCAAACTGGGCGGGTTCGACAGGCAAGGAGATTGCCGGGCTGCAAATGTCTCAGCCCGCATGGGCGGGCTTTGGGCACCCCAACACCGCCGTCTCGGGATTTCCCACGTTGGGCTTCGCTGCGCTCAGCGCCAACCTATGGCTTGGCTTTGATTGGGGCACTCGGCGGAACTGGTGGCGGATTCACCTGCGGTGGATCCGCCCTACCGGGGCTCGAGATCGACTATCGAATCCGCCAAGGACAGAGCTCAGCCGAAGTCGCCGAAATCGTACTCCAGTTGCGGCGTGGGGGCGCCGATGAAGCTGCCCATGCCGAAGTCGACGCCAAGGGCGAACAGGCGTGCCAGGGTTTGGGCGTCGGGGATGAAATGGGCGACGACTTCGGCGCCGCAGTCGCGGGCCAGTCCGAGGATGGGCGGAATCTGGTTGCTGGATCTCAGGGAGACGGCGTCGACGGCAATCAGCTCCGGCGCCAATTCCTGCAGGATGTCGCTGCTCTTGCCGTCGGTGGCAACCCGCCCCAGGCAGAAGCCGACCTGCATGTCGCGCAAGGCCTGGCGGGCGCTCTGCGCACGCGGCCCGAGCATCAGCGCCTCGTTCTGGTCGATGCTGAGCACCAGACCGGAATCGCTGAACTCACGCGTCCGCAGCTCGCGCTCCAGGGCCGACATGAAGGCCGGGTCGACCAGGTTCCCGGCATTGATGGCGACGACGATGCGCAAGCCCTTGATCCGCCTCCGCATGCTGCGGTCCTGATCCAGCGCGAAGCGGATCGCGTAAAGATCCAGCGCCAGACTGCGCTGGCTCTGCCGAGCCAGCGAACTCCATTGGCGTCGGGTGATGATCCGCTCGCCGCCGAGATCGACCTTGAGGCCCAGATGCAGATGGTATTGCGGCCGGGCGGTGCCGTGCAGTGGAACAATAGGCTGGAACAGGGCACTGCAACTGAGCGGCGACGGTTCCAGCGCCAGCGATTTCTGGATGGCCAAGGACAGATCGGGCGGCAGATCGCTCTGTGCTTCTGCCAGCACCAGCTTGACCCGCTTGCCGCCGGCGTGGCGGGTCACGGCCAGCGTGCGTTCGGCCAGATCGATCAGAGTCTCGGCGGACGGCAGCGATTCCGGCGGCAGTGGCAGCACGCTGACGCTGACGCCGCCACCGCCGGCGGCTTCGACCTCCCTGGAGATGAACCTCCGTATCAGTTCTGCCCGTTCCAGCAGACTGGCCTCTGGGGCACGCTCCACCAGCAGCAGATAGGCCGCGCCCTGCCAGGTGGACATGCACTCGTCTTCGGCGAGATCCGCCTGCAACTGGTTGCCGATCCGATACTGCAACTCACGCTCGGCCGCCGCATGGGTACCCGCAGCGCACAGCCGCCCGGCGTCGGCGGCCACCAGCAGCAAGGCCAGATTGCAGGGCCGGTCCTCACCCAGACGACGCAGCGTGCCGATCAGTTCTCCGGTGTGGATCAAACGTGATTCACGCCGGGTAGCGCGCTTGCTGAACTGCTGTCTCAGTGCCCGCGCGCGTCGCGCCCGGGTGACCACGGCAGTCACCAGATGGCGCGGCCGCACCGGCTTCAGCAGATAGTCGTCGCCGCCGGCCCGCAGCGCTTCGTAGCGTCGACCTTCATCCTGTTCGCCGGTCAGGAAGACGATCGGCAGCATGGCCAGATCGGGGTTGTCCCGGATCAGGGTGGTCAACTGCATGCCGTCGATTTCCGGCATGTGCAGATCCACCAGCATCAGGTCCGGCGCAAAACTGATCACATCTTCCAGCGCCTTGCGCGAATCGCTGGCCACGCGCACGTCGATGCCCTGCTTGCGCAATATCGCCTCGCAGTACATCGCTTGCGAGCGATCGTCTTCGACCACCAGAATGCGCAGGTGCTCCTGCCGATCGCGTACGTCCACCAACTCGAACACGCGGGCACTGAGGAGCTCCAGATCCTCGCCTTCCAGGGACGCATCGGCGCCCCCGGACAGCGCCGCAGAGCGTGCGGCCAGATCGCGGCCGCGATTGATGAAGATGATGGTGGCACCGAGGGCCTCGGCGCTGCGCACGCGCTCGAGCTTGTCGGCGACAGCGCCGAGATCGCCCAGAAAATCCTGATCGATGACAACCGCGGCAAGTCCGATCGGATCGATGCGCGCCAGCAGCTGATCCGCCGCGAGATGGTGTTCCGGACGGTATTCCTTGGTGTTCAGGCGCTCCAGCAAGGCTGCCGTCATCCGCGTACGCGGTGCCAGCACCAGAATGCGTTTGCGTGGATCCACCGTGGTGGTGGCGGCGCGCTCGGCCCGCAGCAGCGACAGGGTCGCCTCTTCCAGCTGCGCCAGTCGATGCCATTGATTGGGATTGGGCGCCGCCAGATCGGCCTCGACCAGAAATCCGAGGTACTGGGCCAGATCGCCGAGGGCCCGGGCCAGGGGCTCACGCCCGCTGTTACCGGCCAGATGCACGCCGCTGAGCAAGCCATTCTGGACTTCAGCAACCGCAGCCCTGGACCAGGAGCCCTTGCGTACGGCCTGCCAACGGGACAGTACCGAAATGATCTCGCGGGGCAAACGGTTGGTCAGCGCGGCGGGACGGGTTTCGATCATGTTTGGGGTCACGGTCGCGGGTACGCGCAGAAGCTGAAGTGTTGCCGCTTGCGTACCGCCACGGCAAGGGTCAGCGCTGGCACCGAGGGCGCAATCCGGGCCAGGCGCGGCCAGCAACGATCGTCACAGGCGTCAACGCCAATGTCGAAAGTGTTTGAAATTCAGACATATGGAGTCCAATGTCGCCTGCACTTCCGGGGCATCACGGCTTCAGGCAAGCCCGGATTCAGCTGTGATCTTTTGTTCACTCCAAGCCGCCGGTGTCGGATCGACACTGCGCACGGGCCATGCCCCCGGCGTCATTGCGACCCGGGACCTGATCCGGGGAAACAATCCAGGGGCGTGCGGCGATACCCTGGATTGCTTCGTCGCTGCGCTCCTCGCAATGACGCATCAAGAACTTACGCTATGGGTTTATGGAAGACACCTGTATCGGCCACGAAACTGCCCATGGGCCCTGATCCCCAAGCTGGCCAGTAGGAGCGAC
Source organism: Lysobacterales bacterium (assembly GCA_050250665.1). Taxonomy (GTDB): domain Bacteria; phylum Pseudomonadota; class Gammaproteobacteria; order Xanthomonadales; family SZUA-5; genus JADKFD01. The sequence continues at coordinate 5,611 of JBFWOF010000081.1, read as the reverse complement.
CTCGCGTCGCGACTGGCCGATCGCACGCCCGCGGCAGTGGTCGCGCCGCAAGGGCGCTCCTACCGGCGCCGCTTCGCCTGGCTTGAAGATCAACAGCGGCCGCGCAGGCGCGCGGCCCTCCACAGAGCTCCGTGGCTGCCAGACCGTGCACCACTCCGGGCCAAAGCCGGGTGACTTGCAATGAGTCCAGCCGGGCAGGCTACTATGGGGCATGCATGGAGATTCCCACTTTCTGGAAAGTCTTGCGGTGGTGCTGTGTGTGGCCGCTGCAACCACGGTGTTGTGTCAGCGTGTCCGCCTGCCCGTCGTATTCGGCTATCTGCTGGCCGGCGTGATGATCGGCCCGCATGCGCCGCCGCTGCTGGTGGCCGATCCCGATGTCATCGTGACGCTGTCGGAACTGGGCGTGATCCTGCTGATGTTCTACATCGGCATGGAGCTGTCACTGCGCAAACTGGGGGAAGTGGGTCCGCGCGGCTTCGCCGTGGTGTTGGTGGAAATGGGCCTGATGCTGTTCCTGGGCTATCTGGCCGGGCGGCTGGCAGGATTCACACCGATCGAGTGCGCCTTTCTGGCGGCGATGCTGTCGATCTCGTCCACGACCATCATCGCCCGGACTTTCGAGGAGCAGAAAGTCAGCACCCGCCTGCGTGAGCAGGTCTTCGGCGCGCTGGTCATGGAGGATATCGTCGCGATCCTGCTGATCGCGCTGCTGACCACACTGGCGACCACCCGCAGTTTCGATTTTGCAGGTCTGGCAACGGCCGCCGGGCGCCTCGGCATCTTCCTGTCCATCCTGATGCTGGTGGGGCTGGTCACGGTGCCGCGCCTGATCCGCTTTGTGGTCTCACTAAGACGCCCGGAAACCACGCTGGTCACCTCGGTGGGCGTCTGTTTTGCCGCCGCTCTGGCGGCACAGCGCTATGAATATTCGGTCGCCCTGGGCGCCTTTCTGGCCGGCTGTCTGGTGGCCGAATCCGGCGAGGGCAAGCGCATTGCCGCGCAGATTCGACCGTTGCGAGACATGTTCACGGCGGTGTTCTTCGTGTCCGTCGGGCTCTCCATCGATCCAGCCCAGATCGTCGCCCAGGCAGGCTGGATCGCCCTGTTTGCGGCGCTGGTGGTTTTCGGCAAGTTTATCGGCGTGGCGGTGGGCTTCTTTGCCACCGGCAGCGCGGTGCGCTTTTCCTCACAGGCCGGCCTGGCGATGGGCCAGATCGGCGAGTTCTCCTTCATCATTGCCGGGCTCGGCGTCAGCCTGGGGGCGGTCGATTCCTCGCTCTATCCGATCGCCGTCGGCGTGTCCTGCGTGACCACGCTGATGACCCCGATCGCAGTCAAGTATTCCGGACAGTTCGGCGAGTGGATCGATGCCCGCCTGCCGCGGGCGCTGCAGACCTTTGTGTCGCTCTACGGCAGCTGGATCGAACAACTGGGTGCTGCGCGCAAGCGCGGAACGCTGGGTACCCGGGTGGGTCGCCTGATCCGACTGATCGTGCTCGATGCTGCCTTGCTGGTTGCGGTGCTGATCGCCGCCAGTGTCGGTGGCGATGAAGTGGCCGCCTTCCTCCAGCGCAAGATCCCGGCTATTGCCGATTTCGCCCGCTGGGTGGTGGCAGCCGGCTTTCTGATCCTCGCCGTGCCGATGGTGCTCGGCCTGTTCCGGCTGATCCGCGCGCTCGGCCGTGCCCTGGCGCTCGCGGCGCTGCCGGCGGCCGCCGAAGGTCACGTCGATTTCGCCAACGCGCCCCGGCGGGCCTTCGTCGTGGCCTTGCAACTGGGTTTGATGGTGCTGGTAGCCCTGCCCTGCCTGGCGCTGGTCCAGCCCTTCCTGCCTGGATTGAAAGGCACAGTGCCGCTACTGCTGCTGTTCCTGGTGGCCGGTTACGCCTTCTGGCGCAGCGCCACGCAACTGCAGGGGCATGTCCGCGCCGGCGCCCAGGCGCTGGTGGCGGCCGTCGCGGTACCTGGCGCCACCGCCGACGAACAGGCGGAAGCGCTGGATCAGATGGAGCAGGTGCTGCCCGGACTCGGGGATCTGGCGCCCTATGCACTGGACGATGGCAACCCCTGGATCGGCCGCTCGCTGGCAGAGATCAATCTGCGCGCCGTGACTGCGGCAACGGTACTGGCCATCCGTCGTGGCGAGGATGCGGTACTGACGCCCGATGGCAGCCAGCGACTGATCCTTGGCGACGTGCTGATCCTGACCGGCACCCACGACGCCATCGACGCGGCCCGCCGACTGTTGCGGGATGGCGCCAGGACCTGAGCGGGCCAATGGCATCCGGGCGCAAGGGCGGTCGTGCCGTCACGTAGCCCGCTTCGCGGCCAACGTGACCTACGTCCAGGGCGATGACAAAGTTGCTCTTGCGTGCCCTCGCCCTCGTGCCGCCGCCTTCAGGCGTAATAGCGACGCGGCGGGTCGAACAGTGCGGCATCCAGTATCGACCACAGGTGGATGACCCAGCCCAGCAAGATCAACCACAGTACAGCGGCCAGCACGAACTGCACGACGGCAATCAGAAAGCGTCCCTGCAACAGCTGTCCCAGTCCAGGAACAAAGAAACTGGCCAGAGCGGCAATCACGTTACCGGCAGACCCTTGACCGTTGCTCATCGACTTCCTCCGTTTCTGTATCCGGCGAAACACGCCTTTATCAGGTATCTCGCAAGAACCGGGCCAGTTGCCGGGCCGATTTGACGGGATGTGGCTGGTAGTTTCTCCCTGCGAATTGGCACAATCGACCATGTTTTGTCATTCTGGACCACAAGATCGAAGCGCCGCGCCGCGGCACCGCTCTCACCTGGCCCTAAGATCAAGAGCGGCCGCGCAGGCGCGCGTCCTTCCTCAGAGCCGCTCCGAGCCCGCCACTGAGCCATACTTCGGGCCAATCGACACCGATCGGGAAGCATGTTGAATCTCTTTCATCCAACGATGTTCAACTCGAGGGTCGCAGACCCATGATCAAGGTCGTGCTGGCCGAGGATCAGACCCTGGTGCGCGGTGCCATTGCCGCACTGCTGCGCCTGGAGGGCGACATCGACATCGTCGGCGAGGCTGGCGATGGCCGCGAGGCACTGTCACAGCTGATTGATCTGCAACCAGATGTACTGGTGGCAGACATCGAGATGCCGCATCTGACCGGGCTTGATCTGGCGCAGCAGATACGCGACAAGGAACTGCCGATCAAGGTCGTGATCCTGACTACCTTTGCCCGCCCCGGCTATCTGCGTCGGGCTCTGGATGCCGGCGTGCGCGGCTATCTGCTGAAGGACGCGCCGGCGTCGAGGCTGGCCGATGCCATCCGCAGCGTTCATCGCGGCGGCCGCGCGGTGGATCCGGAACTGGCCCTGCAGGCCTGGAACGACGACGATCCGCTGACCGATCGCGAGCGCCTGGTGTTGCGCCTGGCCGGCGAAGGCACCAGCGCCAGCGACATCGCCCAGCAACTGCATCTTTCACACGGCACCGTGCGCAACTATCTGTCAGAGGCCATCGGCAAGCTCGGCGTCAGCAATCGCATCGAGGCCTACCGACTGGCCCGGCAGAAGGGCTGGCTATGATCCCAGGATCTGGTTCAATCGATCCTCATCCAGCGTGTTGCAGAGCTCGTCCAGATCACTGTGCCGGCGCCGGACCAGATCGGTCACTGCCTTGTGGAAACGCATGAACTGACCGTCGGCGGCAGCCGTGGGTCGGATATTCATGCGGTTTCTATAGGCCTGTCCCAGCGCATGCAGGAAACGCTCGGCCGGTGAACTGCCGCCCTGATAGGCAAGCGCGATCAGTGCACGCAGATCGGTCAGCTCAAGGCTGAAACGATCCAGCGCTTCGCCGATACGCTGGGCATCTCGACCGACGGCGGCGAGGCGCTCGCCATCCAGATCGCCCACCAGGCCCGACTGATGCAGCTTGTCCGGGAGCGGGTACAGGGCCGCCCGCAAGTCGGCAACCGTCGCCAGCAGGCGTTTCAGCTCATCGGCGAGCAAAGCACCTGCGGCGCCGGCCGCGCCACTACCGTAGGCAGACAGGGCCGCTTCAACGTCTTCAGTCAGATGCCAGGCGGCACTGTCACTGCGCCCGAGGGCCTGGAAAACCGTGTCGCGCTGTTCGGGAGAGAAGGTAAACGCCATGACGCACCTCAATCGACGTGGATCCGAAAGGCTTCGGCCAGGGTAATGGTACCGTTGCGGGCCAGACTCAGGGCATGCTGGCTAATGGTCGCCATGCCCTGCTCCAGAGCGTGGCGATGGATGGCATCGGCATCGGCATGCGGCTCGATCAGGCGCCGCAGGCCGGCATCGACGGTCATCAGTTCATACACCGCCACACGCCCGGAAATGCCGGTACCCTCGCATTGCGAGCAGCCCTGGCCGCGATAGAAACTCTCGTCTGCCTGCGCACCCAGCACCTCTGCCATGTGCGGATCATGACTGTCGGCCACCAGACAATGCGGACAGTTGCGTCGCGCCAGGCGCTGCGCCAGCACGCACAGCAGCGTTGATCTGAGCAGAAAGGCCTCCACACCCAGATCAAGCAGTCGGGTAACGGCGGTGGCGGCGCTGTTGGTGTGCAGCGTAGACAGCAACAGATGACCGGTCAGGGCTGCCTCGGTGGCGATGGTGGCGGTCTCGGCATCTCGAATTTCGCCGACCATCACCACGTCCGGGTCATGCCTGAGGATGTTGCGCAGACAGCGGGCGAAGGTGAAACCGATGTTCTGGTTGACCTGAATCTGCATGATGCCGGCGATGTGGTATTCGACCGGATTCTCTACGGTCACGATATTGATCGATTCGCTGCGCACGTGGTTGATGGCCGCGTACAAGGTGGTGCTCTTGCCCGAACCGGTCGGGCCGGTGACCAGCACCATGCCGTGGCTGCGTGCCAGCGCATCCTGAAAGCGAACGGTGTCGTCCGGCGTCAGGCCGAGCGAGTCCAGATCACGCAGGGACTGCGCGGTATCCAGCAAACGAATGACCACGCTTTCGCCATCCACCGTGGGCAGAATCGAAATCCGCAGATCGATCACCCGCTCGTTGAAGGCCAGACTGGCACGCCCATCCTGTGGCAATCGACGTTCAGCGATGTTCATGCCCCCCAGCACCTTGATGCGACTGACCACTGCCGGCAGCAGGGCCCGATCCATGGTGCGGACCACATGCAGCAGCCCATCGATCCGGTAGAGCAGCTCCACCTGCTCCTTGCCGGGGCGCACGTGGATGTCCGAGGCGCGTTTTCGCGCCGCAGCCTCCATCAGGTCGTGCACCAGACGCACCACCGGCTGCTCGCTGGACAGCCGCTCCATTTCCCGGGTGGCGTCGGCACCTTCATGATCACGCCCTGCCAGGATGCCCAGCGCCTGCATCAGTTCGCGATCCTCCAGGCGGTCATAGTGACGGCCGATGGCCGCTTCCACCTGACCCGGCGTACACAGCAGCAGCAACACCCGTTGACCGGTGACGAACTCGAGCTGGTTGTTCAGCCCCGCTCGGGCCGGGTCCGCCACGGCCAGCGCCAGCACACCATTGCGCAGCAGCAGCGGCAGCACCATCAGGCGCCGCGCCACTGCGGGCGCCAGCAATGCCAGCGCTGCCAGATCGGAAGA
>JBFWOF010000080.1:0-19342 GCA_050250665.1 Lysobacterales bacterium | reverse complement strand
GCGCAGAGAACGCGGAGAAAGGCTCATGGAAGACCGCTCTGCTTCTCTCCGCGTTCTCTGCGCATCTCTGCGTTCTTTGCGTTCCGCTTCTGGCATACAGCCCGACGCGGTTTCCGGTCTTCGCCATGGCGCCGCGACTCGACGGTCGCGACGCGAGGTCGCTCCTACAGGCGACTGTCTCTTCGTAGGAGCGACCTTGCGTCGCGACCGCAGGCGCCGGGATACGCCACCAGCAGGCCCTTGCGCTGACGGGCGGGCCAGAGCTTCAACGCGGAGAACGCCGAGGGTCGCGGAGAACGCAGAGAAAAGCGTTTCCAGATTCGCTCCGCTTCTCTCCGCGTTCTCTGCGCATCTCTGCGTTCTCCGCGTTCGGCTTCTGGCCAACAGCCCGACGCGGTTTCCGATCTTCGCCGCCGCGGCGCGACACAGCGGTCGCGACGCGAGGTCGCTCCTACGGGCGTTCTCTGCGCATCTCTGCGTTCCGCTTCTGGCATACAGCCCGACGCGGTTTCCGGCCTTCGCCGCCGCGGCGCGACACAGCGGTCGCGACGCGAGGTCGCTCCTACAGGCGTCCGTATCTTCGTAGGAGCGACCTTGTGTCGCGACCGCAGGCGCCGGGATACGCCACCAGCAGGCCCTTGCGCTGACTGGCGGGAAAGGAACTCAACGCGGAGAACGCCGAGGGGCGCAGAGAACGCGGAGAAAGGCTCATGGAAGACCGCTCTGCTTCTCTCCGCGTTCTCTGCGCATCTCTGCGTTCTTTGCGTTCCGCTTCTGGCATACAGCCCGACGCGGTTTCCGGTCTTCGCCATAGCGCCGCGACTCAACGGTCGCGACGCGAGGTCGCTCCTACGGGGACAGGCGCGGCCTCAGGGTGAGGCCTTGGCCTTCAGGTGCGTGTCCAGGAACTTGAGGATGGCTTCGTAGCCGGTCTTCTCGTTCTCGCGCTTGCGGAAGCCGTGGCCTTCGTCGGGGAAGACCACATACTCCACGGGCACGTTGTTGGCCTTGACCGCGGCGACGATTTCGTCGGATTCCACTTTCAGCACGCGCGGGTCGTTGGCGCCCTGCAGCACCATCAGTGGCTTGTTGATGTTGCTGGCGTGGAACAGCGGGCTGATGCGGGTCAGGCGCTCCTTGTCGGCAACCGGATCGCCGAGTTCGGCGTACAGGGCCGCGCGCTGGGCTTCCCACCAGGCCGGGATGCTCTCCAGCGTGCGCAACCAGTTGGCCACGCCAAAGATGTCGACGCCGACGGCGAAGGCGTCGGGGCGGAAGCTCAGCGCAGCCAGGGTCATGTAACCGCCATAGCTGCCGCCGATGATGCCGATGCGGCTGGCGTCGATCTTGCCGGTGCCGATCAGCATCTTCTTGCTCTCGACCACGTCATCAAGATCGGCTTCGCCATGACGGCGGTCATCGGCGGCATAGAAGCTCTTGCCGTAGCCGGAGCTGCCGCGATTGTTGATCGCGTAGACGGCATAGCCGTGGTTGACCAGATACTGCACCAGCGGCGAGTAGTTCAGCCGCGACTGGCCACCCGGACCACCATGCACCCAGACCAGCGCCGGCACCTTGGCAGCGGCACTCGCGCCGTGCGGCAGATAGAGGATTCCCGGGATTTCCAGGCCATCGTAGCTGTCAAAACGCACGACTTCGCCTTCGACCAGATCTTCGACATTGACCGCAGGGTTCAGCGCCGAGACCAGCTGACGGGCCTCGCCGCCCAGATCAGCGGTCCACAGCGAGGAGGGATAACGGCTGGAGGCCACGTAGAAGGCGAGCTTGCTGGCATCACGCGAGAAGCTGACGCCGGTGATATCGCCGGCCGGCACCTTGGGCAGTGGCTGCTCGGCGTAGGTCTGCGCATCCAGCAGCTTGAGCTCGGTGCGGGCATCGGCGTTGACGTAGACCAGCAGGAAGCGGTCATCCGGCGAATACTCGGCGCCGGCAACATCCCAGTTGGTCTCGAACACCACCGTGCGCTCGCCGCTTTCCAGGTCCAGGCGCAGCAAACGGCTGAATTCGCCATCGCGGTTGCTGCCGATCAGCAGCTGACCGTCCGGCGTAAAGGCAATCGAATCGTTCTGCTCGATGCCCTCGTGCTCGGTGAGATTGCGCATCTTGCCGCTGGTCAGATCATGCAGATAGATGTCGGAATCGCTGGTGGTGTTGGCCTTGATCAGCGTGATCCGCTTCTTGTCGCGGCTGATGTTGCCGGGGAAGAAGCCGCTGTCATTCTTGAACAGCAAGCTGCGGGCGTAGCCATCGACCGCGTATTCGTAAAGATCGAAATAGCGCTCATCGCGCTCATTGGTGGCGATGAAGAAGCTCTGCTCGTCGTCGGCGAATCCGGCAAACTGGGCCTTGAACTTCTCGCCCGGGGTCAGATCCTTGACGCTGCCATCGAGCTCGCGGACATAGACGTGATTGAGCTCGTTGCCACCCTGATCGGCGGTGTAGAGGATGCGCGCATCGTTGGGGAAGTAGCCGATCGAGTAGTTCGAATCGGTGGTCGACTGGGTCACCGCTGTCGGCTCACCACCCGCAGCCGGCACCTCGTAGAGATTGATGACGCCGCTGACATTGGACGAGAACAGCACCTTGCTGGCATCCGGCGAGAAATCGGCGCCCTGCAGACGCAGGCTGGAGAGCAGGGTATCGATATCGTATTGCTTGATCTGACGTGCGGGCTCGGCCGGCGGCGCCGCCGGCGCCGTACTCACGGTCTGTTCGGGCGGCTTCGAGCAGGCGCCGAGGACACTGACGAGCAGCAAGGGCAACAAGGCGGTTCTGAGCGCGGGGGTCATTGGATTCATCCTGAACTGGGATTCTGAGTGGCCGAAGACTGCGGGCTGTGCCTGAGTTGGCGCATGTGACAGATGGCATGGGCGCAGGCGCAGAGGCCATCACGAGGCGCCGGGGAGCCGCTGCGCGGCACCCTCCGCCTGCGGCGAAGATGGGCTCTTGGCTAGACCAGCGTCAGCAGCGCCCGATCGGCGACGGCGCTCAAGTGCGGCAAGGTGTTGAGACTGGCCAGCTTGAGCCCGGATCGGGTCAGCCGGTATTCGCACACCGAGGTGTTCATCAGCTGCAGATTGATGTCGATGGCGGTGCCGTCATCGAAGCCGAGCACCTGCTGCGCCAGCTGGCTCATGACCCCACCCGAGCTGACCGCGAGCACGGGTCCGGCGGGCAGACGCTGTTCAATCTCCGCCAGGGCCGCGCGCGCGCGGGCCTGGAACTCGGCGTAGGTCTCGGGCGCGCCGGGCAAGCGCCCGGCCGACCAGGCCGCCAGGGTGGTCCGCAGCAGGCCTATCCAGAAACGACGGTCGCCGGGATTCTGGCGGGCACGCTGCAGATCCGGATGCTCGGGTTCCAGCGCAGCGAAAGCCCGCAACATGTCGGCAAAACGGTACTCATCCAGCCCGGTCAGCGTGACCGTCTCCGGCAAGGCGATTCCAGCGCTCGTGTAGACCGCCCGAATGGCATCCAGGGTTTCACCCTGGCGGCGCATGCGCCCGACCACCAGCGTCGAGAACTGGCGGCCGTGATCCAGCAGCCAGCGGCCCAGGCGCTCGGCCTGGGTGCGCCCCAGCGGCGAGAGCTGGTCGTAGTTCTCGGGTGTCGGCCCCGCCTGGCCATGGCGGACCACCAGCAGTTCGGTCATGCGGCAGGGCTCCTGAGGACGACCCTGCGCCGCGGACCGCAGGTCGGTTCACGCGGAGACGCGGAGGGCGCGGAGCAAATCCGGAGTCGATCGTGCACGAAGGGCGCTGACGCCAAGTCTAGAAAGGACCGCTCACCGAACATATCGTAAATCATTGATTTCAGGATCACATGATAGGGGCAGGGGGCAAGGGACCGACCCCGCCGCACGATCCGACTTTGCAGCGAGCTTGGGCCCCTGCCCCCTCTGTTTGATGCGCGAATACGCGCACCGCCAGGGGCCCAGGACGCTCACACATCCAGGCCCGCGCGCCTGCTCTTCTCCGCGCCCTCCGCGTCTCCGCGTGAGTTCGCCCTTGCCCGAAAAGGCCGGCCATAGCTTCGGCCGCCCGTTCAGTTCAGCCGCTCCGGCGCCCCGTGGCATTTCTTGTATTTCTTGCCGCTGCCGCAGGGACAGGGGTCGTTGCGTCCAGGCAGCGATTCGGCCCTTGCTGGGGGCTGCGGTCGGACACCACCGGCAGCGTTCCAGAAGCTGCCGAGGCCGGCGATGCACTCGGGCAGCTCGGCGATCAGCCCCATGCGCTCCTCGAAATCCAGTCGGGCGCCCCGTTTCTCCAGACTCTTGCCTTCGGCGATTGCCTCGAAGGGCGCCAGCCAGTGCTTGGCTTCCGGGTCCATCAGCAACAATTTGGCGGAACGCGGGAAGTCCTCGATGGCGGCCAGAAAGCTCAGCGCGAAATCCCGCCCGATGGCGGTTTTCGGCGGATGCGCCTCGTCGAATTCGGCGGGCATCTCGATATGCGGGAAACAACCCGGATAGTCTGGATTCGGCTCGCGCTGCAGGCGCTCGCCGATCTGCTGCCAGTAGGCCAGCAGGGCCTGCATGAGTTCGCTGGCCTCGTCGGCCGAATCCCAGACCTTGTCCTTGCCGCAAATGCGTTCCAGATGATCGAAGGGGGACACTTCGAGGCCGGCGGCGCGCTGCGCCGTCCACATGCCATCGAGTTGCTCCAGGGTCATGCCGCCTGCGGGCACGGCATGGACCTTGAGCAGTTCTTCGAGCTCGTCACGCAACTGGTATTCGCTGTTGAGCAGCGCCAGTTGGGTGTCCTCCTGCAAGGCATCCGACACCGATTCGGCGCCGTCGCGATGACGCCGCCAGAGCTGATGGAGGATCAGGGGCAACAGGTTCAGCAACTGATCCTCGTCCAGCCGCAGCGCTTCCTGACGCTCACTGCTCTGGCGGAGCGCCGCTTCCAGGGCCAGAAATCCCGCGTCTTCCGGCGCTGCTGCTTCGGGTGCCATGGCCGGCAGCACGCCGATCGAACCGCCTTCGCCCTGCACGCTGTCGGCCGCCCGCCACAGGGCGTCCAGCCAGCTGGCCAGCGGCGGCTCGGCTTCGATCACCTTGCGCCAGTCGTCGGCCTGCAGCGACAGTGCATAGCGAAAGCCGCTGAGCCAGGTTTCGCCGACAGCGAAACTGACGTCCATGTCGTCGTCAAGAAATTCAGGATCTTCCTCGGCCAGTTCATCGAACTGATCGTCGTCGAATTCGTCGTCATCAAAGTCGGCATCGTCGGCTTCGATGGACTCGTCCAGATCAGGCTCGGTCTCAATCGCGGCGCGCAACTGCGCACGCACGCTTTCGAGATCGGCCAGCGCCTCGTCATCATCCTCGTCGGCGACGTCGGTTTCATCGCTGTCGAGGTCATCGAGATCGCTGTCGTCCAGATCGTTGTCATCGAAGTCGAGTTCATCGTCGTCGTACTCGCCCTCTTCCGCGTCGGTCATGCTCCACAGCGGAGGCATGGACTCCGGCCCGAGATCGAAAGGCGAGGCGGCTACCCGCGCCTGCACCATGGCGTAGTAACGCTCGATCAGCGCCCGCGCCCGGGCCGGCTCGTCCTCGGCTTCCCACTCCGGTTCCGGCCCGACCAGCGCTGTCCACCAGCGCTCGATGGTCTGCGGCTGCGGGGCCACCGCCAGCGCGCTGAGAAAACCGTCCAGCTCACCAAAATCGAGCATGCCGCCGTCAAAGGACAGCATCAGTTCGGACAGGGCGTCGGCCTCGGCCGGGGTGAACAGCTGCGCCAGCGGCGACAGCGATTCGGATTCTGGGGATTCGTTCACCGGAAGATTCTCGGAAAGTCTGGGGGCAGCATCAGTAGGCGAAATCGCGGAAGACGCGATCGATGGATCCGCCCCAGGCACCATGGTACAGCGCCAGTTTGCGGTCGGCCGGAGAGATTCCGGCGTCTGCGAATTCCAGCAAGGGCTGCAGATAGATGCGCTCGTCGACGCCATTGCTGTTGAGTCGGGCGCGCCGGCGCAGACCTTCGGCGGCAATCGCCAGCACGCGCTCGGCAATGGCCCGCAGACTCTCACCGCGCAGTGTGGTGCGCAATCCCAGCCGCGGCACGGAATCGCGCAGCTGATGGCGTTCTTCCAGCGTCCAGTCCTTGCACAGATCCCAGGCCGCATCGAGCGCGGTCTGGTCGTAAAGCAGACCCACCCACAGCGCCGGCAAGGCGCAGATGCGGTTCCACGGACCACTGTCAGCGCCGCGCATTTCCAGATAGCGCTTCAGCCGCACTTCCGGAAAGGCGGTGGTCAGATGGTCGGCCCAGTCGTCGATCACCGGCCGCTCGCCCTCCAGCGCCGGCAGCCGTCCGCCCAGGAAATCACGGAAACTCTGCCCGGTGGCGTCGATGTAGCGACCGTTGCGGTAGACGAAATACATGGGCACGTCGAGCATGTAGTCGACATAGCGCTCGAAGCCAAAACCGTCCTCGAAGACGAAATCCAGCAAGCCGGTGCGGTCGGGATCGGTATCGGTCCAGACCTGCGAGCGGAAGCTCTGGAAACCGTTGGGCTTGCCGTCGGTGAAGGGCGAATCGGCGAACAGCGCCGTGGCGATCGGCTGCAGCGCCAGCGACACCCGGAACTTGCGCACCATGTCGGCCTCGGAAGCCACATCCAGATTGACCTGCACGGTGCAGGTACGGGTCATCATGTCCAGGCCCAGATTGCCGCGCTTGGGCATGTATTCGCGCATCAGTTTGTAGCGGCCCTTGGGCATCCAGGGCATGTCCTCACGTCGCCACTTGGGCTGGAAGCCCATGCCCAGAAAGCCGAGATCCAGCTCATCGGCCACCGAACGCACCTCGCGCAGATGACCCTCCACCTCGCAGCAGGTTTCATGGATGGTGCTGAGCTGGGCTCCGGACAGCTCCAGTTGGCCGGCGGGCTCCAAGGTGATCGAACTGCCATCGGGGCGCTTGAGCGCGACCAGATTGTCGCCATCGAAGGATCGTTGCCAGTCGAAGCGGCTCGCTATGCCCTCCAGCAGGGCACCGATACCGCGCGGACCCTCGTAGCTCGGCGGACGCAGATCGTCATTGCGGAATCCGAACTTCTCGTGCTCGGTGCCGATGCGCCAGTCCTGCGGCGCACGCGCACCGCCGGCCAGGTAGGCGACCAGTTCGCCGATATCGCTGATCGGTGCAGCGTTCTTGCTGTCTGTGGGCGAACTCAAGGTCAGATCCGGGGGCGGGGGAAGAAGGCAAATTGGGGCGAAAGCACCGAAGTCAATGGCGGGGCACGGGGCACGGGACTCGGGACTCGGGACTCGGGACTCGGGACTCGGGACTCGGGACTCGGGACTCGGGAAGAGAATAGCGGCTGTGTGCTGTCTGTGGGTCCAGACTTGTCTGGACGCCTCTGCCGCTTTGGTAGGTCCAGACTTGTCTGGACGCTTCTGCGGCTTTGGTAGGTCCAGACTTGTCTGGACGCTTCTTCGGCATTCCCAGGGAGAGCGTCCGGACAAGTCCGGACCCACGACAGCAACAGCTATGCTGCAGCCTGTCATTGCGGAATCACAGCCATGGACGAACGCATCCAGGAACTGGAGATCAGGGTCGCCTTTCAGGATGACCTGCTGGCCAGTCTGAACGATCAGGTGCATCTGGCGCATCAGGACATCAGCCGATTGCGGGCCGAGTTGCAGGCGCTACGCGAACGGATGGACAGCGACAAGAGCGCCGGCAGCGCCGATCCCGGCGCCGAGCCGCCACCGCCGCACTATTGACGCGACCAGGTCAGCCGCCCGCCGGCTGCCCTTGACCGGCACGCGGCTGCTACCGAGCATCGCGGGCACTTTGACGCCGACCGGATGCTCCCTTGGATTTCCTGACCGTGTTGCTGCTGGCGCTGATCCAGGCGCTGACCGAATTCCTGCCGATCTCCAGTTCGGCGCATCTGTTCCTGGCCGGCGAGTGGTATGGCTCCGGCTACCAGGGTCTGATTTTCGATCTGGGTCTGCATCTGGGCACCCTGATGGCGGTCCTGGTGTACTTCCGGCGCGACTGGATCGCGCTGGCGGCGGCGGCCTGGCGCTGGCGGCCGGGCACGCCGATGAACGACGAGCAGCGCACGCTGCTGGGACTGACGCTGGCGACCATTCCCGGTGGGCTCGCAGCGCTGGCGCTGGGCGACGCCGGCGCCACCGCGCTGCGCACCTATCTGGTCATCGGTTGCACCCAGATCGTGTTCGGCACCCTGCTTTGGTACGCCTTCAGCCGCGCCGGCCGGAGCACCCGCGGTGAGCGATCGTTGAGCGTGGGGCAGGCGCTGGTGGTCGGCTGCGCCCAGGCATTGGCACTGATTCCCGGCGTGTCACGCTCGGGCATCACCATGACCGCAGGGCTGTTCCTGGGACTGGAACGGCAAGCGGCTGCGCGCTTCTCCTTCCTGCTGGCCGTGCCGATCACCGCGGCAGCGGGCCTGCACGGCGTGATGGAGCTGATGAAAGCCGGCAACGACACCGACGTCGGCAGTTTCTGGCTGGGCGCGGCGATCAGCGCGGTGGCCGGCTGGTTCTGCATCCACTTCTTCCTGAGTGTGATCCGCAGCATCGGCATGTTGCCCTTCTTCCTCTATCGACTGGGGCTGGGGCTGCTGCTGTTGTGGTTTGCGATCTCGCCGGTGGCGACCGCCACCCAATAGAAGCGGACGTTGGGGGCATTGACCGGGACCGCGATCGCGTCGCCGTTGCTGACCACCAGATCAATGTGGGGTCCGGCGAACGCCAGTTCCAGGCTGGCGGAAATCGCCGCCTGCTGCTCACGGGTCGGATCAGGCTGCCGCAGCAGCATCAACGAGATGACCGAGGCAAAGGCCAGACCGGCACAGAGTCCGGCCAACCGCAAACCCCTGCCCATGCGGGTGCGCCGCCGGTTGCGGCGGGCCAGGGCCTCGGTCAGCCGCGCGTAGCTCGCCGCAGAGGGCTCCAGCGCCGGCAGCCAGGACTCGAACTCGCTCATGCGCCTGCTCCTTTTTGACGCTCACCCGCATGCGATCCTGCCTCGATGATCGGCTTGCTTTCATCGAAGCCAAGCGCGCCGAGCTCAACTCGCAAGCGCGCCAATACCCGATGCTTGCGCGACGCCACGGTGCCCGCCGGCCAATCGAAGACTGCAACCAGTTCATCGGTGCTAAGTCCAGCGCATTCACTGAGCAGCACCAGATTGCGACTGTCCCGATCGAATCCGTCGAGCACGCGCTTCAACGCCTGCTCGCGCTGATGACGCTGTGCCTGTGAGCCCGGGCTTTCACCCTCCTCCGTGGGTGTTTCCGGTGAAATCTCGCCGAAGCGCCACAGCGCACGCCAGCGCAGACGGTTCTTGGCCAGATTCAGGGCGCTGGCGTAGATCAGCGCATCCAGATTCTGTACCTGCAACACCTGGCGCTGGTCCCAGACTTTCAGAAAAGCGTCCTGCATCAGATCCTCGCAATCCTGCGCCTGCCACAGCCAGCGGTAGAGCACGTTGTACAGCGGCTTCTGCAGGCGACGGAAGGCCGCCAGCAGTTCGGCTTCGGAGATGGCCACGGCGACTGCCGGAATGCTCTCAGCCGGCGAGATCTGCGCGCACGATGGTCAGGCGCACGCGTGTGCGCTCGTCCTCGGTGGGAGTCGCCTGAGCCTGCACCACAGCCTCACCATACTTGAGGCGAGTCTGCGTGATGACGTTCATTTCACCACTGTCGATCACCAGATAGGCGTCCACGCCGCCGTCGTTTGCGGTCAGCCGCGCTTGAACCTTGGCATGCGCATCACCTACTGAGTGCACCTCCCTGTCTCCAGCATTGGCCAGCAGGGACAACTGCGCATGCAGCACAAATCCTGGTGCCGCGAGCGATCCACGTATCGCATCCAGCGTCGCTGCCAGCGGCGCCAATCGTGGATCAAGCCCGGTGCTGTCGGTGACATCGACGATCCAGAGCGTCAGCCGCACTGGCCCTGGGTCTGCTACAGGCTGAGGCACCGATTTGCGCAGGGTATCGAGTGTCACGAGCAACGAAGAGTGGACCGGCAGGGGCGCCAGCACCAGTAACTGGTCGGGAGGCAACAGGGACAATTCGGCCGTTCCTCCCAGTACCGTCGCGAGTGCATCGCGGATGGCGTCGGCGCGCGCAGCCGGGAGCGGGTAGATCCGCAGTTTCAGGGCGTCGGGATCAGCATCGACTGACGCTGGCTGCTCGCCCTGACTGCACGCGGCGAGCAGCAACAGCAGGAGCAAGGCACTGGTTTTGAACAGGATTCGGATCATCGGATTTTCCTCGCAGCAGAAACCGGCATGTGGCCGGTAGACAATGCCATCAGACACGCCAGTGCGGATTTTCTTCCCGGCTGCCCGGAACGACGTTGGAGCAATGAAGTAGGCCCGGTCCGCGCGCCCGGCCACTCGGGCTGTGCGGGGCGCTGGCAAGCGCGCGGCGCCCGGCAGGCCTGACCGCGGCCGCCGGCGCGAACAACCCTGGCGCGCGATCCGATCCGCCGCGCGCCGGAGCCGCGCTACCTCCGACCCCGGTTCATGACCGGTGTGCAGTTTCGGGCCGAAACAGGTGGCTCGCAATGACGCCGATTTCGGGCTCTTGATAGGGTCGGGACTTGTCTGGACGCTTTTCAGCACGTCACCAAGGGCGTCCAGACAAGTCTGGATCTACAACAGCCCGAACCCCGAAGCCTTTCCCTTGCCCCTTGCCCCTTGCCCCTTGCCCCTTGCCCTCGTGCCCTCGTGCCCTCGTGCCCTCGTGCCCTCGTGCCCTCGTGCCCAGCATGGCATGCTTGTCCATCGATGACCGGAATGCCCGCACCCATGTCGCTTCGCCCCCTGCTGTTGCCCGGTGTGCGCCGACGGGAGTTCTGGTCCTGGGCTTTCTACGATTTCGCCAATTCCAGCTACACCACGGTGGTGTCGACCGCGGTGTTCAACGCCTATTTCGTTTCCACCGTGGCCGCGGGCCAGCCCTGGGCAACGCTGGCCTGGACGCTGGCGGTGTCCTTTGCCGCGGCGGTGGTGATGATTCTCGGACCGCTGGCCGGCGCCGCCGCCGATGCCGGCGGGCGCAAGAAGCCCTATCTGGTGGCGAGCACGCTGGCCTGTGTACTGGGCACGCTCGGACTGATGTGGGTGGGCCCGGGTGATGTCGCCCTGGGTATCGGCTTCATCGTCCTGTCGTCCATCGGCTTTGGCCTGGGCGAAGGCCTGATCGCAGCCTGGTTGCCTCTGATCGCCAGACCCGAGGCATTGGGGCGACTGTCCGGTTATGGCTGGTCACTGGGCTATGGCGGCGGACTGGCGGCACTGGCGCTGTGCCTGGGTTATGTCCAGGGCGCGCAGATCCGCGGAGAAACCGCGGCCCAGTTCGTTCCCGGAACCATGGCCATCACGGCGATGTTCTTCCTGCTGACCGCGCTACCGAGTTTCCTCGTGCTGAAGGAACACAGCGCCAACGCCAGCGCCGCAAACTTGCCGGGATCGTTGCTGGAACAGGCTTTCGGCCGACTCCGGCAGACCTGGCGCGAGGGCGCGCATCTGCGCGATCTGCGCCGGTTGCTGGTCGCCATTACCGGCTACCAGGCCGGCGTCGCCGTCGTGGTCACGCTGGCGGCGGTGTATGCGCGCGAAGCCATGGGCTTCGATACCGAGGACACGCTGAAGCTGGTACTCGCGGTCAACGTCACCGCGGCGCTGGGCGCCTTCGGCTTTGGCTGGGTGCAGGATCGGATCGGCCATCGGCGCGCACTGATGCTGTCGCTGTGGCTGTGGATCGCCATGGTGCTGCTGGCCTATTCGGCCACCACCCGCCCGGTGTTCTGGATGGCTGCCAATCTGGCCGGCATCGCCATGGGCGCCTCGCAGTCGGCCGGCCGCGCCATGATCGGCTATCTGGCGCCGGCTGAACGCGTGGCCGAGTACTTCGGCCTGTGGAGCCTGTCGGTGCGCCTGGCGACGATCATCGGCCCGATCAGCTACGGTCTGGCCACGCTGGTATTCGCCGGCAACCACCGGCTGGCGATGCTGGGTACGGGTGTGTTCTTCGTATTCGGTCTGATCGTCATCAACGGTGTCGACGTCGAACGCGGGCGCAAGGTGGCACTCGGGCAAGCCTGATCCGCAACAACATTTGTCGCCGGGCCGCCAGCGCGCCATCATGTAGGACTTGTCGCTCAGAGCCTGCTGCCGATGTCGACTGAAGCTGCCACCACTGCTGACCCTGCCGCTGCACCTGCAGTCACCGCGCCAGCGGCGCCCAATGTGGTCGAGTTCAAGAACGTCACCAAGACCTACGGCGAAGGTCCTCGCGCCTATACCGCGATCAAGGATGTCAATTTCGTGGTCGAGGATCGCCCCGACCACGGCGAGTTCGTCGCCATTCTCGGGCCCTCCGGCTGCGGCAAGAGCACGATCCTGCGCCTGATCGCCGGGCTGACGCCGCAGCACCCGGCCACCAGCGGCAGCGTGCGCGTATTCGGACAGACCGTCGACGGCGCCGGCTCCGATCGCGGCATGGTGTTTCAGGACTACACCAGCTTTGATCACCTCTCGGTGGTCGACAACATCGCCTTTGGCCTGGAGTGTCGCGGCGTGCCGCTGGCGGAGCGCCACGAACGCGCCATGCAGTGGATCGAGAAAGTCGGACTGAATTCCTCGACCGATGCCCGCAAGTATCCGCACGAACTCAGCGGTGGCATGCGCCAGCGCGTGGCCATCGCCCGGACGCTGATCCTGAAGCCGCGGATCATCCTCATGGACGAGCCCTTCGGCGCGCTCGATCCCGGCACCCGCTACGCCATGCAGGATCTGCTGATCAGCCTGTGGCGCGAACAGCAGGCGACGGTGTTCTTCATCACCCATTCGATCGAAGAGGCGGTGTATCTGGGCGATCGGGTGCTGATCATGTCGCGCGCCCCCGGCACCATCCTCCACCAGATGCCGATGCCGCATCCGGACCGCCCGGCCAAGGACATGCAGCGCGAGCCCGAGTTCATCGATACCGTGTTCAAGGTGCGCGACATCGTCGACGAACTGGAGAATCCGGCGGCGTAGGGTGGAGCCCCTGCCCGGCGGTCTTGGCTTGACGCGCGCAGCCCCAAGGCAGGGATTCCACCAAATGGACCCCAATGGTCGCCCAAGGGCGGATGCCGCGCACTCAAGCCAGGCTCACGATGGCGGGACAACGGCGGATTCTTCGCCGATGGCGAAGGATCCGCCCTACGACTCTCGCGTATCCTAGGCCCATGGACAAACAAACCACCCATTTCGGCTACCGCGACGTCGCCGTTGCCGAAAAGCAGTCGCTGGTCGGCGAGGTCTTCACCTCGGTGGCTTCGCGCTATGACGTCATGAACGATCTGATGTCGCTCGGCCTGCATCGGCTGTGGAAGCGCCATTTCGTGGCCACCGCAGGCTTGCGCGCCGGCGATCGGGTGCTCGATCTGGCTGGCGGTACCGGCGATATCTCGGGCCTGATGGCGCCCATCGTCGGCGACCAGGGCATGATCGTGCTGTCGGACATCAACGCCGAGATGCTGGTGCGTGGCCGCGACCGCATGCTGGATGAAGGCCATTCAAAGCGCATCAGTTGCGCTCGCATCAATGCCGAAGCCCTGCCCTTTCCCGACAACAGCTTCGATCTGGTCACGATCGCTTTCGGCCTGCGCAATGTCACCGATCAGCCCAGGGCACTGGCGGAAATGTGCCGTGTGCTGCGACCCGGCGGTCGCGCGCTGGTGCTGGAATTCTCGGAGGTGCGTCAACCGCTGCTGAAGCCGGTCTACGACGCCTATTCCTTTGGGGTGCTGCCACTGCTGGGCAAGGTGGTGGCCAAGGATGAGGCCAGCTATCGCTATCTGGCCGAGTCCATCCGCAAGCACCCGAATCAGGCTCGCCTGGCCGAGCTGATGTCGGCTGCCGGACTGGAGCGGGTCAGCGTGCGCAATCTGCTTGGCGGCATTGTCGCCATCCATTCCGGCTACGCCATCTGATCGGACTGCCTTCGTCGCTCGTTGACGCACCCTGTGCTACAACGCGCGACCTCTTTCGTTATTGGAGACCACCCATGCGTAAAACCTTGCTGATGTCCGCCCTGATGCTCACGCTGGCGGCCTGCCAGTCCTCCGAAGCACCGCAGCAGGCCGCTGCGCCGGCTCCGGCACCGGCCGCGGAACCGGCCCCTGCACCAGCACCGGTGACACCGCCGATGGCCGTGTCCTCGCCTGAATTCCTGGCCAAGCTCGACGGCGTGATTGCCGGCGCCCAGCGTGACCCGGCCAACGTGGCCCGCGACGGCTTCCGTCATCCCAAGGAGACCTTGGCCTTCTTTGGTCTGAACAGCGGCCAGCGGGTGATCGAGATCACCCCGGGCGGCGGCTGGTACACCGAAATCCTGGCGCCGGCGCTGAAGGATGAGGGCAGCTACGTTGCCGCCATCATCAATCCCGAAAGCGTGAGCAACGAGCGCGCCAAGGAGTATTACGCCAAGAGCAACCAGGGTTTCCGCGACAAGCTGGCCGGCAACCCGGAGGCCTATGGCAGCGCCGAGGTCCTGGAGTTCGACATGAGCGCGCCGAATTTTGGCGAAGACCGCTCGGCCGATCTGGTCGTGACCTTCCGCAACGTCCACAACTGGGTGGGCAATGATTCGGTGCAGGGCATGTTCCAGGGCTTCTACAACGTGCTCAAGCCCGGCGGCGTGCTCGGCGTGGTCGAGCATCGCGCAGCGGCTGACGATACCCGCGAGCTCAAGGACGTGGCCCGCAGCGGCTACTTCCCCGAGGCTCTGGTCATCGAGATGGCCGAGAAGGCCGGATTCAAGCTGGCGGAAAAGAGCGAGATCAACGCCAATCCGGCCGACACCAAGGATCATCCCAACGGTGTCTGGACCCTGCCGCCGGGCTTGAACATGAAGGACGTTCCGGAAGCCGACCAGGCCAAGTACCAGGCCATGGGTGAATCCGACCGCATGACCCTGAAGTTCGTCAAGCCGGCGCAGTAAAGGCGGGGCACGGGGCACGGGGCACGGGAAAGGCTGCGGGCTGCGGGCTCTGGATAGGGTCCAGACTTGTCTGGACCTACATCAGCGCAAACCGGCGTCATTGCTTCCCCCGGACTTGATCCGGGGGATGCAATCCAGTCGCTCTGTTTCAAGGGCACGGGATTGCTTTGTCGGTGCGCTCCTCTCCATGAACCCATGTCGTAAATTGTTGATTTCCTATCAGCATGAGCACTGCGCCGGCTTCGTCCACCTGTAGGAGCGACCTTGCGTCGCGACCACTGCTGCGGACCTGCGACTGGCCGGTCGCGACGCAAGGTCGCTCCTACAGGCAGCTTGTGGTTCATGGTCAGCAGGCCATTGCTGTGGAGGGCGCCGCGCTGTGGCGCTGCTCTTTTTTCCCCTTGGATCAAGAGCGGCCGCGCAGGCGCGCGTCCCTCCTCAAGGCCGCTCTGAAGCAGCCACACGAGCACCAAGGGATGCTCTTCCCGTGCCCGTGTACCGGCTTCCCGCTGGTCGCTAGGGCCGACGCGCCAGCACCCAGACCTCGACCCGCACCACGCCAGCGCGCTTGAGCGTCTTCGCGGCCTCGTTCAGCGTCGAGCCGCTGGTCATGACATCGTCGATCAGGGCCACCCGCTGCGGCAGCGCTCCATGGCCCGGCGCGAAGGCGCCACGTACATTCCGGCGGCGTGTCAGCAGATCCAATCCCGGCATCGGTGCCGTCGCCCGGGCGCGCAGCAGCGCCTGCGGCAACACCGGCAATTCCAGTTCCGCGCCGAGATCCCGGGCCAGCTCCAGCGCCTGGTTATAGCCGCGCTGACGCAGCCGCGAGCGATGCAGCGGAATCGGGATCAGCGCCTGCGGACGTATCGCCTCCGGCGCCCGCAGGCGCTCACGCAATGCCGCACTCCAGATCGGCGCCAGCGCCCGGCCCACGGACAAGGCGTCGTTGAATTTCAGTCGCTGCACCAGATGATCGAAAGGCGCGCGATAGAAGAAGCCCGCCCAGGCAGCATCGAAAGCCGGAGGCCGTTTCAGGCATTTGCCACACAGCGGTGTGGCCATCGGCAAAGGCTCGGCACAACGCGCGCAGGCGGGCCCGCTGTGCTCCAGCAGCGCCACACAGTCCGCACACAGCCGCGCCCCGGCCGCTTCAACACCGCAGAGCGCACAGGCCGGCGCCAGCAGTACGTCGCTGCAGCGTTCGATCAGGCGGGCAAGGCTGGCGGCGAAGGGCATGGCTGGAGTCTAGACGGGGCACGGGGCACGGGGCACGGGGAAAGCTGTGTCTTGTGCTGTTTTGGGTTCGGACTTGTCCGAACGCTCTGGGCTGGAGCCGCAAGAGCATCCAGACAAGTCTGGACCCACAAGAGCTCCTCACCCCTTGGCCAATTCCCCTGCCCCCTTCCCGTTCCCCGCAGTTGACTCCCCGGCCCCCATGCCGTCGAATCGCGCCCTTGTCCGCAGACCCGAGCCCCGCCCATGAGCAGCATTCGCCACGACTGGACCCGCGAGGAACTGGCCGCACTGTTCGATACGCCGCTGCTGGATCTGGTGCATCAGGCAGCCAACGTGCATCGGCAGCATTTCGATCCGCGTGAGGTGCAGATTTCGACGCTGCTCTCGATCAAGACCGGCGCCTGCCCGGAGGACTGTGCCTATTGTCCGCAGAGCGCGCATTTCAAGACGGAGCTTGAGGTCGAACGGCTGTTGCCGCTGGCCACCGTGCGCGAGCATGCGGCGCAGGCCAAGGCCGCCGGTGCCACCCGCTTCTGCATGGGGGCGGCCTGGCGCAGTCCGCGCGACAAGGACCTGGATGCCGTCATCGCCATGGTCGAGGCGGTGCGCGAGCTGGGGCTTGAAACCTGCGTCACCGCCGGCATGCTGCGCGCCGATCAGGCCCGCAAGCTGGCCGACGCCGGCCTCGATTATTACAACCATAATCTGGACACCAGCCCCGAGTATTACGGCGAGATCATCAGCACCCGCACCTTTGATGACCGCCTGCAAACGCTGGGCGCGGTGCGCGATGCCGGCATGAAGGTCTGCTGCGGCGGCATTGTCGGCATGAATGAGGCGCGCAGCGACCGGGTTGGCCTGCTGCACGCGCTGGCGACGCTGCCGCGGCATCCCGAATCGGTGCCGATCAATCAGCTGGTACGGGTCGCGGGCACACCGCTGGGCGATGCCGCCGAGCTCGACAGCTTCGAATTCGTGCGCACCATTGCAGTGGCGCGCATCGCCATGCCGGCCTCGGTGGTGCGGCTGTCGGCCGGCCGCGAGCAGATGAGTGCCGAATTGCAGGCCTTGTGTTTCCTGGCCGGCGCCAACTCGATCTTCTATGGCGAGCGGCTGCTGACCACCGGCAACCCGGAAGCCGAGGCCGACAGGCAGCTGTTCGAGCGGCTGGGGCTGGTGGGACTGGGTGCGGTTGCGGGGGAGGCCACCGTCGCTGCATCCGCATGCGCCGAACGCGCCGAGCGCTGCAGCTGAGCCGATGGGCCGCGTCCCCGGCTTTTGGAGGGCGGCGCGCCTGCACCGCCGCTCTCGCTACGGATGCCACCAGGCCAATCCAGATGCCGCTGGCCGGCAGCCATCCGCGTGAATCCGAGCCCACGCCCGGACTTTGCTGCGCGCTTGCGCCAGCAACAGCAGCAGCGGCTGCAATCCAGCCTGCAGAGACGCCTGCGCGCCGCGCAGGCCAGCCGACCCGGGCATATCCAGTTTGACGGCCGCGAACTCGTCGACTTTGGCAGCAACGATTATCTGGGTCTGGCCAGGCATCCGCGGCTGATTGAGGCCCTCATCGCCGCCGCCCGCGCCGGCGTGGGTGCGCGCTCATCGCATCTGCTGGGTGGTCATCGCGATGACCATGAGGCGCTGGAACAGGCGGTGGCGGACTGGATCGGCTATCCGCGGGCGCTGCTGTTTTCGACCGGCTACATGGCCGCGCTGGGCACGCTCGGCGCCGTGCTTGATCGCCATGATCTGTGCGTGCAGGACAAGCTCAACCACGCCTGTCTGCTCGATGGCGCCCGACTCGCCGGCGCCGATCTGCGTCGCTATACCCATGGCGATGTCGCTGCCGCAGCCAGCCTGCTGCAGGCCCAGCCACAGCGGCGCGCACTGTTGGTCAGCGATGCCGTGTTCAGCATGGACGGCGATATCGCGCCGCTGGCCGAGCTGGCGGCGCTGGCGGCGCGCGAGCAGGCTGCGTTGATGGTCGATGAAGCCCACGGTCTGGGTGTGCTCGGCCCACAGGGTCGTGGCGCCTGCGCTGCCGCGGGTCTGGGCGTGGCCGGGGTGCCGATCTGGATGGGCACGCTGGGCAAGGCCCTGGGCGGCTTCGGCGCGATCATCGCCGGTGACGACTGGCTGATCGACACGCTGATCAACAACGCCCGAAGTTATGTCTACACCACCGCGCTGCCACCCGCGCTGGCACGGGCGATGGTCACGGCGGTGGAACTGGCACGCGCGGCCGACGCCGAGCGCGCCCACCTGGGGCGGCTGATCGAGTGCTTTCGAGCGGGCGCCAGCGAGCGGGGTTGGACGCTGCTGCCCTCGCCGACGCCGATCCAGGCGCTGGTCATCGGCGACAGCGCGGCCGCGCTGCGCTGCGCCGAGAATCTGCAGGCCGCGGGCTTCCATTGCCCCGCAGTGCGACCGCCGACGGTGCCTGCAGGCAGCGCGCGGCTGCGCATCAGCCTGAGCGCGGCGCATCGGATCGAGGATGTCGAGGCGCTGCTCGCAGCACTGGGTCGGCGCTGAGCAGCGGGCACGGCGGCCGCGACTCGCTTGTATCGGAGCGGCTTCTAGGAGGGACGCGCGGCTGCACGGCCGCTTTTGATCTCTTGCCGCAGCAGAGCGGCGCCGCGGCGCGGCGCCCTCCAAAGTGAGGTAGCGCGGCTCCGGCGCGCGACGAGTCAGATCGTGCGTCAGGCATTGTTCGCGCCGGCGGCCGCGACCAGGCCCGCGACGCGCCTGGATCGGAGCGGCCTTGAGGAGGGCCGCGCGCTTGCGCGGCCGCTCTTGATCCCATGCGACAGCAGAGCGGCGCCGCGGCGCGGCGCCCTCCAGAGTGAGGTAGCGCGGCTCCGGCGCGCGGCAAATCAGGTCGTGCGTCAGGCATTGTTCGCGCCGGCGGCCGCGGCCAGGCCCGCCGGGCGCCGCGCGCTAGCTGGCACAGCGTGTTTCCCATAGCACCCGGGCGCGCGGACCCGGCCTTCTATGAGGGCTTTCCGAACGTCAAGGAATCTGCGGCTCGTTTTGCTTTCCGTTACATGAACTTCCGTTGTCGTTGCGGCGATCCTGTCGTCATCCTCAAGTGATC
>JBFWOF010000079.1:0-20416 GCA_050250665.1 Lysobacterales bacterium | reverse complement strand
ACGGCGCGACAGGTGCCGCCGCAACACATGACGTTGGTCGCGACGCAAGGTCGCTCCTACAGCACGCCCGGCTTCTCGTAGGAGCGCCTTCACGGCGCGACCGGTGACGCCGCAACACATAACGTTGGTCGCGACGCAAGGTCGCTCCTACAGCACGCCCGGCTTCTCGTAGGAGCGCCTTTACGGCGCGACCTGTGACACCGCAACACATCACGCTGGTCGCGACGCAAGGTCGCTCCTACAGCACGCCCGGCTTCTCGTAGGAGCGCCTTCACGGCGCGACCGGTGACGCCTCAACGGATCACTCTGGTCGCGACGCGAGGTCGCTCCTACAGAAGGTCCGGCTTCTCGTAGGAGCGCCTTCACGGCGCGACCGGTGACGCCGTAGCACATCACTTCGGTCGCGACGCAAGGTCGCTCCTACAGAAGGTCCGGCTTCTCGTAGGAGCGCCTTCACGGCGAGACCGGTGACGCCGCAACGGATCACTCTGGTCGCGACGCGAGGTCGCTCCTACGATTGAAAAAAAGAGGGGCGGCGCAACGTGCGCCGCCCCAGACTGGCTTCAGTGAGCGCTGGCGGCGCCGGCCCCGCGTGGCACCCGGATTTCCTCAACCAGATGCTGCACGTGCTCCGGCGGTGCTGCGGTCATCTTCGACACTGCCCAGGCGACCACGAAGTTGATCACCATGCCGACCGAGCCTATGCCCTCCGGCGAGATCCCGAACAGCCAGTTCTCGGGCTTGTTCTCGGCCAGTGGCGTGATGAACACACCCTTGAAGTAGAGGATGTAGCCCATGGTGAAGACCAGTCCGGCGAGCATGCCGGCGATCGCACCTTCCTTGTTCATGCGCTTGTTGAACACACCCATGATGATGATCGGGAAGAACGATGCCGCCGCCAGGCCGAAGGCAAAAGCCACCACCTCGGCGACGAATCCCGGTGGATAGATGCCAAGGAGCCCGGCCACGATCACTGCGCCAGCGGCGCCGATGCGGGCGTACAACAGCTCCTGTTTCTCGGTGATGTTGGGCATCACCACCTTCTTCAGCAAATCGTGCGAAACGGCCGAGGAAATCACCATCAGCAGGCCGGCTGCCGTCGACAGCGCCGCCGCCAGGGCGCCGGCCGCGATCAGCGCGATCACCCAATTGGGCAACTGCGCAATCTCCGGATTGGCCAGCACCATGATGTCGCGGTCGATGGTCATCTCGTTGCGATCATCCTTGGCGTAGAACATGCGGCCGTCGCCATTCTTGTCATCCCACTTGATCAGACCGGTCTTCTCCCAGCTCTTGATCCACTGCGGCGAGTTGACGTACTCGGTGCCCTGCATGTCCTTGCCGTTGATGGTCTCGATCATGTTGACGCGGGCAAAGGCGGCCACCGCCGGCGCGGTCAGGTACAGGAAGGAGATGAACAACAGCGCCCAACCGGCGCTGGTGCGGGCGTCCTTGACCTTGGGTACGGTGAAGAAGCGCACGATCACGTGTGGCAGACCGGCGGTGCCGACCATCAGCGCCAGCGTGATGCAGAACACGTCGATCATGGATTTGCTGCCATCGGTGTAGGGCGCAAAGCCGAGTTGAGTGCTCAGTCCATCGAGTTTGTCGAGCAGATACATGCCACTGCCGTCGCTGACGGTGCCGCCAAATCCGAGCTGCGGCAGGAAGTGACCGGTGACCAGGATGGAGATGAAGATTGCCGGCACCAGGTACGCGAAGATCAATACGCAGTACTGCGCGACCTGCGTGTAGGTGATGCCCTTCATGCCGCCGACCACGGCGTAGAAGAACACGATGCACATGCCGAGAATGACGCCGGTTGTGATATCCACTTCCAGGAAGCGGCTGAAGACAATGCCGACGCCACGCATCTGACCGGCCACATAGGTGAAAGAGATGAACACGGCACAGACCACGGCCACCAGACGCGCGGCGTCGGAGTAGTAGCGATCGCCGACAAAATCGGGCACGGTGAATTTGCCGAACTTGCGCAGATAGGGCGCCAGCAGCAGGGCCAGCAGCACATAGCCGCCGGTCCAGCCGAGCAGGTAGACGGCACCGTCATAACCCATGAAGGAAATCAGACCGGCCATCGAGATGAAGGAGGCGGCACTCATCCAGTCGGCAGCCGTGGCCATGCCATTGGCGATCGGATGCACGCCACCGCCGGCGACGTAGAAGTCCTTGGTCGAGCCCACGCGCGCCCAGAAGGCGATGCCGATGTACAGCGCGAAGGTCAGGCCGACCATGATGTAAGTCCAGGTTTGAACGCTCATGGCTGTCAGTCCTCGTGTACGTCGTACTTGCGCTCGTAGGCATTCATGATCTTGCCGTAGGCGAAGATCAGGATGACGAACACATAGATGGCGCCCTGCTGGGCGAAGAAGAATCCAAGCTTGAATCCGAAGAAGCGGATGTTGTTCAGCGCATCCACGAACAGGATTCCGAATCCGAACGAAACCACGAACCAGATGGCCAGCAACACCGCCATCAGCCTGATGTTTGCGCGCCAGTAGGCCAATGCGCGCTCAGTTCCCGCTGCCATGAGCAATTCCTCCCCTCGCTGAACGGTTGCGCGACGACCACGCCATCGCGTCCCGTGCAGCTTGTCGCCAGCGGACCATCGCCACAATTCGACTTTGGTGGACAAGTGGATGCGGCGCGCGTTGCGCACCTCGATGCAGTCACGTCCCAGGGAGTTACATTTCCTTCACGGTTCGACTACATTTGCAGCGTCTCCGGGCTTGGGCCGGCAGACCCACCACCTCAATCCCGCCCGGAGTCCGCCAATGCGCGTTTTTGTCCTGATGTTCGCCCTGTCGCTGTCACCCCTGGTCTGCGCCCAGGAAGCCCCCGAGGCGGCGGACGACCCCGCGCAAGTCTTTGTTGATTCACTGCACTTCCAGGACGGCGAGGTTGCCTTGCCCTCGGCACGGGCGACGCTGAAACTGCCGCCCAGCTTTCGTTATCTGGATGCCGCCGATGCCGAGCGGGTGTTGACCGAGCTTTGGGGCAATCCTCCGGGCAGCGAATCGCTGGGCATGCTGGTGCCGACGGCGACCAGCCTGGCTGATCCGGACAACTCCTGGGCCATCGTGCTGCAGTACGACAACGACGGCTATGTTTCCGATGAGGACGCCAAGGAGATCGACTACCAGGAATTGCTGGAGGACATGCAGGAAGGCGCCAGGGACAGCAATCCCGAGCGCGAGCGCCAGGGCTATCCGGCCATCGAGATCGTCGGCTGGGCCGAATCGCCGCGCTATGACAGCGGCACCCACAAGATGCACTGGGCCAAGGAGCTGAGTGTGGACGGCGCAGCCGAGCACACCCTGAACTACGACGTGCGCGTCCTCGGTCGCAGCGGTGTGCTGACCATGCGTGCCATCGCCGGCATCAGTCAGCTGTCGGCGATCAAGCCGGGAATGGGCGAGGCCCTGGGCGCCGTGGATTTCAACCAGGGAGCCCGCTACGCCGACTTCAATCCGAATACCGACCGTGTGGCGGAATACGGCCTGGCGGCACTGGTAGCCGGCGGCATCGCTGCCAAGACCGGTTTGCTGTCCAAGCTGCTGGCCCTGCTGATTGCCGGCAAGAAACTGGTGATCGGCGGCTTTGTCCTGCTCGCCGCTGGCGTCTCCAAGCTGTTCGGCAAGAAGACCGAAAGCTGAGACAGGGTCTCGCCGAGGCCAGGTGCGGATCGGGTGGCGCCAGCTGCCCGGTCACTTCGGGGCGCAGGTGCCCGTTCAGATTTGTCGATGCCAACCGTGGCATCATGCGCGTCCGCTGAAGCCGGACTGCCTGTGCCCGGTTGACCGCGTTTGCGCCTGCACTTGATATCGAAGGCGCGATTCGCTATAAAGCACGGCTCTTTGTCGCCCCGCCGGGGCGAAGCTCAACTTGGACGAGGTGAACCATGGCGCGCGTATGTGCAATTACCGGGAAGCGCCCCCTGGCGGGCAACAACGTATCGCACGCGAACAACAAGACGCGTCGTCGCTACTTGCCGAATCTGCAGTGGCACCGTTTCTGGGTCGCTGGCGAAAACCGTTTCGTGCGTCTGCGCCTGTCGATGGCGGCGTTGCGTACGATCGACAAGAATGGCATTGAGGCAGTCATCGCCGATTTGCGCGCCCGCGGCGAAAAGGTCTGATCAGGAGCTTCAGTCATGCGTGACAAGATCAAACTGGTGTCGACGGCCAATACCGGCCACTTCTACACCACCACCAAGAACAAGAAGACCACGCCCAACAAGCTGGAATTCAAGAAGTACGATCCGGTAGCCCGCAAGCATGTGGCCTACAAGGAATACAAGATCAAGTAAGTGCGGCGCCTGCTTTGCCCTGGCGGCAAGGCAACGAAGATGAGAGTCGTCGCGCCCTGCAGAACGACAAGCAAAACCCGCCGAAAGGCGGGTTTTGTGTTTGTGGCGCCATGCTGATGGTCAGCCCATGGCCGCGACCGGTGTCGGACACTGCGGCGGATTGCGCCCAGAAGCGGGGCACAGAGCACACAGAGGAAGGGACAGCGTTGAGCGCCGGCAAGGCCAACCCGTTACGGCAGCGAGCAAGCAAGAGTCTCAACGCGGAGAACGGTCAGGACTGCTCTGGCTCTCCTTCGCGTTCTTTCTGCTTTTCCTCTGCGTCCTCTGCGTCCTGCTCCTGGCAGCAACTCGCCCCGATTCACGGTTTTCGCGATGGCGGCGGTCGCGCCGCAAGGGCGCTAGCGTAGGTCGACATCCTCGCCCAGCATCTCGATCACCGGCGCCAGTTCCTTTTCCAGTCGCCGCCAGCGCGCCACCGAACTGCGATACAGCGGCTGGCGCACCTGGACCGAACTGGCGGTGGCCACCGGCGCCTGATTGCTGTGGAAATCCAGTACCGCCGGATCCCATGGCAACCCGCAGTGCGCCAGGATACGCCGCGCCTGGGTCTCCAGATCGTCCACCACCTCCTCGTAGCCGATCTCCAGCCAGGCCCCGACCAGGGTCTGTGACCAGTGCCGGCACAGGCCGTCAAAGGCTTGCCAGTAGCGCGCCGTGTCGAGCAGATCGTAGGCGTAGTTGTAGTAGGCAAAGCCGGTGGCGAACAGTTGCCGGTAGTTGCTGACGATGGTGTCCAGCGGGTGCCGCCTCAGGCAGATGATACGAGCCCCGGGCAAGGCCCGACGGATGATGCCGGCATAGAAGAAGTTCAGCGGCATCTTGTCGATGAAGCGCGGCGTGTGTCCGGTGCGGGGTCGGGTGCTGTCCAGATACATCCGGCCGACCTCGGCCAGATCGACCTGCGCCGCGGCCGCCAGGGTCTCGGCATCGAGCACGCGGGCGCCGTGGGTGCGGCTGACGCGCTTGAGCGCCAGCGAGAAATGGCTGAGCTCGCCGGCGGCATAGACCTGAGGGTGGCTGGAGAGGATGCGTTCGACCAGGGTCGTGCCGGTGCGCGGCATGCCGACGATGAAGATCGGCTCGCCACTGGCATGGCCGCCGCTGGCCTCGCAGAAGGGGCGGCTGCAGACCTCGGCTGAGCGTTCGAACAGGCGAAGGTCATCGGCAAATTGATAGTCCAGTGTCGCCCGCTTGGCGGCCTTGCCCATACCCAGCAGCTGCCAGGCTGCAGAGTGCTCGCCCTGGTCCTCGCGCTGTTTGGCCAGGGCATGGCACCAGTGCAGCAGCGCATCGGCATCCGCAGGTGGCTGGGCGATGCGCTCGGTCATCAGCTCGACTTCGGCATCGCTGAATGGCGCCTTGCGCAGCTGCGCCAGGGCCGACCAGATGCGCGGTTGCTCGGGGTCCAGATTCAGAGCGGCGCGATAGGCCGTTTCGGCATCGCCGAACTCGCCAATGAACTGCAGGGCGGCGCCGAGATTGTAGAAATAAGCCGGCTTGCTCGGGTCCAGTTCGACGGCACGTCTGAAGGCCGGCACCGCCTCGGCGTGGGCGCCGGCACGGGTCAGGACCACGCCCAGCGTGTCCCAGGTCCAGGCGCCGTCGACCCGGGCGGCAAGGCCCAGCCGTGCCGCTTCCAGCGCCTCGCGCGGCCGACTCAGGGCCAGCAGGCAGCGGCCCTTCTGAGCGTGGTAATCGGCCCGATCCGGCGCCAGCGACAGGGCCCGATCGAGCACCTCGATGGCCTTGGCATGGTTCTGATGCTCGGCCGCCAGCAACGCCAGCAGAAACAGGGCATGGGCCGAGCGCGGATTGGCGAGCAACACCTCGGTACACAGGGCGTGCAGGCGCCGGAAATCCCGGGCTGCCAGCGCCTGTTCGGCCTGCTGCAGCTTTTGGTTCTGCTCAGTGGGCACGGATGTGGGCACGCTTCATGTCCAGCCCCGGATCGCGCATGAATGCGCTCCCACAGGAAGCTCAGGCCCCTGTGGGAGCGGACTCTGTCCGCGACAGGCTCTCGCCAGCAAGTGTGCTCCCACAGGCAAATCCCGGCCCTGTGGGAGCGGACTCTGTCCGCGATCGCCTCTCAAAGGTGATCGCGCGACTTCGATTACAGCTCGAAGTCGTAAGTGACCCGCAGGCCGAACTCACGCGGTCGCAGCACGTCCTGATAGTAGCGGCGCACCACGACCGGATCGCCGTTCTCGTCGCTGACGGTCTGCACATAGGGACGTGAGGAGCGCACGCCGGTGACGGCGTACTTGTTCCACAGGTTTTCGGCATACAGCTGCACGGTCCACTGGCCGTTCTTGACGATCGCCGAGGCATTGTGCAGGGCAAATCCGCCCAGCTTCTCGCCGTCGGCGCGATTGCCGGTGCGGGTCAGGATGTCGCCGATCGCCGAGACACCGTAGTTCAGCCGCAGATCCCAATCGTCCATGACCGTGGTGTCGTAGCTCAGCATCAGATTGGCCTGTCGTTCCGGCGAGCCGGGCAGGCGGTCGCCAGCGCGGCCATCGATGTCGATGCGCGGGCTGAAGCCCGGTCCGACGATGGTGTTGAGCAGTGCCGGCGCATCCTTGCTGAGTTCGGCATTGGTGAAGGCCACGCTGCCGCGCAGGGAGAGTTGATCACTGAGCAGGGCATCGAAGGACAACTCCATGCCGCGACTCTCGGCGCCCTTGCCGTTGAGCGTGATCGGCAGCGCCGCGTTGTCGGTGGTGCCGGCCAGCTGCGGGTCTTCCCACTTGATGTAATAGACCGCGCCATTCAGGGTCAGGCGGCGATCCAGCCACTGACTGCGGATGCCCAACTCGTAATTGGTGGTCTTGTCCGGGAAGTACTGCAACTCGTCGGGCAGCGCACAGGCAATCTGATTGGGGGGCAGCGGATCCGGGCACGGCGCCACGCCGTTGGAATTGCCGATGCGATAGCCCTCGCTGATGGTGGCGTAGCCCAGCAGGTCGGGGGTGAACTGGTACGAGGTGTTGATCTTGAACAGCGAGCCCGTATCAGACTGGCCACCGTTCTCGAAGTCCAGCGTGATGTCGTTGGGACCGGCATCACCGAAGATCGAGTTGAACAATGGCAGATCGATGGCGTCCTGGGTCTTCAGCTTGTAGTCGTACCAGCGCGCGCCCACGGTGACCTGCCACTCGTCAGTGAACTCGTAGCCGATTTCGCCATAGATCGCCTGCTCTTCCAGCTTGGTCTTGTTGACCGAGAAGTACTCGAGGTTGTCCGGCCGATTGCCGCCAAGGTACTCGGGATATCCGGGCGTGAATTCGCGGCTGGCCGCATAGGAATTCAGCCGGTTGTAGAAGGCGCCGACGATCCAGTTCAGCGGGCCGTCGTCGGTGGAGACCAGACGCAGCTCCTGGTTGAAAGTGTCTTCGTTCTGATCTTCGCGAGTAAAGGCACTGAAGCTCGGGAAGGCCTCGTAGCTGTATTCCAGCGTGATCAGCA
The DNA here is from genome assembly GCA_050250665.1 of Lysobacterales bacterium. Lineage (GTDB taxonomy): Bacteria > Pseudomonadota > Gammaproteobacteria > Xanthomonadales > SZUA-5 > JADKFD01. The sequence goes on along the minus strand of JBFWOF010000079.1, from coordinate 12,564 downwards.
GATCGGTCTGGTCGCGTTGACCGCGCTCGTCGTAGGTGGAGTAACCGGTCGCGCTGGTCAGTTCGGCAAATCCCAGGTCTGCGGTGATTTCCAGTGCGGCCAGATCATTGGTGCGATCGTTCGGCTCTTCATAGCGGTGCGCCGATTCATAGCGTCCGGTACCAAAAGCCACCCGATGGTTCTGGGTACGCCCGCCGACTTCCTGATCCTGATAATAGTAGGTCAGGTTGGCATCGATGGCTTCGGTGGGCTGCCAGCGCAGACCCACGCGTCCGCTCAGGGTCTGCTGGAAATCGGCGTCCTTCTTGCGACGCAGGTTGGCAGCTACATCGGCCGGGTCGCTGAAGTCCGGATTGGGGGTGGAGACACCGGGTTCGCGCACCAGATAGTTGTAGTCGATGAAGCCGGGATCATCCAGATAGTCGACGCTGGCACGCAGCGCAAAGGTATCGGACAAGGGCAGATTGGCGGTGAAACCGCTGGTGTAGCCAATGCCGTCGCTCTCACTCAGGCCGTAGCCACTACCGCGCAGCTGCAGTTCCTTGCCATCGAAAGTGGGGCGTTTGGGGATATAGCGGATGGCGCCGCCGAGGGTGCCGGCACCGTAGAGCGTGCCCTGCGGGCCGAGCAGCACTTCAACGCGCTCCATGTCGTTCAGACGCAGATCCACATACAGCGGAATTTCACCGACATAGGTGGCGACCGTGCCGCCGCCGCCATTGCCCAGCGCTTCGGACGCGGCGACCGGGTCGGCGTTGAGGCCGCGGACGATGATCTGATTGCTGGTGCGTCCGCCCTGATCAAGGACATACAGGCCAGGCACGGTGCGACCGAGCTCGGCCAGACTGCCGACGCCCTCTTCGCTCAGCGTGTCACCGGACAGTGCGGTGATGTTGATCGGCACGTCCTGCACGCTGGCGGCGCGGCGGGTGGCGGTGACGGTGATGGTGTCGAGTTGTGCCGCCTCATCCGCGGATTGGGCCATGGCCGGGGCGACGCCCAGCAGCGCCCCTTGGGTCAGCACCGCCGACAGGGCCAGTGCCAGGCTGCGCTTCCGCGGCAGGGCTCGGGCGCGACGGCGCGCAATATTCAAACTATTCATTCTCGGTCTCCAGCAGTTCGATCAGCGGGGCTACTCGGGGCCATAGGGTTTAACCATGAAGTATTCGCACAATATCCGATTGGTCGCAATTCACCCACCCTGTCTGAGGTCATCAATCCACTGTCAAAACGAGCGACTTGGGCCTGCTTCGACCGGCTGCTAGCTCCCTCCATGCATTCCGGGCTAGATTGCAGCTTCCACCATCGTGTTGGGGAAGCGTCATGCGCCGTCGTATCACCCAGGTTGATCCGCTGTCTGCTTCGCGCGTGCTGGCCCTGCTGCTGTTCGTGCAGGGCTTTGTGATCGGGGCCCTGGCCTTCGTGCTGAAACTGTCCGGCCTCGATCTGCCCCTGCCGTTCACGCCCTTGCCCGGCGCCACCACGGTCACCCTGCTGTTCTGGACGCCGCTGGGCTTCGGTCTGGTCGGCGTGATCTCCGGCGGCATCCTGGCCTACATCTACAACTGGGTGGCGAAGCGCTTCGGTGGTATCGAGTACGAGATGGAAAAGAGCCCCTGAGGCGCTGATCCTTGGAACGCCAGCGACTGATCGAACTGCTGTTTGCCGCCGCTGCGGTGAGCTTTCTGGTGGTGGGCTGCTTTCTGGTGTTGCGGCCCTTCCTGTCGGCGCTGATGTGGGCAGTCATCCTCTGCTACGCCAGTTGGCCCTTCTATCGCTGGCTCGAGCGCAAGCTTGGAGGTCGACGTTCGCTGACGGCCATCCTGATGACCTGTGGGGTGGCCGCGATCCTGGTGCTGCCCTTCGTCATCGTCGGCTTCACCCTTGCCGAGAACGTCAGCGACTGGGTCACGGCGGTCAAGGAATGGGTGGGGCGCGGATTGCCGCCGCCACCGGCCTGGGTTTCAGAGCTGCCGATGTTCGGCGCCGAGCTTGCCGCGCGCTGGCAGGCGCTGAACAGCGAGGCAGCGCTGGCCGATCTGGTGCGGCTGATCATCAATCCGATGCGCGACGCCGCCCTCGCCGGCGGTGCCATGCTCGGGCGCGGCTCTCTGGAGCTGGGCCTTTCGGTGTTCATTGCCTTCTTCGTGTTCCGACGCGGCAATGAACTGGCCCAGGGCCTGCAGCAATCGTTGACGCGACTGATCGGGTCGCGCGCTCGCCAGTTCATCGACGTCGCCGGTGGCACCATCCAGGGCGTGGTCTACGGCATTCTCGGTACGGCCCTGGTGCAGGGATTGCTGGCCGGCTTCGGTTTCCTGATCGTCAGCGTGCCCGGCGCCGTGTTCCTCGGCCTGCTGACCTTCTTCCTGTCACTGGTGCCGATGGGCCCGCCGCTGGTCTGGGTGCCTGTCGTTGTGTGGCTGAGTACCAACAATCACATTGGTGCCGCCATATTCATGGCCATCTGGGGATTCTTCGTGGTCAGCGGCATCGACAACATCATCAAGCCCTATCTGATCAGCCGCGGCTCGCGGATGCCTTTTGTGCTGGTATTCCTTGGCGTGATCGGTGGCGTGCTCGCCTTCGGCTTCCTGGGCGTGTTCCTGGGGCCAGTGCTGCTGGCCGTCGGCTACACCCTGCTGCTGGCCTGGAGTCGCGGCGAAGCCATTGATGACAGTGAGGAAGTGCCGGTCAAGCCGGCAGGCTGACCGACGCCAGGTGCCGCAGGGCCATGGCACAGCGAACAAGAGCTTTCTGTCCGCAGATGTCGCCGATCAAGGCGGATGAAAGCGGACGAGGTCAGTGTCAGGAGCTTGCAGGTGGCGTCATGGCTAGCCACCTGTATCGGCCCGACACTGCCCCCGGGGTCATGAATCCTGACCAGCACCGGGCGGCTTTGAGGAGGGACGTGCGCCTGCGCGGCCGCTCTTGATCTCCGAGCAAGGCAAAGCGGCGCCGCAGCGCGGTGCCCTCCACAGAGGCTGTAGCGCGGCTCCGGCGCGCGCGAGCCCGGGGGAGTGCCCGCGGGTATTCGCGCCGGCGGCCGCGGCTCGGTGTGCGGAAAAGCTGACCGACGCCGGGTGCCGATGGGCTCTGGCACAGCGAACAAGAGCCTTCTGTCCGCAGATGTCGCCGATGAAGGCGGATGAAAGCGGACGAGCTCAGGGTCAGGAGCTTGCAGGTGGCGTCATGGCTAGCCACCTGTATCGGCCCGACGCTGCCCCGGGGCCATGAATCCTGACCAGCACCGTGCCGCCCTGAGGAGGGACGCGCGCCTGCGCGGCCGCTCTTGATCTCCGAGCAAGGCAAAGCGGCGCCGCAGCGCGGCGCCCTCCACAGAGACGGTAGCGCGGCTCCGGCGCGCGTGAGCACGGGAGAGTGCCAGCGGGTATTCGCGCCGGCGGCCGCGGCTCGGTGTGCGGAAAGGCTGACCGACGCCGGGTGCCGCAGGGCCATGGCACCGCGAACAAGCGCTTTCTGTCCGCAGATGTCGCTGATCAAGGCGGATGAAAGCGGACGAGCTCAGGGTCAGGAGCTTGCAGGTGGCGTCATGGCTGGCCACCTGTATCGGCCCGACGCTGCTCCTGGGCCATGAATCCTGACCAGCACCGAGCGGCTTTGAGGAGGGACGCGCGCCTGCGCGGCCGCTCTTGATCTCCGACAAGGCAAAGCGGCGCCGCAGCGCGGCGCCCTCCACAGCAGCGGCAAGAGCGACCCGGATTTCGGTTCATGGAAAGCCACCCGCGCCGGCCCTACAGATGAATTTGTCTGATGCGCGCACCCTCGGCCTATCTCTGCTGGGTTTTTCGGGGTCTTCGCGCCCTGTGTCTGCATCGGCCATCACCCCCGCTCGAACATCTGCGGCCATCGGCGTCATCTGCGGATGCTGGCTTTGGCTCGTTGCTGCGACACTTGCTAGTGGTCTGCCTGCACTCCGCCCAGCGCGCGTGCTGCGGCCGGCAGCGCCCGCTCAGCCCAGCGGTCATAGTCGATGGCGCTGGGATGCAGCCCATCGGCCGCCAGCAGTTCGGGACGGGTCTCGGCTTCGCGGGTCAGGTGGGTGATGTCGACGAAGCTGGCGCCGGCCTTTCGCGTCAGTTCGAGGGCAGCGGCGTTGTAGGCGTCGATTTCCTGGCTGATCCGGGCTGCATCGCGCTGCTGCGCCTGAGCGAAAGGCGTGCGTCCCCAGTCGGGTATGGACAACACCAAGACGCGTTCGGCATGGCCGCCGGCGTAGTCGATGGCGCGCGCCAGCAGGGCTGCAAAGCCCTGGCGATAGCTGGCTATCGGGTGTCCTCGGTACTGATCATTGACGCCGATCAGCAGGGTCACCAGGTGATAGGGCGGCTTTGGGCCCTGGCCAGACTCGTCGGCGGCCAGTTCCACATGGGTGCCGCCTTCTGCGGCATTCAGCGCGGCGCTCAGCTCGTCGGTGGTCCAGCCGGTCCGGGCAAAGATCTCCGCTGGCCGCAGCCCGGGGTGGTGTGCGCGCAAGCGCTGCACCAGCTGATTGGGCCAGCGCGCGGCAGCCTCCACACTCTCGCCGATACTGTAGGAATCGCCCAGCGCCAGATAGCGCAGCGGTGGTTCCGGGTCGCCGGCCAGCATGGACAAGGCCAGAATGGCAGCCGGATTCATGGCCTCGGTAGTCTGCTCAAGCCACCTGGGCCACGCGCGGCTTGGCACCTTTGGCCAGCGTGCTGGCAAAGGCGTCGATGCTGTCGATGACGCGCTCCATCACGGCTGCCTCGGGCAGCAGCGTGATCCGGAAATGATTGCGATAGGGCACGTTGAAGGATGAGCCCGGCACGATCAGGATCTGGCGCTGATCAAGCAGATCGAGCGCGAACTGCTGATCGTCGAACTGCGGCATGGCGCTGGTATCGACTCCGACGAAGCCGTACAGCGCGCCCATCGGCGCCACCACCCGCAGATGCGCGCTGCGCGCCACGGATCGCAACATGGCGGCACGGGTCTCGTACAGACGTCCGCCCGGCTGGCACAGGGCGCTGTGGGTGTCCGGGCCGCGCAGGGCCGCCGGTATGGCCCATTGGCCCTGGACATTGCTGCACAGGCGCAAGGCCGCCAGCAGGTCCAGACTGCGCAGATATTCGCGTGCGGCCTGCACGCGGCCGCTGGTGACCATCCAGCCCACCCGATAGCCACAGGCACGATGCACCTTCGACAAGCCACTCATGGTCACGCACAGCGTGTCCTTGACCAGCGGCGCCATCGGGTGGAACTCGGCGTCGTCGTAGAGCAATCCCTCGTAGATCTCGTCGCTGAACACCACCAGGCGGTGCTTCTCGGCCAAGGCCGCAATCTGCTGCAGCAACGGCTTCGGATAGACCGCGCCGTTGGGGTTGTTCGGATTGATGATGACGATGGCGCGCGTGCGCGGCGTGATCATGCGTTCGATTTCGACAGCGTCCGGCAGCCCCTGGCGCTCGGGCGGGCAGGGGTAGTGCACCGGCCGGCCGTCGTTGAGGATGACCGCAGCGGTCCAGAGCGGATAGTCGGGTGCCGGGACCAGCACTTCGTCGCCCGGATTCAGCAGTCCACGCAGCGACAGATCGATCAGCTCGCTGACCCCGTTGCCGACAAAGACATGGTTGGTGTCGACGCCGGCACAGCCGCGCGCATGCATGCTCTCGGCGATGGCTTCGCGGGCTTCGGTCAGGCCCTGCTGGTGGCAATAGGCCTCGCTGTCGCGCAGATGTTCGGCGATGGCCTCGCGGATGTGATCGGGCGCATCGAAACCGAAGCGCCCGGGATTGCCGATATTCAGGCGAATGATGGGCTTGCCCTGCAGCTCAAGTTCGAGCGCGCGGGCGTGCAAGGGGCCGCGAATGTCGTAGCGGACATCGGCCAAACGCTCGTTGTGAGGGATCGGGCGAAGCATGGGTCGGCAATTCGTGAAGGTGGCTGCGAGCGTACCCCGCATTCCGTGGAGCGCTCAAGGGAGACAGCGGGCAAGCATGCGGGTTTTCGCGGCAAATCCCGGGCAGGAGGTAGCATCCGTCGCCCCGCTACCGCTGCCGCGCACCCAAGGCCGACGATGCTGCACATCATTCTCCACCAGCCCGAAATACCGCCGAATACCGGCAACGTCATCCGGCTGGCGGCCAATACCGGCGCCTCGCTGCATCTGATCGAACCGCTAGGCTTCGCGCTGGATGATGCCCGGCTACGCCGCGCTGGCCTCGACTACCACGAGTACGCCAGCATGCGCAGCTGGCCGGATCTGGACGCCTGCATGGCGCATCTGGGCCAGCCACGCTGCTTTGCCCTGAGCAAATTCGGCCGGGCCTCGCCCTATCAGACCCGCTTTGCCGACGGCGATGCACTGCTGTTTGGCTGCGAGACCCGCGGCCTGCCCGCCGAGGTACGTGCCCGCTTCCCGCCCGAACGCCTGTTGCGGCTGCCGATGCGACCCGACTCGCGCAGCCTGAATCTGTCGAATGCCGTGGCGGTGGTGGTTTACGAGGCCTGGCGCCAGCTGGAATTTGCCGGTAGTGCGGCGATCGAGGATTTGGCCACATGAGGGCTGTCAGGCGCCCGCAGACGTAGGTCACGTTGCCCGCAGGGCTACGTGATGGCTTTCGCGTCGGTGCTCGCGCTTGTCAGGTCCCACTCCGCGGAGTTCGTGCCGGACCGCATTCAAAAAAAACAAGACCCCCGCGCGCCGGCCCCGGTGCGACGCGCGGGAGTCTTTCCCCAGCAGCAACGGCCCCCAGGCCCAGAACTGCGGGATAGCTATCGCAAGGCCTGTGCCAGCGACTGGATCGTCGATAAGGCATTGATTGGTCTCAGTTGCCCATGAGCCCGCGTTTGCTGCAGTGCACAATGGCGGTGCAGCGGAAGGCGCCATGCGCCAGTTGCGGGCATTCTTTTCGGTTGTTGGTTGTTGGTTGTTGGTTGTTGGTTGTTGGTTGTCGGTGGAGGGCGCTGAGCACAGGGCGACACGTGAACTCAGATTTGACCCACGACAGCGTCATTGCGAGCGCAGCGAAGCAATCCAGGCTTGTCGGCGACGCTTATGGATTGCTTCCCCCGGATCAAGTCCGGGGTCGCAATGACGCCGGCCCTTGTGGGAGTGGGCTCCGCCCGCGATCGGGCCTGTGGAAGGCCGTAGCTGGCATTCGCGGCTGAAGCCGCTCCCACAGGCCTGCGCATCGCCCGGTATGGCTCGCGCGGCCGGAACCTCCAACCTCCAACCTCCACAACCTCCACAACCGACAACCGTCAACCGACAACCGACAACCGACAACCGACAACCGACAACCGACAACCGACAACCGACAACCGACAACCGACAACCGACAACCGACAACCGCAGCTATGCTCGGCGCTGGTCTCTGTCCGGCATCCACCATGACTGATCCCTTTGCTTTGCCCGAATCCGCGCTGGCCGATTATCTGTCGCAGCAGGTGCCCGGCTTCGCCGGTCCGCTGCGCGCCAGCAAGTTCAAGGGCGGACAGTCCAATCCCACCTATCTGATCGAAGCCGCCTCCGGCAATTACGTACTGCGGCGCAAACCGCCGGGCACCTTGCTGGCGTCGGCGCACGCGGTCGATCGCGAATTCCGGGTGCTGAGCGCGCTGGCCGGCACACCGGTGCCGGTCGCCCGGCCGCTGCATCTATGCAGCGACGACAGCGTCATCGGCTCGATGTTCTACCTGATGAGCCATGTGCCGGGGCAGATCTACTGGGATCCGTCGCTGCCGGAGATGACGCCGGCGCAGCGCGGCGCGATCTATGACGAGATCCTGCGAGTGCTGGTAGCGCTGCACGCGGTCGACGTGCAGGCCGTGGGTCTGGGGGAATACGGCAGGCCGGGAAATTATTTCGCCCGCCAGCTCAAGCGCTGGACCGAGCAGTACCGCGCCAGTGAGATCGACCGGATCGAGGCCATGGAGGCGCTGATCAGCTGGCTGGAGGCGCATGTCCCGGCCGATGACGGCGCCGTGGCTCTGGTACATGGCGACTGGCGCATCGACAATCTGATCTTCGACGCCCAGGCCCCGATCATCCGCGCCGTGGTCGACTGGGAGCTGTCGACGCTGGGGCATCCGCTGTCGGACCTGGGTTATTTCTGCATGGCGCTGCGTTTGCCGCGCAATCCGGTCATCGCCGGTCTGGCTGGCCTCGATCGCGCCGCACTCGGCATACCGAGCGAAGCCGCGATCATTGCCCGCTACGCTGAGCTCAGCGGCCGCCAGGCCCATCATTGGCCTTTCATTCTGGCCTTCAATTTCTTCCGCCTCGCCGCCATCGCCCAGGGCGTGGCCAAACGCGCCACCCAGGGCAATGCATCCAACACGCGCGCGGTGGAAGTCGGGCGCATGGTACCGGTTGTGGCGGCCCTGGGAATGGAGGCCGCGAACGAGGGCTAGCCCCAATGGTCCACCGCCGTGCATCAGACGCGCCCGACGTAGGTCACGTTGCCCGCAGGGCTACGTGACATCGCAGCTCCGGTCACCGACGGAAGAGCAGGACGCGAAGGACACGAAGGAAGAGCAGAAAGGTCACGAAGGAAAAGCAAAAAGGTAGCAAGGAATATTCCGTGAACGCTCTTGATTTCCTTCGCGTTCTTTCTGCTTTTCCTTTGCGTCCTCTGCGTCCCGCTTCTGGCCGCTATGTGCCTCAGTGGTGGCTGGTCGCCGTAGTGGGGCAGCGTGCGTCACGTAGCCCGCTGCGCGGCCAACGTGACCTACCTCGCTGGAAGCGCTGTCGCTCACTGACACGAGAGCAGGACGCGAAGGTCACGAAGGAAAAGCAGAAAGGTCACGAAGAAGGATCCATGAATGCTTTTGCCTTCCTTCGCGTTCTTTCTGCTTTTCCTTTGCGTCCTTCGCGTCCCGCTTCTGGTCGCTACGCGCCTCCGTGGTGGCTGGTCGCCGTAGTGGGGCAGCGTGCGTCACGTAGCCCGCTGCGCGGCCAACGTAACCTACTTCGCTGGAAGCGCTGTCGCTCACTGACACAAGAGCAGGACGCGAAGGACACGAAGGAAGAGCAGAAAGGTCACGAAGAAAAACCCATGAATGCTTTTGCCTTCCTTGGCGTTCTTTCCGCTTTTTCTTTGCGTCCTTCGCGTCCCGCTTCTGGTCGCTACTCGCCTCAGTGGTGGCTGGTCGCCATGGCGGGGTAGCGTGCGTCACGTAGCCCGCTGCGCGGCCAACGTGACCTACCTCGCTGGCGGCGCTGTCGATCAGCTACAAAGGAGCAGGACGTGAAGGTCACGAAGGAAAAGCAGCATGGACACGAAGAAGAACCCATGAGTGCATTTGCCTTCCTTGGCGTTCTTTCTGCTTTTCCTTTGCGTCCTTCGCGTCCCGCTTCTGGTCGGCTCTGCCTGAAGTTGACGGGTTTCGCCCCGCTCACGCGCGCGGATGATGCTTGCGGTGCATGGCTTTCAGCCCCTCGCGGGCGACGTGGGTGTAGATCTGGGTGGTCGACAGATCGCTGTGGCCGAGCAGCAGCTGGACCACGCGAAGGTCGGCGCCGTGGTTGAGCAGATGGGTGGCGAAGCTGTGGCGCAGGGTATGCGGTGACAGCGTGCCGCGTATCCCGGCGAGCAGGGCGTAGCGCTTGATCAGCAGCCAGAAGCCCTGGCGGGTCATCGCCGTGCCGCGTTGGGTGATGAACAGCGCCGGTTCCGGGCGCGGATGCAGTTGCGGTCGGGCTTCGCGCAGATAGTTCTCGATCCAGTGCTGGGCCTCGTCGCCGAGCGGCACCAGGCGCTCCTTGCTGCCCTTGCCGCGCACCCGCAGCACGCCCTGCGCCAGACTGATCTGCTCGCCGCGCAGTCCCACCAGCTCACTGACGCGCAGACCCGTCGCGTAAAGCAGTTCCAGCATGGCCTTGTCGCGCAGGCCGAGGGCGGTATCGAGGTCAGGGGCCTTCAGCAGCGCTTCCACTTCCGATTCGGTGATCGCCTTGGGCAGCGAGCGCGGCAGCTTGGGCGTGGCCAGATCCAGCGCCGGATCATCGCTGCGTAAGCCTTGTTCGACCGCCCACAGGTAGAACTGCTTCAGCGTCGACACCAGCCGCGCGCCCGAGCGCGGCTTCATGCCGGCGCCGTGGCGTACCGACAGATAGTCGAACAACAATCCGCGATCGGCCGTGGCCAACGCGCTCCTGCGCGAGACCAGCCAGCCGGCCAGGCCACGCAGATCGGCGCCGTAGCTGGACAAGGAGGCCTTGGCCAGACCGCGCTCGGCCCAGGCCTGATCGAGAAAGCGAGCGATCAGTTTCTGATCGGAAGCGCTGGCCTCACTGCTATCGTTGTCGGAATCTCGGTCCAAGATGCTGCGCATGCGTACTCTGGAATCGGCCCGTTGGTGGAAACGCCTGCTGGCCATCGTATACGACACGCTGATCCTTGCGGGTCTGCTGATGGTGGTCGGCTTCGCGGTGCTGCTGGCCAACGGCGGCAAGGCCGTGCCGCCGAGCACGCTGTGGTATCAGCTGCTGCTGTTGCTGGTGATCTGGGCTTATTTTGCACTGTCCTGGTGGCGTGGTGGCCAGACCGTCGCGGCGCGCGCCTGGAAGCTGGAAGTGCGTGACCTGGAAGGCCACTATCCGAGCCTGGCCCGCGCCAGCCTGCGCGCGCTGCTGGCGCTGTTTTCGGTAGGCCTGGGTGGCCTGGGCCTGCTCTGGTGTCTGATCGACCCTGAAGGCCAGAGCGCCCACGACCGCCTGAGCGGTACCCAGCTGCTGCAGGAGCGCCTTTAGAGCGGGTTGTCGGTTGTTGGTTGTCGGTTGTCGGTGTCGGAAGACGCCCGCTCACGCGGAGACGCGGAGAACGCGGAGGAGGTCCAAAGGCAGCTGTGTCAGTCTTGGTAGGTGCCATCTTGCGCGCAGGGCTACGTGACGCGCGCTGCTCCTCGATGGCGAAGACCACTGGGGCGGGCTGGATCAGAAACAGGACGCAAAGGACGCAAAGGAGAAGCAGAAAGAACGCGAAGGAGCGCCAGAGCGGCTGGTGGATTTGCTTCGTGTCCGTAGCACCCCGCACTGGGTAGCGATGAGCTTTCGTAGGTGCCATCTTGGCCGCGAAGCGGGCTACGTGACGCGCGCTGCTCCTCGATGGCGAAGAAAGACCACTGGGGCGGGCTGGGTCTGAAGCAGGACGCAAAGGACGCAAAGGAAACGCAGAAATAACGCGAAGGCGAGCAAGAGCCGCTGATGGATTCGCTTCGTGTCCTTGCTGCTTTTCCTTCGCGCCCTTCGCGTCCCGCTCCTGTGGGGCAAGTGCGCAGGCTGACGATGTCACGTAGCCCCTGCGGGGCAACGTGACCTACCTTGATGCTGGGCTACAGCCCCAGCAGTTCGCCGGCACCGGCGGCGAGCAGGGCGTCGGCCACGGTTTCGCCCAGCGCGACTGGTTCACCGAGCGGCCCGGTGCCCTGGGCGCGGACCACGCGGCCGCTGCCGGCGTGTCCGACCAGTCCCTGCAGATGCAGCTGCTTGCCGGCGATGGTCGCCAGTGCGCCGATCGGCACCTGGCAGCTGCCGCCCAGACGCCGGTTGAGCGCGCGTTCGGCATCGATGCGTGCCGCCGTGGCTTCGTGGTGCAGAGCGCGGACCCGGCTGATCGTGGCGCGGTCGCCGGAGCGGGTCTCGATGCAGATGGCGCCCTGGGCGGCGGCGGGCAGCCAGTCCGGCACGCTCAGGCTGGCGCGGATGCGGGCATCGAAGCCCAGTCGCTTCAGCCCGGCCACCGCCAGAATGATGGCGTCGTAGTCGCCGGCGTCGAGCTTGGCCAGGCGGGTGTTGACGTTGCCACGCAGATCGCGCACCTGCAGGTCCGGTCGTCGCGCCTTGATCTGGGCATGCCGGCGCAGGGACGAGGTGCCGACAATGGCGCCCTCAGGCAGCGCATCCAGATCGGCATGGCGGTTGCTGACGAAGGCATCAGCGGGGTCTTCGCGTTCGAGGATCGCCGCCAGTTCGAAGCCGGCATCCAGCTCGACCGGCACATCCTTGAGCGAATGTACTGCGATGTCGGCCTCACCCCGTTCCAGCGCCAGTTCCAGCTCCTTCAGGAACAAGCCTTTGCCGCCAATCGCTGAAAGCGAGCGGTCCAGCACCTCGTCGCCGCGGGTGGACAGCGGCACCAGTTCCACATCCAGAGACGCATCCAGCGCGCGCAGGCGCGCGGCCACATGTTCGGTCTGCCACAGGGCGAGTTGACTCTTGCGGGTGGCGATACGCAGCAGCATTCGATGGTTCCGGCAGGGATCAGAGCCCGGAGTAGAGAGCAAAACGCGCTCGGGGGAAAGTTCGAAGGCTGGAAGTGTCACGTCGATGGCTTGATGGCTTGGCCATGCCTCGCTTCACGGCAAGGCTGGAGCAGGGGCCGGAAGCGAAGGAAGAGCAGGAAGGACGCGAAGTCTGGACCCACAAGAGCCTACTTCGGGGCGCTGAAGTAGATGCCATGAGGGCCGTGGACGCGAGATCCTCTGCGGTGCCAAAACCTCAAGGAGCTACGCTGATGTCCACGACCCTCGCTGCAAACGCTACCACTTTCAACATCACGCTTCCGGTGCTGTGCG
>JBFWOF010000078.1:0-21255 GCA_050250665.1 Lysobacterales bacterium | reverse complement strand
CTTCGAAGCAACCGCCAAGGACGTGCACGGCCTCGCCCGTGGCAACAAGAAGAACCCGGGTCCGGTGTGCTCAGGGTGCCATCAGGCTCACGGAGTCAAAGCTGCGTCTCTGGGGTCCGGGATCCGCGATACCTGCTTGAGTTGCCACAAGGACGCGCTGAAGCTGCACGAGGTGTGGCTTCCCAATTCCAAATTGCATTTCGAAGCGATTTCATGTCCGGCCTGCCACGCGCCAGACGCACAGCGACGAGTAAATTTGCGGCTCCACCACGAAGTCGGTCGTGAGCGCACGCAGTTGATCGAAAAGAGCGGAGTTCCGCAGTTCGTGCGTCTGACCAAGGCGGCCGACCAGACCAGCCAGGGTCTTGATGATCGTGCGCTATTGGGATTACTCAAGGACTTCACGAAGGAAGAGGACCAGGGCAAGATCGTCTTGCGCGGGCGCCTGGAAGTCAGCAGCGGCGTTGAAGCCCATCAGCTGGCTGACAAGTCGAAGGCCATTGCCGATTGCAAGGCTTGTCATCAGTCCGGCGCCCAGACCTTCCAGAGCGTGATTCTCACGATGGCTGGCCCCGATGGCAGACCGCTGCGGCATGGCGTACGCGAGGACGTGCTGAACTCGGCGTTCTCGATAGACTCGATCCGTGGCTTTTACGTACTCGGCAGTACCCGTATCAAACTGCTCGACTACTTGATGGCGCTCGTGTTCCTTGGTCTGGTCGGCGGAATTGGCGCCCACATGACTGCCAGATGGTGGTTTCGCAGGGCACGCGAAAAGCGCAGCCGAGAACTCATCGCGTCACAGACAAGCTCGCAAAAACAGAAATCAGCGGACGACAGCGGCGGTCGATGAGATGCCGACAGGATCGCAGGAGATGGCCATGCAGAAGATCTACGTCCACCCACTCCCAGTCAGAATCTGGCACTGGATCAACGCCGCCGCAATACTGCTGTTGATCTTCACCGGCCTGCAGATCAGGTATGCGGGAACGATTGACCTGATGTCCTTCAGAAATGCAGTGGTACTGCACAACTGGCTGGGCTTCCTGCTCGGCGCCAACTTCCTGCTCTGGCTGTTTTACTACCTGTTCTCTGACAACATCCGGATCTACCAGCCGGAATTGCGCCCGAGCAGGTATTTCCCGGCGATGTTCAAGCAGATCTACTTCTACAGCTATGGAATTTTGCGCGGCGAGCCGAATCCGCACCGGGTGAGCAAAGCCCAGAAGTTCAATCCCATGCAGGCCATGACCTATCAGATCGTCATGTTGCTGATGCTGCCCGTGCAGTTCTATACCGGGCTGTTGCTCTGGGACGCCAGCAGGTTTGCCAACCAGATCGATCTGCTTGGCGGCGTGCGCGTGGTGTCTACGGCGCATGTCCTGCTCTCCATCGCCTTTCTCGGCTTTCTGCTGTCTCACCTCTATCTGATCACGCTTGGCCACACAGCCGGAGCTCATACCAAGGCTATGATTACCGGTTATGAGGAAGTGGAGGATGAGGCAGCAGCCAGCCCCTCAGCGAAGGCGCCAGAAAGCCCGGCGAAAAGCTGAAGCGCAGCATTGCAGGCGTCGTGTCGGCCGAGCGCTCGGCGGCGAGGCGGAAGGTCTGCGGATGGAGTAGCTGCGGACGAATGCCCGCTTGCCGCGGCATCGGCAAAAGGCAGCCTAAGGCGTTTGATGCCCGTCAATGGACTCACCGTTGTCGCCGACCCTGGCTTTTCGGATCTCCTTCAGCATGCTCACCGCCACGATGGGAATGGCCGCCATATACGCGAGCGCGATGAAGGGAGAGATCAGGAACAGGATGATGCGTTTGACCTGAAGAATCAGCTTGGACATGGCGGCTACGAATCCTGAGTAACAGGAACAGGGGGGGGGAAAGGCCAACCCTCATGGCAGGCGGTGTCGGTGGGGCTCCGATCCGACTCCAATCTTGCTCCTTTAGTGTAGTGCGCTGCCTGTGCCACCCCGCTTGATCGACATCAACACGCTTGCGCCTGCGATGACCTACGCTGTCTCGGTGCCATAATGGCAGTCTGTGCCTCTTGCGGTCCGGCAATTCGGCGCTGACGGCCCTTGGGTCGCCCCTGTCAGGAACTGAGGCTGTTCGCAAACGTCGGCCCTGGTGGCCCCATTTCAAGGAGTCGTTGATGAAGTCCACGCTCACTCTGATGTTCATCGGTTCACTGTGCTTCGCGCTGTCCGGAATGAACCCGGCACATGCGGTCGACGCCAAGCAGGCGGAAGCACTGATGAAGAGCAACCGCTGCAGCAGCTGCCATCACCCTACCAAGACCAAGTCCGGCCCATCACTCAAGAAGATGGCCGAGGATTTCAAGGGCAAGCCTGATGCCGAGGAATTGATCATCAAGGCCATCACCACGGGCCCGATGGTCGAGATAGACGGCGAGAAGGAAGCCCACAAGAAGATCAAAACGACTGACCCGGCGCAGTTGTCCAATCTCGCCCAATGGTTGCTCACACACTGAGCGATCGGTCCGCGTCGGTAGTGCTGACTTCTGCTACCGACGCGGCTTTCGGATGAATCCTGTACTCATCCTGGCCCAGGCCCGCGAATCCCGACCGCCCTGCCCTTCAGTTCGCCGATTCTGCCGCGCTGGTGCAACGCCAGTCAGCAGCAACTGAACAGCAATGGCCAGACATCCAACATCGTCGCTCCCTTGCGTTGCCATCATCACACCAGCAAAGCCTTTTCGTCACCGAACATTGACGTTGATCAA
The DNA here is from genome assembly GCA_050250665.1 of Lysobacterales bacterium. Taxonomy (GTDB): domain Bacteria; phylum Pseudomonadota; class Gammaproteobacteria; order Xanthomonadales; family SZUA-5; genus JADKFD01. Next base: position 18,512 of record JBFWOF010000078.1, on the reverse strand, counting down.
TATTCGCGAGCACTGAAGGGTTCAGCCTAAGCCAACATTAGCTCAGGACTTCGAAGCGTCATTGCCTTGGTGGTGATTCCGGGTGTTCAGTTGTCCGCCCCGAATTCTCATTGGCTCCTCCCCATTCGACGGGGCCAGCCAAAGAAGCGATGACTGCGAATTCATGAGCTGAAAGGTGGCGACACATTGGCCTGACCGTGGATCAACATGCGGTCATTGCCGATCCAGGTACTGGGGTTCATCGAGTTGCAGGGAGGACATCATGCGGACGTATAACAAGCAAACCCGCGCTACATTACTCACAGGAATCGCCCTGTTTCTCTTTGCCTGGGCCACCGGACCGGCAATCGCTTCGGGCACCGGTGCCAGCGACCCTGGCTATCGCAAATGCGTGCGTTGTCACGACGAGGAAGCCGAGCATCCGGTGCTGTCGATCCTCAAGACCAAGCACGCAGTGGTTGCCGATGAACGCACGCCCATGTCCAACCACGCCTGCGTTGCCTGCCATGGACCCAGCGAGGCTCACATGGATCAGGAAGACTCGCCGCCCGACATCACATTCCACGAAGCCGACGCCCGCGTCGGCAATGAAGTATGTCAGAGCTGCCATATCGGCAAACATCTGACCGAGTGGCAGGGCAGCCGCCACCAGATCGAGAACGTTTCCTGCACCAATTGTCATTCGCCTCATGCGGCGCAAGACCCGGTGTTGGACAAGGTGTCGCAGCCTGCGGTTTGCATTACCTGCCACAAGAATCAGCGCGCCAATCTGGTCAAGCCCTATACCCATCCGCTGCGCGATGGCGAAATGAGCTGCACCGGCTGCCATGCTCCCCATGGTGGCACCGGCAGCGGCAATCTGGTCAAGAACACCGTCAATGACACCTGCTACATGTGTCATGCCGAGAAGCGCGGCCCCTTCCTCTGGGAACACCAGCCGGCTTCTGAAGACTGCACCATTTGCCATTCCCCACACGGATCCGTGCATACATCGATGCTGAAGCAACGCGGCCCGTGGCTTTGCCAGACCTGTCACGCGGCGCAGTTTCATCCATCCACTGCCTACAGTGGCACCGGCTTGCCGGGCCTCAATCGTCCGAGCGGCGCGCAGCAGATGCTGGGCAGGAATTGCATGAACTGCCATAGCGAAGTGCACGGAACCAACCATCCCTCCGGCGCGCGCTTCACACGCTGACCCCAGTCGCTGATTGTCATGCGAGGTATGCCATGAACACAGAACGCAATTTGCTCAGCCAGGCCATTCGCGACGTGCTGCGCCGCGGAACACTGATCGCTTCAATCTTCGCCGCAGCGCTGGCCAGCAGCGGCATTCACGCCCAGGACTCCGATGATGAGGGGGACGGGGTAGACACCGAACAGCTGCTGGAAGACCAGACCGTCATCAAGAGCGAGATCGAGATCGGTGTCGGCCACGTCTCCAATTCTTCCTGGCGGTTCGGCCGCTACACCGGTCTTGAGGATGATGGCCTGTTCCCGGTCGTCAATCTGGACATCTATCAGCGCGGCGGTCCCTGGGATGGCGGCGACGCCAGCTACTGGCGCCTGACCGGTCGCAATCTGGGCATCGAGTCGCGTGACTTGATGTTCGAATTCGGCAGACAGGGCAGCTACAACTTCCACCTCGGCTTCGACGAGATCCCGCATTACCAACTGCAGGACTCACAGACCTTCTTTGCCGGAGCCGGCAGCAGCAATCTGACACTGCCGAGCAATTGGGTCGGCGGACAGACCACGGCGCAGATGAGCCAGCTGGGCTCCAATCTGCGCACCTATGGCATCGAGCACGGCCGCCAGCGCGCCAATATCGGCGGTGATGTGGTGCTGCCCTCGGGCTGGAGTTTCGCGGCCGACTACACCCGCGAAAAGAAAGATGGCAACAAGGTCACCGCACTGACCATCGGCAATTCCGGTGGTAATCCGCGTGCGGTGCTGGCACCGGAACCGGTTGACTATCTGACTCAGCAGCTGGATGCGGTGCTGTCCTTTGCCGACGCTACCAAGCAGTTCAGCATTGGCTACTACGTCTCGCTTTTCGACAACGACAATGCGGGCCTAGCTTGGCAAAACCCCTATTCCGCCATCAGCGGTTGGGACAGCTCGGCCGGATTCCCGAACGGACAGGGTCAGGTGGGACTGGAACCCGACAACGAGTTCCATCAACTCAATCTGACCGGCGGCTACAACTTCTCCAAGACCATGCGACTGGTTGGCGACGTCTCCATTGGCCGCGCCACCCAGAACGATACCTTCCTGCCCTACACCATCAATCCGGTACTGGCGGCAACCATCACCCAACCGCTCCCCGAGAGCTCGCTGGATGGCGAGGTGGATGTCACCCATGTCGGTCTGCGACTGACGGGCCAGCCATGGGACACGGTTTCACTCGGCGCCAGCTTCAAGTACGACGAGCGTGATAACAAGACCCATCATCAGGAGTTCGTCTACATCGGTGGAGATTCAAACGCCCAGAATGTCGCGCTCAACAGTGGTGTGAGGCGCTTCAACGAGCCCAAGAGCTACAAGGACGAGCGCTTCCGCCTGGATGCCGGCTGGCGCGCCAGTGATTGGCTGCGGGTCGACGGCGAAGCCGAATTCCGCAAGACCGAGCGACCACACCAGGAGCGCGAAAGGATCGATGAGGATCGCTTCTCCCTTAACTTCGCCATCGATACCGGCGGCTTCTGGACAGGTGGCCTGCGCCTCAACAACGCCAAGCGCGATGGTGGCAGCGAATATCTGGGCTACGAAACGCTGATCGGCGGCTATTCGCCGGATTACTACAACACGCTGCAGCCCTTCGTCGGCGGCTTCCCCTTCGAGAACCTGCCGGGATTGCGCAAGTTCAACCAGGCTGACCGCAAGCGTCAAAACGGCGAACTCTATGCCAGCTTCATGCCGGCCGACGAAGTCTCGCTCAGCGCCAGCTACAGCTACAGCGAGGATGACTACAACAACTCCGAGCTGGGTCTGACCTTCTCGCGCGTCAGAAGCTTGAATGTCGACGTCACCTGGGCACCCACCAACCGCTTCTCGGTGTATGCCTTCGCAGCCGAGGACCGCTACGACAACGACCAGGATGGTCGTCAGTACTCGGGCGGTGGCGTGCGCGGCAGTCAGTACAACGATCCCAACCGCAACTGGACCGTCAACAGTCGCGACTACGTACTCACCTATGGCGCCGGCCTGAATGCCAGTTTCATGGAAGACCGCGTCAAGGTCGGATTCGACCTGGTCAATTCACGAGCCGACTCCGACGTCTTCACGACCACCGGCCCGTCTCTGACCTCCGCACCGCTGCCGACTTCCGAGAGCGATCTGAATTCGGCCAGCCTGTGGGCTGACTACCGCTGGCGCAAGGACATCAACTTCCGTCTGCGCTTTGCCTATGAGGATTACTCAGAGTCTGACTGGGCGGTCGATGGCGTGGCGCCGAACCAGCTGGCCAACGTGATCACGCTGGGTGAAAGCAGCCCGGACTACTCGGTGTGGGTGACCACCTTCAGCGTGGCCTACCGCTTCTGAGTTCGAGTCTGCAATAGCGTCAAGCACTTCTCCCCGCTCGCGGGGAGAAGTCGTTTCCGGGCCCCGAAAAATGTCGCACGCCGACGATGTTCCAAGCTCCCTGTAGGAGCGACCTTGCGTCGCGACCTGGGGGATCCCGGCGTCTCCGGTCGCGCCGTGAAGGCGCTCCCACGAGAGCTGGGCTCGCTGTAGGAGCGACCTTGCGTCGCGACCGGCGAAGCACAAGTCCTGTGCTGCAGCGCATCCTGGCTCGGCGTCGCCATGAGGAGGGACGCGCGCCTGCGCGGCCGCTTCTGAGTGGCTGCCTGCGCCAGGCGGCGCCGCAGCGCGGCGCCCTCCAGAGCGAAGGGCCGCTCTGTCCTGCAGTCCTCGCTGGCCAAGGATCAAGACCTGCCGCCCGGCAACCGACCTATCGGTGTCTCCGGTGTCCACGCCCCCGGCGCCAGATGTTGTGCCCGTGGGCGGAAATGCGTGGAGGTGCGCATCAGCGCCCGATACAGCCGTGCGGCCCACTGGGCGCGGGCGGCTGGCGTGCTGATCTGATCCTGACGAAGTTCGATCATGGTGTAGGGCAGACCGCGCTGGATGGCGTGATGATCCACCGTGTGGCCCATCGCCAGATGGCCGTCGTAGGGCTGATTGTCGCCAACCACGACGCCATCCCGTGACAATCCGCGGATCAGGTGGTGAGCGAAACTCGGATCGTGGCGCCATAACACGCCCACCGACCATGGCCTGGGCTCGCGGGTATCCGCCAGCATCGGCGTGAAGCTGTGTATGGACAGCACCAGCGGCACCATGGAGGTCATGGCCATCTGCTTCAGATGACGATCGATACGGCGATGGTAGGGCTGATGGTAGACACGCCAGCGGCGTTCCCGCTCGGCCCCGGTGAGGCCCTGATTGCCGGGTATCAGCGTACCGTCACTGATCTCGGGTATCAGTGTGGGATCGTCCCTGGACCGATTGGGATCGATCACCAGACGCGAAATCCCGTGCTCGATCATCGGCGCCCTGAGCGCCCTGGCAATGCGCCTGGCGACGTCGACTGCGCCCAGATCGCAGGCAATGTGCCGGGTCAGATCAAAGGCACTGAGGCCCAGATTGTCGAGGGCGCCGGGTACACGATTGCTGGCATGGTCGCACAGCACCAGCCAGTGCAGATTGCTGCCCGGATGCCAGCGATACACCGGAATCTGATGTCTAGACTTGGAATCCATGCCCCAATGATGCCCGAGCAGCGGCTGAAGATGGCGTGGCAAGCCATCGGGGCTTCAGTTTGACGGGCCAAAGTGGAAACTGGGCGCTGCGTTGAGTGGCACCCCGAAGCTCAGCCTTTCGGGGTGCCCTCGCGGCAGCAAGTGATGCCTCAGGTCTCCCGGCAGGATGCCGGCAGATAGCGATCGGCAATGTCGGTGCCGATGCCATCCTCCAGTTCCAGCAGCAGTTCTTCGGTGTCGCCGAAGGCATTGCCACAACGCCAGCTCAGGTTGCCGTTCTCGTCTGCGGCAGGCAGCAGGTAGAGATAGCTCTCGTGCAGCTTGGCGTTGGCATTGGCGCCGAAGGTGATCAGGATGGCGCCCGCATCCAGATCCACCGTCACCTTGCCGTCGGCACTGGTCATGGGCAGTTCGATGCCGAGTGCCTCAGCCGATTTGGGCAGTTCATCGGCGCTGTAATAGTGCTCGGAGATCGCGAGCTTCAGCGCCGCAGCTTGGGCCAGTGCCATGCTGACCTCGGTGCGCACGATGTAATCCTGATAGGCCGGAATGGCGATGGCGGCGAGCACCGCGACCACGGCGATCGTGGTCATGCCGTCACCGGCGCCGAGGAATTCGCCCGGGTGCTGGTCATAGTTCAGATCCAGATGAATCCGCTGCGGCGACAGGTCCACGCTCATGCCCATTGCGGTCTCACGTGGCAAACCGAGCTCGCGCGCGGTGGGCAGGCTGACCATGTCGACTTCGGCGCCGCCGATGTCAGCCAGTGAAACCAGGGCACCCAACCAGGCGTAATAGGTGCGGCGAGTGGCGTCGTTGATGACCCCTGCAGCGCTGAAGGTCGCAACAGGATCACTGCCCGAGCTGCTGATGAAGGCCTGCAGGGTTTCACCCGTGCCCAGGGCGGCGCGGTCTATCAGCGGTTGCGGCACGCTGGCCAGTATCAACCAGCCATCCTGCTCGACCCAATACACGTGCGAACCGGCCCGCGCATACAGCTGCGCCCACAGTTCGTCAGGCATCTTGGACTCAGTGTCACCCAGCGCCTCCCCCACCTCCATCAGACCCGGCAGACGCAGGTGGTGGATGCTGGCGCCACCACGTTCGGTGACCTCATGTTTGGCCTTGAGCTTCTGCTGCAGCGCGTCCAGCACCTTCTTGAAGGCGGCAGCATCCTGCAAACGGATGGCCGAGAAATCGCCGGCATCATCGGCAAATACCACCAATTCCGGCCCGAAGGGCGCAAACCACTCCGCCAACGAGAGGCCGGTGGCTTCCTTGAGTTTGGCATCGGTCTCCGCCAGTTTTGCCATGCCCTCGGCATCGGCATCCTGGGCAAAGGCTTTCTGCATGCGTTGCACATCAGCGCCAGTGGGCCAGGCCATGGTGAAAGCGGCCCTGGTCGTCCCCGCGGTCTTGATATCCATCGACCGCACCGACTGCGGCAGGTATCGACTCCAGCCGGCACCGGCAATCTCCGCCCGCAGACTCAAACGGCCGTGGCCCGCCACCGTGCCCCAGCCCAGCGCGATGCGCTTGGTCTGATCCAGCGCCATGCGCGCGAATTCATCGGTGGCACCCATGCTCAGAATGGGACGCAGGGCCTCCATATCGGCCCACAACACCATGCCGTGACCCGCCGCGTCGATCTCCCGCTCCAGCGCCAGTTCGGCGCGCGGCTCCACCTTGGCCTCATTCATGCTCTGGCGCAGGGTCTTGAACGCATCCAGATTGGCAAACATGCCGCCGAGCAGCGACAGGCGCTTGCTGGCTGCGTCAAAGTGCAGGAACAGCGTCGAGGAACCGAGTGCGATCTGGGCATAGCCCTGATCGTCGAAGGCCAGCGCCGAATCCACATCCGGCAGCTGAGCCAGGGTCGCCGCGAGTGCCGCCGCGTCGGGATAGTCCAGAATCATCGTGGCGTAGACGTTTGCCGCCGGCGATGCCATGCGCCCGGCAGCAATGGTGGCCAGTTCGATCGGCGAGCCCAGTCGATACAGCAATCCGGCCAGCGGCTGGGCGGTCTCGCCGGAAACCGGGTCCTTGGCGAAATCCGCCCGCATCTTGGCGATTGCGGTCACATAGGCCTGACTCTGGAACATCCGGTCTGTCGCCTTCTCGGCGGGCCCGAACAGGGCACGCCACGGGCTGGGCAGACGCAGGTAGACAATGCTGTCCGCCGGCAAGCGATCGCGCAGCCAGGCGCTCTGCGAAATCGCCTGCTCCTGAGCCTCGGTTGTTGCCATCGGCGCACTGGAACCGTCGCCTCCCTGCCCTCCGCAGGAACCCAGCAAGACCAGCACAAAACCCAGAAAAATCCTATGAATCATGGACATGGCAACACCTTCATGGCAGTCCTTCACATTTCTTGATCATCGCACAGGCTAGACCGGTAGCCCGTCGGGATGCAATGCATGTTGCCGTGCAGTGATCCCCATGGGCCCGATCGGGACTCCGCCATGTACCCTCGTCGGGCTCTGTTATGCTCCGCGGGCCGTTGGCGTGAAGCCTTCGACGAGCCGACTTTCAGCCAGATTGCGCGCCCGCGCAGTCGAATCACAGAGCCGTGCCGAATACCCATCCATCATGAAACACACGATCAGTCTCAGCCTCTTCCTCGCGACCCTCTGGTGGCTGCTGTCCGGCTACCCCAAGCCGATCCTGCTGGGATTGGGGGTGTTCAGCGTGGCCTTCACCGTGTGGCTGGCAAACCGGATGGATGTCATCGACCGGGAAAGTCATCCGGTGCATCTGTCGGGCCAGCTGATGAAGTTCTGGGGCAGGCTGTTTGTCGAGATCGTGGTGTCGAACCTGCAGGTCGTGACTGCCATCCTCTCTCCGCGTCGCAACACCATTCAGCCGCACTTCCTGCGCGTACGCAGCCGCCAGAAGACTGCGCTGGGCCAGGTGTTGCTGGCCAACTCCATCACCCTGACGCCGGGAACGGTGACCGTAAGCCTGGATCAGGGCGAATTGCTGGTGCACGCACTCAGCAGGGCATCCGGAGCTGGCGTGGTCGAAGGACAGCTCGATGCCATGATCCCGGCCGATCTCGAGGAGACCGCGTCGTGATGCTGACTGCCGCAGGCATAGCCATACTGGTATCGATGGGTCTGGCGCTGCTGCGCACCTTGCTAGGGCCCAGCGTGCACGACCGCATCCTCGCGGTGAACAGCTTCGGGACCAAGACCGTGCTGCTGATCACCCTGCTCGGCGCCATGGCCGGTCGTGGCGATTATTTCGACATCGCCCTGCTGTACGCGCTGATCAACTTCATCGGCACCGTTGCCTTGATGCGCTACAGCGAGTCGGCCGAGTTGCGCCGGGACGAAGAGGATTCGCAGTCGTGAGCCTTCTTGATATCTGCAGCGCCGTTCTGCTCTGGTCCGGCGCACTATTGCTGGTCGTCGCGGGCATTGGCCTTCTGCGTTTTCCGCATTTCTACTCGCGTCTGCACGCCGCTGGGGTGGTCGACACTCTCGCTGCTGCCCTGTTTCTGGGGGGTTTGGCACTGAAATTCGGGGCCACGCTGGCCTCGGTAAAGCTCGGGCTGATCTTCCTGTTCCTGCTGTTCACCAGCCCCACCGCCTGCCATGCGCTCGCCTATTCCGCCTGGATCAGCGGTCTGCGCGAACCCGCCGACACCGAGGAGCCGCCGTCATCGCCGAATTGATCGACATTCTGCTGCTGGCCTTCATGGTGATCACGGCGATCTTCGTCGTGCGCAGCCGCGACCTGCTGGTCGTGGTGATGGTGTTCGGCGCCTACAGCCTCCTGTCCGCCGGCATGTTCCTGGTCATGGATGCTGCCGATGTCGCCTTCACCGAAGCCGCGGTGGGCGCCGGCGTCTCAACCATCCTGATGCTGATGGCGCTGAGCTACACCAGCCGCTTCGAGCGTCCGAGCGGTCGCCAATGGCTGCCGCTGGCGGTGGTCCTGGTCACCGGCGCCGTGCTGGTTTACGGCACACTGGACCTGCCTGCTGTCGGCGCCCCGGAGAATGTCGCGCATCAGCATGTGGCGCCGCGCTATCTGCAGGATTCCGGCGAGGAGATCGGCATTCCCAACGTGGTCACCAGCGTGCTGGCCAGCTACCGCGGATTTGACACACTCGGCGAGGTCGCGGTGGTCTTCACGGCGGGTCTGGGCGTCTTTCTGCTGATTGGCGGCGTGCGCCGCAAGAGTGGTCGCTGATGCGCGACTCGCTGATCCTGCGCATCGTCAGCAAATTCATGATCCCGGTGATCGTGCTGTTTGCCCTGTACGTGCAGTTCCACGGCGAACTGGGCCCCGGCGGCGGCTTTCAGGCCGGCGTGATTCTGGCGGCCGCGCTGATCCTGCACATGCTGGTGTTCGGACTGGACGAAACCCGGCGGATCGCGCCCCCTCAGCTACTGCGCATCCTCAGCGCACTGGGCGTGCTGATCTATGGCGGCACCGGTGTCATCACCCTGCTGCTGGGCGCCGAATTCCTGAACTATAACGTGCTGGGCAGTACCCCGGTCGGCGGCCAGCACCTCGGCATCTTCCTGATCGAAGTGGGTGTGGCCACCACGGTCGCGTCGACGCTGTTGCTGCTGTCCTTCGTGTTTGCCGCCAGGGTGCGCAATCGATGAGCTCGCTCGGCCTTTACAACTACTGGATCGTGATCGGCCTGATGATGATCGGCCTGTACGCCATGATCTCGCGCGGGAATCTGGTGAAGAAGCTGGTGGGTCTGAACGTGTTCCAGACGGCCGTGTTCTTCCTCTACATCAGCATCGGCTTCGTTCACGACGGTGCGGTGCCCATTCTGACCGAAGGGGTGAGCCTGTACTCCAACCCGCTGCCGCATGTGCTGATACTCACGGCAATCGTTGTCGGCGTGGCGACCACGGCACTGGGACTGGCGCTGGTCATACGCATCAAGGAAGCCTACGGCACCGTGGAAGAGGACGAGCTGCAGCAGATGGACAACGACGCATGAGTCGCCCGGGCCCGATGACCTGCCTTGAGACCCGGAGCGCGGCGCGTTCATGAGTCCACATCTGCAGGTACTGATTGTGGTGATTCCCCTGCTGGCAGCACCCCTGGCGGTGATGCTGCGCGGCGAACGCGCCCCCTGGATGCTGGCCACCCTGGTGAGCTGGACCTTGCTGGCCATCGCCCTGCTGCTGGTGGCCCAGGTGCAGGCCCACGGGACGCTGAGCTATGCGCTGGGTGGCTGGGCGGCGCCCTGGGGCATCGAATATCGATTGGACATGGCCAACGCCCTGGTCCAGTTGCTGGTGACGCTGGTGGCCGCCACCGTGTTTCCCTACGCGCGCCTGAGCGCCAGGCGTGAGATCGATCCGGAGAACCAGCCCGGCTTCTATGCCGCGCTGTTGCTGCTGCTGACCGGACTGCTGGGCATCACCGCCACCGGCGATGCCTTCAACGTCTTCGTGTTCCTGGAAATCTCGTCGCTGTCGACCTACACCTTGATTGCGCTGGGTCGTGACCGGCGCGCCCTGACCAGCGCCTTCCGCTATCTGGTCATGGGAACGGTGGGTGCCACCTTCTTCCTGATCGGCGTCGGCCTGCTCTACGCCATGACCGGCACCCTGAACATGCAGGATCTGGCCGAGCGCCTGCCGGCCGTGGCCCAGACGCGCACGGTGATCACCGCCGTGGCTTTCATCGTGGTTGGCGTCTGCCTCAAGCTGGCCCTGTTCCCGCTGCACCTGTGGCTGCCCAACGCCTACACCTACGCGCCCTCTTCGGTCAGCGCGCTGCTGGCAGCGACCTCCACCAAGGTGGCGGTCTACGTCCTGATCCGCTTCCTCTACGGCATCTTCGGCATCGACTTTTCCTTCGGCCAGCTGCCGCTGTCGCAGGTGCTGGCCGCACTGGCCGTCATCGGCATGCTGGTGGCATCCGCCGTGGCCATCAACCAGAGCGATGTCAAGCGTGTGCTGGCCTATTCCAGCGTGGCCCAGATCGGTTATGCCGTTGCCGGCCTGTCGCTGGCTTCCGCGCTCGGACTGACCGCGGCGCTGCTGCACCTGTTCAACCACGCTCTGATGAAAGGCGCGTTGTTCATGGCCCTGGGTGCCATCGCCTGGCGCGTGGGCGGCACCGGCATCGACCAGTTCAAGGGTCTGGGTCGGGCCATGCCGTGGACCCTCGCTGCCTTCGTCGCCGGCAGCCTGAGCCTCATCGGTGTGCCGCTGACGGTGGGCTTCATCAGCAAGTGGTACCTGGTGCTGGCGGCGCTGGAGCAGGGCTGGTGGTGGCTGGTTGTGGCCATCCTGACCAGCTCGCTGATGTCGGTGGTCTATGTCTGGCGCGTGATCGAAATCGCCTATTTCCAGCCCTCCGAATCGCGTGATCGCACTCAGGAGGTGCCGCTGGGACTGCTGCTGCCAACCTGGGCGCTGGTGATCGCCAACGTCTATTTCGGCATCGACACCCGCCTGACCGTGGGTCTGGCCGAGCAAGCTGCCCGTTCACTCACCGGAGTGCAGCCATGAGCGCGCAGTGGCATCTGCTGCTGTGCCTGCTGATCCCGCTGGCGGGCGGTGCCGGCATCGTTGCCTGCAGGCGCTGGCCGAACGTGCGCGAGGCGATCACCCTGAGCACCGCAGTCGCGCTGTTCCTGAGTGCGATCTCGGTACTGATCGATCTGAATGCGGGGCTCACGCCGAGATTCGTGCTGGCCGAACCGATACCGGGTGTGGCCATCGCCCTGCGCGCCGAGCCGCTGGGCATGATGTTTGCGCTGCTTGCCAGTGGCTTGTGGATCGTGACCTCGATCTACTCCATCGGCTACATGCGTGCCAAACGCGAGCAGAACCAGACCCGCTTCTACCTGTGCTTCGCCATCGCCCTGTCGGGCGCCATGGGCGTGGCTCTGGCAGAGAATCTGTTCACGCTGTTCGTGTTCTACGAAATGCTGACGCTGTCCACCTATCCTCTGGTGTCGCACGCCGGCGATCGCAACGCGGTCAAGGGCGCCCGCACCTATCTAGGGATTCTGCTGGCAACGTCTATCGGCTTGCTGCTGCCGGCCATCGTCTACACCTACAGCATTGCCGGAACGGTCAGCTTCACCCCGGGCGGCATCCTCGCCGGCAAGGCCGGACAAACCGAAGCGGCACTGCTGCTAGCGCTGTTCGTGCTCGGTGTCGGCAAGGCGGCGGTCATGCCGGTGCACCGCTGGTTGCCGGCAGCCATGGTGGCGCCGACGCCGGTGTCGGCATTGCTGCATGCGGTGGCGGTGGTCAAGGCCGGCGTGTTCACCATCACCAAGGTGGTCATCTACATCTTCGGCACCGATTATCTGGCCAGCATCCCGGCCGAGCGGCTGCTGGTCTACCTGGCCGGATTCACCGTGATCTCGGCCTCGGTGGTGGCCCTGCGCCAGGACAATATCAAGCGCCTGCTGGCCTATTCCACGATCAGCCAGTTGTCCTACATCGTACTCGCGGCGCTGGTGCTGACACCCTTCGCCGAGATCGGCGCGGCCATGCACATGGTCGCCCACGCCTTTGCCAAGATCACGCTGTTCTTCACAGCCGGCGCCATCTACGTCGCCGCCGGCAAGACCCAGGTATCGCAGCTGGACGGTATCGGCCTGCGCATGCCACTGACCATGACTGCCTTCGCCATCGGCGCTCTGAGTATGGTGGGGGTGCCGCCCACGGCCGGCTTCGTGTCCAAGTGGTACATGATTGCCGGTGCCTTCCAGAACGACCTGTACTTCGTGCTGGCGGTGCTGATCGTTTCCACCGCCCTCAATGCCTTCTACTTCCTGCCGATCATCCATCGGGCCTTCTTCCGGGTGGAGACCGTGGCTCCGCGCATCGACCATCGTGAGGCGCCCTGGCCCATGGTGGCGGCGCTGGTGTGCACAGCGGCACTGACCATCCTGTTTTTCGTGTTCAATGGTCCGGCCGTCGACTTCGAAAAAGCCATCGTGCAAATGCCATGAGTGATTCCCGAGAGACGCACGCCAGCAGCGAGAGCGCATGGCTCAGCCGGCCGAAAACCATCCGCCCGTTGTGGTGGCTGTTCGCAGTGGTTCTGGCCGCCACCCTGGTGGCTCAGTTTGCGGTGGACATGCACCCGCACTTCGGCGCCGACGGCTGGTTCGGATTCAATGCCGTCTACGGCTTTCTGACCTGTGTGGCCATGGTGCTGCTGGCCAAGGTACTGGGCTGGGTGCTGAAGCGCCCCGACAGCTACTACGGCGCCGATCCAGAGACCCGCGAGACTCGCACCGATGTTTGAGCTCGCCTTCCCGCCCGCCTTCATCCTGATCCTGGGCGCCCTGCTCATCGGCATTTCCCGACCGGGTCTGCGCCCGATCATCGTCCTCGGCGCGCCGCTGCTCACACTGTGGGCGATCTGGCAGCTGCCCGACGGCGTGCTGATGACCGCCAAGTTCCTGAGCTATGACATCCAGCTGGTGGAAGCCAGCGCCGTTCGGCGCCTGTTCGCCACGGTGTTCACGCTGATGGCTTTCGGCGGCGGCCTGTTTGCGCTGCGCCAGGCCCGCTGGCAGGAACTGGCGGCGGCCTACGCCTACGCTGCCGGCGCGGTGGGCGTGAGTTTCGCCGGTGATCTGATCACCATGTTCCTGTTCTGGGAATTCATGGCGCTGTTTTCCACGGTCGTGGTCTGGTGCGGCGGCACCGACGCGGCGCGTCGTGCCGGAGTGCGCTATGCCCTGATGCACCTGATCGGCGGCGTTGTCCTCAAGATCGGCATCGAAGGCATCATGGTCCACACCGGATCGATCGAGATCCGGCCTCTGGCCCTGGACAACTTTGACGCCTGGGTGGTGCTCATCGGCGTATTGATCAACGCAGCCGCACCGCCCGTGAGTGCCTGGCTGGCCGACGCCTATCCGGAGGGCAGCCCCTTCGGCACAGTGTTCCTGTCCGCCTTCACCACCAAGACCGCGGTGCTGGCGCTGATCCTGCTGTTCCCGGGAACGCAGATCCTGGTTTGGATCGGCCTGTACATGGTGTTCTACGGAATCATCTACGCGCTGCTCGAAAACGACATGCGCCGGATCCTGGCCTATTCCATCGTCAACCAGGTCGGATTCATGGTCTGCGGCGTCGGCATCGGCACCGAGATGGCCATCAACGGCGCCGCCGCCCACGCCTTCGCCCACATCATCTACAAGGCGCTGCTGCTGATGAGCGCCGGCTCGGTGCTGTACCAGACCGGCAAGAGCAAGTGCACCGATCTCGGTGGTCTGTATCGGTCGATGCCGATCACCACGATCTGCGGCGTGGTCGGGGCCCTGGCCATTTCCGCCTTCCCCTTCACCTCGGGATTCATCAGCAAGTCCATGATTTCCCAGGCGGCCGCTGATCAGCATCTGGTCTGGGTCTGGTATCTGCTGACAGCGGCATCAGCCGGCGTGTTCCTGCACGCCGGCATCAAGTTCCCGTGGTTCGTGTTCTTCCAGAAGGATTCCGGCCTGCGACCGGCCGACCCGCCGTGGAACATGCGCGCGGCGATGATCCTGTTCGCACTGGCCTGCATCGTCATCGGCTGCTTCCCGCAGATGCTCTACGCCCTGCTGCCCTACCCGGTCGACTACGAGCCCTATACCGGCGCCCATCTGGTCAGCCAGTTTCAGCTGCTGCTCTTCGCCGGCCTGGCCTTCTTCGTGATGCTCCCGGCCATGCGCCGCACCCTCACCATCAGCCTCGACACCGATTGGCTCTATCGCCGAGCGCTACCCGCCGTCGCCGGCTGGTTCGAACGCGCCTGGAGCGCCCTGACCGGCTGGGCCGAGCAGCAATGGGAAAAAAGCGGGCGCACACGCCTGCACGCCCTGATCCGCTGGAGTCTCCCCGGCGGCGCACTGGCCCGCACCTCCCCCGCCGGCAGCATGACCCTCTGGGTCACGGTCATCCTGGTGCTGGTCGTGGTGCTGGCGCAGCGCGGTTGAGGGAGATTGGAGCTTGCAACTGTCCGCCGAAGCAAAGGTGCTGCGTCAGCTTTCGCAATAAGCGCAGCCGCCGCGACTCAGCGATGTCAACGATCTGACCCAGACGCACTCAGCTGCTAACCGCCAGGCGCCGGGATACCGCTACGCCTCGCAGCCAGCGCTGGCCCATCTCAACCGCCTTCTCAACCAGACTCTCCACCGCTCCGATCGCCCGGCTGTAGTCGGATTTCAACGCCAGCACCTGGCGGGTCCAGTTGTCCGGGCGATAGCCCATCCGCCCCAGCACCGCTGCTGCCGGGCCTTCGATGGCGCCGCGTTTGTCGGCGCGGAATCCCTCATTGGAGGATTTCAAATTTCAGCGCATCCGCCTCAAAATCGTCCGAAGCCCAGATCATTATTTGGCGCGCACAATCTTCGATATCCCAACATACGCCTGCTGTTATCAAAAACCCGACGCTCCCAGCATCGAAATCAACTTGTATATCTTGATCAGTAGCCCTGTGAACGAGTTGAAAAGTCACATTTCCTGCGGACTTCATAACGTCGAGCACAGCCATTTTAGCTGCGTCCGCACAATTAGCCTCGATGGTCTCCAAGTCATCTCCGACCTCATAACTGATAACATTTCGAAGCACGAAGCGCTCGTCTTCGAGCATGCGAACCATCATCCGCGATACCGCCAAACAGTTCAGTTTAAGTTCGAAACGGTAAATGATTGACACAGTTAATTGACCTTAAAGAACTTCCCCTCCAATGCTCTGCCAGATTTGTCCTGGCGCTACTGGGTGTCCACTGTCATTCTATCGTCATTTGCCCGGTAACGCGCAGGATGTCGGTGAGCGGAGCGCATCAAGCGAGATTGCACGATTTCAATCATCGCGACTGCCACCCGGCGAGCGCAGTATCTGGCAACGACGATTCTCGGAACACCTGATCCGCGACGATGCCGACATGGCCGCCCACATCGATGACATCCATTACAACCCGGTCAAACACGGATGGGCAAATCGCGTCGCCGATTGGCCGCATTCAACCTTCCATCGATACGTTGAGAAAGGATGGTATGGAATCGATTGGGGAAGCACACCACCCCAAGAACCCAACCACATGCGCGAATAACCCCGCGCCGCGAGTAGGATGCCGGTGAGCAACGCGAACCGCATCAATCGAGAAAACGTGATTCCGATCATCACGACAGATGCGGTTCGCTGCGTTCACCACATCCTACTCGGTTAACGCACATTGCGCGGGTTACTCCTCAATTTCAATAACCACGTCGCGTGGGTCTATACCTAGATTCGCAAGCGCAGTGGCGATAACCAGATTTACCCCTTGAGTCTTGCGGACAGACAGACCTATTTCAACATGACCATCACTTGAGGATTCACCTTCATACTTCCCTAGACCAGCACTTCGGATCGCAGCATCAAGTGCCGCCGCAATTTCCCTTCTTCTATTAAGCTTTTCGGCTACGGAGTCAGATTGATCTCGAACAGAGACCTCAACAAGAAAATCCTGCGGAGCGCCATTTTCCTTTGACAGGGCAGGACGGGCAAGCCCGACATCTTCAAGAGTCAAACCACTCTTTTCAATCAACCGAGAAATACGAATCAGATTATCAAAATATTGGCGCGAAATTTGGGCAATAGCGCCGCGAGAACATCTCAGCAACGAATCTCTCATTTCAGACAGCGAGGGTAAATACTCTGGACCGCGATTCGTTGTAATTGGCTCAAATCCGAGCTTCCTCCTTTCAGCGGGCTGCCACTTGGTGATGTTTAGATCTATGGGCGCAGAGTACCATCCTTTTTTCTTGATGAACCGCCAATCATTCGTCTTGACGAATGAAGTCGGAACATACTCCCCAGACTCTTGCCGACCATATGATATCTCAATGAAAATTATATTTCCTGGAAAGTGTTGCAACAGACCCAATTCTTCAATATCCTGAACTAGGTCATTTTCGACCACAGACTCTATCTCTGTCTCAGCCTTATATCGCGTAACGCGGTTATTATAGTAATCCGTGCCACCTAAGCTGATCGTCACACCCTTACTAGTCGATTTCATAATTCACCTTGGCCGAGGTTTAGGTTGATTACCACTGAGCGCATGCCCTCGCCCTCGAAGAGTAGTCTGGCGAATAAATTCAAATGTTTCGGCAGCCTGAGTGCCGCATAAGAACTTCAATGGAATGCAGTCGTACTTGTCCCCCGTAGCCGCTTGTCGCGCCCGACGCTGACCATTGCAACGTTTTAGAGCAGCGCCAGTACCAATCCCGATCTTATCAATCATTCCATCTTTTTGCCTTTGAAGTTGGTATACATTCTTCAACCCTTTAAACTTGTGACTTCTCGGATCAGATCCGCACGGCGCCCCACAATCTGGAATGTTTCTGCCATCCGGTCGTCGATCGCGTGGCGACAAACTACCGCGTTCTCCGGTTGGATCCGTGCGCGAAATGGCATTCGCATTGACATAGCCAAACGAGTTAATGCCTCCCTCCAACCCAATCGGATCACTCTGCACATACCGCCCACTCCCCGCCTCATAGTCGCGGAAGTAGTTGTAGTGCGTCCCTGTTTCCCGGTCGTACTGCTGGCCAGGGAACCGCAGGTTGAACGTGAAGCTGGGTAGTCCTCCGCTGGGCTGTTCGTTGGCGTCGGTGTCGCCGAACGGCGCGCTGTCCCAGCGCCAGATCGGCTGGTTGGCAGCATTGACGATTACTCGTGGTGTGTCGAGATGGTCGGGGTGGATGTAGTACACGTCCACGCCACCGGCGACGGTGCCTGACCAGGGGCTGGCGCTGCCGCCGCCGCTGGGGCCGCCGTCGCTGGATCCGTTGCGGCGTTTCAGGAGGGCGACGGGCGTGTCGTCCAGCCACAGGATCTCGGTGTGTTCGGCGACATTGGCCGGGTATTCGCCGATCAGATGGCCGTCGTCGTCGTAGACGTATTCGCTGCGGTCGCTGCTCTGGATGCAGTTGGGCCCGCTGCCGGCCTTGCACACGCGCTCGCCGAAGGCGTTGTGGGCATAGTGGGTGGTGAGGCCGGCTTTGGTGGTCTGGATCAGCCGGTTGCGGGCGTTGTAGACACTGGTGAGTCCGGCGCCGTCATTGAGCGTGTTGCCGGCGGCATCGTATTGCCGGCTGACGGCATTGACGCTGCTCAGGTGGTTGCTGGCGGGGGCGATGACATAGGGCACCGGCGGGTTGGCGCCGCGGGTTTCCTGGATGCGATTGCCGGTGGGGTCGTAATCCCAACCGAGGGCCAGATTGGCGATGGCGCCCTGGGTGCCGGTGTTGCTGGCGGTCTCCAGGCGATCGAGATCGTCATAGTCATAGGCCCACTGATTGGGGCCACCGGCGCTGTCGGTCTGACTGCGGATGCGACTGGCGGGATCAAAGCCCAGCGTGCGGATTGCGGGACCGGCCGTGTGTTCCTTGACCCGTCCATCCCGATCGAATGTGCGCTGGTAGCTGTCGGCCGCGCCGTACTGCCAGGATTTGGGTTCGCCAAAGGCGAAGTAATCGATCTGGCGAACAATCTCGACGCCATTGACGCGAATGCTGAGCATGCGGCCATCGGCGCGATAGCTGTAGCGCACCACGGCCCCGGAAGGCAGCACATGGCCTTCGGTCTGACCATTGGGCAGATAGCTGGTCTCGAGCGTTCGGGGTGCGCCAGCGCCAACCGTCTGGGTTTTGGCCAGCACGCGACCGTGGATGTCGTAGCGGAACGCGGTATTACCGGAGCCATCGCTGACACTGGTCAAGCGACCCTTGCCGAAGTTGCCGCCGCTGGTTTCGTCGTAGACGA
>JBFWOF010000077.1:0-21494 GCA_050250665.1 Lysobacterales bacterium | reverse complement strand
ATACTGTCCGCATGCCCGGCAATGGCGGCAGCTAACACATGCCGGTCGCCTGGGTCGGGCAGAATCAAGCACTCCTCCAGCGACTGCCAGGCAGATTCAGGCACCTCCCAGTCCGGGCATGCGTCGTGCATCAGGTCGCGGCGAACGTCAAAGGTGCCCTTCGGCTTGCCCGTCTTCAATTCCAGATTGCGTGTCCACTCGTCGTCGATCCGCCGAGTCCACTTGGCAGCATAGATTCCGGTGGCCGACACGCTCATCAACGCGTCACAGACGCATATCGGGAACAGCACGCAGGCATCGATCAGGACCGTGTACCGCGCGTGCCCAGCCATTAGCGGCGCCTCTTCAGTAGCTGAGCCCGAGTTCGCGTGCGTTTGCCGCCATCCGATCGAGCGCAGCCTCCTGCATGCCGCGCATTTTCGCAGCGTACTCCATCAGGTCTTCATAGAGGACCCGACGGTGAGACCCAACTTTTCGATGCTTCAACCGCCCGGCGTCGATTTCCTTGATGACGAAGGGTCGCGAGACGTTGAGGAAATTCGCCACTTCAACCGTCGACAGTTCTTGCTTCTGAGGCATCAGCATGATCGGGCGACGCTGGGAGATGAGACCCAACACCTGACCGAGGAACTTCAAGACTTGCGGCGGCACCGAGACCGACGGCATCGATCCCTCGTCGCTGACCAAGCTGATCCTCGAAGCGCGACCATGATCGAGCGACTCCATGATCATGCGTTGGGCGGCGCTTACCATCGCGACATCGTCCGGAGTCAGTTCCGGAGGCACCAACCGATCCTTGTCGAGCGTGGTCACTAGCTATCTCCTTGGGGATTTGTGATGCACCCAACCCTTGTGCACACCACTAGACTCTACGCCACAAGTGCAATAAATGCAGCAAGTGAAACGGACAATCGCTGGCGCCTATCTTATGGATTTGGCTGCCTCTGGACGCAGCGCTACTTGCCGATGCAGAAGGAGCTGAAGATTGCCCCCAGCAGATCATCGCTGCGAAAACGGCCGACGATCTCTCCCAGCGCCTCGTGTGCCAGGCGCAGATCCTCGGCGGCGAGTTCGCCCTGGCCTGAATCCAGCGCGTGCTGACGGGCGGCGGCCAGTTGGGCCTGGCAGCGCTCCAGTGCGTCGACGTGGCGCAAGCGGGCGCTGAAATCGCCGCTGCTGCCCTCGCCCAGACCCGCGTGCTCCAGCAGCGCGCGGCGCAGCAGATCCAGGCCCTCGCCGTGCCTGGCCGAGAGCCACAGATGGACGCCATCGGCACGGCGTTCAAGCCGCGCCGGCTCGGCGCCCAGATCAATCTTGTTGTGCACGGTCAGCGTGGCAATGCCAGCCGCCAGACCCAGGGACTCGAGCTCCGCACGGCCAGGCGCATGCCCAGCCGCCCCGCTGCCCGGCTCCTGCTTCCCCGAGTCCCGAGTCCCGAGTCCCGAGTCCCGCTTCTGCTCTCCCGAGTCCCGAGTCCCGAGTCCCGAGTCCCGGCTGTTCGCCTCCACCACCCACAACACCAGATCCGCGCGATGGGCTTCGCGGCCGGCGCGGTGGATGCCCTCGCGCTCGACCTCGTCTTCGGTGTGGCGCAGTCCAGCGGTGTCGACCACCGTGATCGGCAGGCCGTCGACATTCAGCGCTTCGTGCAGCACATCGCGGGTGGTGCCGGGGATGGCGGTGACGATGGCGCGGTCGTGCCCGGCCAGGGCATTGAGCAGGCTGGACTTGCCGACATTGGGGGCGCCGAGGATGACCACGCGCAGGCCGTCGCGCAGGCGCTGACCGCGGCGGGCGCCGGCCAGCAGTTCGTGCAGCGCCATGTCGATGACGGCAAAGCGCGAGCGCACTTCGCTGGTGCGCAGGAAGTCGATTTCCTCTTCCGGGAAATCGATGGCCGCTTCGACATAGACGCGCAGATCGATGAGCTGACGCGCCAGAGCATTGATGCGCTGGCTGAACTCGCCCTCCAGCGAACGCAGCGCGGCGCGCGCGGCGCCTTCGGAACTGGCGGCAATCAGATCGGCCACGGCTTCGGCCTGGGCCAGATCGAGCTTGTCGTTGAGGAAGGCGCGCTCGCTGAATTCCCCGGGCCGCGCCAGCCTCGCACCGAGTTCCAGGCAACGTCGCAACAACACCCCCAGCAGCACCGGCGAGCCATGGGCCTGCAGTTCAATCACATCCTCGCCGGTGTAGGACCTGGGCGCCGGAAAGGCGATCAGCAGACCTTCGTCGATCAGCTCGCCGTGGTCGTCACGAAAGCGGCAATGGTGGGCGAAGCGTGGCTTGGGTTCGCGCTTCAGGAATTGCTGTGCGATGGCCAGCGCCTGCGGCCCGGAAACCCGGATCACACCGATGCCCCCGGCGCCGGCCGGCGTGGCAATGGCGGCGATGGTGTCCGTGCAAGGCGACGCTGGCATGGTCGAGTTTCCCTGAAGATGCTGGGCAGGATGGGTGAAACGTAAGAGGTTAAACGCAAAACGGCGGCGCAAGCGCCGCCGTCGTTGACGTTTCACTTTTCACTTTTTACTCATGGCGATCAGGCTGAGCCCAGGCGACATCGCCCCGCCTCACTTGTTGCTCGCCTCGATGCGCTTGGTGATCACCACCTGCTGGATCAGACCGAGCAAGCCGTTCGACAGCCAGTACAGCACCAGACCAGCCGGGAAGAAGGCGAACATCACGCCGAAGATCAGCGGCATGGTCTGCAACACGCGCTTCTGGATCGGGTCCATGCCTGGCGTCGGCGTCAGTTTCTGGGTGAAGAACATCACGGCCACGTTCAGCACCGGCAGGATGTACAGCGGGTCCTTGATCGACAGATCGTGTATCCACAGGTAAAAGGGCGCCTGACGCAGTTCCACCGCCTCGAAGATCACCCAGTACAGCGCAAAGAACACCGGCAGTTGCAGCAGCATCGGCAGACAGCCACCGATGGGATTGACCTTTTCCTTCTTGAACAGCTCCATCTGCGCCTGCGCCATCTTCTGGCGGTCGTCACCGAAGCGTTCCTTCAGCGATTCCAGTCGCGGCTGCAGCTTGCGCATCTTGGCCATCGAGCGGTACTGCGACTCGCTCAGTCGGTAAAAGGCGAGCTTGACCAGCAGCGTCAGCAGGATGATCGACAGACCCCAGTTGCCCACCAGCGTGTGGATGTGGCTCAAGATCCAGAACAGCGGCTGGGCGATGAAGGAGACCATGCCGTAGTCGACCGTGTACTGCAGGCCCGGCGCCACCTTGGGCAACTCGTTCTGCAGCTTGGGGCCGAGATAGAGCCGCGCACCGATGCTCTGCGTGGCGCCCGGCGCCACTTCGACCAGAGGCGATTTCTGGCGCATCAGAAAGCGCTGCGGCAGATTGCCATTGGCCGGCAACACCGCCGTCTCGTAATGGGTCAGCTCGGCCGGATCCGGCACCCAGGCGCCGACAAAATAATGCTGCTGCATGGCCGACCAGCCACCCGCGAAACTGCGCGAGTAGGGCTCTTCGGCGAAATTCTCGAACTTGAGTTTCTTGAACTTCTCGTCCGGGCTGTACACAGCCGCGCCGACAAAGGCGTAGAGCTCGGGATTGTTGAAGGCAAAGGCGTGCGGCCTGGGCAGGGGCACGCGCTGCATCTGCCGATACTGGCTGCCCTGCCAGGGCGCGCCGGTCTGGTTGCTGATTTCGTGACGCACATTGACGGTAAAGCTGCCGCGCTCGAGCCGGATGATCTTGCGCACGCTGAGGCCGGAGGGATCGGTCCAGATCAGCGGCACTTCCAGGGCGTCGCTGCCGTCGGCCAGCTTGAACTCGTCACCCTCGACGCTGTACATCGCCGTGTGGTCAGGGGCAGGCTGGTCCTTGGCCACCAGACCCGATTGGGTGACGTAGTAGCGCGCCAGATCTTCGCTGAGCAGCTTGAACGGTACGTCCTTCTGTTCCAGGCTGATCGGATAGGTCTTGAGCTCGGCCTGGCGGATCTCGGCGCCGCGGGTGGAGACGGTCAGACGCAACACATCGTTGGCGATGATGATGCGACGGCCATCATCGACGGCCGTGGCGCTGGCCACCGGGGCTTCAGGCGCAGCGCTGGCTTCGGGTGCTGGGGCGCTGGGCACTTCGCCTGCCGAGGGCACGTCGGAGACGGTCGGTACTTCATCGCCTGCACCCGTGACCGCTGGAGTTCCGGCGGACTCGGCAAGCGCCGTCTGTTCGGGTGGCGGCGCGTAATCGCGTTGCCAGGCGGTCCACAATTGCATGCCCACCAGGGCAATGCCGAGCAGCAGGAACAGACGCAAATTGCTCATCAAGGGCTCTCCTCGCTGCCGGGCTCAGCCGACATGCGAACGGATGCTGAAACAGGGGTGGAAGCGGCGATCACGCGATCGAACAGGGCATCCAGATCGGTGCGCAGACTTTTCCGGTCGCCGCGCACAACCTCGCTGCGAGGCGAGAGCACCAGGTCGACTGCCGGCATCAGACCGCGGCGGACACGAAAACTCTCGCGTGCCATGCGCTTGACCAGATTGCGGTCATGCGCCGCGGGCAGGTGCTTCTTGCCGACCGCGAATCCGATACGGGCGCCGTCGGTGTTTCCGGCGGCGACCACACAAACAAAAAAGCGGCCGCGTTCTCGACGGCCGCTTTTGAATACTGCATCGAACTCACGCGGCAACAGCAGCCGGGCCCGACGCGGAAAGCGCGATCCCGGCATTGCCTGCGGATTTAGGGGATCAGGCGCTTGCGGCCTTTCGCGCGACGGGCATTCAAAATGGCACGGCCCGAGGGGGTGGCCATCCGGGCGCGGAAGCCATGAGTGCGAGCGCGCTTGAGCTTGCTCGGCTGAAAAGTGCGCTTCATGGCGAACTCCAGAGATCGGTTTGAGAAAAGAGCGGCATAGTAGCCGGCAGTCCATCGAGTTGTAAAGTCGCTTCAGGCGACAAATTCAGCCTCCGGCAATCCCGATGACGGATTCGCCTGCGGCGGATCCGCCCATCCTCAAGCCACCGCCGGATTCAGCGTGTAGGCACCGGTCAACTCGGCCTCGGCGAGCACATGGCCGTGCATGGCCTGCTGCAGGTCAGTGGCGCTGAAGCGTCCGGACAGGTTCAGGGTTGGCACATCCAGCGCATAGACCCGGAAATGATAGTGGTGCAGACGCTCGTCATTCCAAGGCGGACAGGGGCCGTCATAGCCGTAGTAGTCGCCATCGCCCATGAATCCGGTGTAGTCATTGATGCCCTGGCAACTGCCGGCGGGACCTGCGGGCCCCTGCTTGCCGCCCTTGACCACGCCGTCGGAGCAGCTGCCGGCGGCAATTTCGCGGACATCGGAAGGAATGTCGGCCATCACCCAGTGGATGAAATCGATGCGCGGCAGATCGTGGGCGATGCTGCGACCGGGCTGATTGCCGTCGTCGAAGACACTGGGCACATCGTCGTCCACGCACAGCAGGGCGAAGGACCGGGTACCGGGCGGCACCTCGTCCCAGGCCAGATGCGGGTTGCGGTTGGCGCCGAAGCCCATGGGCTCGCCTTGACCCGGGACACCGAATGCGAATTCGCCGGGTATCCGCTCCTGTTCGGAAAAACTCTGACTGCTGAGGCGCATGGCGACCACTCCTGATGACGATATGGCCCGAGCATACGACGATGACCGTGGCCTCTACGTGCGCATCGATCGCCCGCCGATTGATGAACGCTGACAGCAGTGCCCGGCCAAACCGGGAGCAGCAGCCGGGAACAAGTCCAACTGCAAGGCCTAGAATTCAGCCCATGCACCTACCGGAGAACCAGCCCCGCGCATGATCAGCCACTCCATCCAGCCCGTTCCGCGAAACCTGCAGCTGCTGCAGCGGGTGGCGATGGCCCTGCTGCTGGCCGGCCTTTATGCCTGCGCTCCATTGCTGCCGCGGGAGCCCCATCTGACCGAGACTGCCTTGCCGGCAGCCCGTAGCGGCTCCATCGCCGACAGCGTCGCGCAACTGCAACTGCCAGCTGGACAGAGCAGCTACCGCCTGGTTCACTCCAATCAGGATGCACTCGCTCTGCAACTGCAGACAGCGCAGCTGAGCTCGACCAGTCTGGACCTGCTCTATTACATGTGGCTCAACGATCGCAGCGGTCGCTTGCTGGCCAGCGAGCTGCTGCGGGCTGCCGATCGCGGCGTGCGCGTGCGCATGCTGATCGACGACAACTATGTGCGGCACCTCGATCACGACCTGGCGGCGCTCGACCAGCACGCCAATATCGAATTGCGGGTCTACAACCCCTACCGCACGCGTCGATCAAGCCTGGGCAATGTCTTCGAATTCGTGTTCAGTGGCTTCAGGCTCAATCACCGCATGCACAACAAGGCCTGGATCGCCGATGGCCAGGTCGCGATCATCGGTGGCCGTAATGTCGGCGACGAGTATTACGGCATGGGTACCGCCTTCGCCTTCCGCGATCTCGGGGTCCTGTTGATCGGCGCGGCGGCGCAGCAGGCCAGTGTCGGATTCGACGACTACTGGAACTCGACCATTGTGATTCCCCTGGAGCAGCTCCCGGACCAGCGCCCCGCGCCGAATCTGGATTCGGCGCGGCAGGCGCTGGAGGCCGATCGCGCATTGACGCTGGAGCAGGATGGATTCCGCGCAGCCTTGAATGCCGACACGCTGCGCGCCGACGTTGTGTCGGGCGCACGGCGCTTCACTGGCGGGCGCGCTGCGGTGCTGATAGACCCGCCCGACAAGTGGAAGCAGCGCGGTGACCAGCCCATCGGCGTCGCTGCTGATCTGCGCAGCATGATCGATCAGGCCCGGCAGGAGGTGATCCTGATCTCGCCCTATTTCGTGCCCGGCGGCAAGGGACTGCGCTGGCTCAAGGATTTACGCGCGCGCGGCGTGCGCATCCGGGTACTGACCAATTCGCTGAACGCCACCGATGTGGCCGCCGTGCACGGCGGCTATGCGCGCTATCGCCGGTCGCTGTTGCGCGCCGGTGTGGAAATCCACGAATTGAAGCGCTTCACGGTGGGCCGACTGGAATCTCCCTTTCGCGGTTCTTCGCGCGCCAGCCTGCACACCAAGGCCGTCATCGTCGACGGCCGCAGCGCCTTCGTCGGTTCCTTCAATCTGACGCCGCGCTCGACCTGGATCAATACCGAGATGGGCGTGCGCATCGACGATGCAAACTTCGCCGCCGGCGTGCGTGACAATTTCGAGCAGAATCTGGTGCCGCAATACAGTTATCGGCTGTCACTGGAACGGAATCGGCTGGTCTGGACCGATGTCCAGAACGGCAGCCCCAGACGCCAGTTCCGCGAACCGACCTCGAGCTGGAGTCGCCGCATCATCGCCTTCCTGGCGCGGGTGCTACCGGTGGAGCGGCACCTGTAAACCCCTGTTAACAAGCCTGCAACCCAGCACGCATTCATCTGTCATCCGCGCTGTCTAGCGTCGCCTCTCCCAGGTCCGTTCCGCGACCGATCGCACCCAAGCTGAAGAGGCCCGCGCCGATGTCCACTTTCCATGACGATGGCATTTCCAATTTTTCCAGGAACCCGCAATTCGATGAGGTATTGGCCGCCAGCCAGCGCCGTCGTGAGTTTCTGAAAGGCACCCTGGCAGCCGCCACCGCCACGGTGGTCGGCCTGCCGCTGCTGTCGGCGCGCTCGTACGCGCAGACGCCGGCCTACAGCGTCACCCCTCGAGTCGGCTTCGCGCCGATTCCGGTCTCCGAGGCTGACAGCCTGATCGTGCCCGAGGGCTATCGCGCCGAAGTGCTGATGGCCTGGGGCGATCCGCTCTCCGATGTCAGCCGCTATTTCCGCTATGACGCCAGCAACAGTGCCGAGGATCAGGAACAGCAGTGGGGCATGCACAACGACGGCATGCACTTCTTTCCCTTCGAGGAAGCCGCGCGTTTCAGCATCAACGGACGCGCCACCCCGTCCTCGCGACGCGGTTTGCTCGTGTGCAACCATGAATACACCGACGACGGCTTGTTGCACCCTGATGGCCAGCGCACCTGGACGGCGGAGAAGGTGCGCAAGTCGCAGGCGGCCCATGGCGTATCCGTCGTCGAACTGCTCTACGACGGTTCCAACTGGCGGGTGCAGCGACCCTCGCGCTATGCCCGTCGGATCACGGCCTACACGCCGATGGCGGTGTCGGGCCCGGCCGCCGGGCATCCCTTGCTGCGCACCGAAGCGGATCCAGCTGGCCGGCGCATCCTCGGCACCTTCAACAACTGCGCCAATGGCTACACGCCCTGGGGCACCTATCTGACCTGCGAAGAAAACTTCAACGGCTACTTCGTCAACGGCGGCAGCATTCCTGCCGAGCAGCGCCGCTACGGCATCAGCGCCAGTGGCGCCGGCTACCGCTGGAACGAGCATGACCCGCGCTTTGATGCCGGCCAGCACCCCAATGAGCCGAACCGCTTTGGCTGGGTAGTCGAGATCGATCCCTTCGATCCGGCCGCCGCCCCGATCAAGCGCACCGCTCTCGGCCGAATCAAGCATGAAGGCGCCTGGGTCACGCTGGGCAGCGATCGCCGCGTGGTGGTCTACATGGGCGACGACGAGCGCTTCGAGTACATCTACAAGTATGTCTCGCGCCGCCCTTTCATCGAGGGCGATGTCGCCAACAACCGCGAACTGCTGGACGACGGCACGCTGTACGTGGCCCGCTTCAATGACGATCAGAGCGGCGAATGGCTGCCCCTGGTGTGGGGCAGCAACGGTTTGACGCCGGAGAATGGCTTTGCCGATCAGGGCGAGGTGCTGGTCAAGACCCGGCAGGCGGCCGATCGCGTGGGCGCCACCAAGATGGACCGGCCCGAGTGGATCGCAGTCAATCCGCGCACCCGGGATGTCTATTGCACACTGACCAACAACAGCCGCCGCGGCGCCAACGGCCAGCCAGGCACCGATGCCGCCAACCCGCGCGCGAACAACATCTTCGGTCATGTGATCCGCTGGGCCGAGCAGGATCAGAACAACAGCGCACGCCGATTCAACTGGGAGATCTTCGTCCAGTGCGGCGATCCCATGGCCAATGATCAGGCCCTGCGCGGCAACATCCAGGGCGACGCCTTCGGCGGCCCGGATGGTTTGTGGTTCGATGACCGCGGCATCCTCTGGGTGCAGACCGATGTGTCGACCTCGATCGTGTCATTGCCGGCCGCGCAGCGCGGCGACTATCGCAACATCGGCAACAACCAGATGCTGGCCTACGACCCGATCAGCGGCGAGTTCAAGCGCTTCCTGGCCGGCCCGCGTGGCTGCGAGATCACCGGAGTGACCTCGACGCCGGACATGCGCACGCTGTTCATCAATGTCCAGCACCCGGGCGAGCCGTCCAGCGAACGCAGCGATCCGGACCATCCGACCGCCATCTCGGCCTGGCCCTTCGGCCAGCGCCCGCGCTCGGCTACGGTGGTGATCCGCAAGGTCGACGGCGGGATCATCGGGACCTGAGGGCCTTCGACCTGCAACTGTGGGAGCGCACGCTGTGCGCGAATGCTGCGGCCCTGGATGAGAGCCTGATCGCGGGCGGAGCCCGCTCCCACAGAGCTGCGACCACCCCTGTGGGAGCGCACTTCGTGCGCGATGGCTGCGGCCCTGGATCAGACCCTGTTCGCGGGCAAAGCCCGCTCCCACAGGGCTTCGACTACCCCTGTGGGAGCGCACTTCGTGCGCGAACGCTGCGGCCCTGGATGAGAGCCTGATCGCGGGCAGAGCCCGCTCCCACAGGGCTCCGACTACCCCTGTGGGAGCGCACTTCGTGCGCGATGGCTGCAGCCCGGGATCAGACCCTGTCGCGGGCAAAGCCCGCTCCCACAGGGCTACGACCACCTCCAGAACAAGGGCGAGGTCAGGACCGCAAGCTCAGCGCTGGTAAGCGACGATCTCCTGCTCGATGGCACCGAACAGGCTGTTTCCTTCGTCGTCGAACATCTCGATGCGCACGCGCTGACCGTAGCGCAGGAAAGGCGTGCTCGGCTTGCCGTCGCGGATGATCTCGAGCATGCGTTTCTCGGCCAGGCAGGAGGCACCGACGGACTCGTCCTGATTGGCGACCGTGCCGGAGCCGACCACGCTGCCGGCGCCGAGATTGCGGGTCTTGGCCGCGTGCGCCACCAGCTGGGCGAAGTTGAACTGCATGTCGGTACCGGCGTCGGGCTGGCCGAAGAGCTGATCGTCGATATGCGTGATCAGCTTGCGATGCAGCACCGAGTCCTTCCAGTAACCCTCCAGTTCATCGGGCGTGACCAGTACCGGTGACAGCGCCGAGCGCGGCTTGCTCTGCAGAAAGCCGAAACCCTTGGCCAGTTCGGCCGGGATCAGATTGCGCAGCGAGACATCGTTGACCAGACCGATCAGCTGAATGTGCTCGGCGGCCTGCTCCGGCGTCACTGCCATCGGAACATCATCGGTGACGACGATGACTTCGGCTTCCAGATCGATGCCGTAGTCCTCGCTGACCACCTGTACCGGATCATGCGGCCCCAGGAACTGGGCGCTGGTGGCCTGATACATCAGCGGATCGACGTAGAAGGATTCCGGCACCTCGGCATTGCGCGCCTTGCGCACGCGCTCGACATGCGGCAGATAGGCGCTGCCATCGACGAATTCATAAGCCCGCGGCAGCGGCGCCGCCAGATCGGCCAGATCCAGTTCGAACACGCCATGGGCCTTGCCCGCCTCCAGCGCCTCGGCCACCGCATTCAGGCGCGGCGCAATATCCGACCAGCCATCCAGCGCCTGCTGCAGCGTGCCCGCGATCGGCGCCACTTCCACCGCGCGCTTGAGATCACGCGAGACCACGACCAGCGTGCCATCACGGCCGCCGCGTTTCAGCGATGCGAGTTTCATGGGGGAGACTCCGTGGAAAAAGGGTGTGTGCAGTCTTGGGGGCAAGCGCGCCCGGCGCAAGGGTTGGGGCGGTTGTCGGTTGGAGGTTGTCGGTATTGATGTCGGCGGTCAGCCACGGGCCTCTGCGGGCGAGGCTTCTGTGGGAGCGGCTTCAGCCGCGATCGTTGGCTGATGGCCGACCGCTACAGCAGTCGCGGACAAAGTCCGCTCCCACAGTTTTCCGACCCGAGACCAAACTTCGAAACCGGCGTCATTGCGACCCCGGACTAGATCCGGGGGAAGCAATCCAGGCTCGTCGGCACCCCATCTGGATTGCTTCGTCACTCCGTTCCTCGCAATGACGCCGGGGGCGCTTTCTCCTTGCACCTCGCCACCTGTTGACACAGTGTCAGTGCTTAGCTCATCATCCAACTCATGAACTACATCGCCGAACGCCGTCTGGAAGAAAAGGAAGCTCGCCGCAAGCAGATTGTGGATGCGGCCGAAGAGGTCTATGCCGATACCGGCTGGGACGAGCTGACCATCGATCAGGTGGCCCGCAAGGCGCGACTGTCGCGGGCGCTGGTCTATGTCTATTTCAAGGACAAGTTCGATCTGCACTGCGCCATCTGCGAGCGCGCGCTGCTGCTGCTGGGCGATCGTTTCGAACAGGCAGCGGCCCGACATTCGCATGGCCGCGATCAGGTCGAAGCGCTGGGGCGCAGCTATGTGGCTTTCTCGCAGGAAGTGCCGCACTACTTCCAGGCACTGGCGCGCTTCGAGGCACATTCGCCCACGCACGTGGACGGCGAAAGCAATGAGGCCGCCTGCATGGTGGCTGGCGACCGCGTGCATTCGATCATGGTGGCCTGCATCGAGACCGGCATGAAGGATGGCTCGATCCGGCCGGATCTGGGCAACCCCTATCTCACGTCTGTGACGCTCTGGGGCTTCATGCACGGAATCATCCAGATCGCCGCCACCAAGGGACAGATGCTGGCCAAGGACGGCATCAGCACGCAGCAGATGATTGATCATGCGCTGCAGATGGTGGGATTCGGCCTGGCAGCCAAGGACGGAGCGGTAAAACGTCAAACGTAAAACGTCAACTCAAAAGCCGGGGATCTACGGCTCCTGATTGACGTTTCACATTTTACGTTTTACCGCTCTTTCTTCAACCCAAAATTGACACGTGTCTAACCACTCAACGGCTTATCAACACATGACCACGCGACAATGGATGCTGACGATACTGCTGGCGGCACTGATGTCGCCGGCGCTGGCGCAGAGCGACTACAGCGCGCAGGTGGCGGCACTGATCGATGCCGGTCGCGCCTCGAATCTGGCGCTGCAGGCGGCCGGCACTGATGTGCGCCGGGCTCAGGCGCAGCTGGATGAGGCGCGGGCCCGCTATCGGCCAACCCTGGCGCTGTCTGCCCGCTATAGCCGCGCCGACGGTGGGCGCACGCAGTCGCTGCCGGTCGGGGATCTGGTCAATCCGGCCTATCAGACGCTCAACGAGTTGCTGCAGGCGCAGGGCCAGCCGCCGCGCTTCGGCACCATCGCCAATCAGGAAATCCGCTTCCTGCGCGAGCGCGAGCAGGACACGCGGCTCAGCCTGACGCAGCCGCTGTACGCGCCGGCCATCGCTGCCGGCATCGACGCCGCCACGGCCACGGTCGCCGCCAGCGATGCGGCACGTGCCGCCTACGAGCGCTCGCTGGAACGCGATATCGAAGTCGCCTATCTGGATTTCCTGCGTGCTGGCGAGGCCATCAAGATCGTCGAATCCAGCCGCGATCTGCTGATCGAGAATCTGCGGGTCAATCGCGTGCTCTTCGACAACGGCAAGATCACCCGTGACCAGGTGCTGCGCGCCGAGGCCGAGAAGCTGGCGGTCGAGCAACAACTGCTGGATGCCGGCAATCGCCAGACACTGGCCCGCAACTATCTGAACTTCCTGTTGAACCGACCGCTGGATGCGGACGTGGCCAGCACCGCAGCGCCCGAGCCGCTGGCTCATGTGCGCCAGCAGCTGGCGGCACTCGGCGCCGAGGCCATCGATGACGATGCGCGCCTGGAAACGCAGGCACAGGGTGCGCGCTTCGAACTGCGGCAACTGGAAGCGCAGTCGCGCGCCGCCCAGGCAGCGGTCGAGGCCGAGCGGGCCAGCTATCTGCCGACCATCGCCTTCGCGCTGGACGCCGGCATACAGGGTGAGGACTACGGCTTCGGCAGCGGCCGCAATTTCGCCATGGCCTCGCTGGTGCTGGACTGGCGCATCGCCGATTTCGGCCAGCGTCGCAGCCGGGTCTCGGCGGCGCGCGCCAGCCGCGAGCGGGTCGAGATTGCGCAGGCCGAGGTTGCCCGGCAGATCAGTCTGGAAGTGCGTCAGGCGGCCGATCGTCTGCGCACCGCACAGGCCTCGCTGGACACCGCACAGGCACGCCAGAACGCCGCTACCGAGGCCTTCCGCATCGCCGCCCGCAAGCGCGATGCCGGCTCCATCGCCCAGGTCGAGTTCATCGATGCCCGCAGCGCCCAGACCAGTGCCGAACTCAACCTCAACCTGACCCGTTTCGATGTGCTGGTCAGCCTTGCCCAATTGCGCGCCGCTCTGGCGCTGGAGAACGCCCGTGGATAGGTCTTTCTACGCAGAACACCGTGCCAATTGGCCGTCCCTCAAAGGGCGTCATGTCAGCGCATACGGGAATCCAGTGGCAACTGTCTGGGCTCCCGCGTTCGCGGGAGCGACGGAAACCCCAGCAAGCCCGGTCACGACCAGCAAGTCCAAGTCCCCACTTTCCGGAGGTTCCATGGTCCGCATGATTCTGGTCACCGCGCTCAGCCTGAGCATCGCCGCCTGCGCCAGCGGCGACAGCGCCGTGAACACCCAAAGTGAGCGCGTCATTCCCGTGGCCGTGGCCGCTGCCAAAGTGGGCCCGGCGGCCCCGGTGATCCGTTCCAGTGCAGTGCTGGCGCACAAGGACGAGATGCGTCTGGCCTTCAAGATTGGAGGCGTGATCGCCGACATCACGGTCGAGGAAGGCTCCCCGGTCAAGGCCGGACAGGTGCTGGCGCAGCTGGAGCTGGCCGAGATCGGCAGTCAGGTCGAACAGACCCGGCAGCTGCTGAGCAAGGCCGAGCGCGACCTCGCCCGCGGCGAGCGCCTGTATCAGGAGCAGGTGATCCCGCTGGAGTCGCTGCAGGATCTGCGCACCCAGCGCGATATTGCCGCGCAGACGCTGAAGGCCACGCGCTTCAATCGCGAATATGCGGTGATCACGGCGCCCTCGGACGGCATCGTGCTGCGCAAGCTGGCGCAGGCCCGCGAGACCGTGGCCCCGGGCACGCCGGTGCTGGTGCTGGGCAGCGCCACCAGCGGCTATGTGCTGAAAGCCAGCCTGGCCGATCGCGATGTGGTGCAGCTGGAGCTGGGTGATCGCGCCAGCGTCCAGTTCGATGCCCTGCCCGGTGAAACCCTGCCAGCCGAAGTCACGCAACTGCCGGCAGCGGCTGACCCGCGCAGCGGCATGTTCGACATCGAACTGGCGCTGGCCACGGCAGACCCGCGCCTGCGCAGCGGTCTGGTGGCGCGCGTGGCGCTGACTCCCGCCAGCGCCGGCAGCGCCGAACTGGTGCATATCCCGATTGCCGCCATCCTCGAAGGCCAGGGCGACGCAGCCACGGTCTTTGTCTATGACAGCAGCTCGCAGACCGTGTCCAGGCGTGCGGTCAAGGTCGCTTTCATCGACGGACCGGATGTTGCCCTCAGCGAGGGCATAGACAGCGGCGCCCAAGTGGTCACCGATGGCGCCGCCTATGTGCTGGACGGCAAGCGCGTGCGGCTGGTGGAGGGATGAGCGCAGCATCGCCAAACGTAGGTCACGTTGCCTGCGCCAGCGGGCTACGTGACAAAGCGATGCGGCATCACCGTGTCACGTAGCCCGCTGCTGCGGGCAACGTGACCTACAAAAGCTTTCCTGTCTCTGTGACGCCGCATTGCCGCTCCGAGATTGACGTTTCACGTTTCACGCTTTACCCGGCCCCGTCATCGCCGAGTACGCCCCAGCGACCGGATGACCTACAAAACCGCATCGACGTCCCGAGCCCACTGCCATGACCTTCCTCGAATTCCCCATCAAGCGTTACCCGTTCACGCTGGTCGCCTTTCTCGGCTTGATCGCGCTCGGGGTGTACGCCTTCAACAGCATTGCGCGCTCGGAAGATCCTTACTTTCCGATCCCGGCTTTCGTGATCTCGGCGATTCTGCCCGGTGGTGATCCGGTGGAAATGGAGCGGCTGATCAGCAAGCCGATCGAGGATCGGCTGGCTGAGCTGGATGACATCAAGCGCATCGATTCCACCAGCTCCGATGGCCTGGCGGTGGTCATCCCCGAATTCGTTGCCGGTGTCGATGTCGAACGCAAGTACGAGGAGATCGTGCGCGAGATCAACGCGCTGCGCCCGGATCTTCCAGCCGAGATCGTCAAGCTCGATATCCGCAAGGTCAATCCTGGCCTGGTCAACATCGTGCAGATGGCGCTGGTCAGCGAAGACGCGCCCTACGCCGAGCTGGAAGACCTGGCGCGCACACTGAAGGACTCGCTGAAGACCTTGCCGGGTATCCGCACGGCCGAATCCTGGGCCTATCCCGATCGCGAGCTGCGCGTGGCGGTGGACCTGAAACGGCTGGCCGAACTGGGCCTGACCCCGGGACAGGTGGTGCAGGCGGTGCAGAGCGACAACGCCAATATTCCCGCGGGCAGCATTGATGTCGGCGTCCGCAGCTTCTCGCTGAAGACCTCCGGCGCCTACACCTCGCTCGATCAGGTGCGCGCCACCGTGGTCAGCGCCAGCGATGGCCGAACCGTGCGCGTGCGTGATGTCGCCGAGGTCAGCTGGGACTCCGCCGAACAGCGCTATCTGGGCCGCTATTCCGGCCAGCGCGCGGTGTTCGTCACCGCCAACCAGAAGGACGGTGTCAACATCTTCGAGATGCAGCAGCGCATCGATGCGGCGCTGGATCGCTTCGAGGAGGGCCTGCCGGCGCGGGTGACGCTGGAACGCGGCTTCAAGCAAAGCGCCAATGTCGGCCACCGCCTCGACCGGCTCGGGCTGGACTTCGCCATCGCCATTGGTCTGGTGGCCATCACCTTGCTGCCGCTCGGCCTGCGCGCCGCCAGTCTGGTGATGATCTCGATTCCGCTGTCGCTAGCCATGGGTCTGGCCGGGCTCTACGCGATCGGCTATTCGCTGAACCAGCTGTCGATTGCCGGCTTCGTCGTCGCGCTGGGCCTGCTGGTCGATGACTCCATCGTCGTGGTCGAGAACATTGCCCGCTTCCTACGAGAGGGCCACAGTCGCGAAGAAGCCGCGGTGCAGGCCACCAAGCAGATCTTCGTGGCCATCCTCGGCTGCACCGGCACCCTGCTGTTTGCCTTCCTGCCGCTGCTGGCGCTGCCCGGC
The DNA here is from genome assembly GCA_050250665.1 of Lysobacterales bacterium. Taxonomy (GTDB): domain Bacteria; phylum Pseudomonadota; class Gammaproteobacteria; order Xanthomonadales; family SZUA-5; genus JADKFD01. The sequence continues at coordinate 5,204 of JBFWOF010000077.1, read as the reverse complement.
ACCGCCGGTCAGTTCATCCGGGTGCTGCCGATGGCGGTGGTGTTCACGGTGATCGCTTCGCTGATCGTCGCCATCACCATCATCCCCTTCCTCGCCAGCCGCATCCTGCCGCGCCACGAACCGGCCGAAGGCAATCGCCTCCTGCAGGCGGTGATGGCCGGCATCCATCGCTTCTATCGGCCGCTGCTGCATTTTGCACTGGCGTGCCCGAAGACCACCGTCGCCGCGTCACTGGGGCTGTTCGTGGCCTCGCTGGCGCTGGTGCCGGTGGTGGGCTTCAGCCTGTTTCCCAAGGCCGACACCCCGCAGTTCCTGATCACGATAACTGCCCCGCATGGCGCCAGCCTCAGCGAGACCGACCGCGCCCTGCGCTTTGTCGAGGATGAACTGGGCAGCCACGAGGAGATCGATTTCTGGTTCAGCAACCTCGGCAAGGGCAACCCCAAGATCTACTACAACATCATCCCGGCCGAGCAATCCTCGAACCTGGCCGAGGTCTACGTGCAGGTGAAGGCCTACGATCCAGACCAGACGCCGGCCTTCATCGATCGCCTGCGCGGCCAGCTGCGCAGCTATGCGAACGCGCACATCGTCATCAAGGAATTCGAGAACGGACCGCCGATCGACGCGCCCATCGCCATCCGCGTGCTCGGCAGCGAACTCGGCGCGCTCAAGGATCTGGCGGCCGAAGTCGAGGGCATCATCTCCTCGGTGCCGGGTACCCGCGATATCGACAATCCGCTGCGTCTGGATCGCACCGATCTCAAGCTCAATCTGGATTCGGAGAAGGCCGCGCTGCTGGGCGTGCCCAGCGTGGAGTTCGACCGCGCCGTGCGGCTGGCGGTCAGCGGCGTCGATGCCGGTGACTACCGCGATGATTCGGGCGAGAGCTACGACATCGTCGTGCGCAGCGCCATCGATGGTCGTCCGACGCTGGAGCAGCTCGATCAGGTGCGCGTACCTTCTCTGAGCGGTGCGCTGCTGCCCGCCTCGCAGCTGGCCAAACTGGAGTTCGAGCGTTCGCCGCCGCAGATCCAGCGCTACAACCGCGAACGCACGGTCATCATCAGCGCCTTCACCGAAACCGGCTACAACACCGGCAAGGTCACGAGCGAGGTCATCAAGCGCCTGGAAGCGATGAGCTGGCCGCGCGGCTATCGCTTCGAAGCCGCCGGCGAAGTCGAGAGCCGGGCCGAGAGCTTTGCCGGTCTGGGGGCAGCGATGCTGCTGGCGGTGTTCGGCATCCTCGCCGTGCTGGTGCTGGAATTCGGCAGCTTCCGCTCGACCCTGATCGTGGCCACGGTGATCCCGCTGGGCGTGCTCGGCGGTCTGGTGGCGCTGTTTCTGACCGGCTACAGCCTGTCCTTCACCGCGATGATCGGCTTCATTGCCCTGATCGGCATCGAGATCAAGAACTCCATCCTGCTGGTCGATTTCACCAACCAGCTGCGCGAAGACGGCTTGAGCATCGACGAGGCCGTCGAGCGTGCCGGTGAAGTGCGCTTCCTGCCGATATTGCTCACCAGCGCCACGGCCATCGGCGGCCTGCTGCCACTGGCCGTGCAGCAGGTGGGCATGTACTCGCCCATGGCCTGGGTGATCATCGGCGGACTGATCTCGTCGACCCTGCTGGCCCGTCTGGTGACGCCGGTGATGTACAAGCTGCTGCCGCCGACGCTGGATGCCAGCTGCGCCCGCGCCCCGGAAGCAACGATGAAGCCGGCGCTGGCCTGACGCGGGGCACGGGGCACGGGAAAGGCTCGGCACCGGCAACCTGCAGCAGCCGGGCTCGGGTTTTGACGGTGAGAGCGGGCTCTGCCCGCGATGGTTGGGTCCGAGCCACATCGATCGCGGGCAGAGCCCGCTCCCACAGTCTGGACCTCCTGCAGCTTGTCAGTGCTGTGATACAAGCTCATGCCGGCTAAGATGGACCGATCTTTTCCTTTGCCGGGATTTGCATGATTTTCATTCCACATCTCCGCTTGCGATCCGGGTTGCTTTGCCTGCTGACGCTGCTGAGCGCGCCAGCGCTGGCCGAATCCGAAGCCTGTGGCTATGTCAGTGCGCCGGCCAAGCCGCCGCAGTCGGAGGATCTCTACCCCGCCGACATCCGCCGCATCGATGGCGAGGATCTGCCCAAGCGCGCACAGAACCGCTATCGCCTGCCGGTAGGCAAGCACGCCATCGCCATCCAGGAGCGGGTTGCCGATACCCCGCGCGGCTATACCAAGCTGCGCAAGCTCGGCAACAAGGCGGTGCCGCTGGTCTACAAGATCATCGAGATCGAGGTGCAGGCCAATACCAACCACCAGATCAGCGCGCGCCTGTATGCGGACCGGATCAGCGCCAAGGCGCCCAATGATTTCTGGGATCCGGTGATCTGGCGCAGCGTGGAGGAGAGCTGCCCATGACCCGCGATCCTGGACAGGTGCTGGCTCCCACGCAGATTGCAGCGGCGCTGGAGGAACTGTGGTCGCCGCGGGTGGTGGCCGAACTCGACGACAACTACGTCAAGGTAGCCAAGGTACAAGGGACGCTGGGCTGGCACGCGCACACCGATGAAGACGAACTGTTCTACGTGCTCAGGGGCCAGTTCCGGATCGAAATGGAAGCGCAGACGGTCGATCTCGGCCCTGGGCAGATGTACGTGGTGCCCAAGGGCGTGCGCCACAATCCGGTGGCGGAAGAGGAATGCCTGATCATGCTGATCGAGCGCAAGTCGACGCGACACACTGGTGACGAGCAGAACGAGTTCACGCGATCGCTGGAGCAGCAACTGCGTCCGCTCTGAGTGCCTTCCAGCGACGGATGGACTTCACTTGATCGCCGGCGCGGCGCAGGATTGAGCCATCTCCCTGTACGAGGACGGCCGGCCATGTCGATCACGCCCGAGAATCTGCCCGCGGATGTGCTTGAAGCAATCGGGCGCGGCGAGACCATCGAGGCCATCAAACTACTGCGCGGGCACACCGGCCTGGGGCTGGCGGAAGCCAAGTATTTGCTCGATCAATATCGAGCGGGACAGATCGCGCCGGCCGTGCCCGAGAGCGCCGACGCGGACATGCCGACCGATGTGCGCGAAGCACTGGCACGCGGCAACATGATCGAGGCGATCAAACTTCTGCGCAGGCACACCGGGTTGGGGCTGAAGGAAGCCACGGATCTGGTCGATCAATATTGGCTGGGAAAGATCGCGCCGGCCGTGCCCAAGTCCACTCATGCGGGCATGCTGAACGATCTGCGCGCAGCACTGGCCCGCGGCAACAAGATCGAGGCAATCAAGCTGCTGCGCGGACATACGGGCCTGGGCCTGAAGGAAGCCAAGGACTGGATCGAGGCACATGACCCGTCAGCTCCCGAACACTCGACGGCACCGCCCCCAACGGCGCAGGCCAGCTCCAGCTGGTGGTGGCTGATCGCGGTCATCCTGGCCGCGATCGCTGCCTTTGCGCTGCTGCGCGGCCCGGGTGCCGAGGCGCCGCTGTGAGTGACGTCCATGATCCTTGAAACCGACAAGCCCGGGCTGCGCCTGCGCCCCTGGCAGATCGCCGACAAGGCATCGCTGGTCGAACAGGCCAACAATCGAACGATCTGGCGCAACCTGACGGACACTTTCCCCTCGCCCTATACCGAAGCCGATGCCGATTTCTGGATTGCCCACGCCAACCGACCCACGCGCAGTCAGCATCTGGCCATTGAACTGCAGGGCCGCGCGGTCGGCGCCATCGGCGTGATCGCCGGTGAGGGTGTGCACCAGCGCACCGGAAAATTCGGCTATTGGTTGGGTGAAGCCTTCTGGGGGCAGGGAATCGTCACCGCGACGGGTCGCGCCCTGGTAGCCCATGTGCGTTCCGGCGGTGATTTCGCCCGCCTGGAGGCACCTGTGTTTGCCTGGAATCCGGCATCGATGCGGGTGCTGGAAAAACTCGGATTCGAGCGCGAGGGTCTGCTGCGGGACAGTGTCTGGAAGGACGGTGAGTTGATCGACAGCGTGCTCTACGCACTGTTGATCCCTGGGAAGCGGTAGCGCGGCTCCGGCGCGCGCAAGCTCGGAAGAGCGTCAGCGGGTATTCGCGCCGGCGGCCGCGGCTCTGCGGACGGCAAGGCGCCGGGCACCGGGAGTTTCGGGTCGCTGTTGTGGAGGGCGCCGCGCTGCGGCGCCGCTTTGCCATGCGCGGAGATCAAGAGCGGCTGCGCAGGCGCGCGTCCCTCCTCAAAGCCGCTTCGTGCCTGCCAGGGTTCAGGGCCCGTGCGCCGTGTCGGGCGCACACAGGTGGCTCTCCATGAACCCATATCGTAAGTTGTTGGTGCGTCATTGCGAGGAACGCAGTGACGAAGCAATCCAGTGCTTCTGTGGCTGTATATCTGGATTGCTTCCCCCGGAACAGGTCCGGGGTCGCAATGACGCCGGGGGTTCATGGCCCGTAGGCAGTGTCGGGCCGATACAGGCCGATCGCAATGACGCCGAGGGTTCGCAACCCGTGGGGTGGATCGGGCCGAAACCCTTGCCTCTGCACGAACTCAAGTCGCAAGTGGCTGATCTTGCCTAGCTCTTCCGAAAGGCCTCCGGATGCTGCTTCCCGGCATCCCCGATCTGGTCCCAGACCGCTCTGGAATCGACCCAGATGTGGTGCGCCACGCGCAGTGCGTCGCCACCTTCGGTGATGGATCCCGCCGGCACGAACACGGTGCCCGGGTTGTTGTCGCCGGGCACCGGCGAGCCGCAGATCCGACAGAACCAGGTCTGCCAGTCGGCGCCGGGTTTGACCCAGCTGCTGATCAGCTCCCGGCCCCGAATCCAGCGCAGACGCTCGGTGGGAACCACCACCACGGCAATGCCATTGCTGCCGGTCGAACGCCTGCAGATCGAGCAGTGGCAGACATAAACCTCGCTCAGATCCTGATCGATCTCGAACTGGATGCCGCCACAGTTGCACTCGCCCTTGGCCATGGCAATGCCTCCCTCGTTTCCGGTTAGCCGATTATCACGCCACAGGCGATGGCTAGCGCGGCTCCGGCGCGCGCAAGACCGCCGGCAAGCAAGGTGCAGATTCGCGCCGGCGGCAGCGACGGGCCCTGCCGGGCGCCGCGCGCTTGCTGTCGCTACGCACAGCCCCAGGCATCTGGCTCGCGGACCCGGCCTTCTATGAGGGCTTTCCGAACGTCAAGGAATCTGCGGCTCGTTTTGCTTTCCGTTACATGAA
>JBFWOF010000076.1:0-23059 GCA_050250665.1 Lysobacterales bacterium | reverse complement strand
GGCATTCCGGGTGAGAGGTCAGTGCTGATGTAACTCTGGTGGGTGTATACTGATCCGGTCGTCGATGACGCCTGGGCCTTGCTGATGATGATGGGTAGCGAGCACGTCAAGGTGGTCGGCATCAGTGTGGTGGGTGGCAACGTCGGCCTGGAGCACACGCTCGCCAATGCACTACGGGTGGTCGATCGCGCGCCCTATCCGGTGCCGGTGCACGCCGGAGCGGCCCAGCCGTTGATCGGTGGTCTGCCGAATGCCGGATTTGTCCACGGCAGCGACGGCTTTGGTGATGCCGATCTGCCAGCGGCGGTCGCGGTCGCCGAAGCCCTGCCAGCGGCATTGGCCCTGATCGAAGCTTCAAGGCGACACGCCGGCCAGCTCAATGTGCTGGCTCTGGGCCCATTGACCAATCTGGCGCTGGCCTGCGCCCTGGATCCGCAGCTGCCCTCGCGCTGTCGGCGACTGGTGGTCATGGGCGGCGCCATTGGCGCCTTCGGCAATACCCGGGTGCCCAGTGCCGAGTTCAATATCGGCTTCGATCCCGAGGCTGCGGCCCTGGTTTTTGGGCGTTGGCCGGGCATGGAGCTGGTGGACTGGGAATTGACGATGGCGGCAGCGCCACTCAGCACCGAGGTCGACGCCTGGCTGGCTCGACACAGCAGTGGTGCCGAATGGCTGCAGAGCATTACCCGCAGCACCGCCGCCTTCGTTCATGGCCATGGCTTCGAGCGCTGGTCCTGGGCCGATCCATTGGCCGCATTGGTGGCTATCTCGCCATCGGCAATCACCGAATGGCGCCATGCGCCGGTGGAAATTGCGCTGGCGCTGGGACCTACGCGCGGACAGACGGTCGTAGACTGGCACGGTCTGGGTGAGTTCTCCGGGCCCCCGGTGGCTATTGCCAAGGCTGTGGATGTAGCGGCATTCCATGCCGCCATGCAGAAAGTGCTTTGATTCTGGTGCAAGAGCCATGCTATTGTTCTGGGCTCGCTGCATTTTGTGCCGCCAGGAGAGGCGTAGCCATGAAGCCAGATATCCACCCGAAATATTTCGATGTCGTGTTCCAGGACGTGACCACCGACTTCGCCTTTCTGACGCGCTCGACCAAGGGCTCGAAGGAAACCATCACCTGGACCGACGGCAAGGAATATCCCTTGATCAAGGTCGACGTGTCGAGCCAGTCGCACCCGTTCTACACGGGCAAGCACAAGGCCATCGATACCGGCGGCCGCGTCGACAAGTTCCGCAAGCGCTACGGCCAGAAGTAAGCCGGGTTCATTGCCGAATTCAAACCCCTGGCGCCTTGCGGTGCCGGGGGTTTTTTCGTTGCTGCGTGGCGCCGGATGTCACGCTTGTTGACGGCCGGACCCGAGCCCGAGGATCGGCGAGGCGCTGTGCCATAATTTGGCGTCCAGTGACCCCCCATTGATTGCGGTGATCTTTGCGGCGTTGGCGTCTGGTGCGCCTTGTCGACGCTGTTTCGATTAGTCTTGCGATAGACCCAGTCCTCGATGTCCGTCGTCGCCGTCTTCGCGGCAGGGATGTCGACCCATCCTTGGAGTAGCCCCATGTCCAATACCGTTGCTTTTACCGACTCGCGCACCGGCAAGACCGCTGAAATGCCGCTGGTGGAGGGTGTTTTGGGTGATCCGGCCATCGACATTGCCAAGCTCAACAAGGATCTGGGGCTGTTTACCTTTGATCCGGGCTTCGTCTCGACCTGTTCAACCAAGAGCGCGATCACCTACATCGATGGCGATCAGGGCATCCTCTTGTACCGCGGTTACCCGATCGAACAGTTGGCGCAGCAATCCAGCTTTCTCGAAGTCGCCCATCTGTTGATCCACGGCGAACTGCCGAATCAGGAAGAGCACGCTCAGTTTGTGCATCACGTGACTCAGCACACGATGATTCACGAGTCGCTGAAGCTGTTCATGAACGGCTTCCACTACAACGCCCACCCGATGGCGATGATGGTGGGGATTGCCGGGTCACTGGCGGCCTTCTATCACGACTCCCTGGATCCGGAGAACCCGGCGCACCGCATGATCACGGCGATCCGCCTGATCGCGAAGCTGCCGACACTGGCCGCAGCCTGCTACAAGCACTCGGTCGGTCAGCCCTACGTCTATCCGAAGAACAATCTGGACTACACCGCGCGCTTCCTGGACATGATGTTCGGGGTGCCGGCCGAGCCCTATCAGGTCAATCCGATTGCCGCCAAGGCGCTGGACCTGCTGTTCATCCTGCACGCCGATCACGAGCAGAATGCATCGACCTCGACCGTGCGTCTGGTCGGCTCGACCGGCGCCAATCCGATTGCCTGCATCGCCGCCGGCATTGCCGCGCTCTGGGGGCCCGCGCATGGCGGTGCCAACGAGGCCGTGCTCAAGCAGTTGCACGAGATCGGCGACAAGAAGAATGTCGCCAAGGCCGTGCTGCGCGCCAAGGACAAGAACGATTCCTTCCGCCTGATGGGCTTCGGCCATCGCGTCTACAAGAACTTCGATCCGCGCGCCAAGATCATTCGTGAGATGTGCTACCAGGTGCTCAACGAGCTGGGCATCCACGATCCGCTGCTGGAAGTGGCGATGGCGCTGGAAGATGTTGCCCTCAAGGATGATTACTTCATCGAGCGCAAGCTGTATCCGAACGTCGACTTCTACTCGGGCATCATCTACAAGGCGCTCAACATCCCGGTGGAGATGTTCACGGTGATGTTTGCCATCGCCCGCACGGCCGGCTGGATAGCGCACTGGCTGGAACAGAATCAGGGTGGTGACGTCAAGATCGGTCGGCCGCGACAGATCTACGTCGGTCCGCAGGCGCGCGACTATGTGCCTCTGGCTCAGCGTGGCTGAAAGGCCGCACTTTCGCGCTGACTGACTGCAGGCGCCGGGATTCCTCCGGCGTCGGCTGACCGGGCCGGTTGACTCAGGCCTGCTGCAGTAGCTCTTCAAGTCTCTTGCGCAGCGCCTGCAGGTTAAGGCGCTGCGAAGGAGCGCTTTCGCTGCCCACGCGCAGACGCTGTCGGAACTGCGCCGGCGTGAACACCCAGACCAGAATTTCCTGGGAGCCGGCGATGAAGCTGAGTCCGGGCAGCGTCTGACTGGCGCTGCGTGGAATGTGTAGCCGGGTTTCCAACGACCTTGCCGGAATCTGCCGCTCGTCCAGATGCATGATCACATCGTCCAGGTGATCTGCCTGCACGTGCAGCACAATGGGCAGCCGGGTGTCTGCCGCCAGCTCTGCCAGAGGGCCGGCCAGACGCGGTTCGAAACGAGCCAGCACCTGCATCGCTTCAAGCGCCGTCTGCAATTGCCCGGCGAGCAGTCGCGGCCCGGCATCCTGCGCCACGCTAGAAGACCTCATAGGGGTCCTGGCGGCCGGTGCTGGCATTGCCGCGGCCGATCTGCTCCAGATCCTCAACGCGGAAGATCTCCATGATGGCGCTGGGGTCGGAGGCAGAGGTCAGTCGCCCGCTGTCGCTGTTGATCCGCGCAGTGGTGATTCCGGTCGGCATCTGCGGCAATGTTTGCGGTGAGTCCTTCAATGCCGCGCCCATGAAACCAATCCACATGGGCAGCGCGGTCTTGGACGCAAATTCACCATTGCCGAGCGTGCTGAAATCATCGAAGCCCATCCAGGCGGTCGCCACCAGGCTCTGGTTGAAGCCCGAAAACCAGGCATCCCGGTGCTCATTGGTCGTGCCGGTCTTGCCAGCCAGATCGCTGCGGCCCAATTCCATGGCGCGTCTGCCGGTGCCGCGCTTGACCACGTCCATCATCAAGGAGGTGATCAGATAGGCATTGCGTGCATCAATGACCCGCGGCGCCAGGTTGGGTCCGGTCTGCTCCGTGCTGTCGCCGGTGACTTTGTTGGTCTCGTCTTCGCTGTCTCCCGCCGGCAGATCGAGCGCAAATTCCTGGGCCAGCCGTTCCGGGCAGGCGCCGCAAACCACCGTCGGGTTGGCGGTATAAGTGGTGTTCCCGCGGCTGTCGACGATGTGATCGATCAGATAGGTATCGACCAGATAGCCGCCGTTGGCAAATACCGCATAGCCGCGCGCCATGGTCAGCGGCGGCGCCGAGGCAGTGCCCAGCGCCAGCGACAGGTTCTCGGGCAACTGCTTGGGCGAGAAGCCGAAGCGCTGGATATAACGACGCGCAAACGGGACGCCAATCGCATCCAGCAGGCGGATGGAGACCAGATTCTTGGATCGGACCATGGCCTCGCGCAGGCGTATCGGTCCGCTGAAGGTCTCGTTGTCATTCTGCGGGCGCCAGGCCTTCTCCACACCGGGGATCTCGAAGACGATCGGTGCGTCGTTGACGATCGAGGCGGCGGTAAAGCCCTTCTCGAAGGCCGAGGAGTAGACGAATGGCTTGAAACTCGAGCCGGGGTTGCGCTCGCTCTGGGTGGCGCGATTGAACTTGCTGCGGCTGAAGCTGTAGCCGCCCACCAGGCTGCGAATGGCTCCGTTTTCCGGATCCAGCGCCACCAGTGCCCCCTGGACCGTCGGAATCTGAGCCAGTCGCCAGCTGCCGGCCTCGGTCAAGCGTGCGCGGATCAGATCGCCCACCTTGAGTACCTCGGTCAGCGCTTTGGGGGTGGCGCCGCGCGAATCCGGACTCAGATAGCGCCGGGCCCACTGCGCTTCCTTCAGTTCCAGCGTTTGCGTAGTTCCATCCTTCATCAGCAGTGTTGCCGACTCCGCGCTCAGTTCCGTGACCAGCGCTGGTTCCAGCCCGCCGACGGGCGAAGCCGACTTCAGGACCCTCAGCGCGGCCTCATCCGGTGCGCCGGTATCGAGCGCAATATGGGCCTCGGGGCCCCGGTAGCCATGGCGTTCCTCGTAGTCGATCAAGGACCCGCGGAGGGCCTCGTTGGCCGCAAGCTGCAGTCCTGAATCGATGCTCGTGTACACCGAATAGCCGCCGGTCACCGCTTCCTCCGTGCCGAGCATGCTCTCTGTTTCTATTCGAGCCATCTCCGCTACGTAGGGGGCCTCCAGTTCGATCGGAAGCTCGTGGATGCGGGCAATTTCGGGCACCGAGACGGCGGCGGCGTAGCTCGCTGCGTCAATGAATCCGACTTCCCGCATGCGCGAGAGCACGTAGTTGCGCCTCTCCAGCGCCCGCTGCGGGTTCTGTATCGGATTGAGGTCGGAAGGGGCCTTGGGGAGTCCGGCGATCATGGCTGCTTCGGCCAGAGTGAGCTCCGGGAGAGGCTTGCCGTAGTACACCTGCGCCGCTGCGGCAACGCCGTATGCGCGGTTGCCGAGAAAGATCTTGTTGAGATAGAGACCGAGAATTTCGTCCTTGCTGAGCTCCCGCTCGATCTTCAGCGCCAGCAGAATCTCCTTCAGCTTGCGCTCCAGCTTGCGCTCCGGCGAGAGAAAGAAGTTGCGCGCGAGCTGCATCGTAATGGTGCTGCCGCCGGAGCCGAACTCGCCGCCGGCACGCACGAACTCCCAGCCGACGCGGGCCATGCCCTGGTAGTCAACACCCGGGTGCTGATAGAAGCGTTCGTCCTCGGTGGCAATGAATGCCTGCTTCAGCACCTCGGGAACTTCCTCGATCGTACTTGGAAATCGCCGTGCTTCGCCGAAATTCGCGATCAACTTTCCGTCGCGGGAATAGATCTTCAGCGGCACCTGGAAGCGGACGTCGCGCAAGGTAGCGACTTCAGGCAGCTCCGGCTCATAGTGCCGATAGACCAGATAGATGGCCAATGCGCTGAGCAGTGCACCGGCCAGCATCAGCAGCAGCAGCCAGCGCAGAAGGCGTTTCCAACGTTTCATTCGGCGCAATGTCCAGCTCATCCCGGGGGCGCAGATTCTAAGGCACCATGCGGGCCCGATGTCGGGCGCGAAAATGATCGTTCAGAACGCATGTTCAATAGTGTGAGCGTTCCGGCAAAGTTCATGTTGCCAAGCATTTGACTTTGGGATTTAATGTAGAAGCACACGTATAGCTCGTAAGGGCTCGTCGGAAGGGGAAAAATCCGTGGGTCTGTTCACTCCGAAGACACCGCCGCTGGTAGGAGTCGACATTAGTTCGACGGCCGTCAAGCTGTTGCAACTCAGTCAATCTGGGGGGCGATACCGTGTGGAACATTACGCGGTGGAACCTCTCCCACCTAACGCAGTGGTTGAAAAGAACATCGTCGAGGTCGAGGCGGTGGGCGAAGCGATCAAGCGAGCTGTCCAGCGATCAGGTCTCAAGACCAAGTTTGCTGCGGCTGCCGTCGCTGGCTCATCGGTCATCACCAAGGTGATCCAGATGCCGGCTGACCTGACCGAAGAGGATCTGGAAGATCAGATCCAGGTCGAGGCCAACCAGTACATCCCTTATCCGATCGAGGAAGTCAGTCTGGACTTCGAAGTGCTCGGTCCGGTCAAGGACAACCCCGAAAGCGTCAACGTCCTGCTGTCGGCCTCACGGACCGAGAACGTCGATCTGCGCGTCGCTGCCCTGGAAATGGGTGGCCTCACCGCAAAGATTGTGGACGTCGAGGCCTTCGCAATGGAGAACGCCTACCAGCTGGTTGCGGACCAGATGCCGGCGGGGCGCGACGGACTGGTGGCGATCGTTGATGTCGGCGCCACGATGACTGCGCTCAATGTGCTCCGGAACCAGCGCTCGATCTACACCCGCGAGCAGGTCTTCGGCGGCAAACAGTTGACCGACGAGGTCATGCGTCGCTATGGGCTGTCGTACGAAGAGGCTGGACTGGCCAAGCGTCAGGGAGGATTGCCCGAGAGCTACGAGATCGAGGTTCTCGAACCCTTCAAGGAGGCGATGGTTCAGCAGGTGAGTCGACTGCTGCAGTTCTTCTTCGCTGGAAGCGAGTTCAATCGCGTCGATCAGATCATCCTCGCCGGCGGTTGTGCCTCGATCAACGGGGTGCAGGAACTGGTGGAAGAGCAACTCGGGGTTCCAACCCTGATCGCGTCGCCGGTAGCCAACATGGCTGTCTCGTCAAAGATTCAGGCCTCGTCCTTGGCCGCCGATGCACCGGCGCTGATGATCGTCTGCGGTCTGGCGTTGAGGAGCTTCGACTAATGGCCAGAATCAACCTACTTCCGTGGCGCGAAGAGCGCCGAAAGCAACGCCAGCAGGAATTTTATGTGTTGCTGGGTGTTGCTGCCGTTGCCGCAGTGCTCACGGTCTTTGCCGCGCTCTGGTTCATCGGCACTCAGGTTGATGCTCAGACCGAGCGCAATCAGATGCTTGCCCGGGAAATCACGGCGCTCGATGCACAGATCAAGGAAATCGAAGAGCTCGACCGACAGCGCGACCGTTTGATCGCCCGCAAGGAGATCATCGAGCAGCTGCAGGCAACGCGCTCGCAGATGGTTCATCTGTTCGATGAGCTGGTACGAACCCTCCCCGATGGCGTCCAGCTGAGCTCGATCAAGCAGAGCGGTGCCACGTTGACGCTGGAGGGGGTCGCGCAGTCCAACGCCCGGGTGTCGGCCTATATGCGCAACCTCGATGCCTCAGCCTGGCTGAAGGAATCGGAAATCATCAAGATTGAGGCGCGCGGCGAGGACAAGAGCGTTCCTTACGTCTTTTCCTTGAAGGTCAATCTTGAAGATCCGAACAAGAAAGACGAGGGTGCGGAAATGCCGATGACCACGGCAACCGGAGGTCCGAAGCGATGAGCCTATTTGACGATCTTCGCAAAGCCGACATCAACAATCTGGGATCGTCCCCGATCGCGGTGCAGGCGGTATTCGCGGGAATTCTGTTCCTGGTGATCTGTGGCCTTGGTTGGTATCTGTACTTCAGCCCTCGGCACGAAGAATTTGACGGGCTGGTGGCCAAGGAGCGCCAGCTGCGTCAGGATTTCGAGCACAAGCAGGAGCGGGCTGCCAATCTGCAGGCCTACCGGGAACAGTTGCAGCAGATCGAACTGGTGCTGCAACAGATGCTGCGGCAGTTGCCAGGCAAGACCGAAATGCCGGATTTGCTCGTGGACATCTCGCAGACAGCCCTGGCTTCCGGTATCGCCAACGAGCTATTTGAGCCGCAGGCTGAGATTTCAAAGGATTTTTACGCAGAGAAGCCAATTTCACTGCGCATGGTCGGTTCTTACCATCAATTCGGCGAATTTGTCAGCGGGGTGGCCTCGCTGCCACGGGTAGTTATCCTGACCATGCATGACATCTCGCTCAAGCAGAATACGCGCGACACCAATGCGCCGCCCGGTCAGCTTATTCTCGAAGGCACGGTCAAGACCTACCGCTATCTCGACGATGACGAGCAATCGGCGTCTCAACCCGTCGGCCGTCGGAGGTGATCATGAATCGTACCCCTCTATTTCTGGGAATCTGCGTATTGGTCCTGACGATCGGCGGCTGCGCAGACAGTCGCGACGAGCTGGAATCCTACATTTCGGCGGTAAAGCAACGGCCGGGCAAGCCATTGCCGCCGCTACCAAAAATGCAGGAATTTGAATCGTTCGAATATGCGGCGCAGGCCTTTCGCGATCCGTTCTCCCGCGTCCTGGCTGATCGCCGGGATGAGCCAGATGCGGTCGCTGCGGGCAGCGGTCCGCGACCGGATCGCGACAGGCGCAAGGATGAGCTGGAGTCATTTCCCCTCGACAGCCTGGACATGGTCGGTACGATGGGAGCCGGCGACAATATCTTCGGATTGATCAAGGATCCGTCCGGCGTGGTACACCGCGTCAAACCGAGTAACTATTTGGGCCAAAATGATGGAAAGATCGTCGGTGTATACGAGGACCGAATTGAATTGGTCGAGCTGTTTCCGAACGGACTCGGGGGATGGGAAGAGCGCCGTTCCGCGATTGCGCTTGATGATGAATGATGCCTTTTGGGGGTTGACGACATGAATGAGAAGAGCCTCTCGCGCATGCTCGGAAGTTATTTCGGGCCGAAGCTCCAGCAACAGTTCCGGAAGGCAGCCGGATTGGCGGTTGTGGCACTGGGTCTGTTGACCACTGCCGGCGCCGTAAGCGCCGCTGACGTGCTCAAGAACGTCAGCTTCCAACCGATGCCCGGTGGAGTCGTGGAAGTGGCATTGGAAATGGAGAGCGGCAGCGCGGATCCCAAGATCTTCGCGACCAGCGATCCGCCGCGCATTGCTATCGATCTCGCAGACACCAGCAACCAGTTCGAGGCGAGGATGCTGTCCATCGCCACCGGCGCCGCCAAGGCCGTCACTGCGGTCGAGGCGGGCGGGCGAACGCGCGTGGTCATCGACCTGTACCGATCCGCGCCCTATGAATCCCGGCGTGAGGGCAAAGCCCTGGTCGTGCGCGTCCAGAATGGCTTTGCTGATGTCGTTGCCAGCAAGGCCCCGACTGATCCAGCCAAATCGGTGGTGGCAAGCAACGCGGTCGAGCTCACCTCCATCGATTTCCGACGAGGCAAGGCCGGTGAAGGACGACTGATCCTCGGCTTCTCCGGCGACGGCGCCAACGCCAATCTGCGCGAAGAAGGCGGTCGCCTGGTTCTTGATCTGCCCAACGTCACGCTGCCAGCCAAGTTCCAGAAGCGTCTGGACGTGGTCGACTTCGCCACGCCGGTCGAGTCTATTGATGCCAAGGCACAGGGCGGCGGCACCCGAATGACGTTTGCCACCAGTGCTGACTATGACAAGCTTGCCTATCAGGCGGGCTCCGAGTATGTCGTCGAAATCTCGCCGAAGCGCATTGAGCCGAAGAAGCGGCTGGCGACTGATCCGCCCGTATACAGCGGAAATCGCGTCACCTTCAATTTCCAGGACATTCCGGTTCGGTCGGTGCTTCAACTGGTCGCTGACGTCTCGGAACTGAACATTGTGGTTGCCGATTCCGTGCAGGGCAATGTGACGCTTCGATTGGTCAACGTTCCCTGGGATCAGGCTCTGGACATCATTTTGCAGGCCAAGGGACTCGACAAGCGCCGCAACGGCTCCGTGATCTGGGTGGCTCCAACCAAGGAGATCGCGGAGCGTGAGCAAGCGCTTGAAGATGCCCGCATCGCCATGGAGGATCGGGCCGAAGTCATCGTCGACTACATCCCCATCAGTTACGGCAGGGCGGAGGATCTGGCGAAGCTGATGACGACGGACACGCTCCAGGCACAGGCCGGCGGCGGGAAAACTCCACAGGCGGGCCAGTCCAGAGGTGTGTTGTCTCCGCGAGGGTCGGTAAGTTATGACGAGCGCACCAACACCTTGATCGTCACCGACATTCCGGAGCGCGTCGAAAAGGTACGTACCCTGGTCGCAATCCTGGACAAGCCGGTGCGTCAGGTTCTGATCGAATCGCGGATCGTGATCGCTCAGGAAGGGTTCCGCAAACAGCTGGGCGCGCGCTTCGGAATTTCCGGCGCCAATGAAGACGGCGATGGTAATTTGATCACCATCGGCGGCAGCCTCGGGGCCACTGATCAGATGGTGGGACTGGGCCTGTCGAATCGCCTGAGCGGCGCCTCCAGTGCCTTGCCGGTTGGTTTGGGAGACGGAACCGGCGGCGGCGTTGTCGCACCCAGCGCGCTCAATCGTCTTAACTTCAACCTGCCGGTAGCGGCTCCGGGAGCGGGATCCTTCGCGACCACGATCCTGGGTGCGGATTACATTCTGGATATGGAACTTTCCGCACTGGAATCCGAGGATCGCGGTGAACTGCTGTCCAGCCCGAAAGTGATCACGGCCGATCAACAGGAAGCCGTCATCAAGCAGGGTCAGGAAGTGGGATATGTGACCCTGCAGTCCAGTGGCGGCGGTGTGCCTACAGCGACCGTGGCCTTCAAGGAGATCGTCCTGGAGCTGCTGGTCACGCCGCGCATCACGGCCGATGGTCGGGTTTTCCTGCAATTGAAGGTCAAGAAGGACAATCTGTCGGGATTCATCACCACTCCCGGTGGACAGGTCCCGATCATCGACAAGCGCGAGGTTCAGACCGGCGCGCTGGTCGACAATGGCCAGACGGTCGTGCTCGGTGGTATCTACGAGTTCGAACGTAACGACACGCTGACCAAGGTGCCGGTGTTGGGCGACATTCCTGCGATCGGCAATCTGTTCCGCAACAAGGACCGTCAGAACAGCAAAGTCGAGTTGCTGATCTTTGTGACGCCCAAGATTCTCGTCGACTCCAAGTGAGATCGGACATTAAAAGCCAACGGATAATCAAGATGAGTATCAGGAGAGCGACGATGAGCGCTTGGAAGAAATTTCTGGCCGTCGGATTGGCAACCACGCTGATGGCCGGCTGTGGTGGCGGTGGATCCGGAAACGGAGGCGGCAGCTTCACCCCGCCCTCATCCGGCTCGATGCGGTATGACATCGTCGGTGGGGTCACCTCGCTGCCATCAAATCGAAGTCAGATACCACCGGAAAGCAACTCGCCTTATTGGGTGCAGTTGAACGTGCGGGTGCTGAGATCGAATGGTGCGCCGGTGGCTGATGGCACGGTGGTAAACCTCAGTTCCAACAGTGTGCGCTCTCTGGCGCTGTCCATCCTGGATGATCCGGAGACAACCAACATCAATGAGTTCACGACCTATTTCGGCGTGATCTTCACTGAAACTACAGGCGGTTTGGCAACGTTTTTCCTCCATTCCCAGTTGGATCCGGGTTCGGTAGTCGTCACCGCATCGACCCCTGATCCGGATCAGCCCGGCCGAACCCTGGCGCTGGAGATTCCCTTTACCGTGACGCAGGGACCGCCTCCGTTCAAGCGCATCGAGATTGCGCCAGAGCGGACTGTGCTCCCGGCCAATGTCTTTGGTATCGAGCCTTTCTGGGGATCACCCTTCGTGACCGAAGTCACGATTACGCGTCGCGACATCCGCGGGCAGTTGCTGCCGTCAGGCGCGATCCAGCTCTCGCTGAATCCAATCACCAATACCGCGTATTCGCAGCTGGATGATCCGAGCACACCGGACAACGAGTTCCTGGCTCTTGTGGGCGCGGGTCCTGCTGATGTGGTCGCGGGCAAGAAGACCATCTTCATTCATTCGTACAACATCACCGGTCAGGCTACCCAGCCAGGTCCGTTCACGCTGACCGTGACGGCGCAGGATCCCGATACCGGGGCCAATCTGTCCGAGCAGCAGGTGTTCACGATTGTCGCGCAGGCTCCGCAGTTGCCGGCCAACATCGATCTGATCCGCCCGGCGACCAGCCTCTACGTTCAAGGTTCGGGCGGCAACAACACCTTGCTGCTGCAGGCGCGGGTGACGGACGGAGCAGCGGCCTTGGTGCCGGACCCGCCGACCACGGCTACCTTCAACAACGTTCAGTTCGAAATCGTTGATCAGGGTGCCAACGGCGGTGAAGTCTTCCGCGGAGTCAATGCGGCCAACCAGAACGTCCAGGGCCGCTCGGTCAAGGTCCGTACTCAACAAGGCATTGCCGGGGCCACCTTGGTATCAGGAAACCGACAAGGAACCTTCTTGATTCGGGTCACCGCCGATGCGGCTGACAACAATGTCGATAATGGGATCACCTCGCCGGTCACTCGCGACGAGACGGTCATCATCTCTGACGGCAAGTTGTTCTCGTTGAAGATTACTTCGCCCGATGTCAACGCCCTGCGCGTCAATCGGGTAACAGGTGGTGTCGCCCCGGTCGGTGGTGCAACCACCATTCCGACGGATCCGAATGGCACCTACAGCCTCACGATCAGCGTGCTGGCCACCGACCGTCAGGGCAATCCGGTATTGCCGAACACGCCGATCGACTTTGGTCTGATCGACGCGCCGGTAGCTGGTTTCCCGACCGCGGGTCCGGGCAACTTCCTGATCAGCGGTGGCGACGGCGATCCGCAGGAAGGCGGTACCCTGTTCACGGCTCCGGGTGGTGCATTCACCTCGGCTGGGGGCGGTGCTGGGCCTGGCGACACGCTGCTGGTCTTCGGTGAGCAGTCGAACGCCAACCGTGATCTGGAGAGCGCACGACGGATCGAGCGCATCAACAGCGCCGGCAGCCTGAATGTCACCCAGCGTTTCAACTTCAACAACGACACCGGTGTGGTGGTCAACAACGGTCCGGTACTGCCATACGTGATCGGTCGCGCCACCGTGGCCAACATCACACCCAATGTGCCGACCAATGACATTGGCGTCGCAACCACGACCATGAACTACCCGGTCAATCAGTTGGGCCGTCTGGCGGCCATCTGGGCTCGCGGTGCCGGTGAACTGGTGCAGGGCAGCACCGAGTTGGTGACTGACGCGGAACTGGTGTTGTTCCCGGGCGCAGCGCCGGGCTCGCTGGTGGCATCACCCGCGCAGATTCCGGCCAACCTCACGACGACCGTCACGGTCTGCGTGGCCGACGCCCTCGGCGCTCCGATCCAGGGTGTGCCGATCGGCTTCACCGTCGCCAATGCCTCGTCCACCACGACGGTCGATGGTCAGTCGAACTCCGGCGTGCTGTCGGCATTGACCGGTCCCAGCGGTTGCACCACGGCATCGGTGACTACGGCCGGTGTGGCCAATCAGGTGCAGGCGCCGTCGATCACCTTCTTCGGCGTCGGTAGATCGCAGGTGGTCAACGTGATTCCGCCCACGATCTCGATCCTGCAGGCTTTCCCGTCCTCCTTCTTCGGTGGCAACGGTGGACCGGTGAATCTGCGACTGCTCAACGGCAACGGCCAGCCGATTCCGGGTGTGTTGATTACCGGTGTCTGTACGGCCTCGGGTGGTGCGCAGATTCAGTTGCCGCAACCTCCGGGCATCACCAATGCCAACGGTGAGACGATTGCCAGAATCACGGCGATCAACCTTGACCAGGCACAGGGCGCAGCCAGCGGCCAGTGCGTGTTCACGGCAGCCGGTGGTTCACCCAGCACCACGGTGACGCTGCAGGGCGTGAACCTGTGTTCGATCTTCTTCTCACCGCTATGCGGCTAAGCCGCCAGGCCTGAGCAGACGGAAAAGGGGCCGCAAGGCCCCTTTTTTGTGGGAGCGCGCCGGCCCCTGTACCCGCGGCGCGGCGTTCACTCCGTTATCCTAGGTCTTCACGCCGTTCGGTATCCGCACATGAGCTCCGCCAGCGCCAAACGAGTATTCGCGCCCGGTGAACGCATCTTCACGGAAGGCGATGTGCCGGATGTGGCTTATCTGATCGAGAGCGGTCGGATCGAAGTTTGGGCAACTCAGGGCAGCAAGCGCCTCACGCTGAGCTATCTGGGTGCCGGCGAGATTCTCGGTGAGATGGCCGTCATCGACCGCGCGCCGCGCAGTGCCAGTGCCGATGCCATCACTGAGGTCTCGGTGACCGAAATCCGTGCCGATCAGCTGCGTGAGCGCCTCGATGAGGCCGATCCGGTGCTGCGCGGCCTCTTGGTGGGCCTATTGTCCCGATACCGGCGGGGATTGCGCGCCGCGAGGGTGGGCGTGCTGGATGAGCCGGAGGGCGATGATCTGGCCGTGGTCGACCAGAAGCGCCGGGTTGCCGACAAGATCAGGCTGGAACGGGAACTGCTGGAGGCACTGGACGGCGACCAGTTGCGGGTGGTTTTCCAACCGATCTTTGACCTCCATGAAAACAAGATCGCGGGCTTTGAGGCCCTGGTACGCTGGGATCATCCCACCCGTGGTCCGGTTTCGCCCAGCGAGTTCATCGCGCTGGCCGAGGAGACGTCCCTGATTGTCCCGGTAGGGCACTACGCACTGATGCGCTCCTGCACCTTGCTGGCCGAACTGGACCGGCGTCTGAATTCGGACTTCCGTCCTTGGGTGGCCGTAAACATCTCCGCACGGCAATCGCTGGTGCCTGACTTCGCCGACTTGCTGGCCAGTACGGCCAGGGCATCGGGTCTGGAGCCCAGTCGAATCAAGGCAGAGATCACCGAGAGCCTGGCGCTGGATTACGAGCGAGTGCAGGAGTTGATCTCCCGCTGTCGTTGGCACGGCATCGGTGTATCGCTGGATGATTTCGGCACCGGCCATTCCGGCCTTGGTCATCTGCATCGGCTGGAGTTTGACACCATCAAGCTCGACCAGAGTTTCGTGAAGCCGCTGCCCGGAGATCTGAAGGCCGCCGCCCTGGTTCGCGGTATCGTCACCATGCTGCACGGGATGGGCGCGGAAATGGTGGCCGAAGGCGTGGAGACCATCGAACAGGCGCACGCCCTCAGGAGTCAGGGCGTGCGCTATCTGCAAGGCTGGCTGGTCGGAAAGCCGCAGGACCCGGCGGTGCTGGATCCTCTGGACGTCAATTCCCAGCTGCTCGAACTCCAGTCCAGCCAGCCTGGACTAGACCGGCACGGGCTGCGTGATTAGAAGCGAAGCTCTCCGGTCACCGAGAAAACGCCGTATTTGAGATCGGTACCGCCGTCTCCGAGCTTGTAGCGATCGTAGCTGAGACCCAGCCCGAAACGCTCGTTGACATCGTATCCCGCGCCCACTCCTACGTAGAAATCATTGTCACTGTCATCGACATTCAGCGTGGTGCTGCCCTGACTCACCCGGCCCTTGGCGTCCCAGAAGTAAAGGCCGGCCCGCGCATTGAGAAAGAAGCCGGTGCTGCCGTCATAGAGCGGAATCTTGCCGCTGGCGCCGAGGTAGAAGCCGTCAGCCTCGATTGCGGCTGAAGCCCCGCCAATCTGGTCGCGCATGGTGCCGAGGTCCTGATAACCCAGTTCAACACCAAGGTTGTCGAAAAAGCGATAGCCACCGCCCACCCGGAACGCGGTATCGGTATCGTCTATGCCCTGATCGTCCACCGAAGCTCGACCGACGGCGCCGTCGACATAGGGGCCGGTGGCGGCGAATGCCGTCAGAGGGGACAAGGCTACGGCCATGGCCAGAATCAGAATCCTGCTGTTCATCATGTTGCGATTACTCCTGGGGAAGGCCTCAGTGACTGAGGTGGGCCTGAGCATCGATGGTGATGGTTGCTGTGGCCTGGGCCAGAAGTACTGGGTCCGATTTCGAGATTGCGGGGGTTCACCAAGATAAATCCGAGTTCATCTCGGCGAGAATGCCGATCCAGCCTGGACACTGCAGAACACGTCTCCACAGTAACGGCAGCGAGGATGAACTCAGTTCATCCTTGCCGCGCCGGCCAGCGTCAGCCGATTGCGTCCGCGTTGCTTGGAGCGATACAGGGCCTTGTCGGCGGCGTCGACCACGGCGCTGCAGGTGCGTCGTTCCGGATCGCGCTCGGCCAGGCCTATGCTGATGGTGACACCGACCTCGCCCATCGACTGGCCCCGGCGTACCGCTTGTGCGCGTTGTCTGCCGGCATCCTTGCGCAAGCGCACGCGCAGGCTCTCCACTGCAGTGCGTACCTCTTCCAGCGCTTCCCCTGCATGCTCAACCCGGCGACCATCGAAGACGATCGCGAACTCCTCGCCCCCATAGCGGTAGGCCGAACCCCCCGCGCATCGTCGCAACTGCCCGGCCACCGATTTGAGCACGCGGTCGCCGGCCTCATGGCCGTAACGGTCATTGAAACGCTTGAAGAAATCGATGTCCACCATGGCCACCGCCATGCGCCCGGCACTGCGTGCCAGGCGTTCGTCCAGAGCCCTGCGGTTGGGTAGGCCCGTGAGCGCATCGATAAAGGCCATGCGGTAGGCGCCGTAGAGCACGGCGATGACGATGGCGCCGGCGAATGCCGCCAACCAGGCTCGCATCGAAGCCGGTGGCGACCACGACAAGGCCACCATCGCCGGCAGCAGCGCGAGCGACAGGTGCAGATCCAGCGGCCATCCGCGACGCAGCCAGCGCAACAGCGCCCATGCCGCTGCCGCCCCCAGTGCCCAGGCGGCCAGACCCATTGGCGCGGCCGGCTCCCAGGCAGCCCAGACGTCCAGCAACTGGGAAAGGCGCGGCATGGATGCCGGGACAATGCTCAACCCCACGGCGGCCAGAATCAGCCCCACACTTCGGAGAGATCGGAGTGGCGGTTCCGGCATGACGATGATCAGCAGCGCGAGGCATGCACTGGCGAGGCTGATACCGGCGGTGCTGAGCGGTGCGTACATGGGCACGCTCAGTGCGACCAGCACCAGGGCGTAGCGATTGCGGCCGAATCCGAGCGCAAGAAGAAACCCGCATAGCCAGACTGCGTCGGCATTCTTCTCAAGCATGCTCAAGAGGTTGACCAGCATTATTCAAGTACTTTCGAGGCAGAGGCATTCTACGGCAGGGGCGTGAGCCCACAAGCGCCAAAGTTGGGCTTTGTGATCAATGTCCCGCCAAATCCCGGAATTGCGCGCCACGTCAGAATGACCTGGAGTCGCGACAGGGATGACCAAAGCCCGGCAATTTGCCTCGGGCCGGGACAGACGCGGCGCATTGCGGCAGAATCCTCCGCCTCTTTGCCCGCCGGGAGCACCCCCATGTCCAGCCGCCGCAATCTGGCCAATGCCATTCGCGCATTGGCGATGGATGCCGTCCAGCAAGCCAATTCCGGACATCCGGGTATGCCGATGGGAATGGCGGATATCGCCGAAGTGCTGTGGAATGACTTCCTGCGCCATAACCCCAGCGATCCGCACTGGTTCAATCGCGATAGGTTTGTGCTCAGCAATGGCCACGGCTCGATGCTGCATTACGCCCTGCTGCATCTGTCCGGATACGATCTGCCGATCGAAGAGCTCAGGCGTTTCCGCCAGTTACACTCGAAGACCCCGGGCCATCCCGAAGTCCACGAGACACCCGGAATCGAAACCACGACCGGCCCGCTGGGTCAGGGTCTGGCCAATGCCGTCGGCATGGCCCTGGCAGAGAAGATACTGGCCAGGCGCTTCAATCGTCCGGGCTTTGAGCTGGTCGATCACTACACCTACGTCTTCCTCGGTGATGGTTGCCTGATGGAAGGCATCTCCCACGAGGTCGCTTCTCTCGCCGGGACCCTGAAGCTGGGCAAGCTGATTGTCATTTACGACGACAACGGCATATCCATCGACGGCAAGGTCCACGGCTGGTTCACCGACGACACGCCCAAGCGCTTCGAGGCCTACGGCTGGGAAGTGATTCCCGACATCGACGGTCACAACGCCGAGGCCATCAAGGCGGCGCTGGTGACGGCGGCGGCCGACCCGGACAAGCCGACGCTGATCTGCTGCAAGACCGTCATCGGCTTTGGCTCGCCGGCCAAGCAGGGTTCCGAATCCAGCCATGGCGCGCCGCTGGGGCGCGATGAAGTGGCTGCTGCCCGCGCTCAGCTGGGCTGGCACCACGAGCCCTTCCAGATCCCGGAAGAGATCTACAGCGCCTACGACGCCCGGGTTGCCGGCGCCGGCTGGCAGCGTGACTGGGAAAACCTGCACGCCCGCTACCAGGAACAGTTTCCGGAGCTGGCGGCAGAGCTGAACCGGCGCCTGGCGGGCGAACTGCCGGCCGAGTTTGCACCGACCATCGATGCCCTGATTGCCGACTTCGATCGTGATGCCAGCAGCATCGCCTCGCGCAAGGCCAGCCAGCGCGCCCTCGAAGTGCTGGTGCCGGTGCTGCCCGAGTTGATCGGTGGCTCGGCGGACCTGGCGCACTCCAACTACTCCATCGTCAAGGCCAGCAGCGATGTGCAGACGGCCGAGGATGGCGGCAATTACGTCTATTTCGGCGTGCGCGAATTCGGCATGAGTGCCATCGCCAACGGCATGGCGCTGCACGGCGGCATCCTTCCCTTCACTGCCACCTTCCTGGTGTTTTCCGACTACGCCCGCAACGCCGTGCGCATGAGCGCGCTGATGGGTGCCCGCGTGGTCCACGTCTACACTCACGATTCCATCGGCCTGGGTGAGGATGGCCCCACCCATCAGCCCATCGAGCATCTGGCAAGCCTGCGCTACATCCCCAACAACCGGGTCTGGCGACCGGCCGATGCGGTGGAATCGGCAGTGGCCTGGAAATGTGCCATCGAGCGCCGTGACGGACCGAGTTGCCTGGCCTTCTCACGCCAGAATCTGAAGGCTCAGCCGCGCACGGCGGAACAGATCGCCGCAATCGCGCGCGGCGGCTATGTGCTGCTCGACACCACGCCCGGCAAGATCGATCTGATCTTCATCGGCACCGGTTCGGAGCTGGATCTGGCGGTGCAAGCTGCGCACGCGCTGGCAGGCGAAGGATTTGCGATTCGCGTGGTCTCCATGCCCTGCGCCGAGGTGTTTGACGCCCAGCCCGCCGCCTATCGTGAGGCCGTGCTGCCCAGGACCAGTCGCAGGCGGGTGGCCATTGAGGCCGCCATCGGCGACTACTGGCGCAAATATGTGGGTCTGGATGGCGCCGTGATCGGCATGCAGAGCTTTGGAGCCTCGGCCCCGGACAAGGTGCTGTACGCGCATTTCGGCTTCGGCCTCGAGCGGGTGATCGAGACCGGGCGGGATCTGCTCAACGGCTGATGCGGCAGGATCAGGGGAAGCGCCGGCGCAGGTGCGGACGCTTCCTCGCGGCTATGGCACGGTGTTCACCGATTCCACCGACGGCGCACCCAGCAGCCGGTTGAGCAGGGCTGCCAGCCGCGCTCCGGCCAGTTTCAGGCGCTGATCGGCCAGCGGCCGCTTGGCATCGAGGTAGCGCGAGCTGATCTTGTGTTTGGGCGGATAGAAATCATCCCTCTGCACAATCCCGCAGGATTCCTCTGCCCAGGCTCCCGGCTGCGCTACAGACAGTCGAGCCTGTGAGTCAGGCCAGAGTGGCTGTGCGGCCACCCGATCGTGATAGCTGTGCCAGTCCAGTTTCAGACTCTCGATCAGCAATGAATCCCACACCGAATGCAGATTCCAGCCCTCGCGCTGGATGCTGATCTGGAAATCATTGCCGCCCCGGTCGGCGGCAAAACCGGCATGCAGCGGCTGGTGCACATCGCCGACGAAGTGGACGATGAACTTGAGTGCATCGCGCCGGCGCTCGTGCGGCAAGTCGGGGTCGACCAGTTCCTGGCTGTAGCGCTCGATGGCAGCCACGACACACAGACCCTCATGACACAGCCTGTCGCCGTTGTAGTTACAGTCACCCGGCGTGAAATTGACCCAGTGCAGCGGCACGGTCCAGCGATATTCCGGCGCTGAGTCGCGCACCTCGTCGGCCCAGATCGAGACTCCGGCCAGTGTGGGATCGGGCTCGCCCTGCAGCAGTTCGGCCACTGCCGCGCTGGCCCCTGCGTTGAGCTCGGCCTGGGCCAGTTCGCCGACGATGCGGTGACCGTCCCGGCCCCAGGCGTGCGCCTGGCCGGCCATGCCCGTGAGCAGCAAGCCGAGCAGGATCAGGGTCCAGGCTTTTTGCATATGAAGATGGCATCCGCGGACAAGAGGGGCGAGCATATCGTCAGAAGCCGCACAGAAAGAGCAGATCGAGGTGAACGAAGGAGATTTGCACGCAGGTCCCGCCACCTGGTCGCAGCTGTTGCGCCAGGCCCGGGCGGCTGCGCCTGCCGATGTCGAGGGTTTGGACGCTGAATATCTGCTCGCCCATGTGCTTCGCCGCAATCGCGCGGGTCTGTACGCGCGTCTGGGCGATGCGGTCACGGCACCCGAGCTTGGACAGTTCCTGACCCTGTGGCAACGTCGCTGCGCGGGCGAGCCCTATGCCTACCTGACCGGCGAGCGCGAATTCTATGGTCGCCCATTCCAGGTCAACCGCGCCGTGCTGATTCCGCGCCCGGACACCGAGATCCTGCTCGAAGCCGCGCTGGCGCGCTGGTCTGTCGGGCGCCAGGGTACCGTGCTTGACGCCGGTACCGGCTCGGGGGCGCTGGCCATCAGCTTCCAGCTGGAACGACCGCAGAGTGCGGTGGTTGCCGTCGACCGCAGCCGTGCCGCGCTGGATGTGGCCCAGGCAAACGCCCGCAGGCTGGGGGCCCGAGTCGGGTTCTGGTGTGGCGACTGGCTGCAGGCGCTCGTGGCGGGCAGTGTCGACCTGATTCTGTCCAATCCCCCGTATCTGGACGCCACCGATCCGCATCTGCCCGGGCTGGTTGCCAGTGGCGAGCCCGAATCGGCATTGCTGGCGACACAGTCTGGTCTTGGCGATTTGCTGACACTGGTAAACGCGGCCCGGGACCTTCTGAGCCCAGGCGGCTGGCTGCTGATGGAACATGGCTGGACCCAGGCGCCAGCGGTGCGCGAAGCCTTGCTGGCCCACGGCTATGTTGATGTGAGCAGCGAACGCGATCTGGCGGGTCACGAGCGGGTGAGCGGGGGAAGGGTGCCGTGAAGCGTCGCGAGGAGGTCCAGCATCTACCAGCCAGCCATCGCAACGCGATTGCTGGCGCGCCCGCTCTGGAGGGCGCCGCGCCGCGGCGCCGCTTTGAGCAGACTGCAGATCCACAGCGGCCGCGCAGGCGCGCGTCCCTCCGCAAAGCGGCTTCGGTCCGGCAAGAGTCTTTGCGGCCGGTGTGCCGGTTCTGGTGGAAACCGGTCACTCGTCGTGAACCGACGTCCGGATTCATTGATGCGTGTTCGCGAGGAGCGCATGGACGAAGCCATCCAGTGTTCTTCCGGACATCGTCTGGGTTGCTTCCCCCGGATCAAGTCCGGGGAAGCAATGACCCCGGAGAGGCAGTAGCGCGGCTCCGGCGCGCGTGGTCTCGCGTAGACGCCTTCCGGGTCTTCGCGCCGGCGGCCGCGACTCGGCGGACGGCAAGGCGCCGGGCGCCTCGCGTGTCTGGATTGTGGCTCGATCAAGGCCCAAGGACGCGAAGGACCCGGCCTACGCCAGCGCTTGAGGGTTCATGGCCCTTGGGCAGTGTCGGGCCGGAACAGCGGGTACGAGTTGACGAAGGTGAGTCATGACCTTGCTGAGCGAGCCCCCTCGCCGGCTGCAAACATCAAAGATTCTGGTGCGGAGCTAAGCATGCGTGATCTGATCAAG
This sequence comes from Lysobacterales bacterium, assembly GCA_050250665.1. GTDB lineage: Bacteria > Pseudomonadota > Gammaproteobacteria > Xanthomonadales > SZUA-5 > JADKFD01. The sequence goes on along the minus strand of JBFWOF010000076.1, from coordinate 1,272 downwards.
CTGGGATCAGTCATCCTCGTTCTCGCCTGCGTCGGGTGGGTCGCCGCGCCGATCGTGGAGCGGCAAGACGAACAGGCGAAGCTCGCGGCGCAGGCGGCTCAGGCGGCGCAGGAAGCCGCCGCGAACGCCTATCGCGAGCCCTTCCAGACCGCCTTTGCCAGCGCCGACTGGCAGCAGATCCTGACGCAGTGCCGGGAAGCCACCAACGCCGCTTTCAGTTACTACCATCCGCCGCAGGCGCTGGCGCTGGCCGCGGATCGGGTCGATGTCCATGTCTACCAGGGCGACAGTCGGCAGAGCTTGTTGCGTCTGAGCTGCTCGGCCGATGGCCTGAGCGAGGCGCGTATCGATCATCCGCTCAAAGCCTTGCTGGCCGTGGAAGCGGACGATCGTGAGCGCAGCGACCCCAATCTCTGGGGCGAGATGGGCATGTTGCTGCGAACCTTGCCGATGCCTGTGGCGAGCATCGAACTGCTCGCTCGGCCGGATGACGGCAGCATCATCCGCCGTAGCATCCGGCTACAGGCACAGGATTGGCAAATCGAGGTCGAACCACCGGATGCGCCGGCATTCGCGCGGCTGTCGACCAGCGCCAGCCTGCTCGCCGGGGAGGCCGAACTCGGCGAACAGGATTCACGGTTGCCCAAGCCTGCGCCCGAGTATCCGCGGCGGCAATGGGCAGCTGCCAGCAGCGAAGCCTTTGCCTTTCTCGACCAGGAACTGCCGGTAGAGATCAAGGCCAGCATCGCAGGGATGCGGATCGACGACGACGAGATCGAACTGGTCATCGCCGGCCCGGTGCCAGGCCAGAGCTTTGCCTATGCCACGATTGCCTATGACGCCTGGGGCAGCGCCACGACCTGGCTCTATCCCTATGACACGCCGCCGTCCTTCGGTTGCGCGACCGGCGTCAGTCTGGCCCAGGTGCGCCAGCGTTTTGACCAGGCCTGTGCGGCGCGGACCGGCTGCAGTCCGGCCAGTCACTTCTCGATTGCCTTCTATTCCTGCGCCAGTGTCGGCGATGGCCAGTGGCGTCTGCATTTGCAGTAGCCCGGCAGGGGTGGGGGTCAGTGCCCGATGAGTCATTTGCGAGCCACCTGTTTCGGCCCGACACTGCTCTCCTGCCAGGGACCGGCATGCGCTGGCGTAGATGCCATGAGGGCCGTGGACGCGAGATCCTCTGCGGTGCCAAAACCTCAAGGAGCTACGCTGATGTCCACGACCCTCGCTGCAAACGCTACCACTTTCAACATCACGCTTCCGGTGCTGTGC
>JBFWOF010000075.1:0-23864 GCA_050250665.1 Lysobacterales bacterium | reverse complement strand
GGAGCGACCTTGCGTAGCGACCAAGGGCATGTGTCGCGGCGTCCCCGGTCGCGCCGCGAAGACGCACCAACGAGCAGCCTCGTCTGCCGTAGGAGCGTCCTTGCGTCGCGACCTAGGGCCATGTGTCGCGGCGTCGCCGGTCGCGCCGTTAAGGCGCTCCTACGAGAAGCTCCGTCTGCCGTAGGAGCGACCTTGCGTCGCGACCAAGGGCCATGTGTCGCGGCGTCACTGGTCGCGCCGCGAGGGCGCTCCTACGGGAGGCGCGGACCCTTGAAGGCAAGATGAGGATTTCGCTACGGCGCCGCTTCCAGCTGAGCCAGCAGCTGTTCGGGTGGCACATAGCCCAGCAGCAGGGCACCGGATTCGGTGACGATGGTGGGCGTGCTGCCGACGCCGATGCGCTGGCCGAGCTGGAATTCCTCGCGGATGGGATTGGGGCAGATCTTCGGCGGCGGCAACTGCCCTTGCTTGGCCAGGGTCAGTGCCTGTCGCTTGTCGTCGGCGCACCACACCGATACCGCGTTGTTGTAGGAAGGTGAATCCAGGCCGCCACGCGGGAACAGCAGGTATTCCACGCTGATGCCGGCCGCATTGTAGTCGGCCATCTGCTCGTGCAGCTTGCGGCAATAACCGCAGTCCAGATCGGTGAACACCGTGATGGTGTGTCTGGGCTTTGCCGCGGCGAAGACGATGCGCTGGTCCGGGCCGATGGCCGCCAGTGCCTGCTGGCGCCGTAGCGAACGCGCCGCTTCGGTGAGGTTCCTGCGATCGTCGACATCCCAGAGAGCGCCGCTCATCAGGTACTTGCCGTCGGCGCTGACGTAGACATCGTTGCCACCGACCACGGCCTGATAGACCCCCGGCATCGGCGCCGGTTGCAGCGATTCGATCACCGCATCGGGTGCCAGTCGGGCGATGGCCTTGCGGACCTGATCTTCATCGGCGGCACCGGCCCAGCACGCGGCCCCGCTGGACGCCAGGACCGTCGCCAATATCACGCGCGTCATCATGCTTGTTTCCTTTGTGCACCTGCCCCATCGGCAGTGCAGCACAGAGCCCTGCCATGCGATTGAAGTTTCAGCGGGCCGGCGCCAGAGACCCGCATACGCGGTGAAGCGAATTCCTGGCACGCCGGAGCGTGTCCACCGTGACCTCGATCACAGCCTGGGGAAAGTGCGGGGTTTCTCCACATTTGCTGCAAACCGGCTGCGCAATTGGCCTTGATGGTGGCCTGGCCGGGCTTTTCCGGCGACCGCTGACGAGGTGCGTGATGCGTTATCGACGATCCTGGATAGTGGCCGGTCTGTGCGCCAGCGCACTCGGCCTGAGCGCCGCAGCCTGGGCGCAGACCCCCGGACAGCGCCCCGCCGAACGCCCCCGCGGCGATCCGGCACAAGCCGACGCCCGGAGCGGTGGCACTCGATTCGGCGATGCCCTGCCTGGGCTGAGCGCCGCCGAATTCGCCGAATTTGCCGAAGGCAAGGCCGAGTTCATCAATGTCGAGGATGTCGAAGGCGGGCTCGGGCCGATCTTCAACAACAGCTCCTGCGTGTCCTGTCACGGCATTCCCGCGGTCGGCGGCAGCAGTTCGACGCTGGTGACCCGATTCGGCCGCAGCAGCGCCACCGGTTTCGATCCGCTGGCGGCCATCGGCGGTTCGCTGCTGCAGGCCATGGCGATTGATCCCGCCGTGCAGGAGATCGTGCCACCCTCGGCCAATGTCATTGCTCAACGCCAGTCGACCCCGCTGTTCGGCCTGGGACTGATCGAGGCCATTCCGGACCGTGCCATCGTCGACGGCGCCCGTCGCAACAAACCCTTCGGCATCCGCGGTCGCCCCGCTGAGATTGTGGATGTGGCGACTGGCCAGTCCCGCATCGGCCACTTCGGTTGGAAGGCGCAACTGGCGACCCTGCTCGATTTTGCCGGCGATGCCTATCTGAACGAGATGGGCGTGACCAGCCGTTTGTTTCCGCACGAGAACGCGCCGAACGGCGACCTGGCGCTGTTGGCGCAGTACGATCGGGTGGCCGACCCCGAGGACGAGGTCGATCCGGTCAGCGGCAAGGGCGACATCGATTTCGCCGCCGATTTCATGCGTCTGCTGGCGCCGCCACCGCGCGGCGCGCCCTCTCCGTCGGCCAGCCGTGGCGAGTTCGCGTTCGAGCAGGTGGGCTGTGCGCTCTGCCACACCCCGGTGCTGATGAGTGGTCCGAGCCCGATCCGGGCGCTGGATCGCAAGCCGGTGGCGCTGTATTCGGATCTGCTGCTGCATGAGATGGGCGCGCTCGGCGACGGCATTGCCCAGGGTGATGCGGGACCCACGGAAATGAAGACGCCGCCCCTGTGGGGCGTTCGGGTCAGCGCGCCCTATCTGCATGACGGACGCGCTGGCACGCTGGATCAGGCCATCCGCCTGCACGAGGGCGAGGCCCGGGTGGTGCGCGACCGCTATCTGCAGCTCAGCCGCGATGCCCAGCGGCAGCTCATCGATTTCGTCGAAACCCTGTGAAAAGCGTCCAATTTCCCCGACCAAGGTGACGCGCGAACCGATCTCCGTGCTATCACAGGCACTCTCAGGGAATCGGACTCGAGTCATGGTCAAGGCCAAATCCAGCGCCGCGGCTGGCGCAGCGAAATCGATCACCAAGAAACCGGCCAGGCGCACCGCTGCGGTGCGCCCGGTCAGGATTCCGAAGCCAGCCAGTTCCCCCGCGGCGCCCAAGCCCAAGCCCAAGCCGAAGAAAGCGCCAGTGATTCGGGAGTCGACGCCGCACGCTGCGGCGGCGCCAAAGATCAGCGTGAAGCTGGCGCGCGGTCGTTTCACCATGCCCGAAGCCGATTTCGATCGTATCTCCCTGCTCAAGAACCGCGCCCGTGAACTGGGGCGGCCGGCCAAGAAGAACGAACTGCTGCGCGCCGGCCTGCGGGCGCTGGTGATGCTCTCCGACGAGTCACTGATGATCGCGCTGGATCAACTGGAAGCCACCAAGCCCGGCAAGCCAGCGAAGCAGGCCAAGGCCCCCAAGGCCCCCAAGGCACCGAAGCCGCCGAAGCCAGCCAAGACCGCGAAGGCGAAGCCAGCGGGCTGAGGGTGATCGCGTCGTCAGGGATGCTGGCAGGCCCCTGTGGGAGCGGCTTCAGCCGCGATCGGCTGCAGGTGTCGATCCAGACTTGTCTGGACACCGCTTCATGCTTTCCAGAAGCGTCGCGGCTGAAGCCGCTCCCACAGGGGAATGCCTGAGCCGTGACCGCCACCCGCCTCACGGCAGCTGCGGCGGCCGTCGCGCCTTGGTCGCCTGCTCGAAGGCATAGGCGATCTCGATCAGGCGCCGCTCCTGCCAGGCGCCGGCGATGAAGGACAGACCCACCGGCAGTCCATGCACCAGTCCCGCCGGCACGGTGATGCTGGGATAACCGGCGACCGCCGCCAGCGTTGAGCTGCCGCCACCGAAATGATCGCCGTTGACCCAGTCGGTCTTCCACGCCGGACCGTTCGTGGGCGCGATCAAGGCCTCCAGTTGGTGTTTCTTCATCGCGGCATCGATGCCCTCTGCGCCGGCCAGGCGCCTGGACAGGGCGCGGGCCTTGCGGTAGGCGCGATCGCTCGGCGGCCCCTTGGACAGCGAACGCTCCAGCAACTCCTGATCGAACCATTCCAGTTCCTGCTCGGCATGGTCGTCGTTGAACTTGACCAGCGCCGAGAGGCTGGCCACCGGGGCGCCGCTCTGCTGGAGGTAGCGATCCAGACCGTCCTTGAACTCGTATTGCAGCACTTCGAATTCGGCATCGCCGAGGGCATCCGGCACCTTGATCACGACCGGATCGATCAGCACGGCGCCGGCCTCGCGCAGATCCTCCAGGCGCTGTTCGAGCAGCGCGTCGACCTCATCGTGAAAGCCGAAGTCCTGGCGCAGCACGCCGATGCGCACGCCCTGGAGGCTGGCTTGATCCAGCCCCTCGCGGTAATCGACACGGTGGCGGTCGGCATCCGCGGTCGCCGGATCCTCCGGATCGGTGCCGGCGATCACGTTGAGCACGGCGGCAGCGTCGGCAACGCTGCGGGCCATCGGCCCGGCCGTATCCTGGCTGGCCGAGATCGGAATGATGCCGCTGCGGCTGACCAGACCCACGGTGGGCTTGATGCCGACCAGACCGTTGACGCCCGAGGGGCACATGATCGAGCCATCGGTTTCGGTGCCGATGCCGACCACGGCGAAATCCGCAGCGATGGCCGCGCCGGTGCCGGAACTGGAGCCACAGGGATTGCGGGTGGGGTCATAGGGATTGCGGGTCTGGCCACCCAGACCGCTCCAGCCCGAGCTCGACCGGTTCGAGCGGAAATTGGCCCATTCGCTGAGATTGGTCTTGCCCAGGATCAGCGCACCGGCGGCGCGCAGCCGGGCGACGATGAAGGCATCCTGGGCCGGACGATGACCGGCCATCGCCCGGGCACCGGCCGTGGTCGGCATGTCCGCGGTGTCGATATTGTCCTTGATCAGCATCGGCACGCCGTGCAGCGCGCCGCGCAACGCACCCTGCTGGCGCTCCTGATCGAGTGCCTCGGCCTGCGCCAGGGCCTGCGGATTGAGCGCAAGCACCGACTGCAAGCTGGGCCCCGCCTGGTCCAGCCGGGCGATGCGCTCCAGGTAGTGAGCGACCAGCTGCCTGGTGCTGAAGTGCCCGGCACCCAGTTCTGACTGGGTCTGTGCCACATCGAGCTCGCTCGGAAAGGGGGCTGGCTCGGAACCGAATCCCGGTGTCAGTTGGCATGCCAGCGCCAGTACCGCAGCGAAACGAATAACCACAGTCTTTTCGCCCCAGAGTCGCCAGTGAGCTCCGCAGCATAACCCCTCAGCTGCGGGCGCAGAATTTGGCAAATCCAGGGCCGTGAACGGCTTCCGCGCCGGCCCCCTGATGCCGGATGATGGGGACGACGGCGCAGCGCTGCGTCGGCGACTCACACTTCGGAGCCACAAGCGTATGCGCAGATTCATGGGACTGGCTCTGGCCGCTTGCGCCATGCTGTTTCAGTCCGCGCCGACATCGGCAGCGGATGCGGCGGGCTCCTGGGAAGCTACCCAGGAGGGCAGCACCCGCTTCCTGCTTTGGTCTGGACAGGTCGAGCTGCTGGGCAAGCCGACCCAGATTAGTCTGAATTTCAACAGCGATCCCACGCACACGGCCGAGCTCAGCGGCGTGATCGGCTTTGATCTGTATCTGGCCTCGAAGTCGGCCCTGGCGCCGTTTTCCTTCGACGACTTCGAAGGGCCTGATGCCGTGTCTGCCGAACGCCTGTTGATGCACATCTCGGTGACCGGCAGCAAGGCAGCCGAGTTTGCCGTGGAGGCCTCGCCATCTGGCTGGAGCCCGAGCGGCAGCAATTTCGCCTTCGGCCTGGCAGCGCCGAGTTTCGAGCCAGACAGTCGCGAACGCCGACTGGTGGCGGCGCTGGCCGCCGAAGGCGCAGAGCAGTTGCGCATCAGCATCCGCGATTACCGCGATCCGTCACTCAAGCTCGAATTTGCGCTGCCGGTAGCCGGCCAACAGCAGGCCTTTGCCGCTCTGTTGGAGCATCTGCCCTGATTCCCATCCTTGCCTCTGGACCCCACGTCATGCCCACCCGCTCACGGCTGTTGCTGCTCCTGTCCCTGCTGCTCGCAACCCTGGCGCCGCCGCTGCTGGCGCAGGATCGGATCGAGATCGATGGTCAAAGCAAGCCCGCCTACGGCCGGCTGCTGGCCCTGGAGTCCGGAGACATCGCCTGCTACCTGTCGCTGCGCGGCGATGACGGCGCGGAGTTCCAGGAAATGGCCAGCTTCGAGATCTGCGAGGGCGGCGAGGAACTGATCGGCTCGCGTCTGGTGCTGCGCTACGAGTTGCAATCGGTGCAATCGGCCGAATGCCAGGGCGATCCGGATTGCCAGCTGTCGGACCTCGTGCCGCTGGTGGTGTCGGCACGGGTGGCCGATGACGAGGAAGGCCTGGCCGAGGGCGCCATCGACTCCTTCTGTGCGCCGCGGGAAACCGTGGTGTTTGATTGCCGGGTGGGCGGCAAGCGGGTGTCGGTGTGCGGCTACGGGCCCGACGGTGACTGGCTGCAATACCGTTTTGGCAAGGCCGATACGCGGGCGCCGCTGGAACTGACCCTGCCCGAAGGCCCGGTGCCGGCCAGCCGCGCGGCCAGCGGCGAGACCGTTCCCTTCTCCGGTGGCGGCGGCAGCTGGCTGCGCTTCCGCAATGGTGACTACAGCTATGTGGTCTACAGCGGCATCGGCCGTTGGGGCGTGAACGGGGAGACCTTGGAAAAGCAGGGCGTGGTGGTGGAGCGCCGCGGCCGGGTGGTCGCCGACCTGCCCTGCAGCGGACCCTTGACCAGCGAACTCGGCCCCGACTGGTTTGAACAGACCGGCATCAGCAGCGACGACCCGGGCTTTGATTTTCCCGAGTGAAGGATCCGGCCAAGGATTCGCTTCCCGTAGCCCGTTGTGCCGCGCAGCGGCTCAGCGGGGCCTTTTCGCATCACCGCCCGCACAGCGCTGCGCGCAGTGCGGGCTACCAGAGCCGAACTTCGTAGCCCGTTGTGCCGCGCAGCGGCTCAGCGGGGCTCTTCCGCATCACCGCCCGGACAGCGCTGCGCGCAGTGCGGGCTACAAGAGCCGCCTTTCGTAGCCCGTTGTGCCGCGCAGCGGCTCAGCGGGGCTCTTCCGCATCACCGCCCGGACAGCGCTGCGCGCAGTGCGGGCTACAAGAGCCGAATTTCGTAGCCCGTTGTGCCGCGCAGCGGCTCAGCGGGGCTCTTCCGCATCACCGCCCGGACAGCGCTGCGCGCAGTGCGGGCTACAAGAGCCGAATTTCGTAGCCCGTTGTGCCGCGCAGCGGCTCAGCGGGGCTCTTCCGCATCACCGCCCGGACAGCGCTGCGCGCTTTCGGGCTACAAGAGCCGAACTTCGTAGCCCGTTGTGCCGCGCAGCGGCTCAGCGGGGCTCTTCCGCATCACCGCCCGGACAGCGCTGCGCGCAGTGCGGGCTACCAGAGCGGAACTTCGTAGCCCGTTGTGCCGCGCAGCGGCTCAGCGGGGCTTTGCGGCGTCACCGCCCGGACAGCGCTGCGCGCAGTGCGGGCTACCAGAGCCGAACTTCGTAGCCCGTTGTGCCGCGCAGCGGCTCAGCGGGGCTCTTCCGCATCACCACCCGGCCAGCGCTGCGCGCTTTCGGGCTACAAGAGCAGAATGATCAATCTGCGCACCGCATATGTGTCTGATTTAAGGACACAAACGACGGGTCGGCAGTTTTTCTGTTGCAGCATGAACAATCTGGAAGCCGGCGCCGGAAACAGAGCCTCAAGCTCTGCGCCGGCCGCTGCTCCCGACTTTTCCGGGTGGCAACGGTGCCTCAGGATTCTTCCGTGAAAACCGATGCCGCTGGCCTGGGATGTGCAGATTCCACAGAACCTGCCGTCGCGCCCGGGAATCAGTCCGGTGCCTGCGGCGCGTTTCGAGCCGCGGAGCTTTGCCCGATAGCGTGGCTTGCGGGTTGCGAATTCAGCAGCGCCGATCCCGGTGCGGACGATGCAGTGTCGCCGACGAGGCAGCTCGCCGCTGCTGGCTTCCTGGTAACCCGATCGATCAGCGACGGCAGCGGATTGAAGACGAGCTTCGCCACGCGCCGCGCTGGACTCTGGCAGCTACTCAAACCCGCTTCTGGATATGAACTCCTGGGTATCGAATTCAAAATCGATGCCGGTTGTGACCGCCCCGGGCACGACCGTGATCGGCGTGGCCAGGGCGAAGTTGCATAGATGCAGATCACCTTGGCATGCGATGCCTTGAAATGCCTGAAACAAGGGCATGTAGGTGCTGGTTCGAGCCCCTGCAGCTGCCCAGTAGTTGCCTGCGGGCAGATTGCCACTGCTCCAGGAACTGCCTGAGCTGCAGAAGTGATTCAAGGACTCCGACGGTGGAGGTTGCAACGTGGAATAGACACGAAGATAGGCATCGAACGCGCATTGTGCGGGGAGCTGGGGATCTTCGACGGTACCGGAAATCCGCCCGCCCAGCTCCAGCGTGAAGTCGATGTCCGCGATGTTCTGATCGAGTATCAGCGGTATACGCTGCTGGCCCGGTTGCCCGCAGTAGGGTCGGTCCGTCTCGGCACAACGTATCTCGGGCCATTGTTCGGTGATCCACAATTGATTTCCGCTAGCACTCGCCTGCAGGAAATAGGTATCGGGACCGATACCGAAAAGGGTGTAGCGGCCATCAGCATCCGTCAGCGATTGCGACACGCTCAAGAGACCGTTAACGAAAATCGCGGGGATTGACGCGCTGACCGTGACGCCTGCGATGGCGCTCCCGGTCGAGGCCGAGGTCACCCTGCCACTGATGGTCTGGCGAGCATTGATCTCTGTTGTCAGTCCTGTCAGATCGTCGCCTGACTCGAGGACCAGCGGCAAGCCGAGTTCCGGTCCGCAGGGCCCCGACGTGCAGTCAGGGCCACCAAACCAATGCGCGAGCCAGAGCGGGTCGTCGGGCACGCTGACCAACAGCTTGTAGACACCGGCGCGCAGGCCAGTCTGAACCGCAGACCAGGCAGCTGCCAGATGCATCGTTGTGGTTGAGCCTTCTCGCCACAGGCCGATGGTTGGGGGCGCGGAAAAGACCCAACCTGCAGGCGGCTGAACGGTGATGCCTATGCGTGCTTCGGGCTGAAGGATGATGTCGGACAGGTCCGAGATCAGGCCTGGTTCCACAGTCACGGTAGCCAGGGGTACGGACGACCCGAACAGATCAGTTTCGATACCGTTGGGGTCCCGGCAGACTTTCCCATCGGCACAGCCGAAGATCACGTATTCGCCTGGCGGCACATGGTCGATGTCGAAGGTATCGGTCACAGCCAGCGAAGTTTCGCTCGGACCCAAGCGGAAACGGACCTCCGCTCCATTGAGCCCGCCCGGCGTCGAGGACAGCAGTCGCCCGCGAACCCGGCCAGCACGTGAGGTTTCCATCGGTATCGTCAGTGCCGTGGCCGTCGTACCGAAGTAGATCAGGGCTGCTCCGCCGCCAAGAAAACAGGTTTCCGTCTTGTATGGCGCCGGGCAGTCTCGCCCAATCAGATCTCTGCCGTAAGAACGAGCGACATAACCTTCGGCCACCACCTGGACCATGTAAGGGCCGTCGCTGGCAAGCTCGTCAATGACGAAAGCGCCATTTGCGTCAGTGGAAGCCGTTCGGACTGACTGCACACTTGCAACGTTGGGAGTGAACAGGAAGGCAGATACTGTCGCTCCTGCGATGGGCTGCTGAGTTCCAGCTTCCACCAAAGTGCCGTCAATGCGGTTGGCAGCACCTGCCTGGCAGGTGGCCAAGAATGCCCAGCAAAACAAGGTCAACAAGAATCGCACGGCCGCTCCTGGCGCAGAGGATTCGACAGGGAAGCCCAAGTCGATATCTGCGAATTGTAACTCAACGCATCGGCGATGCCGACCGAGAAATCGTCCGTCGGGTCAACGCCGGAGTATGCCTCGGCGGCTGTTAGTGCGCGTACATCTCCTTCGGCACGGCGTACACGCTGCCATCCTTGGCGACCAGCACGGCACGCTCGCCCTGATCCTCCAGCAGCCTGCCCTTGCCGCGGGCATCGAATTTGGCGCTGAAACGCTGCGCTTCACCTTCGCCCTGCAGACGCTCGGGCGTAGCCAGCTGCAGTTTCACCCACCGGGCGGTTTCGGCAATGCCCTGCTCGATCGCCTGTGCAAACATCGCCGGATCCTGAGCCGCCCAGCGCAGCGTGCGCTTCTTCTGACTAAGTCCCACGTCCTCGGGCAGGCGGATCAGATATTCCACATAGACTTTCCGATGCGGGATCCGTTCCATCTGCAGGCGCAGCGTGCTGTCGCGTACCACGCGACGATCTTCCACGGCGCCGATGACGAAGATCCGGATCACCCGCAACTTGGGGCTGAAAGCCACATATCCGCGCAGCTGACCCAGCGCACGCCCCGGCTTGTCGAAGGTCTTGGCACCCACGCGAACCCTCGGCATTTCCTCGCTGTAACTGAAACCGGTGCCGAGCCCGTCGGCGGACAGCTCGCGCTGCAGGGCTTCACGCAGTCGGGTGCCCCAGGGATGCTTGCCCAGCGCGGCCTCGATCTGCTCCAGGCGCTTGCGGTCATTGCGGGCCTTGATCATGGACACGCCCTCGGAGATCGCCGTGACCGCGAGTCCCGCGCCCACCGACAACACCGATGCATTGGGCATCATCAGATCGACGCCAGTCTGCATGCCCGCCGGCAAGCGATCTTCCTGCTCCACGAACAGATCGGGCTCGAACACCATCGCCATTGGAATGACCCGCTCCACCGGCAGCACGGTCGGCGTCATCGGCTTGGGCTTGGCGGCAAATGCGGATGCCGCAAAAAAGCTGGCGACCAGCGCGAGGCCGAGCATGTAGCGAATCGAATTCATGGATGTTCACGATCTGGCGGGGCCGGGATTCTACTCGCTGGTGCCCGTGGCCGGGCAAGCAATAGCGGTCGCCCTCCAGCCACGGTGGCCCCGGGGCCGGTTCTGCGCGAACATGGCCCCTCACCGACCGGAGAAGACCATGCTTCGCTACGCCACCGGGGTACTGCTGTTCTGCGCTTCCGCCTGCCTGGGGGCCGCCCAACCCGGCACCCTGCGCGTGGACTTCGTGCACTCGGGCAATGCGCTGACCGAGATGTACAGCCTCGATCGGGTGCTGCTGGAGCCGTTGCCGTGGCCGGGCAGCATGGATCAGCGTATCGATACGCTGCGTCGTGGTGCCTATTTCTTCGATGTGGTCGAGCCCGGCACCGGCAAGGTGCTGTATTCGCGCGGCTTCAGCTCGATTTTCGGTGAGTGGCGTACCACCGAGGAGGCGCAGAAGGGCAGCCGCGCTTTCGGCGAATCGCTGCGCTTTCCGCTACCGGAGGCGCCGGTGCGGGTGCGGCTGTATGCGCGCGACGATGCCAACGAGTTCTCGATGGTATGGACGCTGGATGTGGATCCGGCCGCGCCCGGTGTCATCCGCAAGCATCGGCCCATCGCCACCGAAGCGGTGGCGATACGCCAGAGTGGGTCGCCCGAGCAGAAGGTGGATCTGCTGATGCTCGGCGATGGCTACACCGAAGCCGAGCGACCGAAGTTTCTGGCCGACGCCAGACGCATGAGCGAGGCCCTGTTCAAGGTCTCTCCCTATCGCGAACGCGCCAATGACTTCAATGTCTGGGCGCTGATGGTGGCTGCGCCGGAGTCGGGGATCTCGCGACCGTCGACCGAGAGCTATCGCTGGACCCCGCTGGGCGCGCAATACGATGCCTTCGGCAGCGAGCGCTATGTGCTCAGTTTCGACAATGCCAACTTCCGCGACATCGCCCAGCACGCGCCCTACGAATTCGTCGAACTGCTGGTCAACAACCAGACCTACGGCGGTGGCGGCATCTACGGCCTGTACGCCACGGCCGCCGCCGGCAGCGAATGGGCCGACTATCTGTTCGTGCACGAATTCGGCCACCATTTTGCGGCGCTGGCAGACGAGTACTTCACCTCCGATGTCAGCTACGCCAAGGCGGTGGAAAGACGCGAGCCCTGGGAGCCCAACGTCACCGCCCTGCACGATCCGGCCAAACTCAAATGGGCCAGCCTGGTGAGTGCGGGCACGGCGCTGCCCACGCCCTGGCCGAAGGTCGAGTACGAGGCCTATCAGCGCGACAATCAGGCGCGCCGACGGCAGCTGCGCGAGGAACGCCGGCCCGAGTCGGAGATGAATGCGCTGTTCCACAGCGAGCAGGAGCATGTGGATGCGATGTTCTCGGCGGTGCCGGCGCGCGACCGGATCGGTGCCTTCGAGGGCGCGAACTACGAGTCCAGCGGCTACTACCGACCAGCACTGAACTGTTTGATGTTCACCCGCACCGATCACTTCTGCCGCGTCTGCCAGGGCGCGATCAGTGAGGTCATCGATCTGTATTCCGGCGGAGCGCACTGATGGAGCTGTCCCTGACGACGCCGGCCCTGCTGTTCCCGGCCCTGAGCCTGCTGCTGCTGGCCTACACCAACCGCTTTTTGGCGGTGGCCAGCGTCATCCGCCAGCTGCACGCGCAGATCAAGGGCGGCATGCCGCAATACCACGAGGAACTGGCCAGCCTGCGCCACCGGGTGCGGCTGATCCAGCAGATGCAGGCGATGGGCGTGCTCAGCCTGTTCTTCTGCGTGCTCTGCATGTTCCTGCTGTTTGCCGGCTGGATCTTTCCCGGCAAGATCGCGTTTGCCATCGCCCTGGTGCTGCTGCTGAGCTCCCTGGCCCTGTCAGTCCGCGAGATCCAGCTCTCCAGCGATGCCCTCAACCTGCATCTGTCCGATCTGGAGAAGCAGTAGCTGCCACGAGGGCACGAGGGCAGCGACACCTGTGGGAGCGGATTCATCCGCGACCGCTTCTGGCTTGAATGCCCGTCCCGATCGCGGGCAGAGCCCGCTCCCACAACAGAGCCGCGACTACTGTGAGAGCGGATTCATCCGCAACAGCCCCTGGCTTGAATGCCAGGCCCGATCGCGGGCAGAGCCCGCTCCCACAACAGGGCAGCGACACCTGTGGGAGCGGATTCATCCGCGACCGCTCCTGGCTTGAATGCCCGCCCCGATCGCGGGCGGAGCCCGCTCCCACAGGATTGCGGCCGGCACCTACCCGCCCTATTGCTCCACATGACGCTCACGCCCCTGTAGTAGTCTGCTGGGCACCCTGATTGTCGAGGACTGCGCCATGCGCTCAGCGTTGCGATGCCCCACTCGGCTGCATGCCGGCCTCTTCGGTCTGGCCTTGCTGGCCGCTTCGGCGCTGCTGACATCGGCCTCAGCGCTGTCAGGCCCCGATCCGCGCGCGACCGCCCTGATCCAGGAACTGGGTCTGAAACAGGCCGATGTGGCGGCGCGCGATCTGCCCGGCTGGAGCGTGCCAAAGCGAGTCGTGCTCGGCTCGCGCAACCCGCAGTTGCTGCAGCAATTGCAGGTGGTGGCGCCTGAGGTCGAAATCCTGGTGGCCGATGCCCATCCGGCCAGGCGCGCCGAGCAGCTGGCCGGCGCCCAGGCCGTGTTTGGTCTGTGCGATCAGCAAACCCTGGATGCCGCACCGGGCCTGCACTGGATCCAGACGCTGTGGGTCGGCGTGGAGCGCTGCGTGGTGCTGCCGGGTCTGCTCGAACGCAAGATTCTGCTGACCAATATGCAGCGCACCAGCGGCATGCCGATCGCCGATCACGCCATCGCCATGAGTACCGCGCTGATGCGCGGCTTGCCGCAGTTCGTGCGCCAGCAGCAGGCGGGTCGCTGGGCCGAGAGCGAGTCGGAACTGCCGGCCATGCGCGAGATTGCCGGCCAGACGCTGCTGGTGGTGGGCCTGGGTGGCATCGGTACCGAGGTCGCGCGTCGCGCCCATGGCCTCGGCATGCGCGTGATCGCCATCCGCAACAGCAGCCGCGAGGGTCCGGATTTCGTCGCCCAGGTGGGCTTGTCCGAGGAACTGCTGGCCTATGCCGCGCAGGCCGATGTGGTGGTGAATTCACTGCCGCTGACGGCCGAGACCACGGGCATCTTCAATGCCGGCTTCTTTGCCGCGATGAAGCCGAAGAGCTACTTCGTCAGCGTCGGCCGCGGCCAGAGCACGGTCAGCGACGATCTGGTCGCGGCGCTGCGCAGCGGCCACCTCGCCGGCGCTGGCCTGGATGTCACCGATCCCGAGCCGCTGCCGGCCGGGCATCCGCTGTGGGCCTTTCCCAATGTCATCATCAGCCCGCACGTGGCGGCGGTCTCCGAGGTCCAGAATCAGCGCTACCTGATACTGGCCGTGGAAAATCTGCGCCGCTATGTGGCCGGTGAGCCGATGTTGAATGTGGTGGACATCGCGCGCGGGTATTGAGGGTGGCGCGCAACCCCCAGCCTCGCGTCAGGCCGCTTCTCGTAGCCCGAAGTGCGCGCAGCGCTGTGCGGGCGGTGACGCGGAAAAGCCCCGCTGAGCCGCTACGCGGCACAACGGGCTACGCATCTGCCAGGCCCGGCCTTGTTCGGGCGCTTCTCCGGGATCGAGCCAGGAGCGTTTGCCGTCCAAGGCGTCATTGCGAGCGCAGCGAAGCAATCCAGAGGCACGGCCTCAAGAGCACTGGATTGCTTCGTCGCTGCGCTCCTCGCAATGACGCCTGTTCAAGGGCGCAGCCGCGGCCGCCGGCGCGAACCGCCCTGGCGCAGCTTTCCAGCCGCCGCGCGCCGGAGCCGCGCTACCTCAGTTCCGGGTTCATGGTCGGGGACCCCAATGGGATCGAAACGCGAGGCTCGCCGGCAGCGGATTCACGCTCAGCCAGCCATTCCAGATCAAGGCAGAGTGACCACCTATGAGCATCGACACCGCTGAAGACCGCCCCAGTGTGCTGCAGACGCTGATGAAGGTGCGCCCGGAGGAACGCCGGGTGCTGGCGCTGTCGGCGCTGTACTTCTTTCTGGTCATGGCCAGCTACTTCATCCTGCGTCCGATCCGCGATCAGATGGGGGTGGCCGGTGGCGTGCGCAATCTGCCCTGGCTGTTCACCGGCACCATGATCGCCATGCTGGTGATCAGCCCGCTGTTTGCCGGACTGGTCTCGCGCTGGCCGCGGCGGCGCTTCGTCACCTGGAGCTATCGCGCATTGATGGCCTGTCTGCTGGCCTTCTACGCAGCGCTGGTGACGCTGCCCGACGAGCAGCTGGTGTGGGTGGGACGCGCCTTCTTCATCTGGGTCAGCGTCTTCAATCTGTTTGCGGTGTCGGTGTTCTGGGCGGTGATGGCCGACGTCTTCCACAGCGAGTCCTCGCGCCGGCTCTATGGCGTGATCGCCGCCGGCGGCAGTCTGGGCGCGCTGATGGGTGGGGTCGTGACCAGCGCCATGGTCGAGGCGATCGGCGCGCCGGCGCTGTTGCTGGTCTCCCTGCTGATGCTGGAAATCGCGCTGTGGTGCATGTACGCGATCACCCGCGATCATTCGGTGGATGCCGCCGGCGTGAGCAGCGATGGCGAGCAAGTCATCGGCGGCAGCGCCATCGATGGCTTCAAGCTGGCAGCGCGCTCGCCCTATCTGCTGGGCGTGTGCGGCTACATGCTGCTGTACACCATCGGCTCGACCTTTCTGTATTTCCTGCAGGCGCAGATCGTCGACAGCACCATTGATGGCCAGGTCGCGCAGACCGCGTACTTTGCCAATGTCGACATCTGGGTCAACGGCCTCACGCTGACGCTGCAGCTGTTCCTGACCGGTCGGCTGATGGCACGCATCGGTGTAGGCGTAACTCTGGCGCTGCTGCCGGTGATCAGCATCATCGGCTTCATGGGCCTGGGACTGGTGCCGGTGCTCGCTGCCGTGGTGGTGTTCACGGTAGCCCGGCGAGTCACCAATTTCGCGCTGTCACGCCCGGCCCGCGAAGCGCTGTTCGTGCCGCTCAGTCGCAGCGAGAAGTACAAGGCCAAGAACCTGATCGACACCGCGGTCTACCGCATCGGCGACCAGGTCGGCGCCTGGGCCAACGGGGTGCTGATCTGGCTGGGCTTCGGCATCGCCGGCATTGCCTACACCGCTGTGCCACTGGCGGCGATCTGGCTGGCGCTGTCGCTATGGCTGGGGAAACGCTATCGGGCGCTGCAGGCGGCTGAGCCGAAGGTGGGCTGACAGCAGAAGCGGGTGTTGGTGTCGGACAGGAGCAGTCTCACGCGAAGACGCGGAGGACGCGGAGTCGGGCTCTGGTGGGTTCGGACTTGTCCGAACGCTGTTGCCTGGATTGCGAGATGGCGACGGAACGTCCAGACAAGTCTGGACCTACCGCTCCCTCGGGTCTGGGGCATGAACCGTCTAGCCTTTACCCGAGTCCCGAGTCCCGAGTCCCGAGTCCCGTGCCTACATCGAAATCGAGCCCTCGCGGAACTCGCTGTGATCGAGCCAGACATTGACCAACACCGGCCGGCCTCCGGCGGCAATACTGATGGCCTGGGTCAGTCCGTCGGCGACCTCCTCCGGCTTGCGGATCAGCAGGCCGACAGCGCCGAATCCGGCGGCCACCTGGTGGTAGTCGCTGCGCGCCAGCACCGTGCCGACGGGATCACCGAGCAGCTTCACCTGTTCGCGGGCGATCTGACTCCAGCAGGCGTCGTTGCCGACCACGGCGATCACCGGCAGGCCATGCCGGGCCAGCGTGTCCATTTCGGCAATGCTGAAGGCGCAGGCCCCATCTCCCCACAGCAGCCAGATCTGCGCGTCACGGCGCTGGCTGGCGGCGGCAATGGCAAAACCGCCGCCCACGCCCAGGGTGCCGAATACTCCGGGATCCAGCCAGCCCAAGGGCTGGCGCGGACGCAGGGTATAGGCGGCCGTGGCGACAAAATCGCCACCATCGGCGACGAAGATGGCCTTGTCGCTGGCGCACTGGTCTATGGCCCGCAACAAGGCCACCGGGTTGACGTGGCTGCCGCTCACGCTGGCCTCGGCAGCGATGGCCTGCTCGCGCTCGCGATCGCGCTGGCGCAGCGTGGCCAGCCATTTCGGCGCGGTGTGGTCGCCGCAATGTGCGGCTGCCAGCCGGATCAGGAAATCGCCGACATCGCCGATTGCGGCGAGGTCAGGACGCCGGTTCAAGCGTGCCTCCCGAGAACTGCGATTGACGGCGATCAGCGTCGCCCCGTGGCGCACATGCCTGCCGTAGTCGAGGCGGAAATCGCAGGGCAGTCCTGCCAGCAGCACGCAATCGGATTCGCGCAGCGCCTGGCGCCGCTGATGCAGCAGCTGGCGCGGGTGTGCCCGACCCAGCAGGCCCCGGGCCATGCCCGAGAGGTACACCGGCAACCCCAACCGGTCGACGGCCGCCGCCACCGCAGCTGCGCCGGCGGCATTGCAGAGGGCCTGACTGCCGATCAGCAGCAAGGGTTTGCGGCTGGCGCTGAGTGCTTTGGCCGCAGCCCGCAACGTCCGCCCTTCGGC
Organism: Lysobacterales bacterium; assembly: GCA_050250665.1. Lineage (GTDB taxonomy): Bacteria > Pseudomonadota > Gammaproteobacteria > Xanthomonadales > SZUA-5 > JADKFD01. Next base: position 6,857 of record JBFWOF010000075.1, on the reverse strand, counting down.
GCGTGGCAGCGGCGGCGCCGCCAGGCACGTTTCAGCCTGGGCGCGCGGCGCAAACAGGCGCCGGGCATGTCGGCGCAGGTACCAGCGCTGCAAACGCGCAGGCAGCGAGGAGCCGCGCGCCTCGGCCTCGGCATACCAGCCGCGGATCGTGCTCTCGTCGTAGAGCAGATCGACCGGGCATTCGAGGAAGACGGGTCCGGGTACGCCCTGTTGCGCACGCCGGAAGGCCCAGGCCACGGCCGGCGCCAGCTCGGCCACGACACGAATCTGCCGTAGTCCCTTGACATGCGGAGCCACCAGCGGCGCCTGATCGATATCCTGCAGCGCCCCGCGGCCCTGCAGGGCAGTCGGCGCCGCGCCGCCGATCAACAGCAGCGGCGATTGCGCCAGCTGCGCGTTCTTCAGCGCCGTCAGGGTATTGCTGACACCGGGCCCGGCAGTCACCAGAGCGACTCCCGGCAAGCCACTGAGGCGCGCGGCAGCATCGGCCGCGTACACGGCGCTGGCCTCGTCGCGGACATCGATCACCTCGATGTCCAGACTGCGCAGCGCCACCAGGATCGGCGAGATGTGGCCACCGCAGAGCGTGTACACGCGGCGCACGCCCTGAGCGTGCAGCGCCACAGCGAGTTGCTGGCCGCCATTGGCCGGTGGCTTGAGTGAGGACATGGTCTCTGGTCCGATGATCCCGCAGCTTTGCGTCTTGCCGTCAGGCTGATGCTGGATTGCGCCCGGTCGGCACCGCAAGTCCCGCCGATCGCGTCTGCCAGTAACCTCGTCCGGTGGCGGCCAGGGCCGGAGTCAGCGCACCCTCGATAGCGGCCCGCAGTCGGGTAACGAGGGCAGCCATGTTTTCCCGCTGCGGATAGGCGCGCAGCAGCAACACCCCGGCAGCGCGCAGTTCGGTGATTGCCGGCGCCAGATCGCAGATCTCGAAGCTCTGCACCTGGACGCCGTTGATCAGCAGGAATTCCTGGCCCTCCTGGCTCGCCAGCTTCAGCCCCTCGGGATACTCGATGCAGCGGAAGCCGCAGTCGTCCTTGGCCAGATTCAAGGCCCGTGCCGTGAAGCAGCGGGCCGAATAGGCCAGCGGCAAACGCCCCCAGGCGATCGCCTCCAGTTCCGGCAGTCGGTAGCCCTCGAACTGCGCCGTGGCCTGAAGTTCGGTCAGCCAGTCGCGACCGAGTTCGATGGCCGGCACCAGCCGTCGCAAGCCGTCGTCGACCAGCATCTTCAGCGTGCCGAGGTTGTAGACATTGAGCGTCGGCCCGCCGACGAACTCGACCCCCAGTTCGCGGCAGAACTGCACGGCGGACATGTCGTTGGCTTCGATCCGCCAGCGTCCATTGGCGACCAGACGCCGGCACTGGGCCAGTTCCGCTTCTGCTTCCAGCAGCGCCAGCGAGGACAACACCACTTCCACGCCGCGCTCGGCGAACTGCGCGCCCAGGTGCAGCCAGTCGGCCAGCCGCAATTCCCGGCGCTTGCTGCATACGGTCTCGCCCAGATAGACCACGTCGAGTGGCCACTGCAGCGCCTGCTGATAGAAATCGAGGGTCTGCTGCCGCGGCCAGAAGTACTGCAGCGGCCCCAGACTGAGACGCATCGGCAGCATCTCCGGGTGATTCTGGTCCTCATTCATGGGTACACCTTTGCCGCGATTCCTCGCCTGTGAGTGGTGTCTGCGCAAACCCTGGCCTGTTCATTGCCATGCCCGGTGATAGGCGCCGAGCGTGGTCTGACGACCCTCCGACTGCTCGCTCAACGTGGTCTGCCAGGCGGCCCGCGGCACAAAGGCCTCGGGCCGCTGCTGCAGACTGTCGAGCGCCTGTCGCCACACCCGGGTGACTGCGCCGACATAGGCGGCGCCGCGCTGACGACCTTCGATCTTCAGCGCGCACACGCCGGCCGCCTTCAGGCGCGGCAGCAACTCCAGCGTGTTCAGACTGGTGGGTTCTTCGAGGGCATGGAAGACCTGGTCGGCCACGCGGTAGCGGCCTTTGCATACGGTGGGATAGGCACCCGCCTCGTCGCGTTGGAAGCGATCGATCAGCACACCCGACAAGCGCACGCTGCGGCTGCCATCGGGATGTTCTTCCCAGCGTACCGCATGTGCCGGCGAGCACACGCCATGACGGTTGGGTGAGACCCCGGTGACCAGACTCGAAAGCTGGCAGCGGCCTTCAACCATGATGCACAGGCTGCCGAAGGCGAAGACCTCGATGGGCACGACCTCGGCGGCGCATACCCGTTCCACCTGTTCCACCGAGAGCACCCGAGGCAGCACCGCCCGGGCAATGTCGAAACGCTCGCGATACCAGCGCAGGGCAGCGTGGGTGGTGGCCGAGGCCTGCACCGACAGGTGTCGCGGCAGCTGCGGATAGCTGCTGGCGGCGTAATCCAGCAGGGCCGGATCGGCGGCAATGATGGCATCGGCACCCAGGGCCGCGGCGCGATCGACAGCGGCGCGCCATTGCGGCATCGAGGCGTTGCCGGGATAGGTGTTCAGCGCCACACAAAGCTGCCGCCCGCGTTGTCGGGAGTAGGCGCGGGCGATGGCCAGATCGTTGTCGCTGAAGTTCAGGCCCGGAAAGGCCCGCGCGTTGGTCTGATCGCGAAAGCCGACATAAATGGCGTCGGCGCCCGCATCCACAGCCGCCTTGAAGGCAGGCAGACTGCCCGCCGGGCAAACCAGGTGCATGTCGGTGCTCCCCTTATCGGAGTTCCCGCCATGCTGGCCCGGGCGCGGCAGCGGGCGCATTGACCTGGGTCAGGTGGCTAGTGTGGTGTCGGTTGCCGTGAAAGTCGTTCAGGCGAGTGCTGTCGCTCCCTCCCCGATGTTCGGGGAGGGCTGGGGAGGGGTTAGGCAAGAAGCCCCATGCAACGGTCAGGGCACCAGCGACTTCATGATTGCGAGTGGCCCGCAGCCATGACCGTTGGGCCAAGCGCAGCGTGCCCAACAGCGGCGCCCATTGTTGGGCACGTTGCGCTTGGCCCGACCTACAGTTCATCGACCGTGGGCAGTCCCCATCTTGCCTTCCCTGATCCTGATCTGCGTCAAGGCGCACCACGGCGGAATGCGCCGATGCTGCGGGCATGGCGACCGAACTGCACCAACACCCCGGCCAATGGCTCGGCTGGCTGCCGCCACCGAAGCGCTTGGCACCATTTCTTGCCCTGGTGCCCTCGCGCTGGCAACAGCGCGCATTCGAACGCGCTGCCATGCGCGTGCTGGGGGATGCCTTCGCTGCCGGTGCTCTGGCCGATCTCCGCGGCCGGCGCATGGCAGTCGAGGTCGAAGACCTGAACCTGCGCTTCGTGTTCGAAGTGCTGGATCAGCGTCTGGTGGTGCTGGATCCGGTCGCCATGTCTGAATGCTGTGTGCGTGGAACGCTGACCGATCTGCTGCAGATGGCCAGCCGTCGCGAAGATGCCGATACCTTGTTTTTCCAGCGCCGGCTGGTGCTGACTGGCGATGTCGAACTGGGCCTGCATGTGCGCAATCTGCTCGATCAACTGCCCTGGGAACACATCCCGCTGGGGCTGCGGATCATCATGCATCGCGGTGCCGGTCTGGCTCTGATGGCGCGCACGGCGTATCGGCAGCGGACGTCCGTGCAGTAGCGAGCCCTTGCTGCGCCCTGCGGAGACTCTGTCCGCGATCATTGGCTCCGGAAGCGCCGTCGCGGCTGAAGCCGCTCCCACAGGGGGCGCGCACCGCCGTGGCTGTGGGAGCGGACTCTGTCCGCGATCCATGGCTCCGGAAGCGCCGTCGCGGCTGAAGCCGCTCCCACAGGGGACGCGCACCGCCGTGGCTGTGGGAGCGGACTCTGTCCGCGATCCATGGCTCCGGAAGCGCCGTCGCGGCTGAAGCCGCTCCCACCGCATCGTTTCCCTCAGCCGGCAACGAGCACGCTTTGCCACAAGGCATCGACGCGTTTCTCGACCGCGGGATCGAGTCGGATCGGCCGGCCCCACTCGCGATTGCTTTCACCGGGCCATTTGTGGGTGGCATCCAGCCCCAGCTTGGAGCCCAGTCCCACGCTTGGGCTGGCGAAATCGAGATAGTCGATCGGCGTCTGCTCGATCAGCATGCTGTCGCGCGCCGGATCGACACGGGTGGCAATGGCCCAGATCACCTGGCGCCAGTCGCGGGCGTCGATATCGTCATCGACGACGATGACGAACTTGGTGTAGGTGAACTGCCGCAGATAGGACCAGATCCCCATCATCACGCGCCGGGCATGACCGATGTACTGCTTGCGAATTGAAACCACCGCGACACGGTAGGAGCAGGCTTCCGGCGGCAGGTAGAAATCGACGATCTCCGGAAAGACCTTGCGCAAGATCGGCACGAACAGATCGTTCAGGACACCGGCCAGCACCGAGGGTTCATCAAAGGGCGCCCTGCCCATATAGCTGCCATGGTAGATCGCCCCTTCCCGCATAGACATGCGGCTGACACTCATGACCGGGAAGCGACCCTGGGCATTGTAGTAGCCGGTGTGATCGCCGAAGGGCCCCTCGATGGCACGGTCGTTGGGGTGGATGAAGCCCTCCAGCAGGATCTCGGCGCTGGCCGGCGCATCCAGCCCGGTCAGCTTGCTGTGCCAGAGCCGACTGCGCTGGCCGCGCAGCAGTCCGGCGAACTCGTGTTCACCCAGGGTATCGGGTACCGGAGCCACGGCGGCCAGCAGAGTGGCCGGGTCCGCACCGATGGCCACGAGCACGGGAAAGGGCGCATCCGGGGTGGCGGCACAATGGTCAGCATAGTCGAGCGCACCGCCGCGATGGGGCAGCCAGCGCATGATCAGGGACGCCGGGCCGATCAGCTGCTGGCGATAGACGGCGACGTTCTGGCGGCTTTGTCGGGGCCCACGGGTGATGACCAGGCCGAAGGTGATCAGTCGACCGGCGTCCTCGGGCCAACAGCGCTGGATCGGCAGCATGCCCAGATCCAGTTCCTCGCCCTGCAGCACCTGGTGCTGAAAGGGCGCCGTGCGCGCCTGCGTCGGCGCCACATGGGCCAGCTGGGCCAGTTCCGGCCAGGAGGCCAGCGCCGCCTTCAGGCTGGAGGGCCAGCGCGGTTCCTTGATGGCCGCCAGCAGCTGCCCCAGTTCATTCAGCGAGGCCAGCGGCCGCCCGCCGAGGGCCGCTTCGATGCGCTCACGCTTGCCGAAAAGATTGCCCAGCAGAGGAAAGCGCGAGCCGCGTGGGTTCTCGAACAACAACGCGGGTCCGTCGGCCTTGAGGCTGCGCAGACAGAGTGAGGTGCTCTCGAGTTCTGGATCGACTTCGGCGGCGACGCGCTTGAGCTGGCCCCTGGCCTGGAGTTGTTGCAGGAACTGCCGCAGATCGCACTCCACCATGACCATGACCCTGCTCGCTGGACGGACTGCCAGCATCCGCAGCACCCTGGTCGGCGGTCATTGCCGTGGATCAAGCCGGCGCCTGATTGCGGCCGCCGTCAATAAATCTGATAGAGCAGCAGATAGACCAGCACGCCGGACGCCGATACGTACATCCACAGCGGCCAGGTCCAGCGCGCCAGAGGCCGGTGCCTGCCATCCACGCGGCGCCAGCCGAACCAGGCGGTCGCGGCAATCATTGGAATCGCCAGCGCCGCCAGCAAGACGTGGCTGATCAACAGCGAATAGTAGACCGGGCGGATCCAGCCCTGGCCGCGAAACACGAAGATCGGCGCGGCATAGTGGTAGGTGATGTAGCCGACCAGAAACAGTGCCGAAACCGCCAGCGCGGCCAGCATCAGGCGTCGATGGGCGTCAATGCGGCGATGGGCGATCTGCCAGCGCGCGGCCAGCAGCAGCAGGCCCGAGGCGGCGTTGAGGCTGGCGTTGACGTGCGGCAGGATTTGGGCGAGATCCATGGGCAGCATGATGGCATCGAGGTTTCCAGCTTCACAGCCGACCGCAGCTTTGGCCATGACCGCGGTCAAGCCACGCAGCTGACCCGGATCAATGCCGAATGCGTGTCCGGCAGCTGATAGTGGGACCTGCCGCCCTGGCCTTCCCCCTTTGCGAGTACCCTGCCATGACCCGTCGCTGGTTGATGATTCTGGCCATTGCCTTCGGCAGTGCAAGCGGCGCGCTGTGGCTGCACCGCCAGGCGTCGACTGGGCACGACTGGGCCCAGGCGCCAGCCAGTCTGCAGGGACTGCTGTGGCCGCTACCTCGCGCCGTGGCCGCCTTCGAACTGCTCGATCAGCATTCGCGACCCTTCGCACTGGAGCAGCTGCGCGGACACTGGAGCCTGCTCTATTTTGGCTATCTGCAATGCCCCGATGTCTGTCCGACCACTTTGCAATCGCTGCGCGGCATGCAGCGCTCGCTGGAAACACCGGTACTCGACGGCGCACCCTTGCAGTTCCTGTTCGTCAGCGTGGATCCCGGCAATGACACGCCCGAGCGCATCGGGCCCTATCTGCAGTTCTTCGGTGACGATTTCATCGGTCTCAGCGGTGATCCGGATCAACTATCCGCCCTGGCCAACTCCGTGGGCGTGATGTACGCCGAGCACATTGCCGACGACGGCACCCGCAGCATGGACCACAGCACCTCGATCGTCCTGGTCGATCCCCAAGGTCGCGCGCTGGCGGCGCTGCCAGCCCCACATCAGCCAGACGTGATGGCGCAGCAATATCGTGCGCTGCGCGCCTGGCTGGAGTGACGTGGGTTGTGGGTTGCTGGTTGTCGGTTGTCGGTTGCTGGATTGCTTCGCTACGCTCTTCATGAACCCATATCGTAAGTTGTTGATTTGCTGTTGTAGGTCACGTTGCTCGCGTAGCGAGCTACGTGACGCAACTCGATGTCACGTAGTCCGCTGACGCGGACAACATG
>JBFWOF010000074.1:0-24439 GCA_050250665.1 Lysobacterales bacterium | reverse complement strand
GACCCTATCCTCCAGCGACAGATAGGAGAACAATTCAGGCTGCCTTGGTTCTTCGCCGCGCATATGGACGTCTAGTGGTAAAGACGGCTAATCATACCAAAAGTGGGGTTTTGCAGCAGCCTGCTAGAGCTCGGCTTCAAGCATCGGATTGGCACGGCCGCAGACAATCGAAGAAAATAGTTCCAGAATATCAACCTTCGAACGTCCAGCGCCAACATTTCTAATAATTTCAGTGAAAGAAAAACTAACCATTAGATTTAATCTAGGATTCAAGAGCACGCCAGTACTCCACTCTGGCGGGCCACCCTCAACAGCTGCCGCATAACTCAGAAGCCAGTACATTATGATCTGGCGATAGTCAGATGATGAAAAGTGCTTGTTAGTGCACTTCACCTCGATCAGACATTGACCCACGGAATAATCGCCAACACCAGAGGAAATCCAATGATATCCAGGAATCACAGGTGACATAGCGACAGAGCCGTGAGGAAGTGACTCGCGAAGCGCAGACATCATTTTGACGAGGTTTTTCGAGAGCTGCGCAGCAATGGAGATGTCTTCCAATGCAAGGCACTCTGGCAACTGTGCATCAAAGTGTCGCCGCTGACGCAATAGTGCCACTCGAAACGATTCATCCCAATCAATTGACTGGGCACCTGCTAGCAGCTGATCCCCCGCGGCTACTGCTATTTCGAACAACATTGCCGGCTGCAAACCGCTGGCGCTCACGAGTTCGGGCGAGATTGGAATGCAATCGTCTACTCTGACTGCGGTCTTGTTCAAGTGCGAGACGAACGCGGGCGCGAGCTGAGGGAACAGAGCGTCAAAGAACCCGGGAATGCATCTCGCCACCGTGCGCGGGTCTGCCGCAGATCGGCGATCAAATTCCATTTGCCACCCACTGCCGGTACGCGGCCTCAAACGTGGGCTTGCCTTGACGCTCGATTCCCAGCCGCCAGGACTGGCGGACGCTTTGCTCAGACTGTTTTCTAAAGTGCGCGCCGTCGTCACCAAAATTACCGGCCGCTAGCCATAGCATCCGTTGCTCTTCTGCGCCCATTGCCTCCCATCGATTCCGTGCACTGATGAAACTAGGTCGATCCTTCCAATGCCGCCAGCAGTCAATGCAAGCTCGCTTGATCGTTTCCGATTGAGCGCTCCTAAGTGTCGACCGAACAAATCTTGCGCGAGCCTCAGTCCGTCGGAAGCGAAGTGTTCTCAAATAATGCAGACAACTCGCTTCTGCCAAGAGCAAATGAGGCGAATGCAACGGCACTGCGTCGAGCAAGTCATCCACCCTTCCGAATATTTCTTCAAAGTCCTCATCGGCACAAAGCGTCGCGATTCCTCGCATTATTGTCGACCAAGAAGCGCGAAATGCATGGAGATTACCTGCAGCGAGTAGAGAGCTACACAATTGGAGGGCGACGCCCGGCTGATGGAGCTTTAAAGTACGTCCAATTTGAGTAACCAGAAAACTGTCAGGTTGGCCCTTCGCTAACTCAAGGCTCAGGAGCGTCTGAACTTCCATACTTTGCACGACACTGCGCAACTCGGCGTAGTCAGCATCAGCCGTATCTGAGTAGGGGTCAAAGTGAAGATCGATTTCCTTCAGCCTTCCGGCATCATCGTCAGATCCACCTAATTGAGTGCGAACAAGATCAATGTAATGTTTCCCAGTGAGCGTGATACTCTTTGACTTATTCAAACTTAGCCCGTAGTCCCCCAGGGCATGCGAAAGTACCGATAGTGCTCGATAAGCTTCCGCCTGACTTCCGGTAACCAGAACGAAGTCATCGACGTATCTACGCCAAACAATCTGCTCATCATTAAGCATCCTATCTATTGAAGACATCAAGAGTTCGGCGAGTATGCGTGAACATTGTCCGCCTACCGGAAGTCCGAACGATCGACCTGCCGAGAGCTTTACCAGAAGTCGAACGATCTGATCTTTGACTGTCGAGCCACTTGGGAACAGATCTGAAATACAATTTTCAAGTCGATGATGATAGACATGCTCATAGAAGCTTGAAATGTCGGTTTGAACGACAATTACACCATCTCCTTTTTCTTCACACTCGGAAATTGTGGCCTCGCGAAAGGCTCTCCATGACGCCGTTCGGTCGAAAAGTCCGTTGCCCGTTGGCGTGTATCTATATGAATGAGCGCGAGGGCTTCTTTGTGGTTCATGAGCTTCGGCAATTGCGACGCCGAGTCCGTTTAGGTAAATATTCCAGAACGGGTGGATCTTTGTGGTAAGGCGAAAGCCCGCCGCTCCGGCTGGTGCAAGCAGCCGCTCTGAAAATACTTTGAGCGCGTTTATTGAATTAACTGCGACTTTTGCCCCCGCATTTTCTAGTTCACAAAAGTACGCGAAAGCAATTCCGGCAAGCTCGTCGGAATTGGCGTGAATGAATCGATTATCAATATCAAACGGAAGCGTATCGTTGTCGCCATGAGCGCCAACCTCGACGGCAGCACGCTTAAAGTGTTCCAAGGTAACATTGGCCATTAGCTTGGTCCTCTCCTGGGGCTTCCGATAGATCCCAATCAACCTCGCGCGCTCATCCAGCGCCGCGCCCCCTCCACATCCACCAAATACCCTCCCACCACCTCGCGCACCACCCATGCCGGCATCAGTTCCTGGAACTTGCTGAGCCGGTAGTCGGGCAGTGATGCGGTGATGTCGCTCCATAGCTGCGGGTGTTCCCAGAATTCAGGTCCACGCAACCTCGCCAGCGCTTCATCAAAGCGCGCACGGGTGAGGCGCTCGCCACGAATCTTGATCAGGAAGTTGTCGGGGATGATCTTCCAGTCGGCATCGATCATGTTGAGGGCGTAGCGCAGGGTGGCGTTGATGCGGCCGCCGGCGAAGGTCCACCAGCGAATCTCCTGCTCATCGACCTCGATGCCCTGACTGTCGGTCAATAGCGCGCGCATCTCTTCGCGACGCTGTTGCAGCACGTTTGCTGCCATTGGCTCCAGGAACGGGAACGGCTCGTCGCCGATCAGTACGTCGCGCATGCGCTGGCATAGCTCGTAGCCCAGGAACTGCGGCAGGAAGCCGCCCCATGTGGGTTGCCGTCCGCGTGGTGCGGGGTTCACCAGGATGCGCCGATCGTCGTGTTGGATGCGCATGACCACCCAGGGCCGGCCGCCGAGCAGGAAGCAGCTGACGTCTTCGACCAGGCGATCGACAAACTCCTGGCTGAGCGAGCCCAGTGCCTGCCCCGCGATGGTCTGCACGGTGTAGGACTGCGGGCTGCTGAAGACGGCGAACAGCTCCATGAAGTTCTTGCGGCCGAAGCGGCGTTCGGCCTCGGGCCCCAACACGAGTTGGCCGGATGCCAGACGCAGTGAGCTCTGGCCCAACATATGGGCAATCAGCTGGTCGAACTCTGCACGGGTGATGCCACGGAAGTCCGGCACCGTCGACAGATGCGCCCATGCCGCCTCGATGGTGATGCCATCGGCCGCAAGCGACATCGCGAGCAGCTGGTGGATCATCACTGGCCAGCACCGGGCATCGACGTGCACGGCCTCTACCCAGCCGGCTTTGGCCAGTTCAATCAGCGCCACCGCCTGCACGACCGCCTCGGTGCTCTCACAGAAGAACGTGGTGTTTGCCGCCTGTCCTTCCCTGCGCCCTGTGCGTCCCATGCGTTGCATGAACGAGCTGACCGTGTCCGGCGCATCCGACTGCAGCACGCGGTCCAGATCGCCCACGTCGATGCCCAGCTCCAGCGTGGATGTGCACACGATGCAGGCGTCGCTTCCGTGGTTGAAACGCTCTTCGGCCAGTTGGCGCTCTTCGCGGGATACGGCGCTGTGATGGACAAACACGGTAGTGCCCGCGCGGCGCATGTGCTCAGCGACAATTTCGGTGGTGGCGCGTGATTGGCAGAAGAACAGGCTTTTCTGGCCACGGGCCATGCCAGCAGCTTGATGCGCCAAGGCAGCGAGGTCGGGCCGGTGCACTACCATCAGCTGGCGGCGACTCGGCTGTTTCGGTGGATCCACCACGCAGGCCTCGCGCTTGGAAGTGCCTCCCAACCACTGGCTGATGGCGTCTGGATTTCCCACGGTGGCGCTCAAGCCCACGCGCTGAATGTCATGCCGCGACAAACGGGCGATGCGCTCAATGATGCTCATCAGGTGTGCACCACGATCGGTGCCAGCGATGGCATGTACCTCGTCAATCACCACACAGCGCAGGTCGCCAAACAGCTTGTGTTCGTCGACTCGTCGCGAGATGAGCATCACCTCCAGCGACTCCGGCGTTGTCATCAATAGCTCGGCTGGTTCTTTGAGGAATCGCTTGCGCTCGTGATCGTCGGTGTCGCCATGCCAAACGAAACGGCTCAGACCCACCATCTCGGTGTAGAGGCCCAGACGATCTGCCTGATTGTTCAAAAGCGCCTTGATCGGCGCGATATAAAGCGCTCCCACGCCTGTTGGCGCGTCATCAACCATCTGTGACAGCGCCGGGAACATCGACGCCTCAGTCTTGCCCCCGGCGGTAGGTGCCAGGATGACCGCATTGCATCCCGCCAACAGCGCCTCACCCGCCAATTCCTGCACGGGCCGCAAGCTCGACCACCCGAGTCGCGACACGATCGCCTGCTGCAGGCGCGGTGCGAAGCGGGCGAATACGCTCACCAGACGTCTTCCTGCGGCACCAACTCAGGCGACTCAGCGTCTGGCAGCGGCAGTGGCGTACCACTGATCGCGTGTTCTTCCTCGGTGCTCAGGCTCTTGGGCGTGAAGCCGTACTCGCTGGCCGGTTCATAGTCGGGGTGTTCCTCAACCAGGTCCAGCTGGGTTACGAACTCACGCAGAAACTGTCTGGGCACCACGCCAACATCGCCGCGGAATCCAGTGGTCACCTCAGCCACCAGGCGATCCACGAAGGCGCCGTCCAGTTTGCGATCAACCAGAGTGCGGTCGCGCGCGGGGTAGAGCTCTCGAAGGCGCAACGCCACGGCTCGTAGCCGCTCGGAATCAAAGGGCGTCAGTTCAAGCTGGGCTTGGCGCAGGCTGGCGAAGCGGCCCTGTTTCAGGAAGCGAATGCGCTCGTGCAGTGGCGTCAGACCGGCCACGCCGTGGCGGGTGTCAAAGAACTCGGGCGTACCTGTAAATAGCCACAGCAGTCCACGATACGAGCCGGCCGCATCAGCAATCTGGCGAATGCCGTTCAGCGACTTGTGGCGCGAATCGGCGCGCATGCGCAGAATGGTCTCGGCTTCATCGATGACGATGAGCAAACCGGCATAGCCAGAGGCTTTGATGATTTCCAGCACGCCACGCAGATAGTCGAGCGCATCGCGGCTGCCGATATCACCCTTGATGCCCGCCGCCTTCTTGACGCTTGCGGCCACATTGCCGCTGCCACAAAGCCAGGAAATCAGCGCGCCAGCTTCGGTGACCTCGCCGCGCTGCTTCATATCGAAGATGGTCTGGATCACCCTGACGAAATCCTGTGGGGCCTGACCACCGGTCATCGATGCCAGATCCTCATCGAGGCGCTGGCGCACGCGCTGATCGAAATCAGCCGCGGCGTCGTCGACGCCTGCGTCGATCAGGCTGTCTTCAATGCGCCCAATCCAACGATCCAGAATATCGCCCAGCGCGCCACGCGGACAGGAAGCCGTGCCCAGCTCGGTCATCACCTTGCGATAGACATCATCGAAGCGGTGGAAGCGCAGATCATTGTCTGACACCACCACAAAGCTGGTCGCGAATCCCCGCGCCTGTGCATCCAGCAGCGCAAGCCGCGCCATGAACGTCTTGCCGCAGCCGTAGCCGCCGCGCAGGAACTTGATAGTGCCCTCGCCGTCGCGGGCCAGATCGAGCTGCCGATGGAGCTCGCCGCGCTGCTTTTCCACACCGACGGCAAAGGTATCTATGCCGCGCTCGGGCACCAGGCCTTTGCGCAGCGCCTCGAATACATGTTCGACGTCCTTGCGGGTCATCGTGGTCATTCACTGCCTCCCTGGCGGACAAAGCGCTTCACACCGGCCACCACGTCAATACGAACGGCAAACGGGGCCTTGCGCGCATGTTCTTCAAACTGGGTGGCGAACCGGCGCACGCCACGTGGACCGCCCAGCATGTCGCTCGCCTCGCTCTCGGTCACGACACCGTGAACGGCCAGATGCTCGAAGAGCTGACGCAAGCCCGCGTCGCTGAATTCAGTCAGCCAGCCGCGATCGATACGCGTTGCAGCGACGGCTTGCTCACCCTCGCCGGGTAGCGGCGCGCGCATGGTATCGACGGCGAAGCGCGCCACAGGCACAAAAGGCTGCACATCGGCCAGCGCGCCCGGATGGTGGATTTCCACCTGCACTCGCGCGTCGGTAGACCCCGAAAGGCGAAAGAACAACTCGAAGGACTCGCCCACCATTGCCACCAGGGTGCTGCCCTGGATACGGGCACGGCCGCGGGCCTGGCAAAGCTCGACCTGCACGGATGCCGCCTCTGGAACACGCAAAGCCAGTTCGATTTCTCCAGCGCCGCCGAAATCGAGCTCGGTCTGCGCGACGACCTCTACCTGTAATTGCAGACAGTGCATTCCAGCCACGCCGTCGCGAGCATCGGCGCGGATGAGGTATTGCAGCGTGCTTCCCCCAGCAGCGGAGCGATGCACTACGGTCAACACCGGGATCACACGCTCCTGAAGGCTGTTGCCGCCGTGAACAAAACTCATCGGGCGTCGCCCAAGGTCAAACACGGCGGTGGAATCAGGAAACATCAAATAACCGCTGGCACCCTCATAGCCCAGGTCCGCCAGCGCCACGCGGGCTTCTCCCGGATGGTCTGCAGCCAACGGCGAGAACACGTGGCGCCGATGTGGATCGATCTTGCGACCATGTGTCTGCGCGTTGGCCACGCTGTCATCCAACATCAAAAAGCCGTGATCGCTGGTGATTACAAAGCGGCGGACACCGGCATCACGTAACAGTCGCCACGCGGCGCGCAGCTTTTGCAGCACATGGTCAAACACCGCCGGACCCACACCCTTTTCGCCGGCATTGTCGATTTCCTGACTGTGCACGACGACCAGTTTTGCCTTCGCCACGGCCCGGCGTAAAGAGACAGTGTCGCGACTGACGGTCTCTTCCAGCGTGAGCCAAGGGCAGGTGCTGCCGCCCACGCGATCTTGCATCGCACGCTTTCGCGTTTCCGGATCCGATACGCGAAATTCGCCGGTAGCGAACCCGGCAATGCTGGCTCGGCCTTCGGTATTGACCAACACCGGTGCCAGTCGCCCACCCTGCACCACCGGTGCCAACACGTTCATGCCTACCTCGGTGACGGAAGGCAGTTCAGCCAGGCGTGCCTTCAGATGCACGGTGCTGGCGGGCGTTTCGCTGAGCTGCCGATACAGTTCCTCACCCATCTCGTAACGCAGCGCGTCCACCACGAAATAGGCCGTGGTGCCGGGCTCCTGCGCCATTGGCCGCACGACCTCGTCGAACAGCATGCGCTGCTGTTGGGCTGCGCCAGGAAGAAAGCCGTGCGTGCGGCACAAGCCGTTGAACTCGCGCGCCCAGGCATCCGCCCAGACGCGCCACGCGCGTCGGGTGCCGTCCAGAACCGCGCGCAGCAACTCGAAATCGGATAGATGCGGATGCAGCAATCGCAGTCTGAGCTGTTCCAGATGGCGATGCGCCTGATCAACGGCGGCGCCGCGCTCGGTGTAAGCCTGCAGGGCTTCCTCCAATCCACTGACGCGACCGATCTGAGCGCCCGCATGGCCTATTGCCAAGCCTAGCTGTGCCGCCCCTTGGACCAACTGCCAGGCAGATAAACGCGTCGGATCGTCGCGGACCCAAAAAGAACCCTGCCCATGCTCGGTGCGCACCCGCGCAGCGGCCCAATCACTCACCCGCTGCCAAGCGCTCTCGCGCAATCCGGTCAGCGCCGCCTTGAGCACCTTGTCTTCCTCGAAGCGGAAGGTGTCCACCCGCCCCAGGTCTTCGGCGCGCGCGGCCTCTATCTCATCCAGCAGCAACGCCTCGGTCTCGTCCGCACTGCGCTGATAAAAGGCAGCGTGGCGTTCGCGCAGATGCACGGCGACGCCGCGGCAGGCGTCCACCAGGGTAGGCAACATGCCTACGGCGCTCTGCAGCAAGGCATTCACCGGCGCGCGCTTCAGATCGTGCACGTATTCCACCGCCAGCGCCCAGCTGGTCAGCACATAGGCCGCGTCTTCGGCGCGGGCGTCTTTGCCGGGCAAGGTCGCTTCGCGCCAACGGGCTGGCAACCCCATAAGGTTGGCCAGGCGCTCCCAGAGCGCGTCCTGATCATCTCGATGCCCGACGCGTCCGGCGACAAATCCACCGGATAGCAGATCATCGACCAGCGCCGTCGGCGACAGCGTACGCAGTTGTATGGCAAAGCCGCCGGTCACCTGATCCATCTGCGACTGCAGCCAGATGTCGGCGCCTTCCAGCGTCAGCCCGGTTTGCCCTCGGAACGCAGTGATCTGCTCGGGGCGCACCTGACCGGCCGCGGCCTCACCGATCAAGGTGCCCAGCGCTTTGCGGTAGCGCGCGCCGGCCGCATACAGCTCGTAGAGCGGCGACTGTCTTACGTCTTCCTCAGTGAAGCCGGGCAAGTGCACCACAAGCGAAGTGCGCTCACTACCGGCCGCCACATTGTCCAGCGCCAACAACAGTTCCAAATGACTACCGCGCCAAGCGCGAACTTCATAGGGCAAGGAATCAGCGGCGCGCGCGGCGATGAGTCGATCGATGAAAGCGCTGTAGTGCCCGTCCAGATCCAGCCAGACCACCACGCCGTGCTTGCGCACCCAGGTGCGCAGATCGGCTTCGAGGGCAGCGGAGATCGGGCCGCCCAAGATCAAGGCCACGACTCACCAGCAAGCGCACAAATCGCGCTGTAGAACGCTTGAAACGACGGAGAGCGATTGAGACGTGGTCCTGACCGGGAAACACTGAGGTGTGGCGCGATCATGGATGCCCACTTGACCTTTGCCTCATATCTCCACCCAACCACTTGCTGAAATACCTCCCACGTACCGCAAACGCTATCTTGAACATAGCCACGATAAGGTCCGTTCCGAAAAGTCCCAAATGCAGCCCGGACCGCAAGTTCGTCACCGAGATAGAAAGTCTCAGTCTCTTCAATCGCAATTCGTATCAGCGCCTGTGGCCTTGGACTACAGGCATTTAGAACGTCAACCAGCTCGCTTTTCAATTTCACGCAGCAATCGTTGTCTGCATCTACTAGTACGACCACGCGATCAGTCGCGGGATCAAGAGATCTTCCAAATGCCCGAAGCTTGGCGGGCAACTGATCTAGCAAACCCCGACGTAATGGATTTGGTGCCGCAGACAGGTCGTCTGGAATATTTCCCTTACCTTCATGAGGGTACACACTGTGGGCATGTCCGGGCAGGGCGCGCCTCAGCCAAGGATTAAGTAGGGCTGCTTCACTCGGCCCTTCGACCAAATAATGAATTCTCATCAAGCGCCCTCGAAACCATGCTCATTAAAATGGTGACTAAACCATAGACTACCTAATGGGACACCCTCCTCATACAAAGCCTTGATACTGGGTATATCGGCGACGCGAGTCGCTTCAACACCGCCAGCATCGTCACGCTGGAAGAGCCAAACGCTTTCAGGCGCAAGCGCATCCACAAATGCAGGCGCGTGCGTCGTCACAAATACTTGAGTTCGATTTCCAGACCTCGCTTGATTTTGAAATTCGTCAGCAAGATCCCGTAGCAACCGATAATACAGCCCATTCTCGGGCTCTTCGATTCCTATTAGAGGGTGCGGCTCCGGATCTTCGAGCAACAAGAGATATGCCAGATATTTTAATGTGCCGTCTGACATGCTTGATTGATAAAAAGGATCATCGTAACCACGCTCATTGAACTGGATCAGGAGTCGTCGATCATCCGAATCCTTGCAATCAATTCTTGTTATCCCAGGAATTTTCTGAGATAGCGATTCTAGTATTCGATCAAGGACTCCATCTGGCCGGCGTTTCAAGTGCTGTAGGTAGTTTCCGATATTCGCTCCCGTTCGGTCCAAGTGTCTCTGCGCGCCTGAAATTTGCAGCGAGCGGGCAGCATCCGGAACAAAATAAGACAAATACCACCCTTCGACGTACGCTCTCAGCCCCAGAATTCTCGGGTGTTCCCGCAACTGGCCAAGAGTCGTTATACCTAGGCGCGCTGGATCGTCGAGACTCACGGGAACGCGGCTTGAGACCTCCTCCCCCTCGGTTGCCTCACCAGACCAAGCCTCACCTATGCCAGACTGGAGTTTCAAAAATGGGAATGGCCGACCCTTTCCCTGGCCTTTCCGTCTTTGTTTTAGATTCTCAACCAAAACCACCGGACGGCCATCGCTAACTCCAATTTGGAGCTCGTAGGTTATCGGCCTCGAAGTTGGCGACTGGCGAAAATACAGCTGAAACGAGATGGGCTCTGTCGCACCCTGCGTTCGAATAACATCGAAACCGCCCCGATGCGGCTTATCGCAAGCCACCTCGACACCTTCCCGGAGGCAATCCGAAAGAAATCCGAATGCGTCCAGCATTGTCGATTTTCCACTACCGTTCGGCCCAATCAAACAAACAAGTCGCGGGAGCTCAACTGTCTTCTGATCATATTCAATTTTGCCGAGAGTAACATTTCGAAGTGCGCGAAAGTTCTGGATACGTATGCCTAGCAGATGCGCCATTTGGGTTCCTCAAGGTCGCTTCGGGTTCCACCTAACTCTTGTGTGCGCTCGCGAGCTTCCGCCATGCGATCGGTTGCGGGGGCTCATCCATCAACTTCCGGGTCGCCCAGGTCGAGATCATCGTCTATTTCGGCGCCCTCCGTTTCGCCTTCCTGAGCGCTCAGCAGGTCTCGCTGTTCCTCCAGTTCGAGCAACCGCTGCTCGCGCGCGGTGACGAGTTCGGGCAACCCTGCAACCAACGCAGCGCGGGCTTCGGATTCGTCGGGGCTACGCAACTGAAAGTCGACACCTTGCTTTTCAATCAAGCGCATCTCCATATCCCAGATTTCCAAGGGCATGGTCGACCACAATCCAGCTTCCAGGATTCGCACCTCCGGCACCGGCTTGCGCTTGCTGCCCCGGCCCATACGGCGGAGCGCTTCCCTTTCAACCGCGGCCAGCGCTTCGGTGGGATGTTCCAGCAGCCAGATCTGGCGATGGAAGTGGTCACCGGGGTCGCCGACGTCACGACCGCCGGGGCGGTAAGGGGTTTCAGTGATTCGGAAGTCGGGGCCGATCTCGTCCTGCAGGCGCAGTTCCCAGGCCCAGGCGCGGGCCGGGTGGTAGCGCCAGAAGCAGCCGTGGGCGACGCCGAGGGACGGTTCATCCTGGCACTTGTTGTCGACACGCGTGGGCCAGTAGCGCATCGCCAGGTGCGACCAGTCGTAGTCTTTCTTGCCCTGCGCGCTGGCCAGTTCCTTCCACCACTTCTTCGGATCCTTCCATTGCGGATCTAGCAGCGGCCACAGCGCAGCAGAGTTGATCATCACGCCGTCGTCGAGATCCGGATCGTAGCGGGCGTCCAAATCGCGTGGCGGGCAGCGGGCGTCGGTGGGCGGTGGGCCGCATTCGGCGCATTGCTCGACCAGGGCGATGAACTCGGCCAGCTCTTTGACCGCACCCAGCAATTCCCCGTGCCGACGTTCGGCCTCGCGCATCGATTTCTTGTCGCCACCGCCATCGCGCGCGGCGCGCAGATCGGTCAGTT
Source organism: Lysobacterales bacterium (assembly GCA_050250665.1). Classification (GTDB taxonomy): domain Bacteria; phylum Pseudomonadota; class Gammaproteobacteria; order Xanthomonadales; family SZUA-5; genus JADKFD01. Next base: position 12,691 of record JBFWOF010000074.1, on the reverse strand, counting down.
CGCCGTCCAGGCGCCGACGCAATGGGTCGAGGTGATCCGCCAGCAGCAAGCTCAGCGTCTGGCCGTTGAATCGATGGATGTTGATCCAGGCGACAAACGTGCGGTCCGCTGAAGACAGCGGCCAGTGGATCGGCCGGTTCTCGTACATCGTTCGGTGCACGTCCTTGAAGAAGTCGCGGGACAGCCACTCGCGCAGCGTCTTGCGTGCAGCGGTGGCGGCGCCATGCTCGGCCCAGGCTGCATGCAGTGGCGCGGCAGCGGCTTCGCCCAGACTGTCGCGGCGGTCATCGCCTTCCTGCGTCCCGTCGAGGAACAGGATGCCGCCGGGCAGTGCGTGACTCTGATCGTCCTTGGCGGGATCAAGGATGCCTTCGCCGTTCGGCCCGAAGCGCCCCAGCGCGACGCCGAGCGCATAGCTCAGGTGGTCGGTCAGCGGCTCGGCGTCGTACTCGGGCTCGTAGGGTGGTAGCGGATCGCCCTCGGGGCGATCGACGGCGAGTTGCGCCCAGGCTTGGGCGTGGCGCCAAGGTGAAGGACCGGGTTGTTTGAATTCGACCGAGGGCTCGCGATGGACCTCGTGTCCTGAAAATGCCAGCTTGACCACTAAAAAAATATCGTCGGCCTGATCAATCGACATCATTGGCAGTCGGTTTACGTCCCCAACCTCGAACCCGATACCTGGATTTAGCGATTGCAGGACAAACCTAGCCCGGAACGAGTTCATCCAGCAGACAGTTGATGGAATATCCATCGGGAATACCGACGAGCCCTTGCCCCCAAAGATGCTCGGATAACGGTGAACACGAGCATTAAAGGTTGAGCCGATCATCGAAAACGCAACGCCGATTTGGAAATAGTGATCTTGATTCTGAGGGCGTGACGCTTGGCGGCCGCCACGCTGAAACGACTGAACCTCAAGCCCTAAATGGGACCAACGAACGACGACGCTCGCGGGCTCACACCACACCTTTCCTTTTGCACCCATCACGTATGGAACCCAACTTCCGTTTGTTCGCTGGCTGAAATCGATGCAAGCTACCTCTGAGGCTGTCCGCAAGAACCGCGCCATGTCCCCCGTTATCAGTCCTTGCCTAGCCGGCGCCACAACCTCCATCAAGGGCATTTGCTCGTACGCGCGTAAGAGAGCTTCATCCCACCAATAGACAACCGGCCACTCTGGAACGACCCTAAGAGCCATCAACTTGAATTCACTAGCACCCAAATGGACCAGCGATGCTGCACGTTTACGTTGTGTGCGCGCAGAGTCACGTGCGCTGTCCTCTCGTGCTGTTGGACAAGTTACCCAACTCCGATTTTGCGGAGTCCTCCTGAACGTGACGGACGCTGCGACGCTAACCACCTCATCAGGAATATCCTCGAACGCGCCGCGATCAAAATCTCCCAGCACCCGAAAATCAAAAAATCCGAGAAGCACTTCGCGAAGGTCGGAGAATTGCTTGATGAACATCCAGTTTCGCATCGTCAGCATTGCAGATGCGCCACCGGCCCGCGCCAATTCCAGCCCTCTCAAGAGAAACGCTGCATATAGGTCCGCCTTCCCGGTCGGATAGCGCAGCTCTATGTACTTGGAGTCGGCCATCTTCGCCGTACCCTGATACGGCGGATTCGCCACCACCAGGTCATAGCTACCCCCGCGCACCAAACGCACAAAGCGCACGCCAGCCGCCAGTTGCTCTCCGCGCAAACGCAGACCCAGATCGTCGCCACCGGTGTGCCGCGAGAGAAACTGCTCCAGCCGATCCAGCAGGCTCTGCTTGGCGACTGCACGCTCAAGCAATAGTGTTCGCTGCTGGGCTGGCGCCGGCTTGAACAGATCCACCTGCGCAGGCTCGACCGATCCGCCTTGCGCCCATTCCAGCCGATTCAGCGCCTCCTCCACCGCGTGATCCACTTTGAGCAGGCTGCCGAGGTGATCAGCACCGCGCAGCGCATGCACCAGTGACAGCGTGATCTCGCCGGGAATGCCGGTTTCGCGCTCCACTTCTCGGCGCAGTTCCACCAGCGCCGGGTCGTCGTCGGGCAGGCTGGCCAACCTCAAATTGGAGGCCACCAGATTCAGGCGTTCCGGCTGCGCATCCGGCGCGATCTGGCGTGCCTTCAGCCACAATGCCGCAGCAGCGATCTGCACCGCGCGCGGGTCCAGATCAATGCCATGCAGGTTGTGCGACAAGATGCGCTCGACGATGGCGCGGTCGGTCCATTGGGCCGGATCGTAGGTGACCTTGCGCTCATCGCGAGCAGCCGCGCTGGGCTCGTCTGGTGGGTCGGGTGTCACGTAGCCCGCGCTGCGGTCAACGTGACCTACGGTGCTGCGGTGGCGGGCTTCCTCGCGGTACAGCGCCACCAACAGATCGAGGGCCACCACAAGGAAATGCCCTGATCCAAGTGCCGGGTCGATGATCTTCAAATCACGCACGCTGACCGGCGCGTGGGTGACGGCATCATCTGGAATGGGCTGCGGCAGGTAGTAGGCCCAGCGGCGCTCGGCGTCAGTGTGTAGCGGCATCAGTTCGGTCAGCGACACTTCGCTCGCATCACGCTTGGCGCGCCAGTCGACGCGGCGTTCCTCCAGCCGCTGTAGCGTGCCATCAGCCTCGACCTCGGGCGTCCAGCCATGTCGCTTGCACATCGCCAGCCACATCGGCCCCAGGCTGTTCTGCAGCAGCCAGTCGACCATGTAGCGCTCGGTGAACATCTGCGTCTTGCTGGAGATCTCATGCGGCGCCAGCTTGCCACCCGCATTCAACTTGGCATCCAGCGCCTCGCGCTCGGGATCGTTCCAGTATTGGTAGACCCAGCCCAGCGTCATGTCGTCGGTCCAGCAACTGACCAGCGCCGGTTGGTTCAACGCATCCACCAGATGCCGCAACGTGGATGGCGCCATCGGGATCAGTTCGGCCGCGCCGGCCGAGCCGTACAGGCCCGGCAGTTCCTCAGCCAGATCCTCAAATACCAGTTGCAGCAAGAAGGCATAACCCTCGCTGTCATCACCGCGCACCAGTGCCGGCGCTACGTCACGGAACTCCTTGTAGCCCTGGCTCTCCCAGCCACCGGTGACCACCGGCGGCGCGCGCATCGGCTTGCCGCCCGACACCGGTGCCTCCATCAACCGCAGAATCAAAACACGGTTCAACCAGGTGTAAGCCGCCTGCTTCTCCGCCTCACGCCGAAAGTCCTCCCGCGTGCGCAGCTGGCGCACATCACCCTGCGCGCGCACCTGCTCATCCATCCACAGTTCTAGCCGCCCACGCCGCGCCCGCGCCGCCGCACTCAAACCCGCATCCCGCGCCCGCACCAACATGCGATACGCCGATTCCGTGCTGTTGTGCAGATCCTCCAGCAACCGCGCCCGCAACGCGCGAATCGTGTTGCGCAGGGCAGTCTTGGCTTCGGAGGTCATTGGCATGGATACAGCCTCAAAGTCTGGTTTGAAGTTCCGTCGCCGCGCATGCGGACTGAAGGATCTAGCCCACGGCCCGCACGAACTCCACGCTAAGGAAAAAACTTTTTCCTTAGCTGGCGATCCAGCGCATCCCCCTGAATCAGCTGGGAAAACCTGCAACCGCAAAGTCGATACGACAAGCCGCGCACTGCCCAGCCGCAGCATCGAGCAGTGACTGGTTCACAATAGTCAACCATAGGCGATTGCGTTGCCATTGCGGGAGGTTCGAGAGCATCTACGAGGCTGCTGCATTCGGGTGAACTGAAGCACAATCCACCCCTTCGCATCGACGCCTTCGATATCACCAGGCGCTAAATTTTGCACATGCGGAGGGCTTGTGTGGCGATCTACAAGAACAAGGTCTTCCAGCGCTTCGCCCGCAAGAACGACATGGCGGACGGCGAGTTGATTGAGGTGAATGATGAAGACAACAAAGGCGAATGACGCAATGACCGCGGCGCGCAAGGCAAGCCGTCGCCGCACCAGCCCGATCCTGACGGCCGTGCATGAATCCATCAGCGGCCTGCACAGCGCCGGCGTGGTGAGCCTTGAGACCATGCGCGAGTTCGACGCACTGTGCCTGAGTCCAGTGGTGGAACTGGCACCCGAGCAGATCAGCGCGCTACGCCAGCGCGAACACGTATCGCAACCCGTGTTTGCGCGCTACCTCAATGTCAGCAGGAGCGGCATCAGCCAGCGGGAATCCGGCGCCAAGAAACCCGACGGCGCCGCACTGAAGCTGCTAAACCTGGTGCAGAGCAAGGGGTTGAAGGCGATCGCGTGAGCGGCCTTGTGCTCCGGTAGCGCGACTTAGTCTTCTAGCCTTCAGCAACCTACTTCTTGCCCAACCCTGGCAGCCCACCCGGTAGCGCCTTCCCAACACCGCCATAATCCGAGAGTTTGGCCAGACCTGAGTTCGATCCAGCGTGCGGCGCTTTGGCGCTAGCTAGCATTAACTCCTGATCATTGATGTTAGCAGTGAGTACATCAAGATTGTATTGCAGATTACTCGCGAGGGATTCAGCCGCTGCGAATCGAGCTTCCAATTCACGGTTTTCTGACGCAATAGCAAGGATTGCCGAGTCGAGCTGCTGGCACTTTTCCCTACTTTGCTTCAGCTTCTTCTTTGTATTTGCAAGCGTCTTCATTCGACGCTCAAGAGTCTTGATCTGCGCGGGATCCAAGCAAATCATAACTGAGGCAAGCGCCTTCGGAGCAAGCGCGCGACTGACGACACCAGCGATTGGAATGGTCGGGACAAGCTCCCCGAGAGCGAAATTAAGATTTTCAGTAATGTCCGCTTGGTGAAACCACATCTGCTTTGATTTTGGCTTAGCCATAAGACCTCCCATCAAGCCAACCAACTTTCAAGACGCGCGCTCCCGACTCATGGGGTGCGCCGCGCCAGCGCGTGACGCTCTTAAAGCAACCGCACCCGCGCCCCAGAACGGAGCTGCTCCATCAGCCGCTTGCGCACCTCTTCGACCAGCGCATCCACATCGGCCTCGGTAACGATGTCGCGGTTGCGCAGTTGCAGGTCTACCCGCTTTACCAGTGGCTTCTGCCCCTCGCTGAGGATGTCATCCAGGTGATCATTGGCCTGATCCTCAGCACGCTCCAAAGTCCCCGTGAACGCATCCTTCAATGCAGACAGCGGCGGCGCAACAGCTTCAGGCGTGGTCTCGGTAAGCGCCAGCGCCAATGGTCGCAGGACATGGTTGGACTGATCGGCACTCAGCGTGCTGAAACCGTCTCGGGCCTTCACCCGTGCGCGGGCCGCGGCCACCTGCATACCCTGCCATTCCAGCAGGCGACTGCGTTCCGCGACATAAGCTTCCCTCAACGCATCCAGATCGGCCTGCAATGCCGCCAGATCGCGCCAGGGGCGCTCAGAGTCGAGTTGCACCTGCAGTCTCTCGGCAGCTTCCTCCAAGCCTCCTGAAGCGAGCCCAGCCTCATGCAGCTGCGCCGCATGGAAGTCCAACACGATGCGCGCCTGTTTGACTGCTGTGATCGCGGCCTCGGTCAGTTCGGCATCCAGCACCTGCACCAGCTGCGTGCCGTCACGCAGGACATCGAGGTAACGCTTGACCAGTCGAACCGTGGGTTTGGTCTGACGGCACGTGCGCAGGCACTGCTCCAATGCTTCGCCGAGCTTGCGCAGGGCATCTGGCCCCTGCGGCGCGCCCGGCAACCGGTTCAGGCGGGCGTAGACGCCCTGGAGTTTCTGCGAAAGGCCGGGAAAATGATGCGAGACAGCATCGGCAATGTCGTCGTCCTGCGAATCCACCTCACGACTCAAGGCATCTTTGAAGAACCGGCTGATTCGTGCGCGCGCCGGCAACCCGACTTCATCCTCTCCAGCCGGAAAGATGTTGGCGCGGCGAATGGCCCGATCCTTCTCAAACAGATCACGCACGCCGGCATCACGAATCGCGGAGATCTCCTCGCCACCCTCCAACTGGATTCGCACCTTGCCAGCGCGCAGCAGGCCGGCCACGCAGGCTTTGATCACATTGGCAACGTAGCCATAGGGCGGCCCGCCGAAGTGAGCCAGCAATTGCGTTCCACTGACCCCGCTTTCCTGCTCGATGTAGGCTTGAACGCGTTTGGGTACGATGCCGCTGCAGGCCGCGACGTAACGCCCGCCATCGAGTGCCAGGATGCCCAGCTCACCAATGACAAATTTGGGCGACGGGCCTGACAGCTCCAGCTCGACCAGTTGCATGAGTTCCGCCGGCTGAATCTGCGTGGCAACAAAATGCGGGAACAACTCGGTCAGCAGGCGCGTGCCGGCGGCATGCAGAGCGGCCGCGAAGCGGTCACCGTGATCCGATGGCACCATTGCACGCCCGCGGAAAAACATGCGGCCAGCCATCCAGGCTGCAGCAATGGCCTCGCGCACCTTGGGCTCGTCGTCTTCGATACGGTTCCTCTCTGCCTGAAGCAGCAACTTGCGCGCGTGGCTTAGAGAATCCCTTCGCGACTCGTATTTCTTGACCATCGCACGGGAGCGGCACAACTCGCGGATCAGGTGATCGACGTGATCGGTGTTACCCGCCAGCCACACAAGCCGATCAGTCAGCGCCGCATCGCTACTGCGACGCACCCACGTGCTCTCGGTGCGGTCCTCACGGGGCAGGAAACGAAAGTCGACGGTGATGGCGGCCTCATCGCGAGGGTCGCGAAGTGCCATGTCGTCGGCGCGGCGGCCATCTGAATAACGACCCGCCCACGGGAAAGGCCGTCCCTGCAACCGCGGCATATCGGGTTGCGCCAGCAGCCAGGTCAACCCCTCGCGCACCTCGTCACTAATGGCTTCGCGCGGGACGTTGATGGTGTTGCGGCGCTCGCCTTCCCACTCTTCGGCCTCGGATGACTGAATCTTGTAGCCCAACTTTTCGGAATAGCCGAGCAGATTTCGCTGTCGAAGCAGTTCCAGGGCCTCGGTCACGGCGCTCAAGTTGTTGCCGAGATCGACCCGGTCATACAAGCATTGGGCAACCAAGCGTGCGTCTGTGGGCAATGTGTCCTGGATGAGCTCCAACAGCGCAACCACCTTCGCCGCGCGCACGAGCAGCTCGCTGCCGTCCTCGGCACACGCCGACAGAACACGGGCCATCGACGACTGCACATCGGAATCGAGCGCGGTGTGTTGAACCTCGTAAACCTGATCCAGCGTGATCATTGACCCGAGAGGCTTGTCAGCCAATTTCTGCGCGCGGAACAGCTCTCCAAGCAATTGCAGCAGGCCGCGAATGGCCTGATCGTCACCTTGGGCCCGAGTCGAACGCAGGCGCAATGCACTGGTGATCTGCAAGATCAAATCGATCTGCCCCGGCAGCATGGGGTAGACCTCAATGAACTCATCGGGCGTGATGGACTCACAGCCGTAGGCGTAGAGCTTGAGCGACGGCCGGTGCTGCTCGAACAATCTACGCAATCGAGTCTCTGCGTCGGGCGTCTTTTGCAGTAGTCGCTTGTGCACAACATCGCGAATATTGGTCGCGGCCAGATGCACTCGAAGCCGCGGCGGAAAGCGATCCTTGGTCTTGACCAGGAATGCCGCATCGGCCTCGTTGTCGAGTTGCTGCTGACCCAGAGCCAGCAACCAAGCCTTGCCGCGTAGACGCGCACCGAGTGTCTCGACAAAAGCACGCAAGCGCTCAACGCGGTCACCGTGGCTCAGCACGTATTGCGACACCTCATCTACAACGATAAACAGTGTGGCCTCAGGCTTGCGGTGCTTGAGCATGTCGCGAATGGCATGCACAGCTTCCTCGGGCGAATCGGCGCGCGCAGTGGTACCCGCGCGACTGGTGTACCAAGCCATTGGGTCGGTGTAGCGCTCCGGGTACATCACCGACAGCACCAGCGAGAAGTCCTCCTCTGCGAGCGCCTTGTCTTTGACGTCTTCCCAGGGTTTCCCCAGCGCTTTCAGCGCCATCTCCTGGAATCTGGTCCACTCTCCGTCGCGCTCCAGCGCGAGTTCGAACTCAGCCACTAACGGATCCGTGCTGCAGTAGCCCAGGCGCTTTTGCACCTGCCTAACAGCGGCAGCATGAATCTGTTCGTTGTCGCGGGCGACGCTGCCAATGTCGAAGACCACTGAGATCGGGTCTACCTTCTGCCGCAGCGCGTCCCAAGCCTGGCGCAACTCTGATGCCTTGGGCGATGTGTCTCGGTCCAGCCAGGCTTTGGACAATGACTTGCCATCAGGAAGCGTGACGCCGTCGAGCGCCAATCCGAGCAGCTTGGCAAAGCTCGACTTGCCTGAGCCGTAGAAACCAGAGATCCAGACGGCCGGCAGATCAGGGCCACCCGCTTTGGCCAATTCACTGCGCATGTTCGTCAAAAGACGCACGTATTGCTCGTGAATACCGTCAGGCACGCGGCGATGACTGGGATGCCCTTCGTTCCATCCACCGGTAACGATGTACTCAGAGACCTCGGCGGCCAGCTTGTCCGGGCTCTGTTCGTGGAAATAGACAACCGGCGGAATGTCGCGGGTTACGTCTGAAACGAACAGATCGCGGATCAGCATGGTGCCCTCAGGAATAGATGCGCGGACGGTAGTCGCTGTCGGGCTTCAACAGGCCCATGAACGACAAGCCTGTGGGGCCGCGACGCTCTCCCGGATACAGCAAGACCAAAGGCACGTTGCCGGTGGCGCCGTCCAGGTGTCGCAGTAGCGCAGATGAGCGGTAGAAGGGGTACAGGGCGCCCGCACGGCCAATCAACGCCACCGCACGGTCAACCTTGTCTGGATGTTGCTCGGCGAAGGCACTGATGATCTTGCCGCAGTCTGCAGCAATGCCTTCCGGACCTTCGATCAGTGGCGTCAACTTTGACTTCAGGTAGTTCAGCCCACGTTCCGGCGCAATGCTCGCCATGCGGCGTTCCATCGCCGTCACACGCTCGATCCACTCCTCGCCCTGAGCTCGCATGCGGTCGATCAACAGCTTTTGCAGGCTGATGGACATGACCACCCAGCCGTTCGACATCAGGTCGCCACTGAGCCTTTGGACTTCGGCCCGCAACGGAAATTCGTCCTCAGGCGCGTACTGGAGAATGGCGAATCGGTAGTTACGCATCGTGCTGATGCTGGGGCCGTCCTCGTGCACAAGATCCGCCCGCAACGCAGCAACAGCCTGCTGCAGAGAGGAGTGCGCGAACAAGGGCATCGTCATGCGGCTGCTTCCATTTCTGCCGCGATGTTGGTGCCGTGGGTTTCAATCGCCCAAGCGCGCAAATCAGCATGGCGCCAGCCGAAATCAACCAGTGTGCCTTGACGCCGAAACGTCAGCCCCGGCAATCGACGCAGGCGATCATCCAAGTCCGCTCCCTCAAGGCCTACCGATGCCAGGTAAGGATTCTCCAGCAGCGTGCCTTCGATCGTGACCTCACGCAGCAGATGAAGCAGGTACAACAGAGCATCGTCAGCAATGCGCGGCAGCAACAACGGTCGCGGATCGACCCTGGACCCAACCAGCCCGGCGGAATGGGCCGCGGAAAGCAACTTGCTCGCAAACTGCATGCAGGTGGACATTGCCCAACGCCCGCCGCCTTGATCGACCACCCAGCGCACCGCGAGATCCCGCGTAACCTCGGCGCGCGCACCTACACGACGGGCACGAAGATAGTCTCCAGTGAATCTACGATATAGCGGCTCCGCCAACTGTAGATGCCAGTGACAGATGTTGCGTCGTGTGTCGGGCGACATGTTCGGCCAACGATGAAGCACCTCGATACAAGCCGGGAAGGCATCGAATCGGGCACGAAGGCTAGTCAGGACTTCGCTGATGCGCTTCAGACTGCGCGCGCCGAACCAGAATTCGTCGAACGCGAGCTTGGCGCTTACTTCACCCGCAGTCGCGTGATGTGTCCAGTACGACCGTGAGGAGTCAACCTCAAGCGTACATTTCAACAATCGGGTCCGTAGCTCAGTCTCTTCGGCAGCCTGAGTAGTCATGTTGCCACCCGGAAATGCGGCATCGGATACGTGGCCGTCAGCGGCACCAATCCAGCAAGCAGTGCGGCAATCGTTTCTTCCAGCGTTGGCGGGAGTGCTGACTTGATGCGTCGACCTGAGGGTACCGGCAAGAATTCAATCGGCCCGAAAGATCCGGCCCACGTTGAAAAGGCAGCTCGATCCCAATCGTTACCGATGAACTCTGCCAGGCCAGGCAATGACTCTGATGGGGATTTGCCGGAGCGTTTCAGGTCCAACAGGCGCTCGTCGATACGCTCATCGATTTCGAATCCGAAGTTGTACAGTGAACGCAGGGAGTCAGGATCGTGCTCCTGCGCACGCAGCGAGGCATCAGCACGGCGCGCAACTTCGCGCACAGCCTGCAGCACAGCCCACTGTGCGGTTTGCGGGGTAGTACGACCGAACACGTGCATGCCGCCGAACTCGCAGACCAACAGTGATTCCCACCACGCCAGTCGTGACGATGAGCCACCGTCAGCTCGTTCACCTGCCCAAGCAACCAGGATCTGCGCGGTCAGTGCGTAGTCGAGCTCCGAGAGCGGAATCGGCGCAGTAGACACAACTGGGGGCACGGCTTCGGATTCGAGAAACATCAACGGCCAACCTAATCGGCAGATCCAGCAACCCTATACGATCGAACTTGGATCTGGGCAAGAGGCACGTACCATGGGAGACAATCCATTGAGCGACCAGCTTCCCGACGCCCGCTGTCCCGGGCGACTTTGTTCGGACGAGATGCGGAAATATGCTCTGCGTCGCAGTTGTTTTCGTTTTACCCCCTCGCGTGAAACACAGGCATCGTGCAGGCAAGGCGTGACGCGATCAGCGTGGGGGCAACTTTGGGGGCAACTTATTTTTTCTGAAAATTGATCTGTTGTCAGCAAAGGCGTGGGGAGATTTGTTCGATTGTCCTCCGCTCCACCAATGTTCCAACAAGAACCGGCCCTCAAGGCCGGTTTTTTGTTGCCCGAAATCCCGCGCCAGTGCGGGATTTCGGGCCATTCTGCCGGTGCCACGCCGCGCAAGAATGTGGCCCGAAACAGCCCGAGTTCGACCCTCATTTGCTCTCTCTTCTCTACTTGCCCTCACCAACCCGCCGTAGTTGGCACCCGCAGAATCCCTGATGCGGCGCGGAGTTACGCGGGTGTCGCGGAGAGCGGTTGGCAGCGACGATTGGAGCAGCAATCGGGTTGAGAGAACCGAGGGTAGCGGTTACTGAGGAGCAGCCCACCGGGTGTGGATGCGCGCCCAGCGCTACGGCTGGCGCGACATCACCATCCGCTTCGCCTGCGACAGCAGCACCGCGTGGCGGCGCTGGCAGAAGGCGCTGGAAACCGTGTCGGAGCGGCTGAACGCCAAGATGCCGTGACCCGCATGCTATCGATTGACGTTAGTAACGCACAACGTTAGCATTTCGCCTATGTCGATTCAGTCGTTCAAGTGCAAGGACACTCGCGACTTGTTCGAAGGAAATCGCTGCCGGCGTTTCGTGAACATCGAAACGGCGGCCATGCGAAAGCTGGCGATGCTCAACCGCGCGGCCGTGCTGGAAGACCTTCGAATACCTCCGAACAACCGCCTTGAAGCCTTGCAAGGCGACCGCGAAGGCCAGCACAGCATCCGCGTGAACCGGCAATGGCGCGTCTGTTTCGTTTGGACGGAGAACGGCCCCAAAGACGTCGAGATCGTCGACTACCACTGACGAGGATTCCCATGCGAAAGATTCCCTACCCGCATCCCGGTGAGATCCTGATGCACGAGTTCCTGGAGCCGATGGGCATCAGCCAGTACCGGCTGGCCAAGGAGATCGGCGTGCCGCAGCGACGCATCGGCGAGATCGTCGCGGGCACGCGCGCCGTCACCGTGGACACTGGCCTGCGCTTGTCGCGATTCTTCGGGACGTCCGAAGGCTTCTGGACAGGACTGCAACTCGACTACGACGCTGCGACTGCGAAGGACACGTTGGCCAAAGAACTGGCCCAGATCAAGCCTTGGGCTACCGCGGCTTGACCATCAGGCAACGGCTTCCCTTTACGAGCGGTTGAGCCGCCCCACGGCGACCAGGTCCCTTGCCAAGAGCCGCATCCTGGACGCCGTCTGCACCGACTGAAGATTTTTTCAGCTCCTTGGCGCAGGGAGGAATTCGCAGAACGCGGAAGCCGAGGTGTCCGGGTAGCTGGCCACGATGGTTTCCTGCGCGAGCATAGCGCCGGGAGCGCAGAGGACGACCAAACCAAGAACCAGACCGCGAAAGCCGATGGCCGTGACGGCGTCTAGGCTAACACGCAGATCCGCCACGGCCATTCGGTGATGATCGCGAAACCGCATCGGTTCTGGATGCGGCATGGGCGTCTGCGGGGAGTGACTCGGGCGTTTCGGAGCCCCGATGCCACGCAGTCGGTTGCCGCGTCAGATTTTGGCACTGCGTGTACAGGACATTTTCTGAGCGCCACGCACCTGCGCCGTGCTGTTCCTTCGGGCTCGTGCAAGACGACTGTAATGCACCACAGTTGGTATCGCGATCACCCGTGGCCTTCCGAACCTATGCAAGAGCGGCGGCGGACATCCACGACGATGGACGAGACTCGTTCCGAGTGATGAGCGGAATCCACCACCAATGTTCCTAGAAAAACCGGCCGGCACGGCCGGTTTTTCTTGGGGCTTGTTTTCCCCTGTGTTGCGGCTGGCGGTCGGCCGGCGCCGCGCTCATTGTGTGATGGCGAAGCCCCGGGCCG
>JBFWOF010000073.1:0-24687 GCA_050250665.1 Lysobacterales bacterium | reverse complement strand
GCACAGCACCGGAAGCGTGATGTTGAAAGTGGTAGCGTTTGCAGCGAGGGTCGTGGACATCAGCGTAGCTCCTTGAGGTTTTGGCACCGCAGAGGATCTCGCGTCCACGGCCCTCATGGCATCTACATTGGAAGCCTGGGTCACGTAGACCGCTTTGCGGCCAACGTGACCTACGTTCATGGCAGCCTACAATGGTCGACCACGATTGCCGAAGGAGAATCAGGCCATGAGCAAGAAGCTGCTGCTGGTGGACTACGAAAACGTCCAGCAGGTGGACCTGAGCCGACTGGACGATGGCTTCGAGGTGATCATCTTCGTCGGCGCCACCCAGAAGAGCGTGCCGATCGAACTGGTGACGCAGGCGCAAAGGCTGGGACAGCGGGTGGATTGGCAGCGGGTCGACGGTGTCGGCAGCAATGCGCTGGACTTCCACATCGCCTGCCATCTGGGCCGGATCATCGAACGCTCGCCGCAGCAGCAGTGCCTGGTGCTGAGCAAGGACAAGGGCTTCGATCCGCTGTTGCGCCATCTCAACAAGGAAGGCCTGAAATGCCGGCGCCTCAACAGTCTGCTGGAGCTGGATCCGAAGACCGCGCCGCCGACCGAGGACGCCAACACCAAGCGCGTGATCGAACTACTCGGCAAGACCGACAAGAAGGGCCGCCCACGCAAGTTGAAGACCCTGACCCAGACCGTCGCCGCCTTCTTCCAGAAGAAGATCCCGCCCGAGGAAGTCAGCCGCATCATCGACACGATGTTCGCCAACAAGCTGATCTCGGAGACCAACGGCAACGTCAGCTACGATTTCTGACGGGGCACGGGGCTCACCCCGGCCTGCGGCTGCGCGCCGCAGGCCACCAACGCAAGGCCATCAGCACGGCATAGACCACGGCGAAGATGATCGGCCAGGTCAGGTCGGCCTTGACCAGCCAGGCGTAGTGCAGCAGTACCAGCACGCCGATCAGGTAGACGAGCCGATGCAGCTGGCCCCAGCGGCGACCGAGGCGGCGCATCATGCCGCGGGTGGACGTGATTGCCAGCGGCAGCAGCAACAGCCAGGCGGAAAATCCCACGGTGATATAGGGGCGTTTGACGATGTCTGCCCACAGATGCGAGAGGTCAAAGCCGAGATCCAGCGCGGCGTAGATGCCAAGGTGCAGTGAGGCATAGAAGAAGGCGAACAGTCCCAGCAGACGGCGCAGGCGTATCCACTGCGCCCAGCCGCTGAGACGCCGCAGCGGCGTCATCGCCAGCGAAGCGCCCAGGCTGTAGGCGGCCCAGTCGCCGGTCTGATGGGTGAGATAGGCAATCGGATCGGCGCCGAGCGCATTCGGCTCGCGACCGCTCTGCACCAGGAACATCAGCCAGACCAGCCGCAGCGCCGGGGCCAGCAGCAGTGGCCACAGCGCGCACTTGATCCAGACCACCCGGTCGACAGCCTTCAAGGCAGGCATGCTCAATACAGCGTCTTCGGATCCATGCCCTGATACAGATGCGCCACCTGTTCGGCATAGCCATTGAAGGGCAGCGTCGGAATCCGCGCATTGAACAGGGATCGGCCTTCGGCGAGCCGGCGCTCGCTGGCCTGACTCCAGCGCGGATGGTCCACCTCGGGATTGACGTTGGCATAGAAGCCGTATTCATCGGGTGCCAGCGATTTCCAGGTGGTCAGCGGCTCGTTCTCGAGGAAGCGGATGGCGACGATGGCCTTGATGCCCTTGAAGCCGTACTTCCACGGCACGACCAGCCGCAGCGGCGCGCCGTTGGCATTCGGCAGCTCGCGACCGTACATGCCGGTGACCAGCAGCGGCAGCGGATTGAGCGCCTCGTCCAGGCGCAGCCCTTCCCGATAAGGCCAATCGAGGATGGCCTGACGCTGGCCGGGCATGCGCTGCGGATCGCGCAGGGTCTCGAAAGCCACATAGCGTGCCGCGCTGCTCGGCTGCAACGCCTTGATCACGGCGGCCAACGGCACGCCCAGCCAGGGAATCACCATCGACCAGGCCTCGACGCAGCGCATGCGGTAGACGCGCTCCTCGCGCAGCGCCGGCTTGACCAGATCGTCGAGATCAAAAATGCCGGTGCGCTCGGCCAGACCCGAGACCTCGACCGTCCACGGACGCGGCTTGAAATCCTTCGCATTCTTCGCTGGATCGTCCTTGTCGGTGCCGAACTCGTAGTAGTTGTTGTAGGTCGAGGCCTGCTCGAAGCTGGTCTGGGCTTCGTCGGTATCAAAAGGACCCAGCGGCGCCTTGGGCGTCGCATCGAAGGTGGCCGTCGTCGCGCCGGAGTCCGCCGAACCACAGCCGGCCAACAGTCCCAGGCTGCCCATGCCGAGCAGTCCCAGCAGTTCACGACGCCGGCGGTACACGCCCTCGGGCGTGATTTCCGAAGCGGCTACGGGCGGTGGTCTGCGGATGAGCATGTGATGATCCTGTTCGATAGTGATCGCCTGGACTGGACCGGGCGCAGGCTTGCGATCTTACGCGGGCCACGGGAACATGCGCTGTGCAGCTGGCTGCTGCCATCGGAGAACTGACATGACTGCAAGCCCCCAGGTCCCATTGAGCGGCGGCTGTGGCTGCCGCTTTCTGCGCTATCAGCTCGAATCCCCACCGCTGATCGTGCACTGCTGTCATTGCCGCTGGTGCCAGCGCGAGAGCGGTAGCGCCTTCGCCTTGAATGCTGTCATCGAGACCACCCGGATCACCTTGCTCCGCGCCGCGCCCGAATGGGTCGATACGCCGTCGGCCAGCGGCAGGGGCCAGCGCATCGCCCGCTGCCCGCAATGTCGCGTGGCGGTCTGGAGCCACTATGCCGGCGCCGGTGAAGCGCTCGCCTTCGTGCGCGTCGGGACCCTCGATGACCCCGACCGGGCGCCACCGGATGTGCATATCTACACCGAATCGAGACAGCCCTGGGTACTGCTGGCGGAGGGTGTACCGGCCTTCGCCCAATACTATCGAGCCAGCGAAGTCTGGCCCGAACAGAGTCTGCGGCGCCGGGAAGATGCCGTGGCCCGGGCCTCCAAGTGAGGGCGCGGGCTTGCCAGGAACACCATCCACCATCAGGAGTTCGGGTCATGCATGGCAATACGCGGTCGGCAGCGCTCTGGTTGGGAATCGTGTCGCTGGTCTGCAGCGCTGCGGCGGGAGCGCAAGCCGCCGACAACTGTGCCTTTGACTGCACGCTCAAACGCCATCTGGATGCCATTCAGGCTCGCGACTTCGATGCCTTCGAGTCCACACTGACCCGCGGTCCGCGGCTGAGTTTCATTCAGCCCAACGGCAAGTACTTCGAAGACGCGGGCGCCTATCGCGAAATGCTCAAGGCCTGGTTTGACGAAACCGGCTGGACTTTCAACTACCAGACCGTAGCGATCGAGCAAACCGCAGACATGGGCCATGCCTTGTTGTTGGTCAGCTACGACGAAGCCGATCGCGACGGCAAGCCTTACCATGCCGACCACTACCTGTCTCTGTTGTTCAAGCGCGAGGGTGACGGCTGGTTTTTGATCCATGATCAGAACACGGGCACCGTCATCGAGGCCGGCACTTCGACGCCCACCGGGGAAGCTCCGGCGTCCACCGAGCCATCGCCATGAACCGTTTGCTGATTTTGCTGTTCGCGCTGTCGCTGCCATTGTGGCTGGGCGCAGAAGACGACAAGGTGGACCCGGCAGCCTTGCGGCATTCGGTGGAACAGCTGCGCAATGCCATCGGTCGCTGGGACGTTCAGACCGAGTTCCTCAATGAAGTCGGCAGCGTGGCCAAGGCTGTTGATGGCAGCTACGAATTCGAATGGGTGGTACCCGACCGCGTGGTTCGCGGCCGCAACGAGATTCCCGAAATGAAGCAGGCCTCGGGCATCCTGTTCTACATCAACGAGGCTGCCGCCACCATCGAGATGGCGGCCGTGGGACGTGACGGCAAGCTCTGGGTGATGACCGGGCCGCTGGGCAGCGAAGAGCGACTGTCGCAGGTGTACGCCACTGCCGACGGTGGCAGCGGACAGCTGCGCTTCACCCGCTTCAACGTCGAGGACGACCGCTTCGAATCGCGCATGGAATACACCGACGATGGCGGCGCGACCTGGAAGCCCGGCAACCACCAGGTGTTCACGCGGGCGGGCAGCGCCCGCGACTGAGGCCTGCGATCGGTGAGGCTGCTAGTCTGGGTCCTTTCGCAACCAAGAGACCCGGACATTGATGGATCCTTCGCAAGAGCTCCCGGACGATTCGACGATCGACGACGCCCCGCCCCGCATCCAGGAAGATCGACTCTGGGCCGACAAGGGCTGGACCGCCAGGGTCATCAAGAACGAGGATGACGAAGGCTGGGCCGTAGCCATGACGCCTGACGGCGAGTCCGAGCCGGCCCTGGTCGGGCCCTGGACCATGGGTCGGGACAAGAAGAACCCCAAACCGCTGGATGCCAACGCCTTCGCCACGCTGGTCAAGACCGCCTCGGAAGTGATCATGCGCCACGAGCAGCAGGCCTTTGCCGCGCTGCACAAGAGCACCAAGGTGGCGGTACGGAACGGACGCGTCAAGGTGCTGCTGGATATCGTGCCCGACGAGGACGAGCCCTACGCCGAACTCAGCGCCGTCGACGATGACGGCGAGGAACTGGCCCGACAGCGGGTAGCCGCCAATTTCCGCTTCAACCACGACGTCGCCAGCGCCTGGGTGGCCGCCGGCTATCCGAGGCTGGAGCAGTCCTGACCCCTATCCCGGTGGCGCCCCTGCCATATTCATGGCATTCGCCCCTGAGTTCAGCCCGATAGCCTGATTTCACCCGCCCGTTCGGGTCGTCTTCGCACTATCGAGATCTAGCAGACATGCTCCCAAATCGAACACCTGTTGCGCTCGCCCTGGCCCTGGTCATCACGACGCTGAGTTCATCCCCGGCACAGGCCGACACTGATGGTGTGCCGGCACTGCAAGTCACGCCGACGACGATCAATTTTGGCAATGTCACTCTGGGCGGCAGCAGCGCCGTCGCCAACTTGACCATCCAGGGCAACCCTGGCAATCGTGGTGTAGACCCCCTGGCCAACGTCAGCATCACCCTGCCTGCGGGCTGGCAACGCAGCGGCGGCAGCTGCCCCAGCTCTGGAGTGGCCCCCAACCCATGCACCATCGGTGTGGTCTTTTCACCGCAGGCCGTCGGCGCTCAGAACGGCACCGCCCAGGTCACTGCATCGGTTTTCGGTAGCAATCCGATCACCAGCACGGCGGCGCTGACTGGTACCGGCTTGCCCGCGGCCGCGGTGCCGGCGCCCAGCTTGAATCAGTTCGGATTGCTCGCACTGATCGGCTTGACGCTGGCCATCGGCATGACCGTGGTGCGGCGCCAGCAGTAATTCACCCTTTGACGCAGCAGCCCGGCCCGCGCCTTGCGGGCCGGTTTTTTTGCCTGCGGTCCGGTCCACGCCAAAGAAAAAGGCCCGATCCGCGCAGGGCAGATCGGGCCTCTGTGCGCTCAGGTGATCAGAACTTCACCGCAGCCTTGGCGTACCAGAAGCGGCCCGGCAGGTCGTAGTTCGACGCGTCGTAGCCGTTCAACGAGCAGGTCAGACAGGTCGGCGCGTCCTTGTCGAAGACGTTGTTGACACCGGCCGTCAGAGTGGCCGCCAGGAAGTCCTCCGGCAGGCGCCAGCTCAGCTGCAGATCGTTGTAGGTGGTGCCGCCGAGGCGATTGATCGACAGGCTGTCGTCGTTCGCGTTCGGATCGGAACACAGACCCAGGTTGGTGAAGCTGTTGGGCGTGCCATCGAGGAAGTCGCTGCAGCTTTCTTCCAGCTTGGAGGTGTAGCGCATGGTCCAGGCCGCGCTGACCGAACCCAGCGTCCAGCCCAGCTGCAGATTGCTGCTCCAGCGCGGAATGCCGCTGTCGTTGAGCTCACGCCCGACTTCGCGCGGCTCGACCAGTCCACCCGCGCCCACGGCCTCGTAGTCGTTGACGATGGTGTTGCGCCAGGCCACGGTGAAGTCGCCCATTTCCGATTCCGGCAGCGTCCAGTAGAAATTGACGTCGACGCCGTCGGTATCGATGCGACCCAGGTTGGTCAGACGGTTCTGGAAACCGGCGATGTTGCCGGTCTGGTTGCGGACGATGCCGTTGCAATAGGTGTCGTCCAGCGTGCCCACGCACAGATCCAGCTGGGTCTGCGCATCCAGCGCCTGAATCGCGCCCTTGAGCTTGTGCTTGTACCAGGTCAGCTCCACGTCGAAGCGCCGCGACCAGCCAGTGTTCTCGGCCCAGGCCGGGCTGTACACGAAGCCCAGCGTGGTGCTGTCGGCGGTTTCCGGCTCCAGCTCGTCATTGCCGCCGGTGACCACGGAGATCTGCGGATTGGGCTGCTGATAGTTGGTCGGTACGCCCAGTGCCTGGCAGTTGGCGACGATGTTGGCTGGAACGCCGCTGCTGCTGCCGTAGCCCGAGCAGGGATCGTTCAGCACCGCATCGAAACGCGAGGCCGAGCCGAACAGCTCGCCGATGGAGGGCGCGCGGAAGCCCTCGGCAAAGCTGCCACGGATGGTCAGATCGTCATTGACCTGCCAGCGCATGCCGAGCTTGCCGGTGCTCTCGCCACCGAAGGTGGAGTAGTCGGAATAACGACCGGCCAGGCTGAAATCCAGCGCCTTGGCAAAGGCGGTGTCTGACAGCACCGGGATCGCCAGTTCGGCGTAGTACTCGTTGACATCGTATTTGCCGCTGGTCGGCAGCGAGGGCACGCCGTTGCTTTCGCCGGACACGGTGACCGCATCAGGCTGGAAGAAGCCGTCCTGCTCGCGGTGTTCGTAGCCGGCAGCAAAAGCCAGGGCGCCGGCCGGCATGTCGAACAGATCGCCGGAGATATTGGCCGAGATCATCTCCAGATTGTTGGCGCTGCGATCCACACCCACGTACTGGATGTAGCTCAGCATCTCCGGGGTGATGGTGCCGGGACCACCGAAGAAGTCGAGCGGTACGCAGGGCGCGGTGCACTGCGACACCGGACCCAGGGCGCGGGCGATGCGGGCGATGTTGTAGCTGCCATAGAAGACCTGTTCGGCTTCGTTCTCGCTGTTGACGTAGTTGAGGTCCCAGAACAGACCGTTGCCCACATCCAGGCTGCCTTCCAGACCGGTCGAGATGTACCAGGTATCGACATCCTGCTGGTAGATGCGCGGACCGCCTTCGATCGGACGACGGCCGATGAAGATGAAGTTGCTGTTGGCGTCGAGGGTGAAACCGAAGGGATTGAAGGGATTGGTGCGATCGATCGAGATGGTGTCGGCCAGTCCGCCGGTACCCGCACCCGGGCCGACGAAGATCGGTTCCGGTGCGGCCTGGTTGGTCGATTCGCGGGTGTTGTACAGGGTCTTCAGATACCAGGTGGTGTTGTCGGTGAGTTCCACCCGCACCTGACCGAACAGGCCGGTGCGCTTGCTCGGCGTCAGCAGCAGATTGAACTGCGAGAAGTTGAAGCGGTCAGCGCCGGTGAAGTCCTGGAAGCCGCCGGAGGCCGGGTTGGCCGGGTTGTAGACCGGACGACCGCTGAGCCCGTTGGTCAGCGTCAGATCCAGCTCATTGTTGGTGTTCGGATCGACGAAGATGAAGCGGCCGCGCGGCGTGGCCGAGCTGCCGCGGGTGACGCCGGTGCCCGGCACCGGGAAGCTCGATTGCTCGCGGTCACGCGAGAGGATCGACTTCTGGTCGTAGCGGCTGGCCGAGATGAAGAAACTGGCGCGGTCGGTACTGCCGCCGTAGGAGACGTCGCCGCTGGCGGTTTCGCCATCACCTTCGTCCCACTGGCCGTAATAGAGATTGACCAGACCGCCTTCCATGTCCCGGCGGGTGATCACGTTGACCACGCCGGCAATGGCGTCGGAGCCGTAGATCGACGAGGCGCCGTCTTCCAGGACTTCGATGCGTTCGACAATGCTCAGGGGAATGGTGTTCAGATCGACCGACGGGCTGACGCCAGAGGCCGAGGATTCATTGACCCAGCGGATGCCATCGACCAGTACCAGCACGCGCTTGGCGCCGAGGTGACGCAGATCTACCGTGGTCGAGCCGGCGCCGACGCCGCTGCCATCAGGCGGATAGCCGAAGTTGCCGCTGGAATTGAACTTGGTGTTGAGCGAAGAGCCGCTGCCCGAGAGCTGCTGCAGCACGTCGCCGATGCTCTGCAAGCCGCTGGTTTCAAGCTGCTCGCGGGTGATGACATTGACCGGCGTTGCTTCGGCAACTTCGGCCTTCTTGATGCGTGAACCGGTCACATCGATGCGCTGCATGGTCTGCTCGTCCTGGGCAACGGCAGCAGCGCCGAAGCCCATCAGGGCCAATGCCAGTGCGCGTACGACGAGCCGCGTGCGCGGCTGGCGAGTCTTGAACGACATATCGCGATCCCTCTTGTTCGAGTTCTGGTGGTTTTGTGTCGCCAGTTCCCCCAACCGGCGCGTGCCGAATCTAACGACAATTTGACACAATTGACACCATTACTTCACGCAGGGCTGGCCGTCCGGAAACGCGCGAAATGTGCGCGTCCGGGGACGGTGCGAAGGGGACGGGCTGCGCCGCTACTCCAGGCCGTCTGCGAACATCAGCCCGCCCTTGAGCTCGCTCCAGTGCTGCAGCAATGCGGTCAGGGCCTCGGGCGTGGTCGTGGAGGCCGGCTGCCCGGCCTGACCGTTGCGATTGATGCCGTGGCAACCATCGCAGGTACGGATCTCGCCGGGCTGCAGCGTCAGCCAGAAGCGCTCGCGCACCACGGGCGTTCCATCCGGTGCCGTGGTTTGCCAGCTCAGCGCTCGCTGTGTGGGCACGAAGATCGCGGTGGAACCGTCAGCGAAAATCGGCGATGAGCCCTCGGGACCGACGGCATTGGGCAGGTTGTGGCTCAGGGCCGCGGCTTCATGCAGGAATCGCGGAACCACGCGGCGACCCGGATTGGGGGTGCTGGTGCCGCCGATGCCGCGCACCTGATCGCCCTGCACCAGCTGGAAGTGGGCGATGTCGTAGAGGGTGCCGCCGGCGCCGGTGGTCTGCACGCCCCCGGGCACCCTCAGGTTGTAGGGCTGCTGCTTGTCGGCATCGTCCCTGAAGGTGTTGTTGCGAACCACGATCAGCCCCAGGTTCTGCGCCCGCAGGAACTGCCTGAAGGTCGATTCCGCCACCGCCGCATTGGCAAAGGCCTGCTGCTCGGGGCTGGCCAGCGGTGCCGCCAGCACCGGACTAGGCGCTGCCTGGGCGCGTACCTCGACCGGACTCAATTCCCACAGCTCGCCGCTGTAGCTGACCATCTGGTCCGGGTTCCACCAGTTGACGTTCTTGCTGATGCCCGCGGTGAGACTGGCTCCCGCGGTCTGGAAACCACCACCGCCGGTCGTCATCAGCTTCAGGCGGAAGCGATAGTTCGGGATCGGCGCGGTGGCCGTGCCAAGGTTGGCCAGCTCGTTCTGTTCGATGGTATGGGCGACCACGATGCTGCCATCGCTGAGCACCACCGGATTGCGATAGTGCCCGGAGTGATCCGGCGAGGGTGTGGTGCCGAAGGTGCTGCGCGGGGTCAGGTATTCGATGACCACATCGTCAGGATTGACGGTCGGCCCCGCGACCAGACGCACCAGCTGGCCGGAGGCATGCGTGGCAAATTCGGGAGCATCGATGCCGACGTAGCGACCTGGCTGGGTGGGGTCCTCGGCGATCTGGAACAGGTTTTCGATGTCGTTGGGATTGGTGCGTCCGGACACCGCCGAGATGAACTCCGTGAGGTTGGGATCGGTGGCGAAGCTGCGATCGAAGTACTGGTGCAGCTCGTGCCGACCCAGGTGGTTGAGCAGTTCGGCCTGAGTGCCGTCCTGGGCCAGCTGCCAGGGAAAGAAATTGTTGAAGCGATGGCCGTTCACCGGCGCACCCGGTGGCGCCACCCGCGGCTCGGGAAACTCTTCGCTGATGCCGGGCGCCAGCGGCGAATTGGCCGCTTCGCTGAGCCAGTCGAAATTGCCAAAGGGATTGCCGGCCTGGTCGGCCTGCTGATCGCGCTGCAGATGATCCCAGCGGGTGAACAGCAGACGGCCGAAACTGTCGATCATCGGATCGAAGTCGCCAGATGGCGAATGATCCAGGAGCTTGAGCTCGCCGGTGGCCGGATCCAGTCGCCACAAGCCGGTCACGGTGGCCGTCGATTCGTACTCGTCATGCTGTGGATACAAGTGAGCAGCACCGTTGCGCGGCCGATCGGAGGCGAACACCAGCGTGCCGTCCGACAGATAGGCCGGCATCACGTTGTTGAACTGACTGGGCTGATTGGGCACCAGCGTGATCGACACCGTCTGGCCCTGACCGAAGCCGGTGATCTCGTAGAGTTGCCAGCGGTAGCTCTGCACCACGAATTGCTGTGGCGGCGAACCGACCACCATCGAGAACACTGCTTTGGTGCCGTTCCAGTGCACCGCCGGGTCACGCACGACGATGGCATTGGCGCCCTGAAAGCCGCTCATGCCGAAACCGGCCTCGGCGGTCAGATTGCGCAAGCTGCCGTCGCCATAGCGAATCCACAGATCGCCGCCTCGATAAACCGATGCGGGGCTGGCCAGATGATTGGCGAAGGTCGAGCCGACGGTGGCGAAGTCGACCGGCACCGGCACCTGGGTGACAAACAGGATCGGATTGGGGGTGGACTGGGCCCGGGCAGCATGAGCGGTCCACAGCAGCGTCAGCGGCAACAGCAGCGAAACACGCATGTCGGTACCCGAGAATGGCCAGGAAGGCATGCTAGTCCACGCAATCAGGCGCGAAACCGGGTCGTGTGCGCAGTTCGGCGAGTTCACGAAATGCACACTTTCCGACGGACGGTAGGTCCGTGGCGCTGTTTTCCTCCGTTTCAACACTCCATGAGCGCCCCTGAACCGCTCAGCCGGCGCAGATCAGCCTGAAGGCGGCGCGCCGGACCCCATGACCCCAACCGGATTCCGACGATGAATCGCCTAGCCGCCGCTTCCCTTTTGCTGATGAGCCTGACCATGACCGCACAAGCCCAGGACCCCGCCAGCGCCGATAGCTTCGAGCGCGAAGCCTTGAAGGCCCTCAAGGCCGCCCATGCCGCCAAGAAGAGCGTCTACCTGCACGTCGGTGGCCAGACCATCGGCGGCGCCGTGACCGCCATCGGCCCGGATGTGGTGATCCTGCGCAATCGCGAACACGAGACCATCATCGTCCGCCGCGAGCGCATCGATGCGGTCGAGGCGGATTGAGCGGCACCGGGCCAGCGCGCACAGGCCATGAGTTTCGGCTGTAGGAGCGCCCTCGCGGCGCGACCGGTGACGCCGGGCGCCTCGCGCATGTGGCTTGTGGCTCTGTTGACGTCTGTCGACGCCAAGGTTCTGGCCGGATGTCTCACGCGGAGGCGCGGAGGCCGCGGAGATGTGTCATCGCAACCGAGGGCCCTTGGCCTTTCTCCGCGGCCTCCGCGTCTCCGCGTGAACAAGCGGTCTTGGGTCTCATCGCGATCCCGCTCTGCGTTCTCCGCGTTGGCGGCTATTGGTCGGAAACGCGGAGCGTCAAGTAGTCCCTGCGGGACAACGTGACCTACGTTGAATGCTTCTCCCGTGCCCGCTGTCCCATCAAGGACACTTGATCGGCGCCGGCTCGGGCTTGCCGCCGAGGCCCGGAATCATCGCCGACAGCCGTTGCGGGCTGCCGTCGATGCGCCAGTCGTAGAGCACCGTGAAGGCCAGCACGCGGGCGATGTATTCGCGGGTTTCCTTGTAGGGCACGGTTTCCACCCACAGGTCCCAGGGCGGCAGTGGCTCGCCGATCCAGCGTTTCACGGCGCCGATGCCGGCGTTGTAGGCGCCGGTGGCCAGCACCGCGTTGCCGTCGAGATTGCCCACGCGCAGACTGAGATAGGTGGTGCCCAGACGGATGTTGTGAGACGGATCGGTCAACGGGGCCGAACGAATGCCCAGCGATTTGGTCACGGCCGCGGCGGTCTGCGGCATCAGCTGCATCAGTCCGCGCGCGCCCACCGGTGAACGGGCATTCGCATTCCACGCACTTTCGGCACGGATCAGACCATAGACCCAGGCCGGCTGCAGGCCGGTGCGCTTGGCTTCCTGTGCCACGGTGTCGGCATACAACAGCGGGAAGCGTGCCTCGTACTGGCGCATCAGCTCGTCGGTATTCAGGGTGAAGATCGCCCATTCGTTCTGGCCTTCGCGGCTGGCAATCAGTCCGGCTTCCCGGCGTTGCTGGGGATCGAGCTGCGGCAGCTGCCAGAACCACTCGGAACGGGCCCGGTCGATCTCGCCGAGCGCAGCCCACTCCAGCGCGCGGCTGATCCCGCCCAGCGCCAGTACCTCCAGCGCCCGGTCGCTGTCGAGCAGACCATCGGCCGGGCAGATGGCGTAGGGCGCGCCGATGCGGTCGGCCGCCAGAAAGGCGTGGAAATTGGCTTCGGTGGCGGCAGCCTGAAAGTCGGCCCTGGCCTCTTCGGTCCGCCCCAGCTGTTCCAGCACCCGGCCGCGGGTGTAGCGCCAGTTCGACTTGGCCGCCAGCGCCGTGGACATACCATCCAGCGCCGCCAGAGCCTCGGTCCATTCCAGCCGACGCAGGTGATAACGCACCTGCCACTCGCGCAGATTGTCATCGAAACCAGTCGCTGGCACGCGTGCCAGCAGCGCTCTGGCTTCTGGCAGGCGCTCGACCGCCGCAAAGCGCGCAATCTCGGCCTCGATGCGCAGCTTCTGCGCGGCATCGAAGGGCAGGCTTTTCGCCAGCGTCTGGTAGCGCGATTCGGCGCCCAGCGCGCTCTTGCGTGCCGACTGTGCCAGCGCCAGCGCGGCGGCCTCGGCACTGTCGGCATTGGCCGGCCATTTGCCGGCCTGGTTCAGGGCCACCGAGGGTTCTGCCCGCGCCAGAATCCGCCGCTGCGCGCCAGCCTGCTCGCCCTTGGGCAGATCATGGCTGAGCACCTGCGCCAGACCGGTCTGACCGGCGGCAATCGCCTGACCGATACGCGCCCGCACACGCTCGGGCGTCAGCAGCTTGTGGGCGCGCATCCAGGTCAACAGCGGCCGGCAGTCGGCCCGATCCTTGTCCAGGGTCGAAAATATGGCCAGGGCTTCGGACTCGGCATCGCCGGCGGCCTTGGTCGCACGCCGCGCGCTGAAGGCATGACAGCGCAGATCGACCGACGCCAGATCCTCGCGATAGAGCGCCAGAAACTCGGGGTGGCGGTCGTTGCGACCGTAACGCTCCAGCATCTGAGCGCGCAGCTTGTGCCCGGGCAGGGTGTCGCCGTAGTCCTTGAGAAACTGTTCGACTTCGGCAAACGTAGCCTTGTCTGGAATGCGCCGCAGCCGCTCGTAGGGCAAATAGGGATAAAGCGGATAGTCTTCGAGCCCGGGCACGCGGGCGGTGGCGTCCGAACCGGTCTGGGCGATACGCCAGGCCACCTGGAACTGCGCACGCTGCGCAGCCAGATCAGCAGCAAGGACGCCCTCGAAACACAGCGGCAACAGCAAGACCAGACAGAAAAAACGCAAGACACCACTCCAGAGGGCAACGGGCCGATCGCATCCAGGCCATTCGGCGAGATCGCATCGTAGACCGCTACCAGTCTACAAGCACTTGCCGTCCCTTCCTGAGACTTGAGCTGAACAAAGGCACGCATCGCGATGATCGAAACCATGATCCTGATGGCCATAGGGGCAGTTGCCGGCGTCATGGCCGGCCTGCTCGGCATCGGCGGCGGTCTGATCGTGGTGCCGGCGCTGGCCTTCTGGCTGCCAGGAACCGGCATTCCAGCCGATATCGCGCTGCATGCGGCCATCGCCACCTCGCTGGCCAGCATCAGCGTCACCGCCGCCGCCAGCGCCTGGGCGCACTATAGGCGCGGCGGTGTCGATCCCCGGGCCCTGGCCTGGCTGACACCGGGATTGATCTTGGGCAGCAGCGGTGGCGCACTGGTGGTAGCCGGCATCTCGCGCGGCTCCCTGACCGTGTTTGTCGCCAGCTTCTGTCTGCTCGCCGCCTGGCAGATTGCGCGGCCGCGAGCCGAGCGGGTGCCCACCGCGGCCGAACCGCGGATGCCTGGCGCCTGGCTGGCACCGGGCGGTCTGGTCATCGGCGCGGTATCCGCCGCGGTCGGCATCGGCGGCGGCTCGTTGACAGTACCCTTGCTCTATCGCCTCGGGGCGCCGCTGCGCAAAGCCATCGGGACCTCGGCAGCGGCGGGTTTTCCGATCGCGCTGGCCGGCACCATCGGCTACTGCTTTGCCGACACGCCGGCGGCGCTGTCGCGCTGGGCCATCGGTCTGGTCGATCTGAAGCTGGCACTGGCCATCGGTTCGCTCAGCATCCTCACCGCCCCGCTCGGCGCCGCGCTGGCCCACCGGCTGCCGGTGGCACGCCTCAAGCAGATCTTCGCGCTCTGGCTGCTGGTGGTGGCGGGCTTGCTGTTATATCGCTTGAGCCCCGGCTAGCCGCGCTCAGAACTGCGCCAGCGCCGCCTTGCACAAGGCGCCGTCGCGATTGTCCTTGCAGGCAGCCCGCATGGCTTCACAGCCCGCGGTGCCCATGGCCTTGCCCACGCCCTTGACTGCATCGGCCATGGCCTTTTCCAGATCGCTGCTGCCGCCGGAGGCCGATTTGTCCATCTCGGCGCTGACCTGGCGCAGACACTTCTGATAAGCCACCTCGACCGGGTCGCGAGTGAACCACCACACGGCCACCGCCACGGCGATGATGACGACGATCCATTTGCCCATCACAAAGTACTCCACAGTTCGATGGGTGCAATCGTATCAGCCCGGCTTTGGTAGAGCGGAGCTTGCTCCGCTACTGTTTGGATAGGTGATGGCGAGCAGTGTAGGTTGGGCTAAGGCCGCAGGTCGTGCCCAACGATCTGGCGCAACTTTGTTGGGCACGGCCTGCGGCCTAAGCCCAACCTACCCAAAGCAAACAGTATTGGAGCTTGCTCCGCTGCTTTGGCTCCGCTTTTCAGACTGGTCTGGACGCCTTTGGGTGGGTTGGCGTGAAAGCGTCCAGACCAGTCTGGACCTACAAAAGCGGTACGGCACCGCCTCATGGCTCCCAGAGCACCTGCAGCCCCGGCCACAGCTCGGTCAGGCGCGCACTCTCGACCAGGCCGACGGCGGCGAGCAGTTCCTTGCCTTCGAACAGCAGCGGCACGCGCTCGCGCTGCCAGGGCGGTACCCCGAGTTCCTGGAACAGCAGTCGCAGATCGCGTCGGTGTGGCTTGCCGGCCGGGCGCAGGCGCTCGCCGCCGCGACGCCAGCGCACCTGCAGGGCGGTCGGTGCCGACGCGGCCTGGTCCTGCGCGTTCAGCAGGTACAGGCTGCCGAGTCCAGGCGGCAACTCCACACGGCTGGCGCCGGCGGGCCAGTCCAGTTCGACAGCGGGCGCCGGCAGCGTGTTCGATTGCGGCAGCAAGTACAGATGCTCACGGAAGCGCCGGAACTCGTGGCCCTGCCAGCGCAGAATCGGGGTCGCGTCGATCTGCGCCAGCAGCACTTCCTGGCGCAGGCGCTGCAACTCGTGGAATCCGGGCGGCGCCACCTGCAGCTGCCGGGCAAAACGGCGCACCGTTGCCCCTAACAGTGCCTCGCCCAGATCCAGCAGCGGGCTGATGCGCAGTCGTCGTGCGCGCAAGTTGGCGTGTCGCTGAAGTACGGTCTCGGCGCTGGCCTCGAGTTCATCGCTGGCCGAAGCCGCGTGCCGAGCCAATCGGGTCAGGCGCTCGGCCAGCGCCGGAAATCGATCGTCGAGCAGGGGCCAGATTCGCTGCCGCAGATAGGATCGATCATGGCGCAGATCCTGATTGGCGGGATCCTCGATCCAGCGCAGGTCGAGGGCTTCCGCCGCCCTCTGCAGCTCCTGACGCGGCTGCGCCAGCCAGGGGCGGGCCAGCCAGCCGCGGCCGCAGGGTCGCAAGCCCCGCATCGCCCCCAGGCCATCGACGGAGGTGCCGCGCAGCATGCGCAGCAGCAGGGTTTCGGCCTGATCCTCACGATGGTGCGCCAACAGCATCGCGGCGTCAGGGCCCAGCACCCGCTCGAAGACCGCATGACGCGCTTCCCGGGCAGCGGCCTCCAGGCCCTGCCCGCGCGGATCGATTTGCACACGGTGCACCTCGCAGGGCACTTCCCATGCGCGCGCCTGCGCCTGTACCTGATCAGCCCAGAAATCGGCTTCGGGATGCAGGCCGTGATGGACGTGTACGGCGCTCAGGCCGCGCGCCCGTGCCAGTGCGCTGCGCGCGGTGCAGGCCAGCAGCGTCGAGGAATCCATGCCGCCACTCAGGGCAATCCAGACCGGCGCCTCCGGCAAGGGCAGCAGCGCCTGCTCGATGGCATGGATCAATGCCGCAACGGAATCGGTGCCAGTGGCGGTCAAGGCACAGCGCCTGGACGGCGAGAACTGCGGAGACTACTCGGCGCGCTGCGAGCCATAACCGCGCAAACGCCGGTAGCGGGCTTCCACCAGACTGCCGGCTTCGATGCGCTCGAGGCCGTCGAGCTGACGCAGCAGATGATCCTTCAGCGTGGCCGCCATCGCCGGCGTGTCGCGGTGGGCGCCGCCCAGCGGTTCGTCGATCACCTGATCCACCAGCCCCAGTTGCAGCAAACGGGTGGAGGTGATGCCCAGCGCATCGGCGGCTTCACGGGCACGATCGGCACTCTTCCACAGGATCGAGGCACAGCCCTCGGGCGAGATCACCGAGTAGATGGCGTATTCGAGCATCAGGGTGCGATCGCCCACGCCGATGGCCAGCGCGCCGCCGGAACCGCCTTCACCGATCACCGTGCAAATGATCGGCACGCGCAGATCCGACATGATCTCCAGGCTCTTGGCGATGGCCTCGGACTGACCGCGTTCCTCGGCGCCGACGCCGGGATAGGCGCCCATGGTGTCGATGAAGGTCAGCACCGGCAGACCGAAGCGCTCGGCCATCTGCAGCAGGCGCTGGGCCTTGCGATAGCCTTCCGGGCGCGGCATGCCGAAGTTGCGGCGCACCTTTTCCTTGGTGTCGCGACCCTTTTCCTGGCCGATGAACATCACCGGCCGGCCACCGATGCGGGCCAGACCCCCGATGATGGCCGGGTCGTCGGCGTAGTGCCGGTCACCCTTGAGCTCGTGGAACTCGTCAAAGACCAGCGGCAGATAGTCCAGCGTGTGCGGACGCAGCGGATGACGCGCCAGCTGCGCGATCTGCCAGGGCGAGAGATTGGCAAAAATGGCCTGGGTCTTGGCCCGGCACTTGTCCTTGAGCTTGCCGATCTCCTCCTCGATGTTCATCGCGTTGCCCTGACTGGCGTAACGCAATTCCTGGATCTTGGCTTCCAGTTCGGCGATCGGCTGTTCGAAGTCGAGGAAGGCTGGATTCATCGGCAGGAGGGCTTCAGTGAGCTGGACAGGATAACACCGAGGTACGCCCGGGCGTCTGGACGCGGGCGTACGGTGGAGCTGGTTGCGGGTTGTCGGTTGTCAGTTGCTGGTTCAAGAACCCGCCCTCACCAACAACCAACAACCGCTCTTAACCCAGGAGCGCCTTGACCCTGGCGCTGACCAGCTGCATGTCGGCGCGGCCGGCGGCCTTGGCCTTCATCGCCGCCATGACCTTGCCCATGTCACGGGCGGTGGTGGCGCCGGTTTCGGTCATCGCTTCGCGGATCAGGGCGTCGAGATCGGCGTCGGACAGCCGCGCCGGCATGTATTCGTCGATGACGACGACTTCGGCCTTCTCCTTGTCGGCCAGATCCTGGCGCCCGGCGGCCTCGAACTGCTGGATCGAATCGCGACGCTGCTTCAGCATCTTCTCGAGCACGGCCAGCACCTCGGCATCGCCGAGCTCCAGGCGCTCGCCTTCGCCGCGACTGTCGATCTCGACCTGCTTGATCGCCGAAGTGATCAGTCGCAGCGTCGCCAGACGCTCCTTGTCGCCGCCTTTCATCGCGGCCTTGACGTCATCCATCAATCGGGCTTTGAGGCTCATGTCAGTTTTCTCTCCTTGCAGTCATTCGTTGATACGTCGCCGATCACTTGTCCTGGGGGCGTCATTGCGAGGAACGCAGTGACGAAGCAATCCAGTGCTTTGTGGCATACCCCTGGATTGCTTCGGCCGGATCAAGTCCGGGGTCGCAATGACGCCCGGGTTCGTGGCGGGCCTGAAATGTCATGGCGAACCAGATGCTCTCCATGAATCTATATCGTAAGTTGTTGATTTGCTGTTGTAGGTCACCTTGCTCGCGTAGCGAGCTACGTGACGCAACTCGATGTCAGGTAGTCCGCTGACGCGGACCACATGACCTACGACGGCGAGTTCATG
The DNA here is from genome assembly GCA_050250665.1 of Lysobacterales bacterium. Taxonomy (GTDB): domain Bacteria; phylum Pseudomonadota; class Gammaproteobacteria; order Xanthomonadales; family SZUA-5; genus JADKFD01. The sequence goes on along the minus strand of JBFWOF010000073.1, from coordinate 6,345 downwards.
GCCCGTGCGCAGTGTCGGGCCGACACACGCGGCTCGCAATGACGTCCGTTGATGGTCGATATAGCTTGGGCAAACCGATCCAGCGCGCCAGCGCGTGCCCCGACTGCCTTGCGAACCAGTCGGCTGTTCTCGACCCACCAAAAACGCAAAAAGCCACCGACGGGCTGGCCGTCGGCGGCATTCGGAGTATCCTGATTCGCGGCAGGCGATCAGCGCCTGCCCGCAGACATCAATACATCCGCTGACGCTTCGTCACATCGCGCGAGACGCGACGCAGGTTACGCTTGACCGCGGCGGCGAGCTTGCGCTTGCGCTCCTGGGTCGGCTTTTCGTAGAACTCGCGGCGGCGGACTTCACTCAACACACCGGCCTTCTCGCACGAGCGCTTGAAGCGGCGCAGGGCAAACTCAAAGGGTTCGTTTTCGCGGACTTTAACGTTGGGCATGGACACTCCGTAGTGGTACTGGCTGGCGCTCGGCGCCTAGCGAGCCCACAATCATAACCCGAACTTGGCTGAACGATCAAAGCATGCGTGTATTGGGGATAGAAACCAGCTGTGACGAGACCGGCATTGCGGTCTACGACACCGACCATGGCTTGCTGGCGCACGCGCTGCATACGCAGGCCGCGCTGCATCAGGACTATGGTGGCGTGGTCCCCGAACTGGCCTCCCGCGATCATATCCTGCGGCTGTTGCCGCTGATCGACCAGGTGCTGGCGGAGGCGAAACTGACGCGGCGTGATCTGGACGGTGTTGCCTACACCGAAGGTCCTGGCCTGATCGGCGCGCTGCTGACCGGCGCCACCCTGGCCAAGACCCTGGCCTGGACACTGGATATCCCGGCGCTGGGCGTGCATCACCTGGAAGGGCATCTGCTGGCGCCGCTGCTGGAGGAGCCGGCACCAGCCTTTCCCTTCGTCGCCCTGATCGTCTCGGGTGGGCACAGCCTGCTGATGGATGTCGCCGGCGTCGGCCAGTATCGACAGCTGGGCGATACCCTGGACGACGCTGCCGGCGAGGCCTTCGACAAGACCGCCAAGCTGCTCGGCCTCGGATATCCGGGCGGACCGGCCCTGGCCAGGCTGGCCGAGGACGGCGATCCCAAGGCCTTCAAGTTCGCGCGCCCCCTGACCGACCGACCGACACTGGATTTCAGCTTCAGCGGTCTGAAGACCCAGGTCATGCTGGCAGCAAAACGCAGTGATCCTGCGCAGTACGCCGATATCGCTCGCGGTTTCGAAGAGGCCGTGGTCGATACGCTGATCTGGAAATGCCTGCGGGCGCTGGACGAGACCGGACGCGATCGGCTGGTCGTTGCCGGCGGCGTCGGCGCCAACCGGCGACTGCGCCAGCGACTGCAGGCCGAACTCGGCGAGCGCGGCGCCAGCGTGCATTTTCCGCGTCCGCTGTTCTGTACCGACAACGGCGCCATGATTGCGCTGGCCGGCGCCCTGCGTCTGGTCGCGGGCGAGCGCGAGGATGCCTGCATCCGCGCCACGCCCAGGCGCGACCTCTCCACCCTGTCACCGCCTGCGGGTAGCCCATGAGTCTGACCACGATCCTGATCAAGAATCTGCGCGTGGACACCATGATCGGTGTCTACGAGCACGAAAAGCTGGCGCCCCAGGCGCTGAAGCTGGACCTGGAGCTGCGTCTGGACGCGCGTCGCGCCGCCCGTAGCGATGCCCTGGTCGATACCGTGGACTATGACGAGGTCTGTGCCCAGGTGCGCGAGTTCGGGCGCCGCCATCGACACGAACTGCTGGAAAGCTTCACGCACGAGCTGGGCGGGCATCTGATGCGGCGATTCCCGCTGCGCAGTGTCAGCCTGACGGCCTGGAAATCGATTGCCGGGCTGCTGCCGGCCGAGATCGCGGTACGCGTTGAAATGGACCGTGACGCCATCGAACAGGCCCAGGCGGATGAAGATCGCTACAACGACTGACGCGGCCGGCCCACCGCAATCGACCGGTAGACCATCACGGGTCCTGCTGATGCTGGGCAGCAATGTCGATGCCGAGCAGCAACTGGATGCCGCGACGCGCCTGCTGGATCAGCAGTTCGGCGTGATTGCAAGATCGGGCCGGCATTGGACAGCAGCTGCCGGCAGCGCGGAGGCGCCCGCCTATCTGAATCAGGCGCTGGTGATCCGCACTGAACTGGATCGCGATCCCCTGCGCGAGCTGCTGCGCAGCGTCGAATCGCAGCTGGGACGCCGCCGCCCGAGCCCCCAGCCCGGCCTGTGCCCCATCGATATCGATGCCGTGGGCCGCTGGTTGCCCACGTTTGAAGTCTGGGATACGAAAAGTTACACAGCTCAATATGCACAGCGACCGCTGCGCGATATTGCGCCCGAGGGCATTTGAGGCGGGCATCGCGCCTATTGCATTTTTACCGATGGCGTTCTGATGCGCAGCACCGGGAATTGGTCACTCCGGCAACCATTTTTTGTCCCGGAAAAATCGATTCTACGGTAACCATTGGCGCGCGTTGACTTCGCCTGACCTTGCCTGAAAATGCCCATCGCCAGAGCGCATGGGGATGCGTGCGGCGCGGATCGTCCGTCCGGACGACTGCCAACTTCTTTCCGGGGATCTATCGATGAATAGCAGTCTGCGGGTAATCGTGGGTGCGTTGCTGCTGTGCGGCCTGGGCAGTGTTTCGGCCGCGGGTATTCCGCTCAGCGTCGAATTGAAGGCGCAAACGTCCAAAGCGTCGCCGGGGGAATCCATTACCTGGCAGATCACCAATCAATCGAAAGAATCGGTTTATGTACTGCGCTGGGAAACGCCGCTGGACGGCCTCTCGCGCTCGCTGTTCGAAGTCAGCTACCAGGGCCAGCCGGTGCGCTACATGGACAAGCTGGTGCACTGGGGTCATCCGGAGTCCAGCGACTTCGTCAAGATCGCCCCCGGGCAGACGCTGAGCGCCGAAGTCAATCTGGCGGCGTCCTACGAGATGGTCAATGCCGGCGATTACACAATCAGCTTTGATGGCCAGCTGAGTTATATGGTGGCCACGGACGAGAAGTCCGGACACGTGGAGGACCTCGGCGCCGCCCGGGTGGATGCCGATGCAGTGCAGCTGTATTCGATGGGTCGTTCACCCGGCTACTACCAGGCGCTGGGCGCGCCCAGCGGCGCGCTGGAGTTCACCAAGGCCGCCGCCTACGCCAGCTGCTCCAGCTCCCGTCAGACCATTCTGGCCAGCGCACACAGCCAGGCCAAGACCTACTCGGCCAATTCGGTCTCTTATCTGAACGCCGGTTACACCGGGGCCCGTTACACCACCTGGTTCGGCAGCTACACCTCCAGCCGCTACTCGACGGTCAAGAGCCACTTCACCAAGATCAACACGGCCCTGATCAATTCGACCATCACCTATGACTGCTATTGCACGCCGTCATCGGCCAGCGCCTATGCCTATGTCTATCCGAGCCAGCCGTACAGAATCCATCTGTGCAATGCCTTCTGGTCGGCACCGACCGCCGGCACCGATTCACGCGGCGGCACGATCATCCACGAGATGAGCCACTTCACCGTCAACGGCGGCACCGGTGACTACGCCTACGGCCAGAGCTCGGCCAAGAGCCTGGCGAAGAGCAATCCGAATACCGCCGTGCAGAATGCGGACAACCACGAGTACTTTGCCGAGAACAATCCGTATCAGAACTGAGGCGATCCAAGGAGGGGGAGATGGGCAAGCCCCGTCTCCCCTCCTTTGAAGACTTCGCGCATGCATCCAGGCGTGGGCCGGGGTGCCGCGCAGGGGCTCCCCGGCGCTTTCCGGAGTGCCCGGGCCCCGTCTGGATCCTTCATCGGCGCCGCACAGAGAGCCTCCAGACATCTCTGGACCCGCCGAGGATGGACTCACTCAGGTCCATCCCGCGCAGCTCAGGGTCACTCAAGCAGCAGCCTCGAGCGCACCTGATTCGGGCCCGGCACTGCCAGATTCACACCCGCGAAACACAACGTTACACATGAAGCTGCCCGCCGTTCGAGGCTTTTCGGCCTTCTGCAGGCGCTTGCAGACCAGTGCTTCTACATGAGTGCTTTCTGATATCCGCGAATCCAGACGCCCGCCGTTGCATTTGTACGGACATTGATGTGCGGCCGACGCTCGCAATATTCGATTCACCAGAAACCAATTCGAGTCGTTGACTTCCCTGAACCTTCGCTGAAAATGCAGCCTCGCCAAAGCGCATGGGGATGCGCACGGTGACCAGATCCGTTCCATCGAACGGGGGCCTACACTTTTTGGGGAAAAAGCGATGAAGAGCAGTCTGCGGTTGATCGTGGGTGCGTTGCTGCTGGGTGGTCTGGGCAGCGTCTCGGCGGCGGGGATCCCGCTGAGCGTGGAACTCAAGGCACAGACGACCAAGGCGTCTCCGGGCGAGTCCGTGCTCTGGCAGATCACCAACCAGTCCAGCGAGGCGGTCTACGTGCTGCGTTGGGAAACGCCGCTGGACGGCATGTCACGCGAGATGTTCACGGTCAGCTACCAGGGCCAACCGGTGCGCTACATGGACAAGATCGTGCATTGGGGACATCCGGAAGCCAGCGACTTCGTGAAGATCGCCCCGGGCCAGACGCTGAGCGCCGAAGTCAATCTGGCCGCCTCCTACGAGATGGTCAACGCCGGCAACTACAGCGTCAGCTTTGACGGTCAGCTCAGTTACATGATGGCCACCGACGAAAAATCGGGTCATGTCGAAGATCTGGGCGCCGCGACCGTGGATGCCGACTCCATCGAGCTGTATTCGATGGGTCGTTCGCCGAGCTACTACGCCAGCATCGGCGGCGTCCGGCAGAACCTCGCCTTCACCAAGGCCGCCACCTATGCCAACTGCTCCAGCTCCCAGCAATCGGCACTGCCCAGCGCGCACACCCAGGCCAAGACCTACTCGGCCAACTCCGCTGCCTATCTCAACGCAGGCACCCGCGGCAGCCGCTACACCACTTGGTTCGGCAGCTACACATCCAGCCGCTACAACACGGTCAAGAGCCACTTCAACCTGATCAACAATGCCCTGATCAGCGCCACCATCACCTACGACTGCTACTGCACGCCGTCGGCGGCCAGCGCCTTCGCCTACGTGTACCCGAGCCAGCCGTACATCATCCATCTGTGCAACGCCTTCTGGTCGGCACCGACCGCCGGCACCGACTCACGCGGTGGCACCATCATCCACGAGATGAGCCACTTCACCGTCAACGGCGGCACCAAGGACAACGCCTACGGCCAGACCGCGGCCAAGAACCTGGCCAAGCGCACGCCGAGCAAGGCTGTGGCCAATGCCGACAATCACGAGTACTTTGCCGAGAACAATCCGGCGTTGAACTGACAGTCTTTCGCGGTTCGATTGCAAGAAGGCCGGGGAGAGATCCCCGGCCTTCCTGCGTTTGAGGCGGGCAGATTTTCACGGCAGACGGTCAAACGTGAAACGTCAATTGGAAGCTCGCACCGTGCAGACTGTGGGAGCGGACTCTGTCCGCGATAGGAACTACGCTGTGTAGCAGTCTGCCATCGCGGGCGCAGCCCGCTCCCACAGGCCCCGGCACGCGAAGGCCAATTGACGTTTTACCTTTGACGTTTCACTTGCTTTCACGGCAGACGGTCAAACGTGAAACGTAAAACGTCAATCAGAAGCTCGCAGCGTGCACCGCGATAGGAACTACGCTGTGTAGCAGTCTGCCATCGCGGGCGCAGCCCGCTCCCACAGGCCCCGGCACGCGAAGGCCAATTGACGTTTCACGTTTGACGTTTCACTTGCTTACGAGGCAGACAGTCAAACGTAAAACGTAAAACGTAAAACGTCAATCAGAAGCTCGCAGCGTGGAACCTGTGGGAGCGGACTCTGTCCGCGATCAGGGCTACGCTGTGCAGCAGTCTGCCATCGCGGGCGTAGCCCGCTCCCACAGGCCCCGGGTACGCGAAGGACAATTGACGTTTTGCGTTTGACGTTTCACTTGCTTTCGAGGCAGACAGTCAAACGTAAAACGTAAAACGTCAATCAGAAGCTTGCAGCGTGGAACCTGTGGGAGCGGACTCTGTCCGCGATCAGGGCTACGCTGTGTAGCAGTCTGCCATCGCGGGCGCAGCCCGCTCCCACAGGCCCCGGCACGCGAATGCCAATTGACGTTTCACGTTTGACGTTTTACCTCTGCACGCGCCTCAGGGCGGCGCCAGCACTTCCAAGCCCAAGCAGCGAAACAGTCCCGGGGGGGGGGGGGGGGGGGGGGGGGGGGGGGGGGGGGGGGGGGGGGGGGGGGGGGGGGGGGGGGGGGGGGGGGGGGGGGGGGGGGGGGGGGGGGGGGGGGGGGGGGGGGGGGGGGGGGGGGGGG
>JBFWOF010000072.1:0-24726 GCA_050250665.1 Lysobacterales bacterium | reverse complement strand
GTGTCTTCCTGGGTGCGATTACCGAGGCCATCCAGGCCATAGACGATCGAATGACCGAGATTGTCTTCGACCTTCTCGATGCGCTCGGCACCATCCCAGGTGTATTCGACGAAACTGCCATCGGGCAGCGTGATGCGGCGCAGATTGCCGGCCTCGTCATAGCCGTAAACGGTGATCTCGCCGTCTTCGTTGACTTCGGTGAGGCGCTGGCGCAGATCGTAGGTGTAGGTGGTGACCAGGCCATTGGGGTCCTCCATCCTGCGCAGCTGGCCGTCGGCGTCGTACTGCGTGTAGCGCCAGACAAGGCCTACCGCATCGGTGCGGGTTTCGAGGTTGCCAGCGGTGTCGTAGGTGTAGGTGATGACATCGTTGACGTCGGTGCGCGGACCGTCTTCGGTGAGCATCTGACCGTCAGAGTTGTAGGTGTAGGCCCACACCCGCGACTCGCCGCCCGCGGTGACGGTGCGGGTTTCGACATTGCCTTCGGCGTCGTAGGTGAAGTCGATGACGCGCACCCCACCGACGATGGGCTCACGGCGTTGGCGTGGCAGATGCCAGTTGGACTCCCACGTCGTCGTCGTGGTGCGCGCGACCGGCGTGTTGAGGGCTTCGGTCATGGAGATGATCAGCGCGCGGTTGTCACGCTGGTAGACCATCTCGGTGCCGCGGAAGTCCTTGCGGGAGACGATCAGGCCGCGGGCATCGTAGGTGATTTCGGCCGTGGTGCCTGCCGAACAGGAGGAACACGGCTCGGTGACCACCTTGAGGTAGGGTCGGTCGTTGATGCGCTGATATTCATAGGTGCGCGTGGTGCCGAGCGGGTCGAGCACCGTGGTGCGATCGCCCTGATAACTGAACTCGTAACGATCTACCCCTCCATCGCGGAAATAACGCTTAACCCGCCCCTCATGATCGTAAACCCAGGTGGAGACGCGAATGCCGCGTTCGTCGGTGATTCCGGTGAGGCCGTACAGGTTGCCGATGTCTTCGTAGTGATAGGTGCGTGTGCGCGTATCCGGGTAGCTGACGCCGGTCAGGTTGCCTGATTCATCGTGGCTGTAGCTGGTGACGCGTTGCATCGGATCGGTGATCGACTGCAGGTAACCGCTGGCCGGATCGTAGGCGAAGGTCAGGGTGCGACCGTAGCTATCGGTGACCTGCCGAGGCCTGAAAAGCGTGTCGTAACTGATGGTGTGGGTGATGCCGCTGCGGTTGCTGATGGACGTCAGGCGGCCCTGGGCATCGTATCGTTCCACTTCGTCCTGTGCTGAGATGTAGATCCAGCCTGAGGTAGCGCCTGCCGTTACCAGGCGCTGCACCTTGCCCGGGAGATTGCCCTCGGTCACGTAGGCGCCATTGCGCCAATCAAACTGATACCAGCCGCCTTCGGGTCTGGAGATCAGCACCGAATCCGGCCTGGTGCCTTGCTGACCGTTGGCGTTGGGTGCAGTGCGCACCGACTGGAAATAGCTGGCAGTCCATTTCGCACCGACAAATCCCGCCGTGCGCGGTGCGGCAGAGTTGTAGGTGCGGGAGAAACGGATCGGGAACGGCCCGGTGGCCTCGAAATCGAGCTCATGCTGCCACTTGGCGCCGGTTCCGACGGCCACCGGATTGCCAACGGCCGGCAGGCCGGCGCCGCGATCATCGTCACCGGAGCCCGAGCCTAATCCGAAACTGCTGGCACTGAGCCCCGGCAGGCAAGGGGGCGAATAGGAACAGGCGATCTCGTTGATGGCCTTGACACCCAGCTCAGCCAGATCGGCCTCGGACAGCTTTTCAATGCCATCCATGATCTCCCGGACCCATTTGGTGATTTCGGCCACGGCCTGAGCAATGCTGATCGCGATGTAGACGGCGTTGATGATCGCCAGGCCAATGGCGACGCCAGGGACCATGGCTGCCAAGATGGCGCCCAGACCCATGCGCTCGACCAGCTGGGCACCCAGGTTGAGCAGGAATTTCTGCGCCAGCGCCAGAATCTTGCTGTCGCACAGCACCTTGAGTGCCAGCGCCACGGCGACGCAACCCCACTCGATACCACCCGCCAGGCCGCCTTCGACCCGCTGCACAGAGGCTCCGGTGTTTGGATTGAAGATCACGTAACCGGAGCCATGCCAGTCGCGATACTGAATCTCTCGCTCTGGCGCCACCACGATGTTGCCCGCCTGTACGGCCTGTCGGATCTCGTTTTCGGCATCGACCGACAGCTGCATCTGCGCCAGCGCGCTGAACAGATTGTCGTTGTTGATCTGAAAGAGGCGTTGACCCTCGTCGATGGTCCGTTTGAGTATCGTCGAGGCTGTCAGACCAAGTCCGGATTTCCATGTGCCAGACAAGATCGCCCAGCTGGCACCTTCGGCGACGGATCCGGCCGAGCCGATACGAATGGCGGCCTGGATGTAGTCGTCTGCGTTGGGCAGATTCAAGGCAGCTCGTACGGCCTTGACGTCTGTATATCGACCTTTGACAAAACCGGTGCGGGGAATGCCGAAAAAGTAGCTCACCTGATACGGTTGAGAGAACGCACCGACCGACGGCAATCGCAGCGCGCGGCCACCACCCGATCGGGCAATCTGATCATCCAGATGATCGTGCAGCATCCAGAAGGTCAAGGAGCCCAGGTACAGAGCGTCCTTGATGTCGTACATCGCTGGCCCTTCGGGTAACGGCGCCGCTTCTCTTTCGGTGCGATCCGCCTTGATGCCAGCGAGATCGAAACCGAAAACGACGGCACTGCCGGATGCGATCCGATAGGGTTCGGTAGAAGTGACGTTGCCAAAGGCGTCGCGGATGTCGGCCTTCCAGTACTGGAGTGCGCCCATGCGGCCGACGCCGGCATCGATCAGCTGCTCAGCTCCCAGTCTGAGTAAGGTTCGTACGTTGATTTGTCCGATCGGCATCGAGGGCGCACGGGACTCGGCATACTGGGCCAGCGTCTGCGCGTCTGCTGCGGTTGCGGGGTCATAGTCGATGGCCAGCTTGCGCGTGCCGATCCGCGCCAGCGGCAAACTGATCTCTTCGGACGGGTTGTCGAGATTGAGGGAGGTCTGGTTCGAGTAGAAGCGCATGCGCACGGTCTGACGCGCGGATGCAGGCAGCTCGGAGTACCGACTGACCGTTGAAGAGCGAAGCGGGAAAGGCAATGAGCCTTCCAGAATCAAGCTGTCTATCGGACGCACGCTACGCTGGTCGTAGAGATCCTCTCCCTGCAGAGATGGGTTTCCGGCGTTGTATTGATTGGTGAGGTTGGATGCGAGCGCCTTGTTGGCCACATCCAGCTGATCGAAATCGAAACCGCGCACGCCTTTGCTGGCATCAATCTGCAGCGGTTGCACAAACTGCTGTACGGCCGCCAATCGCGGCTGCACGGCGTCCTGCCGCCAGGGCAATGCGGCGTCATAGTCAAACTGCTTGAACGCCACATCCAGCGGCACCCACTGATCGGGCACGCGGTTGATGGCGCCGCGGGAGGGGATAAAGTCGACGTAGGCTTCGATCCACACGTGCTCGAAGCGAATGGCCTGGATGCGGCCGCCCTGCATCACGGCTGCGCTGGGGATGCCGCCTTTCTGCATCAGATCCAACGCCATCTCGGGCGTGGGGGCGTCGAGCCAGTTCTGCACCTGGGCGACCGGGATCTCGATGACGCTGCGCACATAGCGGGCCGGCGTGCCCGCGCTGCGCAGCAGGGCCAGAGTGAGGCTGGCGATATCAAAGGCGTTGCCGCGGCGGTTCAGCAGCGTGAGATCAGCGCCCTGGATGGAACCGAAGGTGGGCATGAACTCGATATGGTCATAAACCCAGTTGCGGATGGTGATGGGATCGTTGCCCAGCGATTGCGCCAGTGCCTGGATCTCCGGGGTGAACTGGATATCGATGGTCTCGGCCAGATCGGCGGGCGTGGGTGGATCGGTAAAGGCTTTTTCGCCAGCCTTGTCGGCGGCGGCTGCCAAGGTGGCGCCGGGCGCGGGCGTGGTGTCGGCCTTGGCAAATTGCAGTGGCAACTGATCGGCTGCAATGGCTTGGTAGCCGCGTGCCGTGTTGAGCTTGGAGAACCAGTCGCTGAGTGAGACCAGCGTGCTGCTGGTGCCGGTAAGGGAACGCTGCGCGGTCTGGTTGCGCAAGGCGCCGGTGAGTTCGCGGAATTCGGCAGCGCGCTGGTTGACCTCGTCGATGAGGCCCAGGTGGCGACGCACGACCTCGTCGGGGATGCCCTGCTCGCTCATGTCGGCGGCTTCTTCGCGCCATTGGGCGGCCATTTGCACTTCGAAATCGCCCAGCTGATCGACACTGGCGAGTACCCGATCGCCGATGTTCAGCGGCGCGGATTCACCGGTGCCACGGGCGACGTCTGCGGCATTGGGAGCTGCTGACCCTACTGGCTGGATGCGGCGCAGTTCGGCCGCGATGGTTTCCAGATGCTCGGATATGGCTTTGATGCTGGCGTCGCGCTGCATCAGCTTGTGGGCGCTGATCAAGGCTTCGCGGTCGCCGGGCAGATCGACGGCCATGGCTCGGGTAGGTTGCCAGGCACCGACGATGAGGATGCCTGCGAGGGCAAGGGACAGCATGAAGCTGTGGAGGGGGTGGAGTTTGTCGGGGCTGGGGAATGGCCTGCGGGTGGGTTTTCCTGGCAGAGCATGAGCCAAGGCATCGCGGCTGAAGCCGCTCCCACAGGTGGGCTGGTCGCTGCGCGAGGTCGCTCCCGCATCGGATTGGGCTCCCGCGGCAGACGTCACGTAGCCCGCTGCGCGGGCAACGTGACCTACAAAGGCGTGCAGGCGCTGCCGGAAAGTGGATGTGTAGCGATTGAGCGACTTCATGCGGTCCTGCCTTGGATACGGGGCACGGCCAGCAGGCCGAAGATAAGGGTGAGCAGGGCCAGCAGGGGCATCCAGCGATTGATCGGGATTTCCTGCAGGCCGTAGGGGCCGCGATCGATGACTTCGATGGGTACGTCGGCCGCGCTTTGTCCCGCGTAATTGGGATCGGCGCTGACCACGCTGCTTAGCCGCACATCGACGATCTGGTCGGGGTTGGCCCGGGTGTTGTCGGAGGTCAGCAGACGCACGCTCAAGGGGTCATTCCATTGCCCGGGCTGGATCGTTGCGCTGAGCGGCACCAGTTCGAACAGCAGATCGCCCGTTTGGCCTGGGGGCCTCAGCGTGGCCTGGAGAATGACGGTGACTTCGGCCGTCGGCTGAGTGGTCAGCGTCAGGGCGAGCGTGGTGGACTGGCTTTCCAGGATGCGTGTCGGCCCGGTCGCGTTGAGCGACACGCCGGCGCTGTCATTGTCGAGATTGACCACGCTGAGGCTGGTGGGCGGCAACGCAGCGAAATCAGGGTCACTGTCGGCGCTGACCGCGATCTGCACCAGCACGGTCTGATCACCATCATCGATGAACTCGTCGACACCGGACAGAATGATGGCTTGTGGCGCCGTGGCGTTGTTCTGGTCAAAGACCAGTTGCTGCGGAAGCACGCTCACCTCGCCCGGATTGCCGGAGGTGATCAGGATGCGCACCGGCGTGCTGCTCACGGGTGGCCGGTTCAACGCGATCTCGATGCGACCGCCCTCGCCTGCTTCGGACACCACCAGATCGAGCGCGTTGATCTGTAGCTCGGCGGGTGCGACGAAGTCGTCATTGAGATTGACCACCGGCATATCGCGTGGATCGATGCCCTGGTAGCGATTGTCCGCGCTGACGGCCGGCGCCAGGCCGATTTCAGCGCTGATGTCGCCGTCCAGATCAGGGTCGTCGACGCCCGTGACGATCACCGTTTGCGGGGTATCCCAACTGGCCAGGGGGAACACAATTTCGCTGCGATCCAGGGCGAACTCGGTGCTGTCGGGGTTGCTCAGCGCGATGCGCACTTCGGCGCTGGGCTCAGTCGACAGGCTGACCTGGAAGCTGGCGCTGCCGCCGGCCTCGGTGGTTTGTATGGGGCCTGCTGGACTGACATCGATGGCTGCGGGCACGTCGTTGTCGCGATTGACGGCCGGAACATCCAGCGGATCCAGGCCCTGATAGCGCGGATCTGCACTGACGATAGGCGCCAGCCCGATCACGCCGACGATATCGCCGTCGATATCAAGATCGTTGACGCCGGTGACTGTCAGACGCTTGGGCGTTGCCCAGTCGGCGGGCGTGAAGCGCAACTCGCTGACGTCGAAGGCCCATTCGCTGGTGTCGGGATTGCTGAGGGCAATCACCAGATCTGCGGTGGGCGCCGTGCTGACGCGAACTTCCACGAAGGCACTGGTGCCGGCCTCGCTGGTTTCGATGCTGCCCAAGGGTGTGACCAGCACCTGCACGACTTCGTCGTCGAGATTGGTCACCAGCACATTGGGCGGATCGATGCCGGCATAGCGGGTATCGGCGCTCACGGCAGGATCGAGCACGATGCTGCCGACGATATTGCCATCGACCTCGGTGTCATCGACGCCAGTGACGATGACCGTGCGTGGCGCAAAGTCCTGTGGGGTGAATTCGATCTCGGTCACCGCCAGGGCGAACTCGCTGGCATCGCCACTACCGAGCGCGATGGTCACGGGCGCTGTGGGGGCTTCGGTCAGGCTGACCACAAAACTGTCGCTGCTGCCGCCCTCGTTGACGACCAATCCGCTGGTCGGATTCACCAGAATCTGCGGACCATCATCGTCGAGATTGGTCAGGCTCACGTCAGCGGGATCCAAACCGTTGAAGCGCAGGTCAGCACTCTGGGCCGGGCCGAGCACCAGCACTGCCGTCTGATCGCCGTCGACTTGGGCATCGTCGATCGGGGTGACTAGCACTGTACGCCCGGTTTGCCAGTTGCTGGCATCGAGGCGCACGTCGAGGTCCAGAATCTGCCACTCAGTGCTGTCGACCGGGCCGATTGGCACTACCACTTCCGCACTGGGCGGCGCGTTCAGGCGCACCGTGAAACTACCTGCGGTACCGTTTTCGGCAGTGACTACGCTCAGCGGATCTACCGTGATGCCAGCACCGTCGTTGTCGGTGTTGCGGGCGATCACATCCGGCGGATCGATGCCGGCGAAGCGCTGGTCCGCACTCTGCGCCGGCAGTAGTTGGATCGTGCCCAGTTGCAGGCCATCGAGTTCCACATCATCGAGGCCGGTGACCAGCACCGTTTGCACGGTCTGCCAGTCGGCGCTGGTGAAGCTCAGCGAGCTACGATCCACGGACCACTCGGTGGCGTCCGAGCTGACTACCGGAATCGTCACCGGATCGGTCGGCGCGGCGTTGATCGACACCGTGAAGCTGGCACTGGTGCCGTTCTCACTGGTCTCGACCAGCAGGGGCGACACCGTGATCGCCACCGTATCGTCATCCAGATTGGTGACGCTGACGTCCGCGGGATCAATGCCATTGTAGGCAGGATCTCCACTTTGCGCTGGGCCGATCACGATGGAACCGGCGATGTCGCCATCGACCAGCGCGTCATCCACGCCGGCGATTCCAACCAGACGCGGGATATCCCAGTTGCCGGGCGTAAAGGTCAACGAGGGGCTGGCCAGTGCGAACTCCGTGGCATCGCTGACGCTCATCGGAATGGTCACGTCAGCGGTGGGTGCGGCCGTGAGGCGCACGCTGAACTGCGCGGACTGCCCGGCCTCGCTGGTGACCAATCCAGTCACCGGCGTCACCAGGATGTCGGGCGGCGGCAGGCCTTCCAGCACGAAGGGCTCGGAATCCAGCACGCGCCAGTTGCTGCCATTCGAGATCTCAAGCACGCAGGCGTGATCGCCCGGGCTGAAGCCGATGGTCGGCACGCTGTCATTGGCGACGAAGTCGGCTCCGGGGACCAGATCGGCAATGAAGGTCTGCTGCAAGAGCACAGCGCCGGTATCCAGATTGACCACGCCTCGACGCAGATTCATGCCCAGCTGTGGCGCCGTTCCGCGATTGCGCGCGGTGTACAGGCAGTTCTGCTGCTGGCCCAGTGTGAGCGTGGGAATCGCCACATCCACAAAACCCTGGATCAGCGCGCTGCTGTCGGCCAGTCGCTCGAAGCTACTGTTGTCGGTCGCGTACTCGAAGTTGGTCAGTCGCGAGCGCAGACGACCCGTAGCGGTGTAGCTGCCAGCGGCACCTGAACCATCGAGACCCAGCGTACTTTCGACGAAGCCGGCCACAAAGAGATCGTCATAGGGGAAGCTGCGCTGCAGGGAATAACCGCCCGGACCGGTGACCGTGATGATAACTTCCGGCAAGCGGATTACCTCAGTCGAGGACAGGTTGGTGGCGCGGAAGGACAGCGTGACGACTTCGCCCGGTGTGTAGGTGGCGCGATCAAAGCCGAGGGCCAGACCACCCGCCGGGCCGGAAATGTCCCCGGCGATGGCGAAGCTCGCAGTCGCCGTATCGATCTGCACACCTTGGGCATTGAGCAAGGTGCCAGCAAGCACGTAGCTGCCGGCGAGCACTCCATTGCTCGGCCAATTCAAGGTGCGCAGCAAAGCCCCACCCGCTGCCACGCTGGCGAAGTCGACATCGGCCAGTGTCGCGGTGGTTTGACCCTGGCTGTTTCGGATAGACCAGCGCACGCGGTATCCCGCCGACAAGGCACCCAGATTGGCGACGGTGGCGCGCAACTCTGCCGTTTCGCCCGGCGAGTAGCTGAGCTTGTCAGTGCTCAGTTGCAGATCGCCCAAACCATTGGTGGCTGCGAACGAAATGCTGCGCTGATTGTTGATCTCGCGACACTCACGGGCCCTGTTGGACGGATCCACCACGGCAAACAACTCACCGGTGCCGGTCAGCGGAATGGTCCCCAGATTGACGATCTGGAAGCGCGCAGGACGCAGCGTATCCAGCCGCACCTGCTTCTGCAGCACGCCGCCGGCGGCCGGATCACCCCGGAAAATGCTGATGAAGGGTGGCTCGTGGGCATCAACTGGACCGGCATTGCCCACGCGCACCTGCACCACCGGATCCAACCCCGGGCCTTGGTCGATCAGACGCAAGTCGCCCACGCTGAAGTCCGGCATGCCGAGTGGATCGGGCAGCGGGCTGCGTTGCGTGCGATAGGTGTTGTGCGTCAACCAGGACGGCGTTTCCAGCAAGGGAATGACGCTGTTCTCGGCGACGTCGTCGATATGGAAAGCATGCGAGCCCCAGACTGAACCGGCGTCGGCGAAGGCGCCGTTGCGGGCTTTGAAGACGCGGATTCCAGGAGTGACACCGGCGATCAGATCGTCATCGAAGCCGGTCAGGATGATTTCGGCCTGTTTGTCGCCATCGATATCCGCAACGACCGGATATTCGAACACGGTGCGCGAAGTGTGCCGTGTCTTGAATAGTTCCTCGCCACTGAGTGCATCCAACACGCGGAAATCCTGTTCATCCACGTGCAGGATCTCGTAGCGGCCATCGTTCTGGAAATCGAAGACGGCGGGACTGGTCACACCGGAACCATCACGGATGGCGACGGTCCGCTTGACGGTGCCGTCCGATTCGAAAATGGTCAGTCGGCCCTTGTTCTCATCGCCTGGTCCCGGGCCACGTGATGAAACCAGAATTTCGGGCAATCCATCCGCGTCGATATCGATAATGACTGGCGCGCCCATCTGCTGGTTGTCCGGCGAGAACTTCGGCCCCCAGATGGTCTCCCCAGTGTGCTCCAGCAAATACATCCGGCTGCCAACAACCAGCACAATTTCCGCCTGATCATCCAGGTCAAAATTACCGACCGCCGTGTACATGGCATCGGTGTAGACAGTACCGAACTTGTCCAGGTTGTAGCCTGGATCTATGTCGCCACGATGCCAGATGGTCCTGCCTTCGAAATCGTAAAGGCTGCGCCCGGCGATGACTTCCATCCGTCCGTCGAGATCCACGTCAGCGGCGATAGACGCGATGTTGCTGGCAATCATCAACGGCCGCGTTGCAGGCAGGCCGCCATCGCCACCCGCATCGAATTCGCCCTCCCATAGTTGCTCGCCGGTCAGGCCGCGGAAGGCCTCACGTCCGAGCACGATCTCCGCTTCGTTGTCGCCTTCCAGATTGACGATGATCGGCTGATCGTAAACGTAGCCAGTCGGCGGGATCAGCGGGATCGGCACACCAGGCCCATTGAGCGGCGTGCGCCACTTCAGCGTGCCGTCGTTCTCGAAAGCGATCAGCTCCTGGCGGTGGTTGCGCACAACGACGATCTCGGCGACACCGTCGTTATCGATGTCACCTGTCGCCACTGATGAAAAGGGCGAGAAGCGAATATCGGTACGTGCCCACAATTGATGACCGTCGTCACCGCTGATTGCAACCAGTGCTGTGACGTTTGGCGCTTCGGTGGCACGGTAGCCCGCAACAAAGACGAGATCGGGAGTGTCGTACTGATTGATGACACCGTCATCGTTGTCGTCGGACAACTGGGTGACCGAAGGCACCTGATTGATCGAATTGATCAGCTGATTACTCGCCAAACCGTTCCAGCGCCATGCCTCGTAGATAGTTCCAGGATTGATGGGCGTTTGCTCGATACGACAGCCCAGCAGACTGGTCGCTACATTGTTGTTCTCGAGTTGTTCCGGGACCTCGTTCTCTGCATCCACCCAGAATGCGACCGGCGCATCCCTGAAGGTCAATTGCGCAGTGACCGCAATATCGACCGAAACGCTGTTGGCAATGGGCAGGTCCCGATCGACCCGGACGCGGCCAATTTCTGGTTCAACGCCGACGTCGAAGACCCCATTGGCATTGGCATCCACGAATGCGATCAGGGTGAAGTCCTGAGTAGTCGCCGACGTCCCGCGATTGGCCACCTCAACCGTGAAGTGGTCGGTCAAGGCAAAAGTGTCGGGTTCGGTGGTCGAGAGCGTGCTGTCGACGATGACCAGATCGGGGAAGTAGTAGTCGATGGTGGTGGGCTTGAGTCCAACGGAGCCGATATTGCGCTGCTCCAGTGGCAGCAAGGGCACCAACACCGTTGCCGGCACAAAGGCATCGGCGGTGATGCTGAGCTGCACCGTGGGCCCGGTCAGATTCTGAATCACGAACAGACCTTCTGAATCGGTCTGGATAGTTTTTTGTCCAGACGCGTCAACGGCCACCACCAGCGCCCGCTCGATAGGCTGACGGTTGGCCTGGTTCACGATTTTCCCAGTGATCTTCGCGCGATTGGCGCCGTTCGGCGTGGTTCCTGTCGGGTACAGGCGTGGCGAGAAGTTGAGCACCTGATTGTCGACCAGCGGAACCTGGATGGTCACTGGATCGTAGTCGACCAGGGAGGCGGTGATCGTTGCCATTGCGCTGGCAGCCACGGACAACTCGTAGGCGCCACCCGCATTGGTCTGTGTCGTCGCCGCCGGCACACCGGCAGTGGCGGCGACGTTGACGCCCGCCAAGGGCTGGCCGGTATTTGCGTCGACGATCAAACCCTGGATCCTGGCGCCGGTTCCCGCCGGATTCGGCGACAGGGACATCGAGAACTCGATGACCGTGCGCGGCGTAGCCGTCAATCGCACCGCTCGGCTCGAATAGCCCGTGGCGGCGGCCGAGATCTCGACCGTCCCGACCGGAACCTGCAGGAACTGGTAGCGACCATCGGCGTCACTGGCGACCTGGGTCGGCGGGTTGGACAGTGCCATCAAGGCACCGGCAATGGGTAAGCCAGTTTCGCTGTCCGTGACCAGACCGTGGATCACGGCATAGTCTCCGGTGGGCGAACTGCCCTGAGTCATGCGCAAGGTGCCGAGGTCCAGCGTGCGCCCGTTCACGAGCGTGAACTGGAACTCGATGCTGCGCATGCCGGTGAAACTGAGTACCGCACTGTAGTTGCCACCGGGCAGCGTCGTGGACTGCAGCATTCCGGTGCTGTTGGTCACCAGCGTGGCGGCCGATGCGCCGGTCAAGGCCAATTGTGCGCCGGCGATGGGCAATTCTGTATCGGCTGATATCACTCTGCCGGTGATACTGGACAAGGTTGGAGACACATCCGGCTGCTGGTACCGCCACAGCGCACGTAATGCCAAAGCCGTGACATAGGCGTCGTTCTGGAAGCTCCCGTTGGCCAGTTGTTGAGTCGCCAGTGCCGTTGCCACCGGCGTCAGTCCGGCGCGATCTGCCCTCAGCGCGAGCAAGGCGTCCAGCGCCAGACCCGTCTCGAAGACCTCACCGAAGCTCTGATCGAGCTTGCGTGCGCTCTCGATAAAGGACTTGCAGCGATTGATCGGCAGGGTCAGATCAAATCGATTCTGATAAAGCGCAAATGCCTGAGCCACATGACTACTGGCGAACACCGACGGCAGATTGCCGGCGGCAGACAAATGACCGCCGTTGCTCTGCTGGGCGGAAATCAGATAGCCGATGGCGCGGGCGGCTGGCGTGCCGCCGCCCTGCCCGGCCCGCTCCAGGGCCAGCAAAGTCCAAGCGGTTGTCAGTGGCTCACTTTGGTAGCCCGCCTTGGCAGGGAATCCGCCATCCGTCAGCTGTTGTGCAAGGAGCGCATTCAGCTGCGCGGTCGCCGACTGGCCTTGATCCAGCCGAATCCTCGCAAGCCGCGCGAGCGAGGTCAGCGTACCGTCGCTCTGGTCGCGGACAACACCGGCCAACTGCGGAAACTCCGACGACCGCGACAGCAGCGCAGCGGTGATCCAGGTCTCCGCATTGGTGTCGCTGGCGCTTGCCAGATCCGTCCCCTGATGGACGCCCGTGGCGCTCTCGCGCGATTTCAGCCACTGCACGCCGCTATCGACGTCGGCGTAGGCGGGCATTGCACAGCAGAACGCAAACAGCACGGTCAGCAGCGCAAGAAGCGCTGAGCCGGCGGATTTGCTGCGAGAAATTCTCTCTGGAGTCCGCAGGCAAGCACCGTCCGCAGCCGGGGGAAGAACGTCATGTGATCGCAAGGTGTCAATTCCTGTTGGAGCGCGGTTTCGGCTCATGGCGCAGACTCGAAACCGGACTGGAACAGTTGATCTCCGGATGGCTGACCGTTCAGCAGAATCTGGACGGGTGCCTCTGCGCTGAGACCCGCCGGGTCCGTGATTCGATAGACGAAGGAATCGCTGGGCGGTCGCGGCTCGACAGGCGTGTAGATCAGTCCGCCGTCCAGGGAGAGGTTCAAAGTTCCCGTATTGGGTGCCTGGATCAGCGTGACCAGGAGCGTATCGCCGTCTGGATCATGATCGTTGGCAAGCACACCCGCTGAGGCATCGAGCATCAACGGCGAGATGCCCGGCGCCAGCACATACACGTCCGCTTGTGCTTGCGGCGGGTCATTCACGGGGAGCAGCAGAATCTCGACTTGCACCGGCAAGGACTCGAGCTCACCGTCACTGACGGCATAGTCGAAGCGAATACTGCCGGTGACATCGCGGGCCGGCGTGTAGCGAATATGTCCGGCACCCAGCCCCTCCAATTGCCCACTTGCCGGCTGACTCAGGATGACCAGCGTCAAGGCCTGACCATCGGGATCGACATCGTTCGCCAGCAAGCTGTCGAGGGTGCGTGTATCAAGCACTGAATCTTCAGGAATCGCAAAAACTTCGCCGATAGCCACCGGTCGCTGATTGGGGCCCTGTGTGACGTCGATCACGGCACGACCGACACTGCTGTCGATACCGTCACTTGCGCGATAGGCGAACTCGTCGCGTCCATGGAAACTGGCGTTCGGCAGATAGACGAATCCGCCATCAGCTGCCAGGTTCACCACGCCGTGTCCGGGGGGTGATTCCAATGTGGCAGAGAGCGCCTCGCCTTCGACATCCGCGTCGTTCGCGAGCACGCCGCTGTTGGCAGGTACAGTCAGCGTCTGCGCTTGCAGAACCTGATAGGTATCAGCAGCAGCGAGCGGTGGATCGTTGACCGGTTGAACCGTAATCGATGCCACCACGAGATTGGAGCTGAGCGCGCCGTCCGTGACTCTGTAGCTAAAGCCGTCCGCGCCAAAGAAGTTCAGGCTGGGTCGATAAGTGAAATCCCCGCCATCCAAGGTCAATGCGCCGTGCGCGGGCGGATCCGCCAAAACCACCGACAGCGAATCGCCGTCTGGATCGCTGTCGTTGTCAGTCAAGGCACCCACATGGGCACTTTGAAGCAACTGGTCCTCATCGATGACCAAGGTCTCGCCCTGCGCTACCGGCGCCTGATTGCCCGGAGGCACGACAGAGATCGACACCGTAGCGATGGTTCGGGCGGCCCCGTCACTGGCGGCGTAGCGGAACGACACGGCACCGACGTAGCCAGGTTGGGGCTGATAGCTGAATCCACCATCGGCAGCCACGGTGGCCTGCCCGTAGACGGGCGCATCAACCAGTTCAACTACCAGAGCATCACCATCCACGTCACTGTCATTCGCCAGCAAGCCCAGCGCGGGATCTACGACCAATACTTGATCCCGGACGGTCTGATAGACGTCATTGACCGCCGTCGGAGCATCGTTCTGGGCAAATACCGTGATGGCAGCAGTGGCAACATTGGAGCTGAGCTGACCGTCGCTGACCGTGTAGGTGAACTGATCGGCCCCGGCAAAGTTGCTCGCCGGTTGATAGGTAAACTGACCATCAGCATGCGCGTCCAGTGTACCGTGCTGCGGCTGTGTCAACAGCTGCAGGGACAAGGGTGCTCCTTCGAAGTCGCTGTCATTGGCAAGCAATCCACCTGAGGAGCGCGAATCAAGAAGCGTGTCTTCGATAACGCCAAACTGTTCGCCGACGGCCACTGGCGGCACATTGGCCGTGCTCTGGATATCGAGGGTAACCAGACCCAGCTCGGCGCTACCGCCGGCATTTGCGGAATAGGTAAACGTCACCACGCCGCTGAAACCTGGCTGACCGAGATAATGGAAGCTGCCGTCGGCATTGAGCGCCACGCTGCCGACTTGCGGCCCCACCACCAGCGCGGCGGTCAAGCTGGGAGCCCCTGAGACGGAGTCATTGGCCAATACGCCCGGCGCGGCTTCCAGCAAGTCCGGCCCTGCAAAGGAGTAGAAATCGTCCGCGACCGTGATTTCGACCGGGGAGTTGACATCGCGCACCGTGATCGTGACGACACCCACATCGACCTCGCCCAAACCGTCGTCTACCTGATACTGGAACTGGTCGATGCCGACAAAAACCCCGTCGGGCTGGTAGCTGAAACTGCCATCACTGGCCAGCGACATTAGTCCATGAGCTGGGGGCCCAACCAGCGCCGCAGACAGAGCTGGCCCATCGACATCCGTGTCATTCGCGAGCACACCGATGGCTGCAGTCACCGCCAGCGACTGGTCCTTGTCGACGGAATAACTGTCATCGAGGGCCACGGGAGCATCGTTGACCGGCGTGACCAGGATCTCGACATCCTCGTCCGTGTAGAGGTTCGACTCGTCATAGACTCGATAGCGGAAAGTATCGCGACCATTGAAGTCGGCGTCGGGTGTGTAGCTGAATCCGCCCGTGCCTGAGACCGTTACCGCGCCGTGCTGCGTTGGAACCACCAACGACGCATTGGTCAGGGCCTCACCGTCCACCTCCTCGTCATTTCGCAGCAATCCGAGCGTATCTGGCGCAATGAGAACCACATCTTCATCGGTCCGGTAGGTGTCGGGCTCAGTCACTGGCGCGTCGTTGACAGGCAAGATGGTCAGCGACACATGGCCGATCACGACGCCGGCTACGTTATCGATAACACGGTAGTTGAAAGCGTCGGTGCCGAAGTAGTTGGCGTCTGGCGTGTACCGGAAGCCGCCGTCTCGCTGTAGCACAAGTCGCCCATGGCAGGGTCCGCAACCACCCGGAGTGCTCTCGAACTCCACATGCAAAGCATCCCCATCAATGTCCACGTCATTGGCCAGCAAGCCATCAGCGGGCAAGACCACCAGGACCACGTCTTCGTTAGACACATAAGCATCATCCACCGCAACCGGCGGCGTATTGACCCGAATGCTCACCGTAGCCGGAAGGCTATGGCGACCGGTGCCGTCCAGCACCCGATACTGAAAGGTGTCCGTTCCGGAGTAACCGCTGTCTGGTGCATAGCTGAAGGTCCCATCCGGCGAAAACATCAGCGTCCCATGTGCAGTGGAGGTTACCAACTCCGGAATAATGGGGATCAGGTCGGGACCGGTCGCATCGGGATATATATGACCATATGGGCCGGCCCGATAGTCCGGGTCATAGTCGTTGGCGAGCACCCCTAGTGCTGCGGCCGAAATGGTCAACGGCGTATTTTGTTGAGTTAGATAACTATCAGCGCCGGCGATGGGATTATCAGGAACAGGCCGCACGGTCAATGTTATCTTGCCGCGGCCGACAGCGAGGCCGTCGGTAATCGCATAGTTGATCAGGCGCGTTCCGTAATAATTGTACTGCGCCAGTGCAGTGGTTCTCGTAGGATTCTGTCTGTTATCCACAAAGACCGCTACAGAATAATCACCCACACCGAAAGAAGTATTTGTAAGAGATATGGGATCTCCGTCCGGGTCACTGTCATTCACAAGCAGACCAGGCGAGACCTCAACCACGGTGTCTTCATCAATGGTGTAGGCATCCGGACCAGCGACAGGTGGACCGTTGGTGCGGAACGTCACCGTTGCCGTATCCGAAATTCCGGTCGCCACCTGAAACACCCGATAGACAAAGGTATCAATGCCTGAAAAATCCTGCAGCGGCGTATAGGTCAGCGCCCCCGTTTGCGAGTTCAACTGCAGAGTTCCGAACTGCGGCGGCCCAAATACCTCGAAATTCACCTCAAAGTCCGGATCATAGTGATCGTTGGCCGCGATGGAGGAGTAGGCTCCGATTTGTAATACCGTATTCCTAAGCACACCAAAAGCATCGTCTACCGCTTCTACTCCATCATTGACAGGCTCGACGTTCAACCGAACGAGCGCCTCGTTGCTGACACTGGTACCGTCATAAATTCGGTAGAGAAAGAAAGTCTCGCCGAAATAGTTTGGCCTGGGCCTTACACGGAAACTGCCGTCCGGACCCATGACCACGGTTCCCGGCTGAATACCGCTTTCCGGAATATATGTGACGGTGGGTCTAAGGAGCTCTCTGGGGGTATCGGCGTCTTGGTCATTGGCGAGAACGCCATCCTGTGCTGAAACCACCAACTCTTGATCTTCGTACATCGTGTAGGAGTCAGGGATTGCCCGCGGCAGGCTGGTGATTCCTACAGCTAGGGTTACAGTTGCCACATTCGATAGAGAACGTCCATCGGTGACTTGATAACTAAAGGTGTCCAGGCCTACGAACCCGGTATCCGGCAGATACTCGAGCGTGCCATCTGCCTGGAGTACCAGTTCGCCGTGGTTCGGTGCCCGCGACAACTCTGCCGTCAATGGATCGTTTTCCGGCGCGTCATGATCATTCGCTAGCAGACCTTCGTCCGGGTCGACAACAGCGAGCAAAGTGTCAACGTCGACCAGATATACGTCATTGGTTGCAGTCGGTGGCTGTGTGACGGTGACGGTCACGGTAGCCGGCGTTGCCCCGCCGTCTGTATCCACGGCACGATATTCGAAGGAATCGACACCGCGGAAGTTCACCTCCGGCACATAAGTGAACGAACCGTTGGCAGCCAGCTGAACCGAGCCATGGGTCGGTTGATCGACCAGTTCAGCGTGCAACTCCAAACTGTCCACGTCGGTGTCATTGTCCAATACGCCCGGCGCTTCCACTTCAATCTGCACGTTCTCGTCGGTCATGAAACTGTCCGCGCGTGGCGAGGGGGGATCGTTCACGGGACGGACTGTGATCGAAACCCCTACCTCTGGCGAAACAAGGCCGTTGGCCAATAGCCGATAGCGGAAGCTCGTCATGCCGTTTCTATCCGGCGAGTCCGGTTCAAATCGGAAACTGCCGTCATTCGCCATTTGCAGACTGCCCCAATTCGGTTGGGCAACCACCTGCACCTGTAGACCGATAGTCGAAACGATGTTGTCGTTGGCGAGCACGCCTGGCGCGTCAATGAACAACACCTGTCCTTCATCCATCACGTAGGCATCAGCCTGCGGCGACAATCGCCGAAGCGATATCGACCTGCTGCTGGACCCGGTTCGGCCTTCAGAGTTTGTAGCCGTGGCACTGAGTTCATAGATGCCGTCAGGCACGGCAGAAACATCCCAGAGCACGCTATAGGGTGGCTCGGCGTCGGTACCGATCAATTGGCTTCCGTAGTAGAACGCTACTTCGCTTATTCCGATCGGATCTGTCGCCGTTACTTCTATCAACGTATCACCGGTAAGGATGGATCCGGACGCCGGAGCAATGAAACCGACGACCGGACTCGTCGGCGAATAAATGAACGGTTGCGGCAGCGAGACCACACGCGTTTGCCCCTGAGGCCCGCGATACTCGGCGTAGATCTGTTTGACTCCGGGCTCAGGGGACAACTGGAACCCGACGGGAGAACTCAACGGGGTATAGGGAATGGCGCCGAAATCAATAGTTTCCGCCAGCCGATATTCGGTCGCATTTCGGCAACGCAACGTGAGTTCAACCACTCTTCGGATAATATTGTACTGCCCGTCGGTAGCCCGAACACCACAGTCTATCAACGGGATGAAAGGCAGATATTGGCCATAGTCAACGCCCTCAGATACGGGGTCGCCCAAGCCACCGGGGTTTGCAACGGGATCATTCGGACCACTGGCATCTCCCCACCAATTTTCGGTTGCAGGAACGATGGTCTGTGGGGTCAGATTATGAACGCCGACATTGTTGCCAGCAATTTCAGACAACGTGATCGTTGGTCTTGCATGACCATCAACCACCATGCCGATGTTGTTTCTCAGCAGGTGAACTTCGGTAAGAAGCGCCTGACTGCCTTCTTCTGCCGCGATGCCAATAGTGCTATCAGCAATCGTTAGAAAACTGAAATGAAAAGGAAGTCGTCCAAACCGCAACCCTGCGCTTCCATTTGAGCCGGCAAAGCGGATTTCAGCCCGGTCCAGATCGACATCGTCTGCATATGCACCTGGAAGAATAGAAATCCCGCCCCAGTCTCCCGGCCCGGGTGCTGGCAAGTTGACGGATGTCGATCCACCTGCGTCTGGGTCGTTGAGGCTGGTGAAAACCGTCCCTTGCTGCGCCTGAAGTCGATCTTTGACCACCAGGTTCGCTCCCGGGCCAAACTTGACCACCACGCCCTCGTCAATTACCAATTCGGAGCTGCTGGCTGGATTGACCGTCCAAACAAGCGCGCAAACGGCCGCGGTTCTTGAGATCACCTTGATGAGGCTGATGCGCGCCATGGTCATGAGCTACTCCGCAACCCAGATTGCCGCGCTCGTCGACGACATCACATTGGGAGCACTGGCCGTGATTGATGACTGGCCGACGCCCAACCCTTGCACCATCGCAGTGCTGACGCCACTGCCAGCGGCGATGACAACACTGTTCGCAACCGCAGCAACCCCCGGAAACGCACTGCTGAGCGCAACGGTCAACGGCGCGATTGTCGGCTGATAAAGCTGCAATGAACCTGGTACGCGCAGTCGCAATCCGACTTCCCGGGCCTCGCCAATACGCAGTTGCGACGGCACGTCCAGCAACTCAAGCAGAGGCCGAATGACTCGCACATCTACAGTGGACGGACTGAATTGCAGACCGGCACTAACGGATCTCAACTGCGAACTTCCCAATCCGATTCCAGAAATTGGCACTACGACCTCAAATTCACCTGCGGGAATTACAACGGAGTTCGGCGTTGAGCAGATGCTCTCCGCCGTGCAGCCGATTGCAATGGCCAAATCGGCGGCAACCGGCTCAACGCCAGAATTGAGGCGTCTCTGAATGCGAACAGTTGAGGATGCCAATCCAAACCCGAGCGCATGTATCGTTTCTGAAAACCTGAAAGTCGGCTGCACGATTTGCTGCGCCGGTGAGTCCCAAGAACCGAGACCAGATACCGTTGCACGGACCAAATAGCTGCTGTTGGCAACAGATTGGGTTCCTACGTAGGCATACACCGTGTCACCGGATGCGTTCAACGGGACGGTTGATTCAGCTGGGATTACCAATGAGCTCAGCGTCGCCGGTCCGGTGACTGATGCAAAAATGCCTCCGGTTCCACCGATAACCTCCAACGACACAGAGCGCGGCGCGATCGGAACTTGTTCTTCGAAGGTGCCCGGAATTCTCCAACCCACCGTGAACTCGTCGCGCTGACCGCCAACACCTCGCGTGCCCTGGAGGCCAATGAACTGGATGGCTGGATCGACAACGCTGATATTCGAGCTGATGGACATGCCCAGATTTCTCGCTGAGAACGTCAGTGTCGATGACCCCAAACTGTTCCCCACAACCGGCACAAGCACTTCATTCGACCCGGCCGGAATGGTGATCTCTTCGGGAACCAGAATCACACCTGGCGTGGCACTGGTGATGTCAAACGTCAGTGGTTGCTCAAGCGCGAAGCCACTGCGACGTAGTTGTAGGCCGTTTCCTCTGAATCCGCTTCCGAGCACATAGTTTGAGTTAACGACCAATTGGGGCTCGCCCCCGATGACATCAATTAATTCTGAAACCCAGGTGCCCATTCCAACAACGCTGACCGACACTCGATAGCTACCCCCGGCGTTCGGAGCGCCGATATATATCGATCTTTGATTCCCACTGTTGTCGGTAAGTACATGTTGGCCAGCGCGCAGTACCAATGGAGCCGCCAATGTAGGCCCCGTCGCGTCGGCGTACACGCCACTCACAATTCCCGCAGGACTCTGGTCAATGATGTCTACAGTGACCGCGCGGTCCATCGAAAACGTCTGCTGCTCGCCTCCTTTTGGATCATATTCCCAATATAGCTCCAGCCTGTTTCGGGGAGAGCCCAATTGCAGATAGGTTTCCAGATAGAAATCCAATTGTGCCTGCTCTACGCTGATCTCCAAGTTGGATTCTGGTGGGGCATAGCCGGGCGCTGTCGCGGTGACGTCAACTGGGTTTGTCGTTTCCTCAATGCCGACAATGGGAAGCACTGCCTCGTATTCTCCAGCAGGTATCTCTACACTGACGGGGACCATTACCTTGTTCGCATCCGATATTGCAAGCGTCACCGTGACGGGATTGATCGCACGAAATTCGTCATAATTTGCAAGAAATTGCTGGACTCGAACTGCCCGCGATTCCATGCCTTGGGCGACCGTGATCGGTTGTAGTGAAAATGCCAGCAGAAAGGAATCCGTGACTTCCTGGACGTCTGAAAGTGCGGCCTGCTGCCCTGGTATTTGCGTCGAGATACGGTAGCTTCCAACCTGCGTCGGAGTTCCGATAAAACCATACATGATGTTCCCGTTGTGGTCGCTCGAAATCCTGCGTCCTGCTGGGATCGTCAATTGAGCAATCTGGGAGTCGCCACTTTCATCGGAATATATTCCAGAGATAATTCCTGCCGGGTCTTCATTACTTGTCCCAAGCTGTACGGCGATATCGCTCAGGGCAAGGCATTCATCGCTGCACGATGGAACGTACAGATCGAGATACACCCCGTTTCGGACTGCCCCTACACCTCGAACTCCAGCGAGTCCGTAGACTCTTATTTCTGGTTCTGCGACCAGAATCTCCAACGGTGGGGGAGCCATATATCCGAGTGCATCTGCGCTGATTTGGATGGAAGCGGTCGCTCCTTCAAATACGCCTATCGCCACGGTGATTGAGGATTGGCCTGCCGGGATGCTCACGGCAGAAGGTATGGAAGTGACGCCAGGATTCGAACTTGTCAGCGAAACCGACAGCGAGCGGCCGGCGACCAAGGGCACGCCACCTAGTCGGCGTTGAACTGATATCTCGCGTCGCGTTCGGCTACCGATAACAACAGAAGTTTGACTGAAGTGCAGCGTCGGTGCCTGTTGGACGTTGACTGTTTTGCTTGTCGTGAATTCCCCCCCACTCTCGGCCGTTATGTCCGCTAACGTTCCCGCCTCGATTCCCGTAACCACAATCTGGTTGACCGCAGAGGTCTGCCCGGCAGGGACTGTGAGCATTTGCGGCGATACACTGGCGACATTCGGCGCAGTCGACGATA
The DNA here is from genome assembly GCA_050250665.1 of Lysobacterales bacterium. GTDB lineage: Bacteria > Pseudomonadota > Gammaproteobacteria > Xanthomonadales > SZUA-5 > JADKFD01. Next base: position 2,770 of record JBFWOF010000072.1, on the reverse strand, counting down.
GATTTACCATCAGGCCTCCTGCCGGAGCCGGCTTGCTCAGACGAAGTGACCAATCTGAGCTCAAGCCTTGGGGAATGGTTGAATCGCCCTCCAATGTCAGAGTAATGCCAAGTACGACAACGAGGGTTGACGCCGGTTGAAAACCGGCCGCAGAAGCTGAAATGCTTGCCTCGCCCTCGGATCCAGTTGTGACCTGCACCGTCGCAGTTGTGCTTCCTTCCGCGATGGAAACACTTGCAGGAACCCACACGACGGACGCCGCTGTGCTTTCCAGACTGACCAGGAGCCCGCCCACGGGCGCCGGTTCCGAAAGGTTCAATGTCAGCGAACGGGATGAATGTGGTGGAAGCAATCCGATCGGCGAAAAGCTCAAGGCGCGATCACGGACTTCGATCGTCGAGCTGCCGGATAGATAGCCTGGCTTTGATGCGACAAGCTCCCCGGTGCCTTGCGTCTGTCCCGTGGCATTCACGGTGACCGAAACTTCTCCGGCGTTGATCAACGCGGTTGCGGGGACATCTACCAGACCCGATGGAACGGATGCCAGATTGACAACGGCGCCCGGTGCTGATGCGGGTTCACTTAAGTGGATCGTCAAGGGCAAGGATTGGCCCACCGACATGGTCGCGTTGGCGGGTGTCAAGGTGATCGCGACTGGCGGCCGAACCGTGACCAGCACCGAGACGGCGCCGAGTTCTAATTTGCTAACGTTAATAATGCTCGTGCCGGATGTGACGCCGCTCACGGCGACGGTCGCTTGTGTGCTGCCCGCAGGAATGGATACCGAACCTGGCGTACTCGCCACACCTGGTTCACTACTTGCGAGATCAAGGCTCAACCCTCCCGCCGGGGCGGGTTTGGCGAGATGAATCGTCAGGTTCGCTTGCTGCCCCTCCGCGAGATCGAGTGACGTGGGCGTTACCGTCAACGGCGGCAAGCCGATGACCAGGCTTCCTTGCGCAACGACGTAGGGAATGCCGACGAGACTCCAGCGAACCGTCGCTGTGATAGTTCCTTCGGGAATAAGGATACCGTTGAGGTCGTTGTTCTCGGCAACCAGTCCAACGCCGCGCGGCGAGGACCAGAGGTCCGATTGGATGGCTGGGCCTTGGTTCTCCGAGAACAACACGCCGCTGATGGTCGGGGAGGCCTTGGTCAGTACCACTCCCTTGCCATGGCGTATTACAGCACCGTCAATGCGCGTCAGCTGATCGTCCGTGTTGTCCTGGATCTCAATCGGCCCCCAATCACCCGCGTTCGGCGACGGATTCGCCGATTCAAAGACTACCGGCTCCGCGGGAGAACCCACCGCTTGCAGGGAACCCGAAGCGATGACGAGTTCGGTGGACGGCGCGAATCGAACTTGAACACCTGCGTCAATGCTCAAGGACGCGCCGTTCTGGACAGTTACTGTGCCTGTGACAAGAATTGGGGAGTCCGTGATCGACCAGACCGTATTCGAGTCGATCAGGCCAGAAACGTCCAAGGCCAGCGCTGGTATGGCAAATGCCCAGCCCAAGACCAAGGCCGCCATTGACTGCCACAGTTGCCGGCTCCTGGCTTTGGCCAGCGCCAAACCGCAGCAACGCGCGCGAGCGCTACTGCATCGAGCCGACGGCTCAATCCGATTCATCACTTAAACATCCCCCTGACGCCCAATCCCGATCCCGACGACGCGCATACGTGCCGTACACCACGGAGGCGGCAGACAACGCGCTGTCTCACCACGAAACGCAAACTTAGGTAATGCGCGCATACGTCGCACTCACCCATACAACTTATTGACGGACGTGACGAACCGTGCCGGAACGGTAACGCGCGTAGCCTCGAATAGTCAATGGAAAGTCAACCTGAATGGCCCAGCACGAAGTCCGCCGTATTTCTGGGAGTCAACTGACCGCGCGCGTCTGACCTGATGCGTTGCAAGAGGGAGGTGTTTAGCTTGGACGCGCTTGTCGTGTTCGCGGCCAAGCTCGGACATCCGGTGAGGCTTGGAATTGCCAAGCTTCGCCTACATGTCGAGATCACAAGCGGAGCCACGCAGCAAACGGGAAGCACACAGACTTCCCGGTGAGGTTTTGAACCGCCCGAAGTGGCCTAAGTATTTGATTCTTATGGTGGCCGGGGACGGAATCGAACCGCCGACACGGGGATTTTCAATCCCCTGCTCTACCAACTGAGCTACCCGGCCAAGCGCCTCACGAGAGATTGGAGTCTGAGAGCAGACCCGCTGCGTGGGAGCCGCGTATTAAGCCTTTCCGCAGCTGCTTCGTCAAGTACCAGCCTCTTCCAATGACGATAAGCCTGGAGCGGTCGGGTGATCCCAATGACAAGTGAGCGTGGGCGGCGCGCGATGATTGAATCGGGAGACGTGCTTGGGTGGTGGTTCGGCCGTGGGCAGGCGATCTGCGTCGACGGCTGCCGGGCTTTCTGGCTACGACCCGGGTGCTGACTGACGGTGTTGCGTGGACGACCGCGCCGCGAGGGCGTTTCGGCGCGGGACGGGAGCCGACGGTCGCGCCGCGAGGGCGCTGCTACGAGGGGTGCGCGTGGACGGCCGCGCCGTGAGGGCGTTTCGGCGCGGGACGGGAGCCGACGGTCGCGCCGCGAGGGCGCTCCTACGAGGGGTGCGCGTGGACGGCCGCGCCGTGAGGGCGCTCCTACGAGGGGTGCGCGTGGACGGCCGCGCCTTAAGGGCGTTACGGCGCGGGACGGGAGCCGACGGTCGCGCCGCGAGGGCGCTCCTACGAGGGGTGCGCGTGGACGGCCG
>JBFWOF010000071.1:0-25268 GCA_050250665.1 Lysobacterales bacterium | reverse complement strand
GTGACCGATGATTTCGGAAACGCCCGGAAATCGGTCACGAGTTACCGAAATTGGCGGTCACACCTTAGCGAAACGACCGGTCACGCCTTAGCGAAATCACCGGTCACGATGGGGCGAAATACGCACCCCGTACACCGATGCTCTCGTAGAGCGGAGCTTGCTCCGCTGCTTCTGCCTCGCTTGTGCTCTTGCCTTTGTCGGGCTGCCGAAAAGCCGCACTTCCTGCCGAGCAAGCTCGGCACTACAAGGGCCTCGTACGCCGCTGCTCTCGTCGAGCGGAGCTTGCTCCGCTGCTCTTGCCTGGCTTGTGCTCTTGCCTTTGTCGGGCTGCCGAAAAGCCGCACATCCTGCCGAGCAAGCTCGGCACTACCAAGGCCTCGTACGCCGACGCTGTCGTAGAGCGGAGCTTGCTCCGCTGCTTTGGCTGGGCTGGCTGGATCCCTTCCGCTTCGGACCGACTCCCTGCCATCGCGCCCCGTTGCGGGCCGGGCTGTTGTAACTTTGCGCACCTGCCCCACGACGGAATGCCGCCATCGAACTCGTCAACGCCACTGAACTGCTGCGAACGCTGGCGGATGCCAGTCGGGTGCGCCTGCTGGCCTTGCTGGTCGATGAGGAGCTGACCGTGGCCGAACTGTCGACCATCACCCGGCTCAAGCAGCCGCGGGTGTCCACACATCTGTCCAAGCTCAAGGAAGCCGGTCTGGTTGCCGATCGCCGTTCCGGCGTGGCGGCCTACTATCGGGCGACGGCCGAAGATTGGCCGGCCGCAACGCAGTCGCTCTGGGAGAGCCTGCGCGCGCACACGCGCGATGCCGTGCTGGTCGAGGATCACGCCCGCCGCCGACAGGTCCTGGATGCACGTCTGGGCGCGTCCAGCTGGGCCGACACCGTGGCCGGCGACATGGAGCGCCACTATTCGCCCGGGCGCAGCTGGGAAGCCTCGATGCGCGCCTGCCTGGAACTGCTGGAGCTTGGCGACGTACTCGACGTGGCCTCAGGCGACGGCGCCTTGGCGCAGTTGCTGGCGCCCCGCACGCGCACGCTGACCTGCGTGGACCTGAGCGAGCGGGTGGTCGCGGCCGGACAGGCACGGCTGGCTGACCAGCCACAGGCGCGGGTCGTGCAGGGTGATATGCATGCACTGCCCCTGCCCGATGCCAGTGTCGATCTGGTGCTGTTGTTGCAGGCACTGCCCTATTCCGATCGCCCGGCGCAGGTGCTGGCCGAAGCCGCCCGGGTTCTGCGGGCGGGCGGACGCCTGCTGCTGACCTGTCTGGATCGCCACCAGCACCGCACCGTGGTGGCACCCTTCGGACACCGCAACCTCGGTTTCGGTGCCGATGAGCTGGCCACCCTGCTGGCACAGGCAGGATTCGCACGGCCGCGCATCAGCGTGGGTGGTGTCGAGTCACGACCACCGCATTTCAAGGTCTGGGTGGCGACGGCCTGCGCCGGGAATTCGAGCGATTGAGGGACGCGGCGGAGTGAGTCTTCCACCCCGTGTTTGATGCGTGGCTCGTCCGCGGCCTCCGCGCAGATGATTTGTCCTGGGCCTTGTCCCGAACTGACTGCTCGACGCCTTGCTGCGACGGCACTGGATTGCTTTCCCCGGATCAAGTCCGGGGTCGCAATGACGCCGGGGGTTCATGGCCCGTGGGCAGTTTCGGGACGGGACAGCTGTTGTAGGTCACGTTGCTCGCGCAGCGAGCTACGTGACGCAACTCGATGTCACGTAGTCCGCTGACGCGGACAACATGACCTACGACGGCGAGTTCATGGCCCGTGGGCAGCTTCGGGCCGAAACAGGTGGCTCGCAATGACGCAAGACTTTTGGCCGTGCCCGTGCCCCCTGCCTCCGCTTCTCCCCCGCCTGCGCCCATGCTCCATGGCTTTGGGATACACTCCATCGCTCCATCGCGATAAAAGGATCGGCCGTCCAGACGGCTGAAACAGGCTGATGATCGAACTGCCCTACAAGAACCCGTCCGAGGCGGCGCGCCTGATGGCTGATGCGCAGCGGCGCATCCTGATCCTCGACGGCGCCATGGGCTCGATGCTGCAGCGCTACAAGCTGGAGGAATCCGATTTCCGCGGCGAGCGTTTCGCCCATTTTGCCCATGAACTCAAGGGCAACAATGATCTACTGGCCCTGACCCAGCCGAAGATCGTGCAGGCGGTGCATCAGGCGTATCTCGATGCCGGTGCCGATCTGATCGAGACCAACAGCTTCAATGCCACCCGTGTCAGTCAGGCCGATTACCATCTGGAGGCGGCCACCTACGACCTGAACGTGGCCGCGGCCAAGCTTGTGCGCGAAGTCTGCGATCGTCAAAGTGACCGCACGCCGGAGCAACCGCGCTATTGCGTGGGCGTGCTCGGGCCGACCAGCCGCACGCTGTCGATCTCGCCGGACGTCAACAATCCGGGTTTTCGCGCCATCAGTTTCGACGAGCTGGCCGAGGCCTATCGCGAATCCACCGAAGGCCTGATGGACGGTGGCGCCCAGATCATCATGGTCGAAACCATCTTCGACACGCTCAATGCCAAGGCCGCGCTGTACGCCATCGATCAGGTCTACGCCCGCCGCGGCTACCGCCTGCCGGTGATGATCTCCGGCACGATCACTGATCGCTCGGGACGCACGCTGTCGGGGCAGACCGCCGAAGCCTTTGCCTATTCGGTGGTACATGCGCGGCCATTTTCGATCGGCCTCAACTGTGCCCTGGGCGCGCGCGACCTGCGGCCCTATGTGGAGGATCTGGCGCGCAGCGTCGATGCCCTGATCTCGGCGCATCCGAATGCCGGCCTGCCCAATGCCTTCGGCGAGTACGACGAGTCGCCCGAAGACATGTCCGGCACCATCGGCGAATTTGCCGAATCTGGCCTCGTCAACATCGTGGGCGGCTGCTGCGGCACCACGCCCGAACATATCCGCGCCATTGCCGCCAGGGTGGCGGCCATGCCGCCGCGCGAACCCTCGCGTCCCGCCGCGCACACCCGGCTGGCCGGTCTCGAACCGCTGGTCATCACGCCGGAACTGAACTTCGTCAATGTCGGCGAACGCACCAATGTCACCGGCTCGGCGCAGTTCAAGAAACTGATCAAGGACGACCGCTACGATCAGGCCGTGGAAGTGGCCCGTCAGCAGGTACAGAACGGCGCCCAGATCATCGACGTCAACATGGATGAGGGCCTGCTCGATTCGGAAGCGGCGATGACCCGCTTCCTCAATCTGATCGCCGCCGAGCCCGATATCGCCCGGGTTCCGCTGATGATCGACAGCTCCAAGTGGAGCGTGATCGAAGCTGGCCTGAAGTGCACCCAGGGCAAGGCCATCGTCAATTCGATCAGCCTCAAGGAGGGTGAGGAAGCCTTCCTCAGCCACGCCCGCAAGGTGCAGGAATACGGTGCTGCGGTGGTGGTCATGGCCTTCGACGAGCAGGGTCAGGCCGACACCGTCGAACGCAAGGTCAGCATCTGCAAGCGCGCCTATCACCTGCTGACCGACAAGGTCGGCATGGCGCCCGAAGACATCATCTTCGATCCCAATATCTTCGCCATCGCCACCGGCATCGACGAACACAACGACTACGCCGTGGCCTTCATCGAGGCCTGCCGCCAGATCAAGGCACAGATGCCCGGCGTGCACATTTCCGGCGGTGTCTCCAACGTGTCCTTCGCCATGCGCGGCAACAACCCGGTGCGCGAGGCCATCCACTCGGTGTTCCTGTACCACGCCATCCGCGCCGGCATGGACATGGGCATCGTCAACGCTGGCGCCCTGGCCATCTACGACGACCTGCCCGAAGAACTGCGCGAGCGCGTCGAGGATGTGGTGCTGAACCGGCGTAGCGACGCCACCGAGCGACTCCTCGAAATCGCGTCGAAATACGCCGGGACCCGGGACCCGGGACCCGGGACCCGGGAGAGCGCGGAGTGGCGGGGCTGGGAGGTGGAGAAGCGCCTGGAACACGCGCTGGTGCATGGCATCGACGAGTTTGTCGAGGTCGACACCGAAGCCGCTCGGCAACGTGCAGACAAGCCGCTGGAAGTGATCGAAGGGCCGCTGATGGCTGGCATGAACGTGGTCGGCGACCTGTTCGGCGCCGGCAAGATGTTCCTGCCGCAGGTGGTCAAGTCGGCACGGGTGATGAAGAAGGCGGTGGCCTATCTGATCCCGTACATCGAGGAAGAGAAGCGCCGCAGCGGCGATGTCGCCAGGAACAACGGCAAGATCCTGCTGGCCACGGTCAAGGGCGATGTCCACGACATCGGCAAGAATATCGTCGGTGTGGTTCTGGCCTGCAACAACTTCGAGGTAATCGATCTCGGTGTCATGGTGCCCACCCAGAAGATTCTCGACACCGCGCGTGCCGTCGGTGCCGACATCATCGGTCTGTCCGGACTGATCACGCCCTCGCTCGACGAGATGCACCATGTTGCGCGCGAGATGAAGCGCCAGGGCATGAGTCAGCCGCTGCTGATCGGCGGCGCCACCACCAGTCGCGCGCACACCGCGCTGAAAATCGAACCGCACTACGACCAGCCGGTGGTCTGGGTCAAGGATGCCTCACGCGCGGTCGGCGTGGCCCAGAATCTGGTCAGTGTGCTCGAACGCGAGCGCTTCGTCGCCGAGATCAAGGCCGATTACGCCGACGTGCGCGAGCGCCACAAGGATCGCGGCCCCGGCAAGCGCCTGGTGTCGCTGGCGCAGGCCCGCGGCAATCATTTTGACGGCGACTGGGCCAGCTACGAGCCACCGGTACCGAAGAAGCTCGGTGTCACGGTGTTCGACAACTACCCACTCGAAGAACTGCGCGAACTGATCGACTGGACCCCGTTCTTCTCCACCTGGGAACTGGCTGGCCGCTATCCAGCCATTCTCGACGACGCCGTGGTCGGCGCCGAGGCCCGCAAGCTGCTCGTCGACGCCAACGCCATGCTCGATCGCATCATCGCCGAGCGCTGGCTCACCGCCCGCGGTGTCATCGGCCTGTGGCCGGCGAATTCGGTGGGGGAGGAGGTGGAGGTGTATGGGGGTGAAGCGTCGGGACTCGGGACCCGGGACCCAAAGGAGCGGGGACCGGGGACCCGGGACCCGGGGCCCGGGAGGGAGCAAAGCTCGCCAGATAATGGTCCTGCGCAACCTCCCCGAGCAAACGGCGGCGAATCCAGTTCTCCTCAGACCGCCTCTCCGGGTCCCGGGTCCCGGGTCCCGGGTCCCGGCTTCTCAGCGGGTTCCGGCCTCCTAGCCTCCCTCTCCTTCCTGCGCCAACAGGCCGACAAGCCGCCCGGTCGACCCAATCTGTGTCTGGCCGATTTCATCGCGCCGAAATCCTCGGGCAAGACCGATTACATCGGTGCTTTTGCGGTGACCGCCGGGATCGGCATCGAACAGCATGTGGCTGCCTTCGAAGCCGCTCATGACGACTACAGCGCGATTCTGCTGAAAGCCCTGGCAGATCGCCTGGCCGAGGCTTTCGCAGAGCGCATGCATCAGCGCGTGCGCCGCGAGTTCTGGGGCTACGCGCCCGATGAAGAACTCGGCAATGACGCCTTGATCGATGAGCGCTATCGCGGCATCCGCCCGGCCCCCGGATACCCCGCCTGCCCCGACCACACCGAGAAGCGGGTGATCTTCGACCTGCTCGATGCCGAGGCCAATGCCGGCATTGAACTCACCGAAAGCTATGCCATGTATCCGGCCGCAGCCGTCAGCGGCCTCTATTTCGCCCACCCCGACAGCCAGTATTTCGTCGTCGGCCGGGTCAGCAAGGAACAGATCGAGGACTACGCCCATCGCCGCGGTCAGTCGCTGCGCGAGGCCGAGCGCTGGCTGGCACCGGTGCTGGATTACGATCCTGAGGAGTAGCGAGGAACGGGGCACGGGGCACGGGAGAGGCTGCGGGCTTGAGGGTTCTGTAGGTCCAGACTTGTCTGGACGCTTCTCCAGCCCGTCGCCAACAGCGTCCAGACAAGTCTGGACCTGCAACAGCGCTTCTGTGGCAAGTCCACACGAGCGTCCAGACAAGTCTGGACCTACTGAGACCGGTCTCGGAGCGGCTTTGAGGAGGGACGCGCGCCTGCGCGGCCGCTCTTGATCTGCTGACTGTGCAAGGCGGCGCCCCCCAAAGCAGCAGACGTATTCCGGCAAGAGCCGGCTCTTGTAGCCCGAAGTGCGCGCAGCGCTCTCCGGGAGTTGACGCCAAAGAGCCCCGGTGAGCCGCTGCGCGGCACATCGGCCTACGCGCACCATGCGGGTTCATGGCCCGCGGGCAGTGTCGGGCCGATACAGATGGCTCGCAATGTCGCCGCCCACGCTTCCACCTCCTTGATCCAGCACATCGCGCTGGCCGGTCTGCTCTGTCAGCATGTTGCTTTGTCCACCGGAGCAGACCCATGAGCGCACCGGAAAGCTGGCTGGAAGAAACCAGATCGGCCTGGCTCTACCAGCAACTGGCCACGATCGAGCCTGATGCCCGCGTCGCCGCGCTGTTTTTGAAGCTGGGCGCAGAAGCCACCAAACAGCGTGAAACCTGGGCCGCCATCGCCGCTCGCGAGGGCCGCGCTCTGCCGACCTTTGTGCCGGGGCCGCGCGAACGTCTGACGCTGTCCCTGGCCCGGCGGCTGGGCCCGCGGCGCGTCAAGCCCCTGCTGGCGGCACTGAAGATCCGCGGGCTGTCGGCCTACGATGCAGTGGTTCCCGGTCACGCCATACCCCTGCGGCTGGAAGATGTCGGTGGTCGCCACAAGAGCATGGGCGGCGGCAACCTGCGCGCCGCCATCTTCGGCGCCAATGATGGCCTGGTTTCCAATACCAGTCTGATCCTGGGCGTCATCGGCGCTTCGGCCAGCACCCAGGCCACCATCACCGCCGGCATCGCCGGACTGCTGGCTGGCGCGCTGTCGATGGCGGCAGGCGAGTACGTGTCGGTGCGCTCGCAGCGGGAGCTGTTCGAATACCAGATCGAGCTGGAACGTCAGGAACTGGAAGAGTACCCGGAAGCCGAAGCGGCCGAACTGGCACTGATCTATCAGGCGCGCGGGCTCTCGGAGGCCGAATCTGTGGCCTTGGCCAACCGACTGACCGCCGATCCCAAGATTGCGCTGGATGTACTCGCGCGCGAGGAGCTGGGCCTGAACCCGGATGACCTGGGTTCACCCTGGGGCGCGGCCGGCTTTTCCTTCGCGTCCTTCACGCTGGGCGCGCTGGTGCCGCTGCTGCCCTTCTTCTTCGGCGGCCAATTGCCCGGCGCCGGCTATCTGGGTGCGGCGCTGGCCAGCATCGGCCTATTCGCCACCGGCGCCAGCCTCAGCCTGTTCACCGGCCGCTCGGCCCTGGCCGGCGGTGCCCGCATGCTCGGCATCGGCGCCGGCGCCGGCGCCTTGACCTGGCTGATCGGCAGCCTGTTCGGGGCGGCGGTGGGCTGAGTCGCTTTTGGGGAAGAGCTTTGGACGCGAAGGACACGAAGGAAAAGCAGAAAGGTCGCGAAGGTTTGGATCGGGTTTGCGGCGCGGCTTGATCGCCATCCATGGGGCGCTGCACGACACGGTGAAACGCCGGTCTTCCGGGGCATGCCCGGTTGGTTCCGGCTGCCGAGTCGCGTCGTTGGGGAAGAGCCTTGGACGCGAAGGACACGAAGGAAAAGCAGAAAGGTCGCGCAGATTTGGAAAGGGTTTGCGGCGCGGCTTGATCGGAACCTATGGGACGCTACACGACACGGTGAAACGCCGTTCTTCCGGGGCAAATGCCCCTGGGTTCCGGCGATCGCGGCCGCCGACGCGAACGGATCATCGCTCTGACCGAGGACTGCGGCGCGTCGGAGCCGCGCTACTGCAAGCATTTCGACGACCACTCTTGCTGTGCGGGGACAGCGGGTGCCCGCGAGGACCCCCAACCGTCCCTTGATGGGCTTCTCTTCGCGACCTTTCTGCTTTTCCTTGGTGTCCTTCGCGTCCAGATCAAAAGACCACGACCCGCGACATCCAACTTCGCGACCAGCTACCAGACCAGATCGTCCGGCACCTGGAAGCGAGGATCGCTGTAGTCGTCATCCGGGTTGTTGGAGGCGCCGATGCCCTCAGGCACGAACAGGGCGACGTGCTGAGGCGCGATGCTCAGGGCCTCGCGGATGATCTCGGGGCTGAGGATCAGGAAACGGCCATCGACCTGGGCCACGCCCAGTTCGCCGGCGTTGAGCTGCTGGAACTGCTCCGGGGTGACGTTGACCTTGCGGATCTTCTTGCCATAGAAGAAGTTGCGCGCGTGCTCGCCGGCCGGGTTGTTCTGGGCCTTGCCGGCGACCAGTGCCGACAGCTTCTGGCGCTGCTCGCGCTTGCGCTGGGCTTCTTCCTGAGCGCGCTTCTGCGCTTCTTCGCGCTCACGCTTCTCGGTTTCGGCCCGGATCTGATAGGCGTGCGCCAGCGACGGCTCGCCGCCCGCTTTGGCTTCGCGCGGCGGGCGGGATTCCCCGTCGGCCTTGCGTACCTGCTGCGATGGCCCACCGCCACGCTTGTGCGGCGGCCGCCCGTCGCGGCGCTGATGACTCGGCTTGGGATCCGGTTTCGGTTCGGGCTTGGACTGGGTAAACCCGGCCTGGAGCAGCTGATCGCGTAGGGACAGACCCATCTTGGCGTCTCAATCAGGGCAATGCGGACAAAGCCGCGTCAACGGGATCAACCGATGTGCTGCCGCGAGGCAACAGCACATCGGCTGTACTGCTTCGGCGCGATCCGCCGCCAGGCACGATTCAGGCTGCAGCCTGCGAGCCTTCCATCTGCTCTTCGGGCAGATTGACCTTGTTGTAGTCACCGAGCACGCGCATCAGCAGGATGACCCGCTCGGAGCCGTCCGTGGTCAGGAACACGCCGCCAAAATCCACCAGCTCACTGTCGGCGAACTTGGCAGCTACGGCCTGACGTGCGGCACCATTCAGGCGAATGACGCCATTCTGTTTCTCGCCGCACAACTGCAACTCCTCGATCACCTCGGGCGGAACCTCTGCAGGCTCCAGTCCGAAGCGGACCAGGTTGCGTACGCCACGGGTCGAGCGCACACGCGCCAGATTGTCCGTCATCGGGTTGGCGTGCAAGAACAGGTAGTTGGGAAACAACGATTCCACGCGATCCACACGACCCTTGGTGGTCTTCAGGGTGCGGCGGATACGGGGATACAGACACTGATAGCCCTCACGAGTGAGATGCTCTACAGCGCGGGCCTCTTCTCTGGGGCGAGTATTTACGACGTACCACTTCACGATCGCGGTCCTCTCCTGCAGTCTGGCGAGTGCGAACCACCGTCGGAGACGGGCGACCCCGCAGCGTCGCGTAGACTCATTGTCTGCACGCGCAGTCTATTGGGGTAAAGCCGGCTCGCTCGGGGAGCCGTGGAGGGGGGATTCTAAAGAAAGCCGTTGTAATCGACAATTCTTGACGTAAACAGCGGAACGTGCAGGCATTCAGTTCCTGAATGCCTGATTCAGAGATCGCAAACATCCAGCCCCTGCTCCGGACCGCTCCAAAGTCCCGTCATTCGCCGCAGCCGAGACTCACAAGCGATTGATTCATCAGGCCTTATCAATACCGAGCAGCGCGCTGAAATGGGCCACGGTCGCCGGCAGACCCTGCTCCAGCGAGACCTTGGGCTGCCATCCCAGTCTGGATTGCGCCAGATCGATCACCGGGCGTCGCTGGGTCGGATCATCGGCTGGCAGTGGGTGAAAGTCGATTCTGGAGCTGGATCTGGTGATCGCCAGCACCCGCTCAGCCAGTTCCAGGATGGTGAATTCACCCGGATTGCCCAGATTCACCGGACCGGTGAAGTCATCGGGAGACTCCATCAACCGGATCAGGCCGTCGACCAGATCATCCACATAACAGAAGGACCGGGTCTGACCGCCCTTGCCGTACACCGTGATCGGTTCACCGCGCAGCGCCTGCACAATAAAATTGGACACCACCCGACCATCATTGGGGTGCATGCGCGGACCATAGGTGTTGAAGATGCGCGCCACCTTGATGCGCAACTGGTGCTGGCGGTGATAGTCGAAGAACAGGGTTTCGGCACAGCGCTTGCCCTCGTCGTAGCAGGAGCGGATGCCGATCGGATTGACATGACCCCAGTAGGCTTCAGGCTGCGGGTGAATTTGCGGATCGCCGTAGACCTCGCTGGTGGAGGCCTGCAGGATCTTGGCCTTGACCCGCTTGGCCAGACCCAGCATGTTGATGGCACCGTGCACGCTGGTCTTGGTGGTCTGCACCGGGTCGTGCTGATAATGAATGGGCGATGCCGGGCAGGCCAGGTTGTAGATCTCGTCGACTTCCACGTAGAGCGGGAAGGTGACGTCATGGCGCATCAACTCGAAGGCCGGATTGCCGATGAGATGGGCCACATTGGCCTTGGCACCGGTAAAGAAATTGTCGACGCAGAGCACATCGTGCCCCTGCGCGAGCAGGCGCTCGCACAGGTGCGAGCCCAGAAAGCCGGCGCCGCCGGTGACCAGTATTCGTTTACGCTCGATGTCGCGCATGGTGGATCCTCAGACGAAATCGGGGCGTTGCACACTGCGGCCACGGCCGATGCCGTAGTAGGCAATACCGGCCCCCTCCACCACCTTGGGGTCGTAGATGTTGCGACCATCGAACAGCACCGGGGCGCTCATGGCAGCAGCGATGCGCGCGAAATCGGGACTCCAGAAGGCCTTCCACTCGGTCACGATGGCCAGGGCGTCAGCACCGTCGAGCGCATTCATGGCCTCGTCGACCAGCACCAGGTCATCGCGCTCGCCGAATACCCGCCGGGCTTCGTTGGCGGCTTCGGGATCAAAGGCCCGCACCCGCGCGCCGGCGGCCCACAGGGCCTCCATCAGCGTGCGGCTGGGCGCCTCGCGCATGTCATCGGTGTTGGGCTTGAACGACAGGCCCCAGATGGCGATGGTGCGACCTTTCAGATTGCCGCCGAAATGCGTTTCCATCTGCGCGTACAACTTGGACTTCTGGTCGTAGTTGACGGCCTCGACGGCATTCAGGATGCGGGCCTCGTAGCCGACGCCGCGGGCAGTACGACCGAGTGCCTGCACATCCTTGGGAAAGCAGGACCCACCATAGCCGATGCCGGGATAGATGAAGGCGTAGCCAATGCGCGGATCGGAGCCTATGCCCAGGCGTACCGCTTCGACATCGGCGCCCACCCGTTCGGCGATGTTGGCCACTTCATTCATGAAACTGATCTTGGTGGCCAACATGGCGTTGGCGGCATACTTGGTCAGCTCCGCCGAGCGCTCGTCCATCAGTACCAGGCGCTCATGATTGCGGTTGAAGGGCGCGTACAGGGTCTTCAGCGCGGCGATCGCGGTGGCGCTGCTGCTGCCGATGACGATGCGATCGGGCTTCATGCAGTCCTTGACGGCATCGCCTTCCTTGAGGAATTCGGGATTGGAGACCACGTCGTAGGCGACGTCGACGCCGCGGGCAGCCAGCGTGGCGGCAATGGCCGCGCGCACCCGATCGGCCGTACCCACTGGCACCGTCGACTTGTTGACCACGACCGCATAGCGCGAAAGATGGGTACCGATGTCGCGCGCCACCGACAGCACATAGCGCAGATCGGCGCTGCCGTCTTCATCGGGCGGGGTGCCCACGGCGATGAAGATGATCTCGCCGTGCGCGGTCGCCGTGGCGGCGTCGGTGGTGAAGCGCAGCAGGCCGGATTGGCGATTGCGTTCGACCAGATCTTCCAGTCCGGGCTCGTAGATGGGAATCTCGCCGCGGTTGAGACGCTCGATCTTGGCCGCGTCCACGTCCACGCAGATGACCTGATTGCCGGCCTCCGCCAGGCAGGCGCCCGTGACCAGACCCACATAACCGGTACCAAAAATCGCTACACGCATGCCTTGCTCGCTCGAACATGAGCCTTCCGGGGCGCCCGCTGGCGCCGCCACTGGCCCGATGGGGGCCGACTATAGCGGCGAAGACCGCGAGCGACACCTCGAAATGCGGGTTGTCGGTTGTGGGTTGTGGGTTGTGGGAGCGGACTCTGTCCGCGATTGCGCCTCGCGCCGGCGCCGCGTTAGGTCACGGGCACCTGCGCCGCTGGACGGTGTCGCGTTTTGGCGTCGATATGCTTGTGCTCAGAGCTACAGCGGCTGCGCAGGCGCGCGTCCCTCCTCAAAGCCGCCACCCGCCTGTAGCCCGGCCTTTCCCGTGCCCCGTGCCCGGTGTCCCGCGTCCCGGCGCTTCCCGGACCCACGAACGCAAAAGCCGCCTCGCGGCGGCTTCTGCACTGCTACTGATCAGACTTCGATCAGTTCAGGATTTCCTTGAGCTCGACTTCGAAGATCAGCACTTCGTTCGGGCCGATGCCGCCCTGCGGCTGACCCTGCTCACCGTAGGCCAGATTGCCCGGGATGAAGAACTTGTACTTGCTGCCGACCGTCATCAGCTGCAGACCTTCGGTCCAGCCCGGAATCACGCCGTTCAGCGGGAAGGTGGCCGGCTGGCCGCGATCGATGCTGGAATCGAACTTGGTGCCGTTGATCAGCGTGCCCACATAATCGACCTTGACCTGATCGGTGGCCTTGGGCTTGGCACCCGTGCCTTCGGTCAGCACCATGTACTGCAGACCGCTCTCGGTGGTCTTCACGCCGGCAACGGTCTTGTTCTTGGCCAGGAACTCGTCACCCTTGGCCTTGTTCTCGGCGGCTGCCTTGGCGCGCTCGGCTTCGCGCTTGCCCTGCAGCATGGTGCGGAAGTCACCGCTGACCTTCTGCGCTTCTTCTTCGCTCATCAGCGTCTTCTCGCCGGCGAAGGAGTCGGCCAGACCCTTCTGCACCATGGCCATGTCGACATCGCCCTTGATGTCCTGAAGCTGCTTGCCCCAGAGCATGCCGATCATGTAGCTGTTCTTGTCCTTGTCGGTCTTCAGGGCCGGATCCATGGCCAGCGCCGGCAGCGCGATCAGGGCGGTACCGAGTGCGAGCGCGATAGCACTCTTGGAGAGCAGTGATTTCATCGATGATGTCCTTTAGGGGCTGTAGTCGGAATGAGGAACCGGATTCAGGAGCGGAGTCTGCGGCATTGGCGACACGCTCGCCGCCCGCACTTTGGCTTCCCAAGCCCGCTATTCTGCGGTCTACGACTGAACTTCGGCAAACACACGTGCTGGGCATACAGGGAACTAATCGGGCAATTTCGGGTCGGCGCCCATGATCAGGGCGCAATCGATGACCCTGGCGCGAGGCAGCCGCGCGCTGATCCAGGCCGCAACCTTTGACCTGCCACCCGGCAGCCGGGTCGGCGTCGTCGGTCGCAATGGCAGCGGCAAGTCCTCGCTGTTCGCGGCCATCGCCGGCGGCCTCGCTCCCGATTCGGGCTCCTTGATGGTGCCCGGCCATTGGGTGCAGGCCAGCGTGGCCCAGCATATGCCACACAGCGAGCAAACAGCACTGGCCTATGCATTGGCCGGTGACGAAGACTTGGTGAGCCTGCGCCAGCGTTGGGAACAGGCGCAGCAGCATGCCGACGGCCATGAGCTGGCGCATCTGGCGGAAGCGCTGGATCACGCCGGCAACTGGGACGCCGAGGCGCGCGCCGCCCAGTTGCTGCGCGGACTGGGCTTCTCGGACGGCGATCTGGGCCGCGGCGTCAACGAGTTCTCCGGCGGCTGGCGCATGCGTCTGGCGCTGGCTCGCACGCTGATGTGCAGATCGGATCTGCTGCTGCTGGATGAGCCCACCAACCATCTGGACCTGGACACGGTGCTGTGGCTGGAGGGCTGGCTGAAACGCTACAAGGGCACGCTGCTGGTGATCTCGCATGACCGCGATTTCCTCGACTCGGTGTGCACCCACACGCTATATCTGGATGGCAGCAGCGCCGAACTCTTCGTCGGCGCCTTCTCGGCCTTTGCCCGCCAGCGCGCCGCGCGGATCGAGCAGGCACGCAAGGAAGCCGCCCAGATCGAAATCAAGCGCGCCCACCTGCAGCGCTTCGTCGATCGCTTCAAGGCCAAGGCCACCAAGGCCAGGCAGGCTCAGAGCCGGGTCAAGGCACTGGAGAAGCTGCATGCGGCACCGGTGCCGGCCGAAGAATCGGAAGTGCACTGGACGGTGCCGACGCCCGCCAAGCTGCCCGATCCGCTGCTCAGCATCCAGAAGGTCGCGGCCGGCTATGGCGAGCGCCGTGTGCTGGAGGGCGTCTCGGTGTTTCTGGAACCCGGCGACCGGGTCGGCCTGCTCGGCCGCAACGGTGCCGGCAAGTCGACGCTGATGAAATTGCTGGCCGGCGTGCTGGAACCGATGTCCGGCGAACGCAAGCCAGCGCGCGATCTGGCCATCGGCTATTTCGCCCAATCGCAGGTGGAGGAACTGCCCGCCGAGGCCACGCCGCTGGCGCTGACCCGCGAGAATGTGCCGGGCTGGTCGGATCAGATGGCGCGCGACTATCTGGGTGGCTTTGGCTACGGCGGTGAGCTGGCGACCACGCCGGTCGGGCCGCGCTCCGGCGGCGAGAAGGCACGTCTGGCACTGGCACTGCTGCTGGCCCACAAGCCCAATCTGCTGCTGCTGGACGAGCCCACCAACCATCTGGACATGGCGGCCCGGGCCGCACTGGTCGAGGCGCTGCAGGATTTCCCGGGCGCCGTGGTCTTGGTCAGCCATGACCGGGCGCTGCTGGAGAGCTGCTGCGAGCGCTATCTGCGGGTCTATGCCGGTGGTGTCAGTGACTTCGACGAGGATCTGGACAGCTATGCGCGCCTGTTGCGCGGTGAGGGCTCACCGGGCAGCAGCAGTGCCCCGGCGGCGACGCCGGGCGCCAATCCCTCTGCCCCGGCCATCGACCACAAGGAAAGACGGGCGCTCAGCAATCGTCTGAAGCGTCTGGAAGAACAGGTTGAAAAGCTGACGGCGGCCGAGCGCGCCGCGGAGCAGGCCCTGGTCGATGCCGCGACCCATCAGGGCAGCAATGCACTGGAACTGGTGCGACTGGAGCAGGCCCGGGCCGAAGCCAGCGCGGCGCGCGAGCAGATCGAGCACGAATGGCTGGAGTTGGCGGAGAAGCTGGAGGGCGGATGAGCGCAGTCACCCGCAGCGTTGCGGTTACGCTTGCGCGACCGAGGGCCTCAGCGCGCGGCGGCCGTCGCGAAAACGCTGTCGTCCCGCTTGTGCGAGTGCAGGCCGGCGCGGCGCAGGCAACGCAGATTGACGATGTGCGCCGCAGCCAGCGCCAGACCTCCGCCCACCTGCAGCGACACATGCAGCAGATCCTCACTGTGCCAGTGACCGAAGGCACCGCCGATCAGGCCCAAAGCGGCGATGGCGCCGATCAGCAGTGGCGCCGACTGGCGGTGTTTCAGGAAGCCGCGGATCAGCACCGTGCTGGCGAAAACCAGCACCAGGGACACAAAGACGCGCTCGGCCTCGTGGGTCCACAGCAGCCATCGCGCCAGGGTCTGCCACTCGCTGTCCCAGGATTGCAGCGCCAGTTGCAGACTGGGTATCAGGCCGAAGATCAACGGGATCGCCGCGCAATGCACCGCGCAGGCCAGCGAAACGCCGGCGCCGAGCCCGTCCAGGCTCACCGATCCGCGATGTTTGGGGTGCTGCGCCATGCTCATTCGACAATCACGTGGATGCGGCGATAGTGTAACAGTATAACGTTGGTGCCCGACAATCTCCGATGAACGCGCTGCCGTGTCCCCGTTGCTGACCATTGATCATCTGCGCTTTGGCTGGCACCCAGACCAGATCCTGCTCGATCTGGAGCATCTGCATCTGGAGGCCGGCGAAACTCTGTTGCTGCGCGGCGCCAGCGGCTCCGGCAAGAGCACGCTGCTGAATCTGATCGGTGGCGTGCTGGTGCCGGCCAGCGGCTCGATCCGCCTGCTGGGCAAGGCGCTGGAAACTCTGCGGCCGGCGCAGCGGGATCGCTTGCGCGCCGATCATGTCGGCTACATCTTCCAGCAATTCAATCTGCTGCCTTATTTGGATGCGAAGTCCAACGTCGATCTGGCCTGTGGCTTCTCGCGCCGGCGTCGCGAGCGCAGCAGTGCCGCCGGTGCGCTCAAGGCCGAACAACTACTGCAGCGCCTGCAGCTGGATCCGGCCGAACTGGCCGGGCGACCGGCGTCAACGCTGTCGGTCGGACAGCAGCAACGCGTCGCCGCCGCACGGGCACTGATCGGCGCCCCGGAACTGGTGATCGCCGATGAGCCGACCTCGGCACTGGACAGCGACAGCCGTGACCAGTTCCTGACCCTGCTGTTCGAAGAATGCCGTCGCGTCGGCGCCGCGCTGCTGTTTGTCAGTCACGATCGCAGTCTGGAGGCTCAGTTCGATCGCCGCATCGAACTCAGCGCCATCAATCGTGCGAGGCCGGGCTGATGCTGCTGCGCATTGCCACCGCCAGCCTCTGGAACCGGCGCCTCGCCGTCGGCCTGACCCTGTTCACGGTCGCCATCAGCGTGGCTCTGCTGCTATTGGTCGAGCGGGTACGGGTGCAAACGCGGGCGAGCTTTGCCAGCACCATTTCCGGCACCGATCTGATCGTCGGTGCCCGCAGCGGCCCGGTGCAACTGCTGCTGTATTCGGTGTTCCGCATCGGCGATGCCAGCAACAACATCCGCTACAGCACCTTCGAGGAACTGGCGGCGCAGCCGCAGATTGCCTGGGCGATTCCGATTTCTCTGGGCGACTCGCACCGCGGCTTTCGGGTGATGGGCACCACCGTCGCCTACTTCGAGCACTACCGCCACGGCCGGGCACAGGCGCTGAACTTTGCCGAGGGCGCGCCCTTCAAGGCGCTGCACGAGGCGGTGGTCGGGGCCACGGTGGCGACCAAGCTCGGCTACCGGGTGGGCGACTCGATCGTCGTTGCCCATGGCGGCGGCAATCACGACGTCATGGTGCACGACGATCAACCCTTCCGCGTGGTCGGCATACTCGCCGCCACTGGAACGCCGGTCGACCGCACCGTGCACGTGTCACTGGAGAGCCTGGAAGCCATCCACGCCGACTGGCAGCACGGCGTGCGCATGCCCAGGCGCGGGCCTGATCGCGACCACGACCACGGCCACGATCACGATCACGGCCAAGATCAGGACCAATACAAGCCCGAGAGCATCACGGCGGTTTTCGTCGGCCTGAAGAACCGGACAGCCGCGCTCGCCTTGCAGCGCCAGATCAACAACTATGCCGGCGAACCGCTGCTGGCGATCATGCCGGCCTACACGCTGACGCAACTGTGGAGTCTGGTGGGCGTGGCCGAGTCGGCATTGATGCTGATCTCGATCTGCGTGGTGCTGGCCGGGCTGCTGGGAATGAGCACGGCCCTGGTCACCACGCTGAACGAACGTCGCCGCGAGATGGCCATCCTGCGTGCGCTGGGCGCCCGACCCTGGCAGATCGCCAGGCTGTTGCTGCTGGAATCGACCACCATCACGGCCCTGGGAGCAATGCTCGGTGCGCTGATGATGGTGATCGGTATGCTGCTGGCTGCGCCCTGGGTGGCATCGCAATTCGGGCTGTATCTGGCTCCCTTCGCGTTCACGTCGCGCGAGCTAGCCTTGACGTTGGCGGTACTCGCCGGCGGCCTCATCGCCGGTCTGATTCCGGCCTGGCTGGCCTATCGGCGATCACTGGCCGACGGCCTGACCATTCAATCCTGAACCTCTTTGACCGGAACCAAGCGCATGCGTTTGCTGTTGCTATCTCTTCTGCTTCTGACCAGCTGCGGCGTGCTCGCGGCGGAATCCACGCCGCGCGAACTCGACTGGCTGGAACTGATGCCCAAGGACGAAGTGGACGCGCTGATGGAAGCACCCACCGTGGTCCACGACGGCATGTTCAAGGCCGAGCAGACCGGCAGCTTCGAGGTCATCAAGGAACTGGACGGCAGCCAGGTCAGAATCGCCGGCTACATCGTGCCAGTCGAGGTCGACAGCGACAACCAGATGAGCGAGTTCTTCATCGTGCCCTACTTCGGCGCCTGCATCCACGTGCCGCCGCCGCCACCCAACCAGATCATCCTGGCGCGACTGGCCAAGCCGATCCCGGTCACCGAGATCTACGACGCCTACTGGATTGAAGGCACGCTCAATGTCGAGACCATCAAGAACGACATCGCCGCCTCGGCTTACACCCTCAGCGCCACTAAAGTCACCCTCTGGGAGTAGGAGCGACCTTGCGTCGCGACCCCCTGTGGGAGCGGATTCATCCGCGACCAGCCATGCCGGGAACTCTCCAAGGGGACCCTGAAAAAGAGCGGGACGCGAAGGTCGCGAAGGAAAAGCAGCAAGAAGAGCCAGGAGAATATTTGCACGTGCCACAGGCCACATTGGCCGCGGCGCGGCCTGAGTGGCTGGCAAAGCTGTCACGTAGACCCTTCGGGTCAACGTGACCTACTTCTAGGTCTCTGTTACGCGAACAAGCCCGCCGCCAGAGCAGAACGGATCTCACGTCCGGCGCCATGCCTGAATCGGCTCTTCTTCGTGTCCTTTCTGCTTTTCCTTCGCGTCCTTCGCGTCCAGCTTCTGGCCTGTTACTGGCTGAAGAGCATTCGCGGGCAGAGCCCGCTCCCACAGGGACCCCCCTGTGGGAGCGGATTCATCCGCGATCAGCGCGCCACGGCGATCTGCGCCGGAGCCTCTCCACCGCTGAGTACATCGCCCTTGCGCACCAGATCCTCGAGTTCGGCGACCATGCCAAAGCGGTCCTGGCCGCGGTGTTCCGCCACCAGCCCGGCGATGGCACCGAGCGCGAATCCATCCAGGTACTTGCCGCCGCGCAGGGCCTCGCCGAAAGCGGCCACGGCCGCTGCCAGCTGCAGCTGCGCAGAGCCGGCGCCGATCTGACGCGGACGTGCGACCGTCTGCTCGATCAGGCGGCTGCGCTCCTGCTCGGGCAGCTTGTAGCGCAGCTTCACGAAAGCAACTTCCGAGGACTTGCCCTGAACCTGCGCACTGCCGGAGTAGCGCAGCGGCGGCAGTCGCAAGGCCGGTGATCCCACCGGCGTCAGCTCGTACAGGGCGGTGACCGTGTGGCCGGCACCGATCTCGCCGGCATCGACGGCATCATTGTTGAAATCCTCGCGCGCCAGCATCCGGTTTTCGTAGCCGATCAGGCGGTACTCGGCAACCACTGCCGGATTGAACTCGACCTGTATCTTCACATCCTTGGCGATGGTCAGCAGGTTGGCGCTGAGTTCGGTCACCAGCACCTTGCGGGCCTCGCGTTCGGTATCGATGTAGGCGTGATTGCCGTCGCCCAGATCGGCCAGACGTTCGGCGATCTGGTCGTTGTAGTTGCCCTGGCCAAAGCCGAGCGTGGTCAGGGCGATGCCGCTCTTGCGCTCGCGGGTCACCAGGTCTTCAAGGTCCTGCTGATCGACCATGCCGACGTTGAAATCGCCATCGGTGGCCAAGATCACGCGATTGACGCCGCCCTCGACAAACTGCTCGCGGGCCACCTGATAGGCCAGCTGGATGCCCTGCCCGCCATTGGTCGAACCGCCCGCTTCCAGTGCATCCAGTGAAGCAATGATCTGCGCCTTGTCGGCGCCGGAGGTCGACGGCAGCACCAGACCGGCAGCGCCGGCATAGACCACGATGGCGATGTGATCCTGCGGCCGCATCTGTTCGACCACCAGCTTCAGCGCCTGCTTGACCAGCGGCAGCTTGTCGGCGCTCTGCATCGAACCGGAGACATCCAGCAGGAACACCAGATTGCTCGCCGGCAGCTGTTCCAGCGGCACTTCGAAGCCCTTCATGCCCACCTGCAGCAGCCAGCGCTGCTGGTTCCACGGAGCCAGCGCCAACTCGGTGTTGACGCTGAAGGGTTGATCGCGGCTGTCCGGCGTCGGATAGGCATAGTCGAAGTAGTTGATGAACTCCTCGATGCGCACGGCATCGGTGGGCGGCAACTGGCCCTGATCGAGGAAACGCCGCACATTGCTGTAGGCGCCGGTATCGACGTCGACGGAAAAGGTCGACACCGGCTGCTCGCTGGCAGCGATCACCGCATTGGGCGTGATGTCGGCATAGCGCTCGGTATCGGTGGGCTCGCCGGCGCCGGACCGGTTCAAGGGCCCACTGGGCAGATTCGTCGGTGCGGGGGCCACCGCGCCCACCGCCATTCCGGTCTGGGAGACCAACGGGGCAACCACCTTCGATTCCTGCGGTGGCTGCGAACGCGGCCTGGCCCGGCCTTCCTCCTTGGCCAGCAACTCGTCACGGGCATCGGCCCGCGACTCATTCTGGCGCCGCTCCGGAGCATCGGCGCGGGCGCTCTCGGGTGCCGCATTATTGCGGGCACAGGCACCGAGCGCCAGCGCGGCGCTCATGGCCAACACCAGGGGCAAGGGACGAAGACAGAGTTTCATGGCGATTCCTTCGGGTCTGGGCCGGCCGGAACTGGCCGGGTTGATCCGAGAAACGCACCGATGCGCGCAACGGGGTTAAGCCGACAATGCGCAGCGCACCTTTTCCGTCTGGGGACTGCGATAGAAACGGCGCAGCTGGGTGCGCGCCTGCGGGTGGTCCAACCGACCCTGGAAGCGTTGCTGCATGGCGCCGCAATAGCGCTCCGCATAATGGCTGGCCAGCCGGTAGCGCTCGCTCTCCACCGCATCCAGGCCATGCTCGAAGCGAATGTTCTCGAACAAACAGGCCAGCAGCGGCTGCGGGCTGTCGGCGCGCTGTTCGCGCCAGAGCTGGTGCAGCAGCGCGAACTTGTCGACTTCTGCCTGCAGCTCCAGTTCCAGCTGCGTGCATGGACGCTGGTGCAGCGCGTGCCAGACCACGCAGACAAAATGACTGACGCCCTCGATGACCGCCGCGAAAGCGTCCAGCAGATCGAGCTCGAAGGCGCGCAGCGGATTGCGCTCGATCAGCGGCTGCAACAGCTGGCGATCCAGATACAGGCTGAGCGACAGCTCATCGCCCCCTTGCTGCAACAGCAGCTGTTCGCGGGCCGGCCGTTGTCCGGCGCCGCGCAAGCGCTGTGCCAGTTCGGCGTCGCTGAAGACGTGGTCGGCCACCCGCGCCGGCAGATCCAGATCGTAGAGCGCTTCCAGCCGATGTTGCAGCGCGTTGGTGAGGCGCTCTGCGGTCATCGGCGGCATGGCTCAGGCCGCCAATGCCCGGAAGGCGTCGCGGCTGAGGTTCTCCGGCTCGCCTTCGGTGACATGGACATCATCTTCGATGCGGATACCGCCAAAGGGCAGCAGCGTGTCGATCAATGCCCAGCCGACCTGGGCAGCGTCGGCCGAATTGCGCAAGTTGGCCAGCAGCATCGGAATGAAATAGAGGCCAGGCTCGATGGTGACTACATGACCGGGCTCCAGCGTGCGGGTCAGGCGCAGATAGGGATGCCCGGCAGGCTTGGGGATCTCGCCGCCGCGGTCGTCGCGCTGGAATCCGCCGACGTCATGCACCTGCAAGCCCAGAAAATGTCCCAGACCATGCGGGAAGAACACGCTGGTGATTCCACGCTCGACCTGGGCCTCGGGACTCATGTTGACGATGCCGCTTTGCTGCAGGATTCCGCCCAGCCGATGGTGGCACTGCAGATGCAGCTCGCGATAGTCGCGGCCGGCACGAACTTCGGCCACCAGCCCCTGCTGCAACTCGTCCATCTGCCCGATCAGATCGGCGAACAGACCCGGATCGCGGGCATGGGTGCGGGTGATGTCACTGCCGTAGCCGGCCTCACTGCCGCCGGCATCGATCAGGAAACTGCGCGACTCTGCCGGCCGCGGTGCTGGCGTGTGGTGGTAATGCAGGATGGCACCGTGCTCGTTCAGGGCCACGATGTTGGCGTACGGCAGCCCGTGATCGGTATGACCGGCGGCGGCACAGAAGGCCAGATGGATTTCGTGCTCGGACGCGCCTGCCCGGAAAGCCGATTCGGCAGCGAGATGGCCGCGGGCGCCGCGGCGGCTGGCAACGCGCAGCTGCTCCAGTTCGTAAGGCGTCTTGCGGGCTCGGTGATAGTGCAGATAGGCCAGCGCCTCCTCGGGGTTGTTCGGCACATAGCCGGCTATGGCGGCATTGTCCTCGCCGATGATGGCTGCCCGCGCAGCCGCCGGCAGAAACTGCGCGGCCTCTTCCGGCGAGCGGATCACTTGCAGATCGAAATGCTCCACCCAGAATCCGGATGGCGCAGCCGGCGGCACATGCCAGTAGTCCTCGGGCTGGTAGTAGGCCAGCACCGGGCGCTGACCGGGCGTGTAGGCAATCCAGCAGCTGGGGTGCTGAGTCAGCGGCAGCCAGGACAGGAAATGCGGATTGGGCCGGAAGGGATAGGTCTGGTCATCCAGAAAGCCGTAGCGCTCAACCCCGCTGGGAATCAGCAGATGGTCGAAGCCGGCACGCTCCAGCGCCACGTCGGCACGGCGCATCTGTTCACGCAGATGATCCGCATACAAGGTTGCCAATGCCATGAGTGCCCTCGAGCTTAAATGGATGCCCACACTTTACGAGAGGCTGCCGTCCGGGACCAGTGCAGATCGAACTTCGGCTTGCAGCATGAGCCGAAGCAGTGAATCGTAGTCGCTCCAGAACCGATGAGGAGCAGTTGCCATGACCGTCACCGCACTGTTGATCTTCCTGTTGATCGGAGCCGTTGCCGGCTGGCTGGCCGGACAGCTGATGCGTGGCCGCGGACTGGGTCTGGTCGGCAATATCGTCGTCGGCATCATCGGCGCCTATGTCGGCGGCTGGCTGCTCGGCGGCGTGCTGGGACTGGCCATCGGCGGCGGCATCATCGGCGCCATCATCAACGCCACCATCGGCGCCGTGGTGGTGCTGGCGATCATCGGGGTCATCAAGAGAGCATAGGTCGTGTGTCGCGACGGCGAGCGGCCTGTTTCGGCCCGGCACCGCGCACTGGCCATGCACCCGCCTGGTGCGCGTAGCCCGATGTGCCGCGCAGCGGCTCACCGGGGCTTATTGTCATCGGCGATGAACCCCCGGCGTCATTGCGAGCGCAGCGAAGCAATCCAGGCACACAGCCGCAGAAGCACTGGATTGCTTCGTCGCTGCGCTCCTCGCAATGACGCCTCAATGACTTGGGACATGGGCTCACACCACCATAGTGGACGGCGCCACGCTGCGGCGCCGCTTGGCCTTGCCTGAAGCCCAAGAGCGGCCGCGCAGGCGCGCGTCCCTCCTCAGAGCTTCTTCATCTCCGAGCGAAGAGCGTCCAGACCAGTCTGGACCTACAACAGCGCCATCCGCGCCGACCCATGACCCGCGCGCTGCTCAAGCCAACATGGCTTTCCCCGCAAGCTGGACTAACCCTCGAAACCATCCCTGAACAAGGGCGTGGAATCGGAATAGCCCGACACCGTGCCATTGTTGATGAAAGGCAGGTTGCCGCGTTCGGGCAATGGCGGCGGTAGCGGTTCGGCGCCAATGTAGACCATGGTGCCGCCGCTGAGCGTACGCGTCGCCGGGTTGTAGCTGGCGCCGCTGAAGTCGACCAGATCGTTCAGCTGCAGGGCCGCAAAGAACTGCGGTCGGGTCATGAACACGCCGAACTCGTCGAAGATGTTCACCCCCGTGGTGTCTACCGTCAGGCCCTGGATGGTCAGCAGCGGATCGGCAATGGTCTGGACGGGTCCGCGCAGGCGTACGGCGTTGTTGTTCGGGTTGCCGCGATCGCGCACCCGGGTGGCGTAAAGCCGCCCGAGGCCGTCGATGTAGCCACGGACTTCGACCTGACGGCTCTGGGTCAAGCCATTGGCCAGAATCAGGTCCTCGTCGCGCGCCTGCGGACTGGCGCGCACGAGCAGGTCATAAGGACTGATCGACACCCCAGGCGTGACCTGTGCCGGCGTCACCGGCACCTGGAAGCGCACCACCGGCCGCACATATTCGATGACCGCCGCGTCGAATTCCTGGGCGTCGATATAGCTGCCCTCGACGATCACCGGCATGCCCACCGCCAGTTCATCACGCCCGCCGAAGACGAACTGGGTCACGGTGGACACCAGCACCTGCAAGGAGCCAATCCGAAAATGGTTGGCGTCCACGACCTGGGTGATGATTCCCTCCAGCATGCCGGAGGCGCCAGCCGTACCGGGTGGCACCGGGGTCAGGCAGTAGCCTGAGATCACCTGTGTCAGCACCGTGCCCGGCTGGAAATCGGGCTGCGCCTGGGCGCGCACGGCAAGGAACTCGCCTACTTGCGGCAGCGGTTCCGTACAGAGAATGAAACTGACGCCGGCATAGCTCACCCATTGGCTTCCCACCAGTACCTGCGACTGGTTGGCATCGATGGCCTGTACCGGCCCGCTCAACAGAAAGGTCTGCCCGAATTGGCCGCGGCGTTCGATCAGCGTCGCCAGCACGCTGCCGTTGGGGTCGAGCAAGCCAGCCACCACCACCGGCGTGTTCACCGGCAGGTTCAGGTCCGGGCCCACACCCGCCAGGACGGTGTCGCCATTGACCGTGATCGACTGGCCCAGCACCCGAAGGGGCGTGGTGCTGGTGACCGGTCCGATCAGCCTGAAGCTGAAGACCGGATTGCCGAGCCCCTTCTGCGGGCCGAGCTGGCGTGTCCATTCCATCTGCAGGCCATCGGGATAGCCGCGCAGATCGGCCAGGGTGCCCGGCACCTGATCGATCAGCACCGGTGTTTCCACCGGCAAGGTGACCGGACGGCCGTTCAATCTCAGATTGATCATTTCCTGGGCAGCGAGTCCCGGAGCGAATGCGCTCAGGACCATCGTCAACAGACACAGGGCTGACAGCCACCGATTTTTGGCCATGATCCGATCATCCGAAACAGTCTGGATCGAATCGTTGCACCCTCTGCGATCGGGTGCAACCAGAGCGTCGGTGTACGGGGCCTTGGAAGTGCCGAGCTTGCTCGGCACGGTGTGCGGCTCTTGGCGTGGTTTGAAGAGCAAGAGCCAAAGCCCAGCAGAAGCAGCGGAGCAAGCTCCGCTGTACCAAAGCCGTGGTGTACGAGGCTCTGGTAGTGCCGAGCTTGCTCGGCAGGATGTGCGGCTTTTCGGGCGGTGCGAAGAGCAAGAGCCAAAGCCCAGCAGAAGCAGCGGAGCAAGCTCCGCTCTACCAAAGCTTTGGTGTACGAGGCTCTGGTAGTGCCGAGCTCGCTCGGCAGGATGTGCGGCTTTTCGGGCGGTGCGAAGAGCAAGAGCCAAAGCCCAGCAGAAGCAGCGGAGCAAGCTCCGCGAAACCAGAGCTGTGGTGTACGAGGCTTTGGTAGTGCCGAGCTTGCTCGGCAGGGTGTGCGGCTCTCCGGGCG
>JBFWOF010000070.1:0-25515 GCA_050250665.1 Lysobacterales bacterium | reverse complement strand
ACCGTCCTGCGCCTGCCAGCCATGGTGTTGCCCGCGGCCCAACGCTGATCAGCAGGCCGGCACTTCGGGTCCGGACTGGTCTGGACGCCTCTCCCGCTCTCGTAGGTCCAGACTTGTCTGGAGGCCTCTCCCGCTTTGGTAGGTCCAGACTTGTCTGGACCTACCAAAGCCGCCTCCGGACTTTCTCCGAGTCTCCGCGTAAACCGGCTGGTGGCGCTGTCGCTATCCACAGCCATCGCGGACAGAGTCCGCTCCCACAACCGACAACCGACAACCCACAACCGACAACCCACAACCCACAGCCCACAACCCACAACCCACAACCGACAACCGACAACCGACAACCACCCCACCCGGACTGGCATCCACAGCCGTTCGATAGCATGCTAGTCGATGACTCTCACGCTGGAATCTGCCGATGACCACCAAGACGCTGAATCCGCTCGACGCTTCCTGGTTGATGGTGGAATCGCGCGATACGCCGATGCACGTCGGCGGTCTGTTGCGCTTCTCGCTGCCGGCGGACGCCGCGCCGGACTATCTGCGCAAGCTGATGGCTGATTTTCGCGGTTCGCGCAAATTCACCGCGCCGTGGAATCAGCGCCTGCGCGCCACCAGTCTCAAGGGCCTGATGCCGGCCTGGGAGATCGAAAGCGACATCGATCTCGAGCACCATGTGCGCCATTCGGCGCTGCCCAAGCCCGGCGGCGAGCGCGAGCTCGGACAGCTGATCGCGCGCCTGCACAGTCAACCGCTGGATCTGACCCGACCGCCCTGGGAATGCAATCTGATCGAGGGTCTGGCCAACAACGAGTTTGCCCTGTACGTGAAGATGCACCATTCACTGGTCGATGGCATCGGCGGCATCAAGTTGCTGGAACGGGCCATGACTGGCGACGAGAAATCCAGTCGCAAGCTGCCGGCTTTCTGGTCAGCGGGCGCACCCGCCAAAGGTGCAGGCCGGCGCAGTCGCAAGCCGGCGCCGACGCCGGCCCAGGTCATCGCCGGGGTTGCCGACATGGTGCGCGAACAGGTCGGGTCACTGCCCGACATCGCTCGCGCCTTCGGCTCGATGATCGGCGCCTTGCGCAACAAGGAAGAAACCCTGCAGGTTCCCTTCGACACACCGACGTCGATCATCAATGGCCGCATTCACGGGGCTCGCCGCTTTGCCACGCAGCGCTTCGAACTGGCGCGCCTGAAGAAGCTGGCCGATGCCGGCGGCGCCACCGTGAACGATGTGGTGCTGGCACTGTGCGGCGGCGCGCTGCGGCGCTTCCTGGTGGAATTGGGCGAACTGCCGGACAAGCCGCTGACGGCGGGCATTCCGGTCTCGGTGCGGCCCAAGGACGACGAAGGCATGGGCAATGCCATCACCTTCATCATCTCCACGCTGGGTACCGACATCGACGATCCGCGCGAACGTCTGGAAGCCATCACCGCATCCACCCGGCGCGCCAAGACCCACGTGCAGAACCTGCCCAAGAAGGCGATGACCCAGTACACCATGCTGCTGATGGCGCCCTACATGCTGTCACTGCTGAGCGGCGTGGGCGGACGCACCCGACCGATGTTCAACATCACGATCTCCAATGTGCCCGGCCCCGACAAGCCGCTGTACTACCGTGGCGCCCGTCTGGAGGCGGCCTATCCGGTATCGCTGGTGACCCACGGACAGGCGCTGAACATCACCTGCCAGAGCTATGCCGGCAACCTCGCCTTTGGATTTACCGGCTGCCGCGACACCCTGCCGCACATGCAGCGGCTGGCCACCTACACCGGCAAGGCGCTGGAAGAGCTGGAAACACTGCTGCTCGGTGCCTCGCAAAAGCCGGCGCCGGTGCGTAAATCCCGGGCGAAGAAGGCTGCGGCGACGGCGCCGCTTGCGAAAGCCACCCAGCCTGCGAGCAAGCGCGGCAGCAAGGCTGCCAGCAAGGCCGAGCCAGCAGCTTCGGCGGAGTCTGCCGTGGCGAAAGCGGATGCGGCAAAACCCGGAAAAGTGAGCACCAAGCCGAAGCCAGCGGCGCCGGCCGCCGCGAAAACCGATGCGGCCAAGCCGAAGCCCACAGCCAGGAAGGCGGCCGCCGAACCGGCGCCCAGGCCCAAGGCAGCCAAGGCTCCGCGCAAGAACAAGGCGGACAAGACGACAGCCGCACCGGTGGCGGTCAAGGCGGCGGATACGGCCAGCTGAGGAGCCGATCACGCAGGCCCTACGGGCCCACGTGACCTGGCTGGATCGGTGAAAGACCCTGTGCAAGCGTAGGTTGGGCAAAGCGTAGCGTGCCCAACATTGGCTGCTGCTGTTGGGCACGCTGCGCTTTGCCCAACCTACGCGCAGGCATCAATGCACCGCGGCTGGCGCGTTCTGGCCGCGGGTTCGATACAGCGAATAACCCACGCCTGCTGCCAGCAGACCGATGGTCACCGACAGCGAGATCCAGGCCGGGGTCTTGCCGATGATGTTGACCAGGAAGATCTTGCTGCCGATGAAGACCAGCACCAGCGCCAGCGCGTACTTGAGGTAATGGAAGCGGTGGATCATCGCCGCCAGCGCAAAGTACAGCGCTCGCAAGCCGAGAATGGCGAAGATGTTGGAGGTGTAGACGATGAAAGGATCCTGGGTGATGGCGAAGATCGCCGGGATGGAATCCACCGCGAACACCAGATCGGCCAGTTCGATCAGGATCAGCGCCAGCAGCAGCGGTGTCGCGTAGCGCACCGGCGCACCGCTGACCGGGTCGGGCTTGTGCACGATGAAATCCTGTCCGTGCAACTGCTCGGTCACGCGCAGGTGGCGGCGCAGGAATTTCAGTATCGGGTTGCTCTCGATGTCCGGCATGTTGTCGGCCACGACCAGCATCTTGATGCCGGTGGCGATCAGGAAGGCACCAAAGAGATACAGCACCCAGCTGAATTCGCTGACCAGCGCGGCACCGAGGCCGATCATCAGCGCGCGCAGCACGATCACGCCGAGGATGCCCCAGAACAGCACCCGATGCTGGTACTTCCGGGGAATGGCGAAATAGCTGAAGATCAGGGCGATGACGAAGACATTGTCCATCGACAGCGATTTTTCAATCAGGAAGCCGGTGTAGTAGGCCATTCCGGCGGTCGCGCCCAGATGCGACCAGATCCAGGCTCCGAAGATCAGGGCAACGCTGATATAGCCCGCCGACAACCACAGGCTCTCGCCCACCTCAATCTCGCGCTGATCCTTGTGCAACACGCCGAGATCAAAAGCCAGCAGTCCGATGACGATGGTCAGGAACAGCAGCCACAGCCAGGTCGCCTGGCCGAGAAAATCGTTCAACAGGAATAACGACAGCGCTTCCATAGCGTCCTCGGGAGTCGGATTCGGTGATGGGGTTCACGCGATGCCGACATCGCAGTGCATTGCACACTGCCAGAGGGGCCCGGTCATCGTTCCTGCACAGTTTTCTCGAAGCGACGTGAAGGCGATGCCAAGAATTTTTGCGCAAGCCGGTGACCCAATGATGCTGGTCACGCAGGCCGCAAAGCGGACGACGTGACCAGCAAATCCTCGACCGTCGCTATCGCCGCAACGGCTGCGCCCAGGCGCAGCCGTCCCTGACTCAGGCTGCGGGCGGCGTTTCCGGATCGGTACCCGAGGGCACATCGGCTGCGACATCCGGAGCCGCGTCGGCCGCGCCCCCCTCGCCCGCCGTTCCGCCTTCGACCTGATCCTCATCGTCCTCGGCCAGCGCATCCAGACGCTCCAGACCGACCAGGGTCTCGTCCTCCGGCAGTCGGATCAGGGTCACGCCCTGGGTATTGCGGCCGACCTGGGAGATTTCCGAAGCGCGCGTACGCACCAGGGTGCCCTGGTCGGAGATCAGCATCACATCGTGGGCGTCGGTGAGCTGGATCGCACCCACCAGTTCGCCGTTGCGTTCGCTGGTCTGGATGGCAATCACGCCCTGGGTGCCGCGACCCTTGGTGGGGAACTCGGACACCGCCGTGCGCTTGCCGTAACCGCGCGCCGTGGCGGTCAGGATGTCGCCATCCCCATCGACCATGATCATGGCCACGACGCGGGCGTCATCGACGCCTTCGCCGAACTTCATGCCGCGCACACCACGCGCGGTGCGGCCCATGGAGCGCACCAGATCCTCGGAGAAGCGCACGGCCTTGCCGTGACTGCCGAAGAGCATGATGTCGCGGGTGCCATCGGTCAGGGCCACGGAGACCAGGCCATCGCCCTCGTCGAGTTCGACCGCGCGGATGCCATTGGCACGCACATTGGCGAAATCGCTGAGCGTGGTCTTCTTGCACACACCCTGACGGGTAGCGAAGAACACGTAGAGGTTGTCGACGAACTCATGGATCGGCAGCACCGCCTGGATCTTCTCGCCCGCTTCCAGCGGCAGCATGTTGACGATAGGCCGACCGCGCGAACCGGCGCTGGCTTCGGGTACCTGATACACCGGCAGCTTGAACACCCGACCATGGCCGGTGAAGGCCAGCAGCGTGTCGTGGGTGTTGGCGATCCACAGACGCTCGATGAAATCCTCATCCTTCAGCGCCGTCGCCGACTTGCCGCGACCGCCGCGCCGCTGCGAGCGGTACACCGTCAGCGGCTGGCGCTTGATGTAGCCCGAATGCGAAAGCGTGACCACCACGTCCTCGGGCGGAATCAGATCGAGGATGTCGAGATCCGACTGCGAATGTTCGATGCGGGTGCGACGCTCGTCACCGAACTCGTCACGGATCGCGATCAGCTCTTCCTGGATCACTTCCATCAGCCGACCCGGCTCTTCCAGGATGCGGAACAACTCGGTGATGGCGGCCAGAATGGTGCGGTACTCATCGGTGAGCTTTTCCTGCTCCAAACCGGTGAGGCGCTGCAGGCGCATCTCCAGGATTTCCTTGGCCTGGATCTCCGACAGCTGGTAACCGTCCTCGAACAGACCCTCTTCCGGGGACAGATCCTCCGGACGCGAGCGATCGGCACCGGCCGATG
Source organism: Lysobacterales bacterium (assembly GCA_050250665.1). Classification (GTDB taxonomy): domain Bacteria; phylum Pseudomonadota; class Gammaproteobacteria; order Xanthomonadales; family SZUA-5; genus JADKFD01. The sequence goes on along the minus strand of JBFWOF010000070.1, from coordinate 20,534 downwards.
CCAGCAGCGCCCGCACCAGACCGGGTTCCCAGCGCTTCGCCAGCATGCGCTCGCGGGCCTCGTGAGCATCCTTGCTCGACTTGATCAGCTCGATCATCTCGTCGATGTTGGCCAGCGCCACCGTCAGGCCTTCGAGCACGTGGGCACGCGAGCGCGCCTTGCGCAGATCGAAGATCGTCCGGCGGGTCACCACTTCCCGGCGATGGCGCAGGAAGGCGTCCAGAATTTCCTTCAGATTCAGCGTCTTCGGCTGTCCGCCCACCAGGGCCACGACATTGATGCCGAACACCGTTTCCAGCTGGGTCTGCTTGTACAGCTTGTTCAGCAGCACCTCGGCGTTCTCGCCGCGCTTGACCTCGATGACCACGCGCATGCCGTCCTTGTCGGACTCGTCGCGCAGACCGTCGGGAGCGATGCCCTCGATTTCCTTGGCCTTGGCCAGCTCGGCGATCTTCTCGATCAGCCGCGCCTTGTTCACCTGATAGGGCAGCTCGGTGATGATGATCGCTTCGCGATTGCCCTCGGTCTCGATGTCGGCCTTGCCGCGCACCAGAATGCGGCCGCGGCCGGTGCGATAAGCCTCGCGGATGCCGTAGGAGCCGTTGATGATGCCGGCGGTCGGGAAGTCCGGGCCCGAGATGTACTGCATCAGGTCTTCGATGCTGAGTTCGGGCTCGGCAATCAGCGCGATCAGCGCATTGATCACCTCGGTCAGATTGTGCGGCGGGATATTGGTGGCCATGCCCACCGCGATACCCGAGGAACCATTAATCAGCAGGTTCGGAACCACGGTGGGCATCACCGTCGGTTCCAGTTCCTTGTCGTCGTAATTGGGCTGGAAATCGACCGTGTCCTTGTCGATGTCACGCATCAGCGCATGCGCCAGACGCGTCAATCGCACTTCGGTGTAACGCATGGCAGCCGGCGGATCACCGTCGACCGAACCAAAGTTGCCCTGGCCATCGATCAGCATGTAGCGCAGCGAAAAGGGCTGGGCCATGCGCACCATGGTGTCGTAGACCGCGGTGTCGCCATGCGGATGGTACTTACCGATGACGTCACCGACCACGCGGGCCGATTTCTTGTAGGGCTTGTTGTAGTCGTTGCCGAGTTCCTTCATCGCGTACAGCACGCGGCGATGCACCGGCTTCAGGCCGTCACGAACATCGGGCAGCGCACGCCCGACAATGACGCTCATGGCGTAGTCCAGATAGGACTGCCGCATCTCGTCTTCAATGTTGACGCGCAGGATCTCTTTGGCCAGATCAGCCATGCTCACACTCCGGTGATTTTGAGCGGCGTTTGCCGGCCAAGGTTATTGCAGTCAGACCCAAGGTCGCTGCAGCACGAAGGCCGCGCAGCAAGCCCGCGATTCTAACACGCCACCTCGCGCGCATGCGCGTGGGAGCAGCGCTGCTGTGGGAGCGGACTCCGTCCGCGATGCTGCTGCCCCGGGACAGCCCGCCGGTCAGGCCAGAGCCCGCTCCCGGTCGACCCGATGGCGGCCGTAGCGCGGCTCCGGCGCGCGTTGACCTGGGTGAACGCCAGTGTCTATTCGCGCCGGCGGCCGCGGCATGGCCTGCCGGGCGCCGCGCGCTTGTAGTTGCTGCGAGTTTCCCAAGCTGCCGGGCGCGCGGACCCGGCCTACGTCATCGCTCCGAAGTCGCCGTCGATCAAACTCTGAGAATTGAGGGCCCTGGTCAGGGCAAGGCCCGACTCCGGGCTGGCGCCTTGGGGCCCGTAGCGCGGCTCCGGCGCGCGTTGACCTGGGTGAACGCCAGTGGCAATTCGCGCCGGCGGCCGCGGCATGGCCTAAGTTGTTGATGCGTCATTGCGAGGAGCGCGCCTTTAGCCGCGAGCGCAGCGTGGCGGGACGAAGCAATCCAGGGTATCGCCGCACGCCCCTGGCTTGCTTCGCTACGCTCGCAATGACGCCGATCGTTCATGGTCCGTCGGCAGTGTCGGGCCGAAACAGCTGGCTCGCAATGACGAATCAAAAATCTACGACACCAACTCTCGGAAAACCCGACGCAGTATCGGTGCAACTGGGTCACTCATCACCAGCCTCACTGACCAGATCGGCGGGCAGCGATTTCTGATGCCGCGCTCCCAGCTCGCGCAGCTGTTCGGTCTGGCGCACAAGGTTGCCCTTGCCGGCGCTGAGCTTGGCGTAGGCCTGGTCGAGTTCGCTCTGAGCCTTGCTCAGGGCCAGGCGTACGCTGTCGAGATCGCCGATGAAGCCGACGAACTTGTCATAGAGCTTGCCGGCGCGCTGGGCGATCTCCTGGGCGTTGCGGTTGCGCTGCTCCTGTTTCCACAGGTGGCTGGCGGCGCGCAGCGTGGCCAGCAGGGTCGAGGGCGAGACGATGGCGATATTGCGGCTCAGCGCATATTCGTACAGCCCCGGATCGGCGCGCACGGCCTCGATCAGAGCCGATTCGACCGGCACGAACAGCAGCACGAAATCCAGGGCGCGGCCATCCAGCAGCGCTGCATAGTCGCGACGGCTGAGGCCATCGACATGGCGACGCAGCGAGCCCAGATGCTCCGCCAGCGCGGCGGCGCGATCGAGCTCGGTGTCGGCATTGACGCTGCGCTCGTAGGCGGTCAGCGAGACCTTGGCGTCAATGACCAGATCGCGTTCCTGCGGCAGATGCACGATCACATCCGGGCGCGGCCGGCTGCCGTCCTCATCGCGCAGCACCGCCTGGGTGGTGTATTCGCGGCCCTCGACCAGCCCCGAGGCTTCGAGGATGCGTGACAGGATCAACTCGCCCCAGGCGCCCTGCACGCGGGTGTCGCCGCGCAGTGCGCGAGTCAGGTTGAGGGCCTCGCTGCTGAGCTGCTGGTTCAGGGTCTTGAGCGCGTCGATCTCGCGCGCCAGCAGGCTGCGCTCGCGGGCTTCCTGCACATAGGCCTGCTGCACCGCATCCTGAAAGGTCTTCAGCTGCTCGCGCACCGGATTCAGCAGGCTGCCGATCTGGGCGCTGTTGTCGGCCACCAGCGCCTGACTGCGCTCGTGCAGCACTTCGCCCGCCAGCACCTTGAAACTGTCACCGAATTCCTGGCGCACGCGTCCGAGGAAATCGAGCTTCTCGGTGGCGGCGCGCATTTCATCGGCCAGCCGTGTTTCCAGGGTACTGATCTGCGCCAGTGCGGTGCTGTGGCGCTCGCGCAGCTCGTCGAGCTCGCGTTCGCGGCGGGTCAGGGCCTGATCGGTGAGTTCCAGGCGCGCCAGGCGCCCGCGTAGTTCGCCATGCTCGCGCATGGTCAGCTGCAACTGTTGCTCATACCGGGCGCTGCGCTGACGTTCGCGCAAGAGGTCCTGCTCGCGCGTATCCAGTTGCTGGTGCAACTCGGCGTTGTGATCACCCAAGGCATCAATTTCGGCCTGGCGTGATTCGAAGCCTTCACGATGGCGCTGCCGCAGCAGCCGCATGCCCACGACCAGTGTCAGCAGGCCGAGCGCGAAGGCGCCCGCCAGAAAGCCGATAAGCGCAGCGAGGTGCGCTGGAATCGTGTCAAACATGATGACTTCGAGGACCCGAAAGGCCCCAGTCTAAGTCATCAAGACCATGGAACCGGCGGCAGGCCCGCTCGGGCATGCCGCCACCAAACTCACGCGAAATCAGGCCTTCTTCGGCACGTAGGCGGCGCACCAGCCGTTGGCGTGCACGGCCTTGCCGGGGAAGATCGCGCACGGACGCAGCGCATCGCCGTCCTTGCCCTGCACCAGATTGCAGTTCGCGCAGGCCTGTTCCGGCTTGTGATTGGGATACTTGGCCCCATCCACCTTGGTGGTGTCGGCCTTGTAACCCAGCGCGGCGGCAGTCGGCTCGGTCTCTCCGAGCGCCGGCAAGGCGCCCTGGGCAAAGCTCTGGCTGGTCAGTGCCACGCCGGCGGCAACGCCCACACCTGCGGCTGCGACCTGGCCGAAGAAGCGGCGACGAGTGGCATTGAAATCCTGTTGCGACATGGCAAAGTCCTTCTACAGTGGAAACGGAAACGGTGATCTGTGCTGGGCCATGATTGTCCACGACCAGCCTGAACGCCAGCATGACCTACCTCAAGTGACGTAGATGTCGGCACGGTCGGTTATATTTCGCAGGAGTTCGCGGGAGAATCGCGAATCATTCTCGTTTGGGAGTTATCAGATCCATGGTTGATTTTACCCCGGACCAATTTGCCGAATGCGCGGCGCAGATCGTCGAAGCGGGCCGTGATTTCGCCCAGCGCGGCTGGACGCCGGCCACCAGCAGCAATTTTTCGATGCGCCTCAGTGCGGACCGACTGGCAGTGACCGTGTCCGGGCGCGACAAGGGCAAGCTGTCGCCTGCTGATATCATGGTCTGCGATCTGGACGGCAAGGCGGTGAATACCGATGCCCGGCCTTCAGCGGAAACCCTGCTGCATTGCCAGATTTATCGGCGCTACCCCGAAGCCGGGGCGGTGCTGCACACACATTCGCTGGCGCAGACCCTGGCCAGCCGCCTGTGGGCGCAGGCCGGCCAGCTGGAGCTGGCGGGCTTTGAATTGCTCAAGGCTTTTGCCGGCTACACCACGCACGACGCGCGGATGCAGGTACCGGTGTTTCCCAACAGCCAGGACATGCAGGAACTGGCTGAGCTGATCGATCGCTACCTGCAGCAGAAGCCCATCACCCATGGCTACCTGATCGACGGCCACGGTATCTATACCTGGGGGGAGGATATGCTGAGTGCTCGCAGGCATCTGGATGCCTTCGAGTTCTTGCTGAATTGCGAACTGGAACTGAGGAAGATGCAACGATGACGCACATGCGTGTTTACGATGAGAACCAGCCTATCGAGGCTCGATTGGAGAGCAGCGATTTCACCGAAATCCGCCGCCATCTGGCTGCGGCGGGAATCCGTCTGGACCGCTGGCTGGCCGACGCCGAGATTCAGCCCGGAGATTCGCAGGAGCAGGTGCTCGCGGCCTACCAGCGCGATATCGACCGACTGATGGAAGAAGGCGGTTACAAATCGGTAGACGTCATCAGCATGACGCCGGGGCATCCGGACAAGGTCGCGCTGCGCCAGAAATTCCTGAACGAGCACACCCACGACGAGGACGAAGTACGATTCTTCGTGGCCGGCGCCGGGCTGTTCACGCTGCATATCGGTAGCGAGGTCTACGAGGTGCTGTGCGAAAAGGACGATCTGATCAGCGTGCCCGCTGGTACCAGGCACTGGTTCGACATGGGCCCGGAACCCGCTTTTGTCGCTATCCGGATTTTCACCAACCCGGCTGGTTGGGTGGCCAAATTCACCGGCGATCCCATTGCCGAGCGCTTCACCCGGATCGGGGTCTGAGCATCGGCCAGTCCTGATCGGCCCTTTGCTGCACGCCAACCTCCAAATCCAGGAAGCACCCATGATCGTACGCCCCGCTGCTCTGGTGACCGATATCGAAGGCACCACCAGCGATATCAGCTTCGTCCAGAAGGTGATGTTTCCCTATGCACGGCAGGCGCTACCCGGCTACCTGCAGGCGCACGCGCAGGACCCGACAGTGCGGCCGTGGATCGAGCAGATCGCCGCCGAGATCGGCTGTGCGACCGATGATCTGGACGCCGTCAGCCGCGCTCTGATCGGCTGGATCGACGCCGACCGCAAGCACACCGCGCTGAAGGCGCTGCAGGGTCAGGTCTGGGAGAGCGCCTTCCGCAGCGGCGAGTTCGTGGCCCACGTCTACCCCGATGCCGTGGCGGCACTGCGCCGCTGGCTGGTTCAGGGGCTGCCCATGTATGTCTATTCCTCGGGCTCGATCCAGGCCCAGAAGCTGTATTTCGGGCACACCCAGGACGGCGATCTGCGGCCCTGTTTCCGCGACTATTTCGACACCACCACCGGTCCCAAGCGCGAAGCCGAATCCTATCGGCGGATCGCCGAGGCCATCGCCGTTCCAGCCGATCGCATCCTGTTCCTGTCGGACATCGGGGCTGAACTGGATGCGGCTCGCGCAGCGGGCTGGAGTACCGTCCAGATCGTGCGCGAGGGCACGACGGCAGCGCCCGAACACGACGCCGTCAGCAGCTTCGACGAACTCGGATTCTGATTGCCATGTGGGCCTTGCTGCGCACACTGGGCGCCGGGCTGCTGCTGACTTTCGGAGTGCGTCCAGCAGCGGCGCTGCGCGTTCGCCCGGCCTCGCACTTCTGGTTTGTGCTGCTGCTGGCCGTCACGGTGTCCGTGGGCCGCGACCGCTTTCTGCAGTCGGGCGACCTGGATTTCTATCTGGACGGACTGCAGAGCGATGCCTTCGGTGCGCTGCTGGTGCTGGCTGCCGCCACACTGATCGGCAGCTGGTCGGGACAGCGGGTCATGACCTGGTCGATGGCGGTACTGGCCAGCGCCGCCGGGCTGTGGATCAGTCTGGCGCTGATCGGCGTGCGCCTGGGTTTGCAGGAACTCGAGCAATGGGACGATCAGGCGCAGTGGCTGTTGGTGGTAGCCAGCTGTACCTGGTGGCTGCTCGTGCTGCTGCGCATCGTCGGCTTCTGCTTGCCCGATTGGCGCTGGTGGAAGCGAAGCGGCGCCGCGACCATCGCCGGCGTTCTGACCACGGCACCCTTCTTTCTGATCAACCCATCGGCCTATTGGTATCCAAGCTACGAGTCGGAAACCATGGCCTACAGCGATGCCGACGCCGCCCCTGCGCGCAGGCTGCACGGCAGCGCCGAGGCCTTGATCTACCGCCAGCCGCAGATGATTGCCGATGCCGTCTCGGCCTTGCGCCCGGGCGTTCCCGGGCAGACCGACGCCTATCTGCTGGCTTTCGGCGCCGACGCCAACGAAGACGTGTTCCGCAACGAAGTGAGCTACGCCCAGACCCTGTTCGCCGAACGCTTCGGCATGCAGGGGCGCACGCTGACGCTGCTCAATAATCCTGATACCACCGAGCAGTTGCCGCTCGCGAACCTGAGTAATCTGAAGCTGGCGCTGGCCGGCATGGCGACCAGGATGGACCCGGACGAGGATCTGCTGGTGCTGTTTCTGACCACCCACGGCAGCGCCGATCATGAGTTGTACGTGGACCTGCAGCCGCTGGCGCTGGACGGGATTCGCCCCGGCGATCTGCGTGAGGCCCTGGACGCCGCCGGCATTCATTGGCGCGTGATTGTGGTGTCGGCCTGCTACTCGGGCGGCTTCCTCGACGATCTGGCCTCGCCGATGTCGCTGGTGATGACCGCTGCACGTCGCGACCGGCCGTCCTTCGGCTGCGGCGACGACAGCGAACTCACCTACTTCGGTCGCGCCCTGCTGGTCGAGGCCTTGAACCAGACCCGCTCATTCACCGCCGCCTTCGAGCTGGCGCGGGAAAGCGTCCACGAACGGGAGCTCGCCGATGATTTCGAAGCCTCCGAGCCACAGATGCAGGTCGGCGCGCTGATCGGTCAGAAACTTGATGCCTGGACCCGGAGTCTGGCGCCTGCGGAGCCGGTCGCCTTCGTCCCCGAAGTCGGCAAGTCGACCTGCGGGCGCGAAGATCAGGCGTGTGCGGCGAGGACGCATCCGGGGCGTTGATGAGAGCAAGTCGCGGCAGACCACGGAATCGACGGTGGAGGGCGCCGCGCTGCGGCGCCGCTCTGTGACGCCCACAGATCAAGAGCGGCCGCGCAGGCGCGCGGCCCTCCTCCCAGGCGCGCCGGCTGCACAGAGGCCCGAAACCGTGCTTTCGTAGGTCCAGACCTGTCTGGACGCTCCTGGCGCCGTTGTAGGTCCAGACTTGTCTGGACGCTCCTGGTGCTGTTGTAGGTCCAGACTTGTCTGGACGCTCCTGGACGCTCTTGGCGCAACGCTGAAGAAGCGCCCAGACAAGTCTGGACCTACAAGAGCCGGGAACCTGGACAACGGGATTGCCTAGGCGGGCTTCAACTCGTCGATGAGTACCCGCACCAGTTCGACCACCAGCGCGGCTGCACTGCCGTCATCAATGGCATGCACCACGGCTCGGGCCTGCTGTCCGAGTTCTTCGAAGCCGTACATGCCCGCGGAGCCAGAAATCTTGTGGGCGACGGCGCGCAGGCTGCTCATCGCACCCAGCGGATCGGCACTGAGCAGGCTGAGTGCCGATTCGAGTGCGGCCTGCTTCTCGGCGAAGCTCCCGACATAGCGCTTTCGCAGCGGCTCCGGAATGGATTCTGCCATTGTCGGGTTCAGCTGCCGGCACGCTCGAGGCGGTAGCCGTGCTGATACACCGAAATCAGCCGCCAACCATTGTGCTCATCGATTTCGAGCTTCTTGCGGATGCGGCTGATGTGGGCGTCGACCGTGCGCGTAGTGATGGTCTGACTGCGTCCCCACACGCGCTCCAGCAACACGCCGCGCTTCACCAGTCGGCCGGCGTTGGCAAACATGTAGGCGGCCAGATCGAACTCCTTGCTGGTCAGTTCCACCGGCTTGCCGCGCAGACTGATCTGTCGATGTCCCACGTCCACCGTGTAAGGATCGCAACCGGTCAACACCTCGGCTGGCTGAATGGCACCGGCGCGTCGGCCTACGGCCTGCACCCGAGCCATCAGTTCGCGGCGGCGGGGCGGCTTGACCAGATAGTCATCGGCGCCGGCCTGCAGCGCGGCCACCACATGTTCTTCGGAATCCTGTGCGGTGATGAACACCACCGGGATACGTCCCAGAAAACTCTGGCGCACCCAGGTCAGCACATCCATGCCGCTGGACTCGGGCAGTACCCAGTCGAGCAGCAGCACATCGGGCACATCGCGATGCAGAGCACGGGTGAGATCGCCACCCGATTTGTACCAACGCACGTCATGCCCTTCCTCGGTCAACCAGTGGCTGATCATTTCCGCCTGGTCTGGATCGTCTTCGAGCAGATCAATACGCATCTGGTTGGCACTCCCGTCGCTTCGCGCGATTCTGACTGTAGATGAATGTTGCGAGTTTACCTGAACGATGGCAAGACTCTGTAGAGCCTGTTCGTCAAACCCGACCGTAACGATCTTCGTAGCGGACGATGTCGTCCTCGCCGAAATAGTCGCCGCACTGCACTTCGATGAGGCTGAGATCCTGATCCGTGGGATTCTCCAGACGATGCAGCGTCTCCACCGGAATATGCACTGATTCGTTGCTCTTGAGCAGGAATTCGCGATCACCCACGCGGACTTTTGCGACGCCCGACACAACCGTCCAGTGTTCGCTGCGGCGATGGTGCATCTGCAGCGACAGCACGTGGCCCGGTTTCACCACCAGACGCTTGACCTTGCAGTCGGGCGCGTCTTCGATCACCGAATAGCTGCCCCAGGGTCGATGCACGGTCGAGTGCACATTGGCGGCCTCGTGATTCTGCGAGCGCAGTTCGTCGACCACCTGCTTGACCGCCTGGGCCTTGTTGCGGGTGCTCACCAGCACGGCATCGCCGGTGTCGACGATGACCAGATCATCCACACCCACCGCCGCCACCAGACGCCCCTTGGACTGCACATAGCAATTGCGCGAATCGACCAGCACTGCGGGGCCGACCGTGCGATTGCCGTCGTTGTCGCCGGGATCGAGATCGCTGATGGCCTTCCACGAGCCGATGTCGTTCCAGTCGAAACTGGCCGGCACCATGGCCCGGCGTGCGGCTTTTTCCATCACCGCGTAATCGACCGAGATATCCGGCAGCTGGGCAAAACTGTCGCGATCGAATTCGATCGGTCGGGCATCGGCCGGCACCTTGGCGTAGCAGGCGCGGGCAGCGCTGAGCAGTTCCGGGCAGGTCTGCTCCATGCTGGCCAGCAGTGTGCCGGCGGCAAACAGGAACATGCCCGAATTCCAGTAGTAGTCGCCGCTGGCGACATAGCTCTCGGCCGTGGCCAGATCAGGCTTCTCGACAAAGGCCTCGATGTTGTGGCCGTGCTCCAGCGCATCGCCGGCACGGATGTAGCCGAAGCCGGTTTCCGGCCGCACCGGCACGATGCCGAAGGTGACCAGATAACCGTCGGCAGCCAGCGCCCGGGCCGAGCGCACGGCCACGCCGTAGCTGTCCAGGTCGCGGATCAGATGATCGGCCGGCAGCACCAGCATCTGCGCCTCCGGACCATGACGCTGGGCGATGTCGAGCGCGGCCATCGCCAGTGCCGGGGCGGTGTTGCGACCGAGCGGCTCCAACAGGAAACGGGCATCGGCATCGTCGATGCGCCCACGATATTCGTCGCGGGTGATGAAGTAATGATCGCGCGAGGTGACGGTGATCACTTCGCGACCGTCCGCCACCGACTGCGCTCGTGCCAGGGTCTTGTGCAACAGGGACTGACCATCGCCCATCTGCATGAAGGGCTTGGGGTAGGTCTTGCGCGATACCGGCCACAACCGGGTGCCGGCGCCGCCAGACAGAATCACGGGTATCAACATCGTTTCACCTCAAAGCCGGCGCCGGTCAATGCCTGCCGGGCCTGTGCCAGTTCCAGAAGCGTCTGCCGCAGGCCGGTGCGCCAGCCCGGCGGCGTGATCTCGAATTTCGCCGTCAAACGGCGGGTATCCAGCACCGAGTATGCCGGTCGCGGTGCCTTCGCCGCGTATTCACCGGTGCGGATGGCGCGCACCGGCGTGACCCGCGGCAGCAGCCCCAGTTCGCAAGCCTGTTCGATGATGGCGCGGGCGAAGCCGCACCAGCTCACCTGTCCGGCGCAGACCACATGGCAGGGACCTTGCAGCGCCGCGCGTTGATCCGCCGAGGCTGCCAGCCAATGGCGCACCATCGAGGCCGTGGTGTCGGCCAGAAAGCGCGCCGTGGTCGGGCAGCCGATCTGGTCATCGACCACGCTGAGTTCGTCGCGCACGGCGGCGGCGCGGAGCATGGTCAACAGGAAGTTCTTGCCGCGCGCGGCATACACCCAGGCGGTGCGCAGCAGCAGATGGGCGCAGCCGGAATCCGCCAGCGCGCGCTCGCCGGCCAGCTTGGAGGCGCCATAGACGCTGACCGGCCCGGTGGCGTGATCTTCACGCAAGGGACTCTGATCGCCACCGGCGAAGACATAGTCGGTGGAGTAATGCACCACCAGCGCGCCCAGCTGTCTGGCCGCCGCGCCCAGCTCCGCCAGCGCCAGATGATTGATCCGATTGGCGATCTCCGGCTCATCCTCGGCCAGATCCACCGCGGTGTAGGCAGCAGCATTGATGATCACGGTCGGCGCCAGCTCGATCAGGCGCGACTTGAGCGTCGCCAGGTCACCGATATCCAGCGCCAGATCCACACCCAGAGCAGCATCGACGACACGGTCGGCGGCCACGATCTCGCCCATGCCCGACAGGCTGCGCACCAGTTCGAACCCCACCTGCCCGGCGGCACCGAGAATCAGAATACGCACGGCTCAGAGCTCCGGCAGATCGTGTGGAGCCACATCCTTGAGCCGCGGCGCCTGCTGATCCTTGGCTGACAGCAGCGGCGAATGCGTGGGCCACTCGACGCCGATGTCCGGATCATTCCAGGCCACCGAGCGATCGCAGCTGGAGTCGTACAACTCGGTACACAGATAGGAAAAGGTGGCGTACTCGCTGGTGACCACGAAACCATGCAGGAAACCGGGCGGTACATACATCATGCGGTGATTGTCGACGCTGAGCTCGGCGCCGAACCACTGCCCGAATGTCGCAGAGCTGCGGCGGATATCCACCGCCACATCGAAGACGCTGCCTTCCAGCACCCACACCAGCTTGCCCTGGGGCTTGGGCCACTGGTGGTGCAAGCCGCGCAGCACGCCGCGCGCCGAGCGCGACGTGTTGGCCTGCGGAAAATCGGTGGGCAGGCCCGCTTCGGCAAAACGGCCGCGATTGAAGGCCTCGAAGAAATAGCCGCGGGCGTCGCCATAGACGGCCGGCTCGATCAGCTTCACGCCCGGCAGCTGGGTATCGAGCACCTTCATGCGCGCACCAGATTCTTGAGGTAGGCGCCGTAGCCACTCTTGGCCAGCGGCTCGGCCAGTTTCAGCAGCTGCGCCGCATCGATCCAGCCCTGCTCGAAGGCGATCTCCTCGGGGCACGCAATCTTCAGGCCCTGGCGCTCCTCGATGGTCTGGATGAAATTCCCGGCCTGGATCAGGGAATCATGGGTGCCGGTATCCAGCCAGGCATAGCCGCGGCCCATGCGCTCCACCTGCAGGCTGTCGTCATGCAGATAGCAGCGGTTGAGATCGGTGATTTCGAGCTCGCCGCGTGGCGAAGGCTTGAGGTTGGCCGCAAAATCGCAGGCGCGGGTGTCGTAGAAATACAGACCGGTCACCGCGTAGTTGGACTTCGGTTTGGCCGGTTTTTCCTCGATCGACAGCACCTTGCCGTCAGCCCCGAACTCGGCCACGCCATAGCGCTCGGGATCGCGCACGTAATAGCCGAACACCGAGGCGCCAGCTGTGCGCGCATCGGCCCGCGCCAGCATCTGCGACAGGCCCTGGCCGTAGAAGATGTTGTCGCCCAGAATCAGGCAGGACGGCCGCTCGCCGACGAAGTCGCGACCGATGATGAAAGCCTCCGCCAGTCCGTTGGGCTGATCCTGCACCGCGTACTGGATGTTCAGACCCCACTGCGAGCCATCTCCCAGCAGCCGCTGGAACAGTGCCTGCTCATGCGGCGTGTTGATCACCAGAATCTCGCTGATGCCGGCCAGCATCAGCACGCTCAGGGGGTAATAGATCATCGGCTTGTCGTACACCGGCAGCAGCTGCTTGCTCACCGCGATGGTCAACGGGTGCAGACGGGTGCCGGCGCCACCGGCCAGAATGATGCCTCGACGCTGACTGCGCGCCTTCATGCCGCCACCAGCCCGAGGCGTTCGCCGCGGTAGCTGCCGTCGCGGATGTGCTCGCACCAGTCCTGGTGGGACAGATACCAGTCGATGGTGCGGGCAATGCCGCTCTCGAAACTCTCGCTGGGCGCCCAGCCCAGCTCGCGCTTCAGCTTGCTGGCGTCGATGGCATAGCGACGATCGTGTCCCGGCCGATCAGCGACAAAGGTGATCAGCTCGCGCCGCTTGCGCCCATCCGCCAGCGGCTGACGCTCGTCCAGCAGATCGCAGATACGGTGCACCACCGTGAGGTTCTCGCACTCGGCATCGCCGCCGACATTGTAGACCTCGCCCACCCGACCGCCTTCGAGCACCGCGCGGATGGCCGAACAGTGATCGCCCACAAACAGCCAGTCGCGCACATTGCGGCCATCGCCGTACACCGGCAGCGACTGCCCGATCAGGGCCTTCTGGATCATCAGCGGGATCAGCTTCTCCGGAAACTGGAAGGGCCCGTAGTTGTTCGAGCAGTTGGTGGTCAGCACCGGCAGCCCGTAGGTGTGGTGATAGGCCCGCACCAGATGATCCGAGGCCGCCTTGCTGGCCGAATACGGCGAATTCGGTGCATAGGGCGTGGTCTCGGTGAACTTGCCCGAGTCACCCAGCGAGCCATAGACCTCGTCGGTGGACACATGCAGAAATCGGAAGGCCGAACGCGCCGCCTCATCCAGCCCGCGCCAATGCGCCATCGTGCACTGCAGCAGGTTCAGCGTGCCCACCACATTGGTGTGCACGAAAGCCGCCGGGCCCTCGATGGAGCGATCTACGTGTGATTCGGCTGCGAAATTGACGATGGCATCCGGTCGATGCTCGGCCAGCAGCCGCGCGACCAGTTCGCCGTCCCCGATATCACCGCGCACGAACACATGGTCAGGATTGTCCGCGACCGCCGCCAGCGACTGCAGATTGCCCGCATAGGTGAGCGCGTCCAGATTGACGATCCGCACACCCCCGCGCGCCAGCGCAGCGAGCACGAAATTGGCGCCGATAAAGCCCGCGCCGCCGGTAACCAGCCAGGTTTTTTGCATGGGAGACCCAAAGAGTTCGGAGAGGACCGCGCCAGAACACCTGGCCCCGCGCGGCAGAGCACGCGAGTTCACGCACCCCAGGCACAGACCACAGCCAGCACCTCAAGTTCGCAAGGATACAAGCGATAGGCTCGGCAAGTCTTGCAGGTGGTGCTCAGGCTGACGCCCGAGCACCACCAAGGTGGGAAAGAGCCACAGCGTCATTGCGAGCGAAGCGAAGCAATCCAGCCACACTTCGCCAAGCCTCCGGAAAGGCCGAGAAAACTCCCGTTGCCGACATCCCCCGTCAATACGCGCCTTTCCGCAGCCGAATCGCGAAAAACCACGCCGAAGCAACAAATAGGTTGGCGGTGAGCGCAGCGAACCCCAACGGCGTGGATTCACGGCATCACCGATGTTGCGGTGCGCTGCGCTTGCGCCAACCGATGCGGGCTAGAATTCCTATGACCGAGTAGAGAAATTGTCACCTGAACCGAGTTCAACGCACACTCGATCTCATAACTAAAACCAATCTGGAATTAACGATGCGTAAAATAGGCGCTATCTTCATGCTCGCATTCCTGCATGGGGAATCGGTACTTGCGGACCACGGCACCGAACTTGAGGCGGCTCAACGCTGGACACGTGAAACCGTATCGGGTCGACTGAGCGAAGAAGGGGTAGCTCGGAATTCCGGAAGTTATCGCACGACCGCAAGTCAGATACTATCGGATTTTGCGAGTAAGTACGGCCGGCTGTCGAAACTGGATCCGCATGAGCTGACAGATAATCAACTTACCTCTGGCTGGGAAATTTTTGTCACGATGGCCGCTACTGGCACATACGTAGGGAGAAAATCGACGGATTATCCTGCGGTTAGAGATACTGCCGCAGCGGCCATTCGCGTGTATGAAGAAATTCAATCACGACGAAAACCAACGATGATTGAAGCATTGTCTACCTATTCCGCAGCATTTGCCCTCCGGGAGTGGGACCTTGAAGCACGCATCAGAGCGGATCTGGGCCCACTGCAGAACATGCCCAACATCAGAGACGACCCGAGCCTTGAGTACAAACTCTCACTCTGGCAAGTCGATTCAGACGTGTTTGCAATCAGACGTGTTCCATTCGAATTAACGGATGACATTGAGTGGATCGTAATCGCCTTCGCTGATTGCGCTGTTGCGAAACAGGCGGCCAAAGACATCAGCAGCAACAAGGATCTGATGGATATGTTTGATGGACACTCACTTTGGCTCACACCTCCAGTGCCAGATTCGCAGAGTTTTCCTGCCATTTACGTATGGAATGCACGACATCCAAAGTTCGAGCTGAAGTTCATACACCACTGGGACGAGTGGCCTATGCTGGACGTCAGACCGGCATCACCGACCTTTATCCGAATCAAGGACAAGAAAGTAGTAGGCGTGCATAGCGGCTGGGGTTCTGGGGAATATCTTCCCGAGGTCCGCAAGCTGCTACTTGATCTCGAAAAAAAGGCAGAAGCGCTTCCCGATTAGCGCCGAACCTTAGCCGCGCGTCTTGTGATCTGAGTCAGGCAGCACCGGGTGTGTCGCATGCCTTCGCTGCCTCACATGGACGCCACCGTCAGCCTGTTGTAGCGAACGAATGACGCCGTCCCGGCGCAACCCGCAAGACGAAGCCACGCGGGTTTACCCCTACGCGGAACAGAATTCACACCCCTTGCACCCATCGATTACTCATGTAATCATCACCACCGATTACACATGTAAGCGAACCGCATCATGCACTCGGACATCGAGATCAGTGAAGCTGAATCCGTGGTCATGGAGGTGCTCTGGGAGCGTCATCCGGCGGCTGCGGAAGAGGTCGTCGCCGCGCTGAGCGGGCGGCAGGACTGGCAGGAAGCCACCATCAAGACCCTGCTGAACCGGCTGCTCAACAAGGGGGCGATTCGTGCCGACAAGGAGGGTCGCCGCTACCTGTACTCGCCGGTGCTGCAGCGCGAGGCCTGGCTGTCGCGGCAAAGCGAAGGCCTGCTCGATCGCTGGTTCGACGGGCGCGTGGCGCCGCTGGTGGCGCATTTCAGCGCGCAGCGCCGGCTGAGCGAGCGCGATATCGAAGAGTTGAAGAAGCTGATCGAGGGCCTTTCCGATGAGCGCAGCTGATCTTCAGTCTGGCCTCTCCTCGATGCTGGCGCTGAGTGCTGCAGTGCTGCTGGTGTATGCGTTGCGCTGGCCGGCGCGCCGCTGGCTGGGCGCGCGGGTGGCCTATGCCTTGTGGTGGCTGCCGCCCGTGGCTTTGCTGGCCAGCCTGCTGCCGGCGCCGGTTCGGGTGATCGACATCCCGGCGGCCTCGGCGTTCACGGGCATGGTAACCACCACTCTGCCCGCACTCGCCAATCCGGTCGCCCCCGGCGGCGCCGCGGCAGGACTGTGGCTGATCGGCAGCCTCGCGGTGCTGACCCTGCTCTGCCTGCGCCAATGGGCCTGCGTGCGTCGTTTGCAGCCGATGACGCCAGATACGGCAGGCGCCTACCGCAGCCCCGCACTCACCGCACCGATGGTGCTCGGCGGCTGGCGCGCACGCATCGTGCTGCCGAGCGATTTCGAAGCGCGCTACACGGCCGAGCAACGCGACTGGATGCTCGCCCACGAACGCTGCCACCTGGCCGCATTCGACGTCCACGCGCACGCGCTGGCCGCCCTCCTCGTCTGTCTTGCCTGGTGGAACCCGCTGGCCTGGATTGCCTGGCGCAGCTTCCGGCACGACCAGGAACTGGCCTGCGACGCCCGCGTGCTCGACCAGCGCCCCAGCGCGCGCCGCAGCTACGCGCAAACGATGTTGCACATCCAACTGGCCGCGCAGCGTGCTCCCACGCCACTCGGCTGCCACTGGCCAGCCGGCCATCCCCTGAAGGAGCGTATCCGCATGCTGTCCCACCACCTGCCGAATGCGAGCAGCCGCCGTCGCGGTTTCCTGTTGGTTGCCCTGCTCTCCCTGACCTTCTCGCTCGCGGTCTTCGCCGCCCAGCCAGCCAAGCTCGTCAGCGCCGACGCACCGCTCTATGACGTGCGATTGCTGCTCAGCCGCCCGGGCCAATCGCCGGTCATGCCCAGCCTGATCGTTCGCGGCGGTGAACGCTCCGGCATCCGCAGCGATGAGGTCGAAATCGACCTCACCGTCACCGCCGGCAACGACGGCATGCTGTGGATAGCCACCGACATCCAGCTGGACGGAAAACCCGCCGGCGAGGCCACCCTCGCCCTGAAATCCGGCGAACCCGGCACGATTTCCATCAAGCGCGAAGACGGCAACAACTTCGACCTCACCTTCTGGGTCAGCCCCCACCGCAGCACCAAACCAGAAGACGGCCAGTCAGCCGACACCCTGGCCGACGTACAAACACCCCCGCGCTACCCAGCCCAGGCCCTGCGCGACGGCATCGAAGGCAAAGTCATCGTCGCCTTCCAGGTCGACGCCACCGGCGTAGTCCGCGAAGCACGCATCGAGTCCGCCGAACCCCCCGGCATCTTCGACGAAGCCGCCCTCGCCGCCGTACGCAGCTGGTGGCTGAACCCCGCCATCCACGAAGGCACTCTGCCGACCTGGATGAAATCGCCGATCCATTTCAAACTTGGAGAGGACGACGCACCTCCGGCGGGTTGAGGGGATTGCGTGAGCTTCGGAAATACGGATAGGCGACAAGAGAACCCACAAGCCGCGAAATCCGATCGTTGCCGGTCGTAGGGCAGAACCCGCCCACGACCCATCAGGCACATGCAAGGCACTTACACAGGCGGATTCCGCCATCGGAGAAGCGACTGGGTTGAGGGCTGGCGCCCATGATCGCGCCCAGGCGGTCGGTTCCACCGTGCGCGGTTCAAGCCGCGGAACGGGTCAAACCAACGAATAGGTTGGCGGTGAGCGCAGCGAACCCCAACGGCGTGGGTTCACGGCGTCACCGATGTTGGGATGCGCCGCGCTTACCCCAACCTATTCAGGACTGTGGCCGAGAGGCAGCGAAAGCAAAGATGCCCTAGCATGTTGCATCATCAACCGATGCGATACCGACGCACCTGGCAACCGGGCGGCACCTACTTCTTCACGGTCAATCTGGCTGATCGCTCCAGCCGCCTGTTGGAAGCCCAAGTGGATGCCCTGCGAAACGTGGTCCGACAGGTCAAGGCACGTCATCCTTTCGATATCCTCGCCTGGGTGGTCATGCCCGACCATTTGCATATGCTTTGGAAGCTGCCTGACGGCGACAGCGACAACGCAACGCGCTGGGCGCTCATCAAGGCCGGTTTCTCGCGCGCTATGCCCGCCCGCGAACGGGTCAGTTCCAGTCGTCGCAGCAAAGGCGAACGCGGCATCTGGCAACGACGGTTTTGGGAACACCTCATCACCGACGAGGAAGATCTCTCCCGTCACTTCGATTACATCCACATCAACCCGGTCAAGCACGGCCAAGCCCAACGAGCAGCCGATTGGCCATACAGCTCCATCCACCGATACATCCGCGCCGGATGGATGACGACTGATTGGGCCGCAGATCCCCAAGACGTGAGCGTCGAAACGGGCGAGCGCAACCAGCCATTCGAGGAATAGCTTGGCGGTGAGCGCAGCGAACCCCAACGGCGTGGGTTCACGGCGTCACCGGTGTTGGGGTGCGCTCCGCTTACCCCAACCTATGCGGGCTATGCGGGCTATGCGGGCTGTATATACCCACCCTTTTCATCCCAAGGAGCCTACCGATTTAGTAGCGTCCCGACAAGCCGTCGTCGCTCGTCATTGAAAGTCAATATGCAATTTTTCGCCATTGTTTTCTGCAAATCAACGGTAGTTTGGCCAACAGCTATTAGTAACCAACGATATATCAACTCCATTACCAGCCTATTGGTGAAATAGCTGGTATGCACCAAAGCACTTGGAAGCAAATTGATTGTCTCCGGACTAAGCGAAGCGCTGGCATCGATTCCAAGGGAAACATCTTCAAGAACTTTCCTCAATGCGGGCGCGCTCCTGCCGAGCGCCGAATCCGCCTCCTGCTGCAAATCTCTATCTATAATACTTGGAAGTGAGGGAAAGTTCGTTGTGGTTCCGAAAATTCTCGGCCAAGGCTCCACTCCACTAACCGCAAGTCCCGGACGATCGATCCCGAGCGATGAACCTCTCAATATTCCCCGTAGAATCTTGTTTCCGATTGGTCTGATCAACAAGTTCCAAACTATC
Source organism: Lysobacterales bacterium (assembly GCA_050250665.1). Classification (GTDB taxonomy): domain Bacteria; phylum Pseudomonadota; class Gammaproteobacteria; order Xanthomonadales; family SZUA-5; genus JADKFD01. Next base: position 1,509 of record JBFWOF010000070.1, on the reverse strand, counting down.
CGCCCAGGCATGGAAGCAATTGTTCGAATGTATAGAGGATTTCGAGTTATACTGAACTCGTCAACATATGGGCGTCGCGGGAGCGGTGAGATATCTGTTTTGAGTGAAGCTCGAAGCGCGGCTATGGCTTCGTCCCCAGAAGACCAGACGCCAAACCATTTCGAGACGAACTTTTCGAGCAATTCCTTTCGCTCCGCACCGACAATGACAGACCCTGGATCTGGCCTACGGTCTCGCGCCCTGGAATAGGTATATAAAACCAAGAGAACTAGGGCTACGCCGATCCAAAGATAGGCATCCCGAGTAATTGATGAGAAGTAGTAACCCCAGTTAATGCACTGCCTTCCGGCACAAAATGTAGTGCAAGCGACAGAATAGCCGTCGCCAAGAGCACAAGGGTAAGCCAACCCAGGATTCCCGAAATAAGTCGCCCGAGAAACGTTTGCCTCAGGGCGATGAAAGGAGAACCTACCGTCACCCAAGAGCGCATAAAATTCAAATCCAAATCTGGCGAGGCTGCCACTTGCCTGAGCATTGCCCAGATTACCGATCCGCCATGACTATGCCCTAGAAGGTGATAGAACCTATTACTGCGCTCATACTCAAGGATGTATTTCAGTAGTTTCTCGGCCGCTTCCTCGCGTGCTTGGACAGAGTTCAAGCCAGACCAATGAAAACACCTATCAGAAAAATCAAAATATCTCGCCAACAATCGATTTCGCTTCAACGCCATAGCAACGTAACCGTCCGACCGCCCCCATCAATGCACCACTGCAGCAGATTTGCTAGGCGCCTTTCGCCTGCCAGTTCATCGGCAGCAGGCTCTCAATGTCGCGATTGAGCGTCGTCGGCAGGCGCTCCAGGACATCGGTCAGGTAGGCCAGCGGATCGTGGCCGTGGGCCTTGGTGGTCTCGATCAGACTGGTGACGATGGCGCAGGCTTCGCCGCCGCGCTCACTGCCGGCGAACAGCCAGTTCTTGCGACCAACGGCGATTTCCCGCAGGGGTAACCGTCCGACCGCCCCCATCACTGCACCACTGCAGCAGATTTGCTGGGCGCCTTTCGCCCGCCAGTTCATCGGCAGCAGGCTCTCAATGTCGCGATTGAGCGTCGTCGGCAGGGTAACCGTCCGACCGCCCCCATCAATGCACCACTGCAGCAGGTTTGCTAGGCGCCTTTCGGCTGCCAGTTCATCGGCAACAGGCTCTCAATGTCGCGATTGAGCGTCGTCGGCAGGCGCTCCAGGACATCGGTCAGGTAGGCCAGCGGATCGTGGCCGTGGGCCTTGGCGGTTTCTATCAGACTGGTGACGATGGCGCAGGCTTCGCCGCCGCGCTCGCTGCCGGCGAACAGCCAGTTCTTGCGGCCAACGGCGATTTCTCGCAGGGCGCGCTCGGCGGCGTTGTTGTCGATGGCGATGGCGCCATCGTCGAGGTACCGGTTGAGGGCCGCCCAGTGCTTGAGCGTGTAGCCGATCGCCACGGCAGTCGGTGATTTCGGCAGCAGTT
>JBFWOF010000069.1:0-25956 GCA_050250665.1 Lysobacterales bacterium | reverse complement strand
CACCAGAGTTCCATCAGCACTGACCTCTCACCCGGAATGCCGCGAATCATGACATTGAAGTTGCACAACAAGGGGCAAGGGACGAGGTACGCTGAGGTCATGCGGCACAGTTGGTCCCCTGCCCCCTGCCCCGCCCTTCCCCCGCCCCTCAGGCCTTGGCATAGCGTGCGGCTGCGCCCACCCAGCGCCGCACCAGTTGTTCGGCGGCCGCCACATCGCGGCCGAGCAAGGTATCGGCGAGCTGACGCGCGCTGTCGAGCAAGCCGGCATCCCGTTGCAGATCAGCCACCTTGAACAGCGCCTCACCGGTCTGCCGCGTACCCAGGACTTCTCCCGGACCACGCAGTTCCAGATCGCGCTCGGCAATGACGAAGCCATCGGTACTGTCGCGCAACACCGCCAGTCGTTGCCGGGCGGTCTCCGACAGGGGTGGCTGGTAGAGCAACACGCAACTCGACTCCAATGAGCCGCGCCCCACCCGCCCCCGCAGCTGGTGCAGTTGCGCCAGGCCCAGCCGCTCCGGATTCTCGATGATCATCAGACTGGCCTTGGGCACATCGACGCCGACCTCGATCACGGTCGTCGCCACCAGCAGGTCGATGTCCCCAGCCGCAAAGGCCTGCATCACGGCGGCGCGATCGCCGGCCTTGAGCCGACCATGGACCAGTCCCACTCGCAGATGCGGTAGCGCCGCGGTCAGGTCGGCGGCGGTCTTTTCCGCTGCTTCCGCCTCGACCTCGTCAGACTCCTCGATCAACGTGCACACCCAGTAAGCCTGGCGTCCGGCGGCGCAGGCATCGGCGATGCGCTGGGTCACTTCATCGCGCCGCAAGCGATTGACCGCCACGGTCTGGATCGGTTTGCGCCCGGGCGGCATCTGGTCGATCACCGAGACATCCAGATCGGCAAACTGGGTCATCGCCAGCGTCCGCGGTATCGGTGTCGCCGTCATCACCAGCTGATGCGGGCGCAACTCGCCGACCCGTCCTTTCTGTGCCAGCGCCAGGCGCTGATCGACGCCGAAGCGATGCTGCTCGTCGATGATCGCCAGCCCCAGCGCCTGAAACCGCACCGAATCCTGCATCAGCGCATGGGTACCCACCGCCCAGGGCGCACCTTCGGCGATGGCCGTCAGCGCGGCCTCGCGAGCCTTGCCCTTGACCCGTGAGCTGAGCCAGACGCCGGACAGCCCGAGCGGCGCAAACCAGCGCTCGAAGCTGCGGCGGTGCTGTTCGGCGAGCAGCTCGGTGGGCGCCATGACCGCGGCCTGCATGCCACTCTCGATGGCCGCCAGCGCCGCCAGCGCCGAGACGATGGTCTTGCCGGAGCCGACATCGCCCTGCAACAGCCGTAACATGGGCGCGCTGCGGGCGAGATCGGCGTCGATTTCGGCCAGCACCCGCTGCTGGGCTGCGGTCAGGGCAAAGGGCAGATCGGCCAGCAGTCGCTGTCGCAAGCGACCGGAAGTGCGCAGCACCGGCGAGCGCTCGCTGCGTACGCGGGCGCGCACCAGACGCATGCTGAGGTGGTGCGCCAGCAATTCTTCGAAAGCGAGGCGTTGGCGCGCCGGATGCGGGCCGCTGGCAATGGCTTCGACTTCCGCGCGATCGCGTGGCTTGTGCAGTTTGCGCACGGCCTCGCTCAACTGCGGCCAGTGACCGGGCAAGAGGCTGGCGAGAGGGCCATCAGCGCCTTCGGGCAGCAGTTCCAGTGCGCGCTCGATGGCTCGTTGCAGGCGCACATGACCGATGCCCTCCGCCTTGGGATACACCGGGCGCATGGCGCCCTCGACGGCGATGGTCTCGTCGGCGCCGAGTATCCGGTACTTCGGATGCACCACTTCCAGCGAATAGTTGCCGGCGCGGGGCTCTCCATAGACCAGCAGCCGGGTGCCGGTCTTCATCTGTTCGGCCTGAGCCTGCTTGAAATGGAAGAAGCGCAGCACGATCCGGCCAGTACCGTCGGCAAGCGCCACCAGCAGCATGCGGCGACGGCGGAAGCTGATTTCGGCGTGCTCGACCGTACCGCTGAACTGTGCCGCCATTCCCGGCCGCAGGGTGCCGATGGCGTGGACCTCGGTGCGGTCCTCGAAACGCAGGGGAAAATGGAACCAGAGATCGCCGAGGGTCAGAAATCCGGCGCTCTGCAGATCGGCAATCAGGGACTTGCCCAGACTCCCCAGCACCGACAGCGGCTGGGCCGCGCGCAGCGCAAAGGCATCTTCGGGAACTTGCGGGCTGGCGCTGGCGGGCGCCGCCACTCAGGACAGCTCGAGGATGGCGTCCATTTCGACGCGTGCTCCGCGCGGCAACTCGCGCACACCAATGGCGGCGCGCGCCGGGTAAGGCTCCTCGAAGTACTTGCCCATGATTTCGTTGATCACCGGAAAACAGCTCATGTCGGTCAGGAACACATTCAACTTGACCACGTCCTTGAGCCCGCCACCGGCCGCTTCGGCCACTGCGCGCAGGTTGCGGAAAACCCGATGCACTTCGGTTTCGATATCGGCGTTGTCCATCTGCATGGTCGCCGGATCGAGCGGAATCTGGCCGGACAGATAGACCATCGGGCCCACGCGAACGGCCTGGGAGTAGGTGCCAATGGCTTGCGGTGCCAGGTCAGTGCGGATGATGCTGCGTTGTCTCATGAGACCAGGTCCTCGGTCAGATCTGTTGTCGGTGGACCACCAGCACCACATCGGCACGGCGCACGCGCTTCATCACTTCGGCCAGATGCTCGCGGTGCCGCACTTCGATGGTGAACAGCAGCGATGCGCTGTGGGCGTCCCGATCCAAGTATTCCACGTTCTCGATGTTGGAATTGGCGTCGGCGATCGCGGCGGCCACCGTGGCCAGCACGCCAGGGCGGTTGGCGACATCGATGCGCAGCTGCACGCGGTAGTCGCCGCTGACCTCGGGTTCCCAGTCCACCCGGACCACGCGTTCGGGCTGCTTGCGCATTTCGACGACGTTGGGACAGGTGGTCTGGTGCACCACCAGACCCTTGCCGGCGCTGAGGAAACCGATGATCGGATCGCCCGGAATCGGCATGCAGCACTGGCCAAAGGTCAGCACTCCGCGTTCACTGCCGGAGATACGAACCACATCGTCGCGTTGCAACTCGCCCGGAAGCGCGTCGCCACGCCAGAGCTGCCGCGCCACCAGCGCCGGCATGCGCGCGCCCAAGGCAATGTCGGCCAGCAACTCCTCCAGCCGGCGCATGCGGTTCTCTTCCAGATAAGCATGCAGCACCTCATCCGGAACGGCGTCCAGATTGCCGCCCAGATCGGCCAGCGCCCGACCGAGCATGCGATGCCCCAGCGACACCGCGTCCTCATGCTGCAACTGTTTCAGATAATGCCGGATCGAGGTGCGGGCCTTGCTGGTGACCACAAACTCCAGCCACTGCGGTTGCGGTGCGGCGCTGGCGGCGGTGACGATCTCGACCGTCTGACCGCTCAGCAGGCGCGTGCGCAGCGGTCGCAACTGCCTGTCGATACGCGCAGCAACCGCGTGGTCGCCGACATTGGTGTGTACCGCATAGGCAAAGTCGATGGCACAGGCATTGCGCGGCAGCGCCAGGATCTTGCCCTTGGGCGTGAACAGGTAGACCTCATCGGGAAACAGGTCGACCTTGACGTTCTCGAGGAATTCGATCGAACTTCCCGCCTGCCGCTGGGTATCGACCAGCCCCTGCAGCCACTCGCGGGCGCGCATCTGGGCATTGTTGGCCGGGCTCGAATCGGATTTGTAGATCCAGTGCGCAGCCACACCGCGCTCGGCGACGATGTCCATGTCCTCGGTGCGGATCTGGATCTCGATCGGCGCACCGCCCGGCCCGAACAGCACCGTATGCAGGGACTGGTAGCCGTTGGCCTTGGGGATGGCGATGTAGTCCTTGAAGCGATTTTCCAGCGGCTTGTACAAGCCATGTGCCGTGCCCAGCACCTGATAGCACTGCGACACGCTGGCCACGATCACGCGGACGCCGTAGACGTCGACGACCTCGGCGAAACTCTTGTGGTCGCCGCGCATCTTGCGATAGATGCTGTACGGCGACTTGATCCGGCTGACGATGCGCGCCGGCATGCCGTCTTCCTTGAGACGCTGCGCCAGGGCGGATTCGATCTTGCTCATGATTTCCCGGCGATTGCCGATCATGGCCTTGATGCGCGCCGCTATCACCGCATGACGGCGCGGGTACAGAGACTTGAATCCCAGCTCCTGCAACTCGCTCTTGAGCTTGTTCATGCCCAGGCGTTGCGCGATCGGCGCGTACACATCGAGCGTCTCGCGGGCTACGCGACGGCGACCCTCGTCGCTCATCGAATCCAGCGTGCGCATATTGTGCAAACGATCGGCCAGCTTGATCAGGATGACCCTGAGATCGCGGGCCATCGCCAGCAGCATCTTGCGGAAACTTTCCGCGGTGGCCGCTTCACGCGAGGCAAACTGCACCTTGTCGAGTTTGGTGACGCCATCGACCAGATCAGCCACGGTTTCACCGAACTCCGCCACCAGCGAGTCCTTGGTGACCTTGGTGTCCTCGATGGTGTCGTGCAGGATGCCGGCCATCAAGGTCTCGGCATCCAGATGCATCTCGGCAAGAATGCGCGCCACCGCCACCGGATGGGTGATGTAGGGCTCGCCGCTCTTGCGATTCTGGCCGCGATGGGCGTGTTCGCCGATGGCGAAGGCCTTCTCGACCTGCCGTACCTGCTCAGCCGTCAGATAGGTTTGCAACAGCTGCCGCAGTTCCAACATGAAATGCGGTAGCAAATCCTGCTGCGCAGAGGCAGCAGGAAGCGGGGCAGAGGGCGCTTCGGTACTCACGCGGCTCAACCCCGCCTGTGTCTTCGATCAAAGATCGTCGTCGCCCTTGCCCAGGCCGTCGTCGAGTTCGGCCGCAGCCCATTCCATGGCCTGACGCTCGGCCGCTTCGCGCTCGCGCTTCTCGACATCAGCCAGCAGCTGGTTGGTGACCTGCCCGGTTGCGATCTCGCGCAGGGCAATCACGGTGGGCTTGTCGTCGTCTTCGGGCACCAGGGTGTCGGCGCCGCGGGCGACCTGACGGGCACGCTTGCTGGCCATCAGCACCAGTTCGAATCGGTTGTCGACTACCTTGAGGCAGTCCTGGACGGTAATGCGGGCCATGGTGAGCTCCTGAGCCGGTCAAATGCGGGTTAATCGCCGATTGTATCCCGAGCGGGCCGAGTCACCAAACAAAGTCTGCGTTCCGGTAGGTCGGCAGTCAGCCGGGGCCGACAGCGAGGCGGGTCAATGTCTCGAAGTGGGCGCATCGATGACGATGGCACCGGGGAAGACATCGGCAGCGCGATCCTGGCGCACACGCCCGTGTGACTCGCACCAGGCATAAGCAAGAGCCGGATCCAGGCGGCCCTCGGCACTGGCCAGGCGACGCAACTCGAACAGCACCCGCACCAGTTCCGCAAAGGCTTGCGCCAACTGCTGGAACAAACGGTTGAGCCCATCGCTGGCCACCGCGCCCAGATGCCGATAGGCATCGCTGCCGATGTCCTGGAAATAGCTCAGTGATACCCGCCTGCGCTCCGCCTGCTCAGGGTAGAGCCCGGCAATCAGCAGACAGCCGTCACCGACGTCGCGCAGACCGTGCTCGCGCCGGCGGCCGCTGGACAGCAAGGTTTCCAGCCACTCCAAGGCCATCGTGCGCCCGGCCAGACGACCGTCGGCCTGATGCCGGATCAGCGTAAATACGAGATAACTCTCAAGATCGTCGCCCAGTTGTCGTGATGCCCGGGCCTCGGCGTCCTTCACCAGGCCCTGCCACAAAGCCGTGGCCGTCCCTTCGGCAACGAGTTTCTCTCGAGATTCCATCTGACCTCCTGCAGTTACCGGTGCTGGTGCGGCAGACCGGCAGGCCACAAACGGGCCCGCTGCGTCGGATACCACAACAGCGTTGGCAAAAGAGGTCGCCACAAGGGCGCTGACTGAGAGTTTCGCAATCCGGGCGCCCCAAGGTCAACGCCTCCTGGCGACCCGGTTCAGACGCCTGATCTTCACGGCGCCCAGCAGGGCAACTGATAATCTCGGCGCTTGCCCGCAATCAGGAGTTTGCCATGCGCTGGTCCGTACCTTTCATCGCTGCCGCCTGCCTGGTTTCAACGTCGGCATCTGCCGCGCTGGTCGACACACCCTTGTCCTTCAACATCGATGGCATCGAGTTTGCCGGGACGCTGGTACACGACGACGCGCAGCCGGCCAGGCGCTCGATACTGATGGTGCCGAACTGGATGGGCATCAACGAGGGCAATCTGGCTCAGGCCCGCCTGGTCGCCGAGCGCGGCTACACGGTCTACGTGGTGGACATGTATGGCAAGGACATCCGCCCTGCCAATGGCGCCGAAGCCGGCAAGGCCGCGGGCGCGGTCAAGGGCGATCTGGATCTCATGCACCAGCGCATCAGCACGGCACTGAACACGCTGGTCGAACAGCAAGCGGCACCAGTCGATCGCGCCCGAATCGGCGCCATCGGCTTCTGTTTCGGCGGCACCGTGGTGCTGGAACTGGCGCGCATGGGCACACCGCTGGCGGGCGCGGTGTCTTTCCACGGCGGCCTGGCGACCGTGGCGCCGGCCAAACCCGGCACGGTCCAGAGCAAACTGCTGGTGCTGCACGGCGCCGATGATCCCTACGTGCCGGCCGACGAGGTGAACGCCTTCGAAGCCGAGATGCGCGCCGCCAAGGCCGACTGGCAACTGGTGAAATTCAGCAACTCGGTGCATTCCTTCACCGATCCGGACGCCAATGCGCCGGGTCAAGCCCAGTACAACCCCGAGAGCGCGCGCCGCGCCTATCTGATGATGGACAATTTCTTCGCGGAGACCATGGGCGCACCCTGAGCGCGGCCCTGGCGGCGGTCAGATACGGTCGATGAAGCCCCTACCCAAGGCATTGTTCATCTCCCACGGCGGCGGCCCGATGCCGCTGCTGGGAGACCCGGGCCACATCGAAATGGTGGCCTGCCTGCAGGACATCGCCGCGGCGATGCCCAAGCCTGATGCGATCGTGGTCGTCAGCGCGCACTGGGAGGCATCGGTACCGACGCTGACCTCGGGATCAAGTCCACCGCTGATCTACGACTATTACGGATTCCCGCCGGAATCCTACGAAATTGATTACTCCTGCCCGGGGCAGCCGACACTCGCCAGAGATATTCACGACCAGCTTCAGGCCGCGGGATTGGAGTCAGACCTGGACGCCAGCAGGGGCATCGATCACGGCGTGTTCGTGCCACTCAAGATCATGTATCCGCGCGCCGACGTACCCTGCGTTCAGTTGTCCCTGATCACCTCACTCGACCCGGTCTCGCATATGGCGATGGGGCGGGCTCTGCGGGGATTGTCCGAGCGGAAGGTGCTGGTCATCGGCTCCGGCTTCTCTTTTCACAATCTGCGGGGATTCTTCGGGCCACAGACGGCGGCGTCGAGCCAGCTCAACGCATCCTTCGAAGACTGGCTGACCGATGTCTGCGCCAACCCGGACTACTCCGAGGATCATCGCCGCCGAGAGCTGGCGAATTGGAGCGAAGCACCCGGCGCGCGCTACTGCCATCCCAGAGAAGAACATCTGCTGCCCCTGCACGTGTGCTACGGCCTGGCCGGATCCCGCTGCTCCGAGGTTCACCGCCTCACGATCATGAACAAGCGCTGCAGCATGTACGCATGGTGAGCAGGACATCGCTCGCGTGGCTCGCTCACGGCATGCGCCTCGGATCCAGGGCTATTCCGGCCGCACATAGACTGGCACGTCCGGGTTGCGCCGGAACTCGAAGATCAGATGGGTCTCGATGTGCGCCACTTCCTCGCGCTGGGTGAAAGCCGCCAGCAGAAATCCGCGCAGGTGAGCGCTGTCGCGGACGGCAACGTGGACCAGGAAGTCGTCAGCACCGGCGACATGGTAGAAGGCCAGGACCTCGGTCAGCCCCAGCAGATGGTCGTGAAAAGCGTCGACCATCTCGCGTGAATGCCGGGCCAGGCGAACGGCGACCATGGCCTGCAGCGCAATGCCCAGGGCCTCGGCATTGAGCTCGGCGTGAAAGCCCTGGATCACCCCGGTTTCGCGCAGACGGCGCACGCGCTCCAGCGCCGTCGACGGCGCCACGCCGACGGCCTCGGCCAGATCCTTGTTGCTCAGCCGAGCATGCTTTCGCAGAAGTCGGATGAGTTCGATATCGATTCGATCCAGATCGATCTTCACGCGATTTCTCCGAATTATCGTCGACGGACCCGCCGAGCGCACCTCCAAAGTCTACGCTAATGGCTGGAAATGCGAATCCGGGAGGGATCATCATGAAACAGCGCATCGCCACACAGGTCGTCCACGCTGGTCGCGAGGACCTTTGCTCGCTGGGCGTGCACGTGACCCCCATCGATCTCTCCAGCACCTACCCCACGCCCGATCCAGACGCCGCTGCGGCCAGCCTGGAGGCCTTCGTTGAGGGCGCCGAAAATGCCGTCAACCCGGTCTATGCCCGGTTGCACAACCCCACGGTCGCCCGTTTCGAGCGGGCGCTGGCGACCCTGGAGGGCGCGGATCAGGCGGTGGCCTTTGGCTCGGGCATGGCGGCGCTGACGGCGGTGCTGCTGGCGCTGGGTGATCAGGGTAAGCATGTGGTCGCGGTGCGCCCCCTCTACGGTGGCACCGACCATCTGCTGGCCACCGGCCTGCTCGGCACCGAAGTCAGCTTCGTCGACGCCGATGCCGTGGCTGCAGCCATCCGGCCGGATACGGGTCTGGTGATGATCGAGACCCCGGCCAACCCGACGGTGGAACTGGTCGATATCGAGGCCATCGTGCTGCAGGCAGGCTCGGTGCCGGTGCTGGTCGACTCGACCTTTGCCACGCCCATCCTGCAGCGCCCGCTGGAACTGGGCGCCTCCATGGTGCTGCACAGCGCCACCAAGTTTCTGGGTGGCCATGGCGATGTCGTCGCTGGCGTAGTCGCCTGCGGTGCGGAATTCGCCGGCAAACTGCGCCAGGTGCGCATCCTCACCGGCGCCATCCTGCATCCACTGGCAGCCTTTCTGCTGCTGCGCGGCCTTTCGACCTTGCGCCTGCGGGTGCTGGCGGCACAGGAAAATGCCCAGCAACTGGCAACGCGGCTGGCACGCCATCCGCAGATCGCCAAGGTGCACTATCCGGGCCTCGGCGGTCAGCGGCAGAGTGCCATCCTCAACCGGCAGATGGCGGGGCCGGGCTCGGTGCTGGCCTTCGAGATGCACTCGGGAGCCGAAGCCGACCAGATGTTGCGGGCACTGCGCCTGATCACGCCCGCAGTCAGCCTGGGCTCAGTCGACTCCTTGATCCAGCGTCCTGCAGCACTGACCCATCGCATCGTCGATGCCCAGGCCCGCAGCGAACATGGCATCAGCGATGGCCTGCTGAGGATGTCGGTAGGCATTGAGGATGCCGAGGACCTGTGGGCCGATCTGGCGCAGGCGCTCGAAGCCGCTCGAGTGCCGATGGCAAAGGCTGCCTGAGGCGCAAGTTTTCCGGACGCTCTGCGGCCGACCCGGAGCATCAACAGCGTCCGGACAAGTCCGGACCTACTAGAGCGGCGACTGCGGAAGCTCGCAGGCCAACAGCCTCCGGACAAGTCCGGACCTGTGAAAGCGGCGAGTGCGGAAGCTCGAAGGCAGAAAAAAACGCCCGGACAAGGCCGGGCGCAGAAGATTCAGAAATGCCGTCCGCGAGGATTGCCTCGCGGACGGCTTGACACTTACCAGCCGTAGCCGAAGCCGAGGCCCGCGCTGCTCTCGTCATTGGTGAACGAGCCGCCCAGCGTGAACGTGGCACGCTCGTTGAGCCGACGCTGATAACCCACGGCAAAGGCCGATTCGCCACCGGAGAAGCCGACACCGGCGGCAATCCGGTTGTCACTGTCGATACCCGCAGCACTGGCGAGCATGGTCGACATGGCCGAGTTCATGGCGCCAAATTTGTCGATGCGTTCGTCCTGCTCGAAGAAGCGACGATCGACATAGCCGCGCAGATCGGTGAGTCCGTCGGTGAACTGACCAAAATTCACCGCGTCATTGCGCTGGGTGCCGTTGGCGACATTGGTGATCTGGCGCTGATTGCTGGCCGATCCCACCGACACCGTGTTGGCACGGTCGTTGGTCGAGCCATTACCCAGCGCCACGCTGCCGCTGGCGGTGGCACTGGCGCTGGCGCCGAGTGCAACGCTGTCGGAACCACTGGCGCTGGCAGCGCGACCGATGGCCGTGCTGTTGGCGCCGCTGGCGACCGCCGAATTACCCATCGCCGTGGACAGCGAGCCGGTGGCTTGTGCCTGCCAGCCGCTGGCCGTGCCGCCGCGACCCGAGGCCACGGCCTGGGTGCCACTGGCGGTCGAGTGGAAACCGGTCGCCTGCGCGCCCTGACCCACGGCCATGGCATCTTCGTCGGAAGCGACGGCACCCTGACCCAAGGCGGTCGAGTTGATGCTGCTGGCTGCGGCGCCCTGGCCATTGGCAGTCGAGTTCGCGCCGGTGGCGCTGGCTGCGCGTCCGGTGGCGGTGCTGTTGGCGCCACTGGCAATTGCGGCATTGCCGGTCGCGGTCGACAACTCGCCTGAAGCGACCGACTGCCAGCCGGTGGCGGTGGCGCCGCGGCCGGAAGCCGATGCCAGCGCGCCGGTGGCGGTGGAATGGAAGCCGCTGGAGACCGCGCCCTGTCCGGTCGCGGTGGCGTCTTCGCCCGAAGCGACCGCACCTTGACCGGTGGCCGTGGTGTTGACATTGGTCGCCTGCGCCGCACGTCCAGTCGCTGTGCTGTTGTTGCCGCTGGCAACGGCCGCATTACCGGTGGCTGTCGACAGTTCACCAGTCGCCTGTGCCTGCCAACCGGTCGCGGTCGCACCACGGCCGCTGGCGACCGACTGTGCACCGAGGGCGCTGGAATGGAAGCCGCTGGCCACTGCGCCCTGACCCAGGGCCGTGGCGTCTTCACCGGTCGCACGCGAACCTTGACCGACAGCCGTGCTGTTGACGCCGGTGGCCTGTGCATCCTGACCCACCGCCGTGCTGTTGTCGCCGGTGGCGCGCGAGGAGCGGCCATTGGCGGTGCTGTTGGCGCCACTGGCGATGGCGTCGTTGCCGGTGGCCGTCGACAGATCACCACTGGCCACGGCGCGCCAGCCCACAGCGGTAGCGCCGCGTCCGGATGCCAGCGACTGCTGACCGAGCGCCGAGGAATGGAAGCCCGAGGCCACGCTGTCGGCGCCTACGGCCACGGTTTCCTCATCACTGGCCCGGGCACGTGTACCCACCGCGGTGGAGCGCGCGCCTGAGGCATTGGCATTGCTGCCGCAGGCAAAGCCATCTACGCCGGAGGCGCTGGCACCGCCATCGTTACCCGGGCTCTGTTCGCAGGTTTGTCCGGCGAAGACCGGACTCGCCGACAGGGCGAGCAACAAGGCCGCAACCAATGGAACTTGGCGATTCGCAATCTGGTTCATGGAATTTTCCTCAACTGGGTCATGGGAACGTCTGTATGGCCCCGGGACGACGATTCTTGACTACGCCTGTGTATCCCCGGATCCAACTACAACTGTTGGTCTACGTTCTGGCCACCCCGGTCAGATCCACGGTCTGACGCAACGACGAATTTGCACGATCCGCGCAGCGCACCATCGTCATCGCAAAACAGGCCGTTTCACCGAAGTAACGGGCCGACCGTACCGTAGACCGCATCTGTCCGAAGCGCAACTTGGGTAAACGCGATTCCGCGGGAGCAGGGGACAAGGGTTGCGCAGGTCTGGGTGGGTGACTCCGCCCAAGCCCTGCGCCAGGGAAATCCGCACGGCAGGCCCAGCCACCGCTGCCGGCATGCTTCGATCCCGCCTCGGGCGCTCGGCTCACCTATACTGGAATGCTCTTCAGCCACCCAGCAGCGGATGTCCGCCCGATTCGTCCATCTGCGACTGCACAGCGAATATTCGCTGACCGACTCGACCGTTCGCATCGACGAACTGGTCAAAGCCTGCGTCAAGCGCGGCATGCCGGCGCTCGCGCTGACCGACGACAGCAATGTCTTTGCGCTGCTGAAGTTCTTCAAGAAGGCCGAGGCGGCGGGTCTGCAGCCGATTGCCGGTGCCGATGTCTGGGTACAGGAAGACGAGGATCCGACCCGGCTGACGCTGCTGTGCGAGAACCGGGCCGGTTATCGCAATCTCTGCATCCTGCTGAGCCGCGCCTATGCCGAAGGCCGACAGCTGGATCGCCCGGTGATCCAGCGCGACTGGATCAATGGCCACACGGAAGGCCTGGTGGCACTGTCCGGGGGCATGAATGGCGACATCGGCCGCTTGCTGCTGGCCGGGCGCGCCGACACCGCCGCGCTGCAACTGCGCCGCTGGATGCGACTGTTTCCCGATGCCTATTACCTGGAGCTCTCGCGCTGTGGCCGCAGCAACGAGGACGAACTGACCCTGGCCACGGCCGAACTGGCCGCCGCCGTGGGCTGTCCGGCCATCGCCAGCAATGATGTGCGTTTCATCGATCGCGAGGATTTCGACGCGCACGAGGCCCGTGTCGCCATCGCCAACGGCTACACCCTCAATGACTCAAGGCGGCCGCGCAACTACAGCCCCGAGCAATACCTGAAGTCGCCCGCGGAAATGGCCCTGCTGTTCGCCGACATGCCCGAGGCCCTGGAAAACACGGTCGATCTGGCACGCCGACTGACGCTGACGCTGAAGACCGGTACCTATTACCTGCCCGAAGTGCCCACCCGCGAAGGCGAAACCGCGGGCGCCCGCCTGACCCGCGAAGCCCACGAAGGCCTGGAGCTGCGGCTGGCCAAACTGGAAGCGGCCAAGGCCCTGGCCCGGCCGCGACAGGACTACCTGGACCGGCTCGATCTGGAAGCCGGGGTCATCGACCAGATGGGCTTCCCGGGCTACTTCCTGATCGTGGCCGACTTCATCGGCTGGGCCAAGCGCAACGGGATTCCGGTGGGACCGGGACGTGGCTCCGGCGCCGGCTCGCTGGTGGCTTATGCACTCGGTATCACCGACCTCGATCCGCTGCGTTATGACCTGCTGTTCGAGCGTTTTCTGAACCCCGAACGCGTGTCCATGCCCGATTTCGACATCGATTTCTGCATGGAGCGTCGCGACGAGGTGATCCGCTACGTGCGCGAGCGCTATGGCGCCGACAAGGTCGCGCAGATCATCACCTACGGCTCGATGGCGGCCAAAGCCTGCGTGCGCGATTGCGGCCGCGTGCTCGGATTGCCTTACCCCGCGGTCGATGGCATTGCCAAACTGATTCCGGCGCGGCCGCTGGACCTGACCCTGGAAGACGCGCTCGGCCTGTCGGCCAAATCGCAGAAGGAGCCCGACCGCATTTCCTCGGAGCTGAAGGCGCGCTTCGAAAACGTCGACGACGAAGCCCGCCCGGTGCTGGAACTGGCGCTAAGCCTGGAAGGCCTGTCACGCAATGCCGGCAAGCATGCTGGCGGTGTGGTCATTGCGCCCACGCCATTGACCGATTTCACGGCGCTGTATGTGGAAGCCAAGGCCGACGCCGCGGTCGACCTGCCGGTCACGCAGTTCGACAAGGACGATGTCGAGGCCATCGGCCTGGTCAAGTTCGACTTTCTCGGTTTGCGCACCCTGACCATCATTCAATGGGCGGCGGCGGCCATCAATGAACGCCGTGCCGCCGAAGGCAAGCCGGCGCTCGATATCGATTTGCTGCCGCTGGACGACGCCGCCAGCTATCAGCTGTTCGCGCGCGGCGATACCGTGGCCGTGTTCCAGTTCGAATCGGCCGGCATGCAGCGTTTGCTCAAGGACGCCAAGCCCGACCGTTTCGAAGACCTGATCGCGCTGGTCTCGCTCTACCGACCAGGCCCGATGGAGCTGATCCCGAGCTTCTGCGCGCGCAAGCATGGCCGCGAGGAGATCGCCTATCCCGATCCGCGGGTCGAGCCGATCCTGAAAGAGACCTACGGCATCATGGTCTATCAGGAGCAGGTCATGCAGATGGCGCAGATCGTCGGCGGTTATTCGCTTGGCGGCGCCGATCTGCTGCGCCGGGCCATGGGCAAGAAGAAGCCCGAAGAGATGGTCAAGCATCGCGGCATCTTCCGCGAGGGTGCGGCCAAGGATGGAGTCGATCAGGCCAAGGCCGATGCCATCTTCGATCTGATGGAGAAATTCGCCGGCTACGGCTTCAACAAGTCACACGCTGCAGCCTACGCGCTGGTGGCCTACCAGACCGCCTATCTCAAGGCCCATTACCCGGCCGAATTCACCGCCGCCACCCTGTCCGCGGACATGGACAAGACCGAATCGGTGGTGGACTTTCTCGAGGATGCCCGCAACCGCGGTATCAGCGTGCTGCCGCCGTGCATCAACCACTCGATGTACGCCTTCCGCGCCACCGATGCGCTGACCATCCGCTACGGTCTGGGCGCGATCAAGGGCGTCGGCGGCCCGGCGACCGAGGCCATCGTCCGCGAGCGTCAGCGCGGCGGGCCCTACCGCGATCTCTACGATTTTGCCCAGCGCGTCGATCTATCGCGACTCAACAAACGGGTGCTGGAGGCGCTGGTCTCGGCCGGCGCCATGGATGTCTTTGGTGCCAATCGGGCCAGTCTGCTGGCGGCCCTGCCCGATGCCCTCAAGGCCGCCGATCAGCGCAGCCGCGACGGCGCCGCCGGTCAGGTCGACCTGTTCGGCATCGGCAGTCAGGTCGCAGCGCCGCCGCCGCCCATGCCCAAGCTCCCGGAGCTGGCGCTGATCGACAAGCTCAAGGCCGAATATGCGGTTCTGGGCTGGTATCTGTCCGGCCACCCGGTCGATGCGCTGGCACCGTGGCTGCGCGAGATCGTCAGCTGTTCGCTGGGTGAGGCTGGCGCGCGGGTGCCGCAGGGGCGCCGTGCCCGCGGGCAGGAGCTGAATCTGACGCTGGCCGGCCAGATCGGCCCGATCCGCAAACGCGGCGACAACATCGCCTTTGCCCAGTTGCAGGATGCCAGTGGCCGCCTGGAAACCGCTTTCTTCACCGAGGCCTATGCCGAATTCGGCGGGCTGATCCAGGCCGGCGAGATCATTGTCGTCGAGGGCAGCGCCAGTTGGGATGATTTCAACGGCGGCCCGCAGCTGCGCGTACGTCGCGCCTGGCCGCTGGTTGAGGCCTGCCAGCACCATGTGCGCGGGCTCAATCTGCGGGTACGCAATCCGGCCGCCGACTTTGCCGCCGACCTCAAGCGCGTGCTCAGCGCCTGGAAGGGCGGCGGCACGCCGGTGCGTCTGCGCTACCAGCGCGGCCCGGCCAGCGTGGAACTGGAACTGGCCGACAGCTGGCGCGTGCGCGCCGATCCGGCTTTGCCCTCGATGCTGCTGCAGATACCAGGCGTGGAGGTGGCGGAGCTGGTATTCGGCCGACGCCTGAACGAGAGCGCGGCAGCCTGAGCCATGAACCGGGCACTGATCCTGCTGACCCGGCCACGTCGCGAATCCCGACTGGCCGCGGCGGAGCTGCGCGCGGCGGGATTCGAGGTGCTGCGGGCGCCCCTGCAGTTCACCCGCGCGGCCGCGCCGTCCAGATCGCTGGACGCCGATCTCGCCTGGGCCACCGGTGCGGCCATCCAGATCTTCGTCAGTCGCGCCGCGGTGGCCGCGGCCTGCGCCCGCGCCACATCGGCGGTGAGCGCCGCGGGGCTGCGACTGGCGGTCGGATCGGCCACCGCCGCGGCATTGCGCGAGCGTGGATTCCCCTGCGAAATGGCGCCCGCCGGCGCCGAAGACAGCGACGGTCTGCTCGGCCTGCCCTCGCTGCAATCGGTACAAGGCCAGCGCATCGCCCTGTGGGCAGCGCCCGGCGGTCGCGACCGGCTGGCGACAGCGCTCACTGCACGGGGCGCGGAGGTCAGATTCATCTACATCTACCGCCGGGTGCCGTTGCGGCCACCTGCGCGCGTACTGCAACAGTTGCAGCGCGCACCCGAACATCTGGTCCTGACCGCCACCAGCGGCGCCCTGCTGGCCGAACTCGACCGGGTTCTGAGGCGCGCCGGCCTGGACACGCTGCGCTCGCGACCGCTGATCGTCGCCAGCGAGCGCATCGCCGAGCTGGCGCGCGGGCGCGGCTACATCCGGGTTGAAGTGGCAGCGGGCGCCAGCAGCCAGGCTCTGATCCAAGCCTTGCAGAAAAGTACGAACCCAGACCCGAAGCGCTAGTGTGGTGTCCCATAAACAAGTTGAAGAAATTTCCGATGGATTTCGGCCCAAGGCAAGGCGCGAGGAGAAGTCATAGCAGCGCTATGGCGCCGACGAACAACGCAGCATTGGGACGAAAGACGCGGAAATAATTCAAGGTATTTGTGGGACACCACACTAGAGTGCGTCCATGGTAACGATCGGCTACCATGGCTGAAAACGAAATCTTAACCATGATCGAAGCTGTCGACTCATCTACAGATGCGGTTTCGCGGTCGCCTGACAGCAGCGCGGCGCCGCGGCCTGCTGCCCGCAGCAAGGGCGCCGGGGCCAAATGGTTGATCCTGCTGATCCTGATCCTGGCCGCGCTGGGTTACGGCTGGTATCGCTTTGCCCCGGGGTTTGGCCCCAGGCCAGACTCGCCGCTGACCTTGGCCGAACCGACACCGCCGCTGTCGCCGGCGATGGCCAGCAATATCGCCGCCCTGCAGCGCAGTCTGGACGACGCCGCAGGTGTCAATCGCGCCCTGCGTGAACAGGTCCTGGGCCTGACCCAGCGGGTGGGATTGCTCGAAGACGGTCTGGCCGGCATGGAGCGCGGCGCAGCGCCGGGCATGGATGCGGTGCGCCTGGCAGAAGCCGATTTCCTGCTGCGTCTGGGCGAAGAGCGCCTGCGCCTGTTCGGCGACGTCGCCGGAGCGCGCACCAGTTTCGAACTGGCCGATGAGCAGCTGTCGCAGGTCAGTGATCCTCGCGCCACCTCGGTGCGGCAGACGCTGGCGCTGGAACGTGATGCCCTGGCCGCCATTGCCGTCGCCGATGTGCCGGTGATTCTGGGCCGACTCGACCGGCTGGCGGCGCAGACGGGTGTCTGGCCCTTGAAGGGGCGCGACAGGCCAGCAGCTGCGGACGCCGGCGGCGAGGGCTCCAGCGCCTGGTGGAACCGGGCCTTGAATTCCCTCGACCATTATTTCCGTGTACGTCGCACCGATCCTGGCGAGCGCGCAGGCGGCGGTCCGCTGCTGCGTGAGCGTCTGCAACTGGATTTCAGCCGCGCCCGTCTGTTACTGCTACGGGGCCAGGGCGAGGCAGCCCGCGATGCCCTGGCGGCGGCGCGCTCCGATCTGCAGTCCAACTTCGATGTCTCCGATGCGGGCGTGGCCCAGGCTGTCGCTGTCCTCGGCGAGTTGCTGGCAGCGCCGCTGTCGCCCAGTCTGCCGACGCTGGGCGAATCGCGCCGCGAACTGGCCCGCCTGCGCGGCGTCAATCTGCGCCCGGCGGCGGATCAGGCGGTGCCGGCCGTTGACGAGGAGGCCGCCACCACTTCGAATGCGCCTGCTGTAGCAGTGCCAGGGGTATCACCCCAGACGCCCGCCGAAGCGCCGGCCAGCACAGACGACGCCAATCTCGACCCGGACTCGGAACCGGCTGACGTTGATGATGCCGATGCCGGGACTGAGTCCGGCTCGGGGGATGACGCGGTGCCTGACGACGCCGACATGCAGGACGCCTGAGCCGTGAGATGGATACTGCGTCTGGGCATCTTTCTGGCGCTGGCCCTGGTGGCCGCGGTGGTCGGCTTCTACCTGCGGCGCGATGCCGGCATGGTCTATCTGCGTTTCCACGGCTGGGAAGTGGAAACCACCGTGGTGTTCCTGGGCGTGGCCACGCTCGTGCTGGGGCTGTTGGCGCTGGCGCTTTACACCCTGGTGGTGCGCTGGCCGCGGCGTTTTGGCTGGCGCCGGCGGGCCCGGGCCACGGCCCGTCTGGATCAAGGTCTGGTGTTGGCTTTCGAAGGCAAGCTGCACGACGCCCAGCGCTCATTGCTGGCCGCCAGTACCGAACCACTGCAAAGGCTGAGCGCGCTGCTGAGCGCCGCTGAAGTCGCCCATCGGCGCGGCGAAACCGGCCTGGTCGACGAGATCCTGCGCAATGCCGCCGAACTGGAGCGCGGTCGCCAGATTGCGCCGCTGCTGGCGGATGCCTGGCGCGCCGAGCGTGGCGACGAAAGCGCCTTCGAAGCGGTAGTCGGACGCGCCGCCGAGAGCGATGCGCCGCCACTGGTCTTGCGCGTACTGGTCGAAGGATTGCTGGCCCGCGGCCGTGCCGAGGAGGCACTGGCGCCGCTGCAACGGCTGGCCGAAGCTCGCCAGATCGGCGATCGCGAATTCGCCCTGCTGGAACGTCGGGTGCTGGCGCAGGCGCTGGAACTGGCGCCCGATCGCGATGCGCTGGACAGCCTCTGGCAGCGCTTCGGCAAGCAGGAGCGCCGCGACCGCATGGTGCTGGCCGCGCTGATCCAGGCCGAGTCGCGCCTGGGCAGCCGCGATCTGGCGGCGGTGGCGATCGAGTCCGCGCTGAGCAAGGAATGGTCCGAGGAACTCGCCGATCTGTACGCCCAGGCGCCGGTGGAGCAGGCTTCGCCGCGGATCAAGCGCGCCGAGAAAATGCTGGCGAAGTACCCGCAGAGCCCCGGGCTGTTGCTGGCCCTGGCACGCTGGTGTCGCATCGAGCAGATCTTCGGCAAGGCCCAGGAGTACCTGCGGCTGTCACTGAGCCTGAATCCCAGGCCGGTCGCCCTGATCGAAGCCGCACGTCTGGCCGAGGCACGCTCGGAGCCGGATCGCGCGCTGCTGGCGTGGCGACTGGCGGCCGAGAGCGCCCAGGGCATCAGCTGCAGCAGTGCCGACCTCAGCCAACTGACGCGCTGAGCGGGCATCCGAGATTGAAAGCGTAGCGCCAGGGTCATCCCGGAACCTCTCTACTAGCGGCAAGCCCATCGAACCCGACCCCGCCCATGCATAGCCTGGACCTGCCCGAGCCCGATGCCGACGCCAAGGCGGTGTCGGCACAGTTGTGCGCGCTGATCGCCGAGGAGATCGAGCACCTCGGCCCCATGCCCTTCCAGCGCTACATGGAACTGGCCTTGTACGCGCCGGGGCTGGGCTATTACGCGGCCGGCGCGCACAAATTCGGTGCCGCCGGTGACTTCGTCACCGCGCCGGAACTCGGTGGCGTGATGGCGGAGGTCATTGCCGAAACACTGGCACCGCTGCTGCGCACAAAGGCCCATCCGTCCGTCATGGAACTCGGTGCCGGCAGTGGCGCACTGGCCAGCGATCTGCTGGCGGCGCTGGCGCGCCGGCGCGCTCTGCCCGATCGCTATCTGATCCTGGAACGCAGCGCCGATCTGCGGCAGCGCCAGCAACAGCGTCTGGCCGAGCAGGCACCGGACGTCGTGGACCGGGTCAGCTGGCTGGACCGCCCGCCGGAAACCGCCTTCGACGGCGCCATCATCGGCAACGAGGTGGTCGACGCCCTGGCCTGCGCCCGTTTCTGCATAGCCGCTGATGGATTGCGCGAGGTCTGCGTCACGCTGGCCAATCAGCGCTTCCAGGACTGCCTGGCGGCGCCGCGTCCCGGCCTGCTGACCGCGGTCGAGCACCTGCAGCGCCAACTGGATGCTCCCCTGGCCACCGGCTATCAGAGCGAAGTCGTGCCGGAACTGACGCCCTGGCTGGCCAGCATCAGCACCTGTCTGCGCAGCGGTCTGGTGCTGCTCGCCGACTACGGCTACGGCCGCCGCGAGTACTACCATCCGCAGCGCACCCGAGGCACCCTGATCTGCCACTACCGTCAGCGGGTGCATGAAGACCCCTACTGGTACCCGGGTCTGAACGACATCACCGCCTCGGTCGATTTCACGGCACTGGCCGAAGCCAGCCACAGCCTGGGGCTGGAACTGCTTGGTTACGACAACCAGGCCGGCTTTCTGATCGGCGCCGGCATCGAGCAGGTCTATGCCCATCTGGCCGAGCTCGATGACCGCCAAAGGCTGCGTCTGAGCACCGAAATCAAGCGCCTGATGCTTCCCGGTGAAATGGGCGAACGCTTCAAGCTGATGCTGCTCGGGCGCGAGCTCGACCCGGCCTTGCTGCCGCAAGGACTGCGCGGCATGGGTCAGCGGCAGATGCTCTGAGAGCGGGGAAAGGGGAAAAGGAAGAAGGAAAAGGGTGGAGATCGGTAGCTGGCGGCAGTGACGGGCCATGGCGAGCTGCTTGTTTCGGCCCGACACTGCCGACGGACCATGAACCATCGAAACCGACGTAGGCCGAGGGTGCCGCGCAGCGGCTCCCTGGCGCTTTTTGCATCACCGCCCGGAGAGCGCTGCGCGCACTTCGGGCTACAAAAAGCGTCATTGCGAGGAGCGCAGCGACGAAGCAATCCAGTGCTTCCGAAGCTGTGCCTCTGGATTGCTTCGCTACGCTCGCAATGACGCCGGGGTTCATGACCCGTAGGCAGTGTTGGTCCGACACACGGGCTCGCAATGACGCCAGCGGCCGGCATGCCGGCAACCGTGTCCATCAGCCGGATCGCGGATTGGGTCCGAAGCCTGTGGCCCGCAACACATGGCACGTCTTGCCCCGCCCTGGCCACCTTTGCGTAGCCACCGGTGCCGGCCGATCCGGTATAGAGCAAGGATCAAAGACGCCGAGTGCAACCCGGCGATCTCGCCTCTGAGTCCAGGGTCGCCGGCTTCCCGCTCTCCCCTTTTCCTTTTTCCCTTTTCCTTTTCCCCTTTTCCCAAACAAGGCACATGCGCACTCTCTGGTGGTTCCTGGGTTTTATCCTCATCGCCGTGATCACGGCCTTGTCGCTGCTGCCCATCCGCGGCCCGGATCTGGACATACCCAGCGGCGACAAGCTCAATCACGCGCTGGCCTACATCGTGCTCACGCTTTACTTCGGACAGCTGGTGGGTGCCAGTCTACGCCGCCGCCTGCTGGTGATCGCCGCACTGATTGTTTACGGCGTCACCATCGAGTGCCTGCAATCGTTGCTGCCACCGCGCACCGCCGAGCTGGCTGACATGGCCGCCAACCTCGCCGGCATGGCCATCGGCTGGGGGCTGCTGAGCACGCCGCTGGGTCGAGTGCTCGAGCGCATCGATTCACGGCTGGCTGGCAGGTCCAGCCTGTAGAATGTCGGCTTTGCCGCTGCCGGAGCCTGCCTTTGTCCACCGATCCGATCCTGATTGCCGATGCGCCGGAAGCCACGCCGCTGACTGTGGTGTTCGAAGCCGAGTTTTCGGCCTGGCTCGCAGCGCAGGACGAGGCCACCCAGGCCCAGCTGACGGCGCAGCGCTTCGAAGGCAAACGCTATACCCAAGCCCTGTGTTTCGATGCAGGCGGCAAGGTGGTGCGTGCCATCGTCGGCGCCCGCTCCCAGGAGGACATCTGGACCCTGGGCAATGCGGCCCTGAGCCTGCCACCCCAGGCCTACACGCTGGATCCGGAGCTTCCGGCCGGCACCCGTCTGCGTCTGGCGCTGGGCTTTGCGCTCGGCGCCTATCAATTCCTGCGCTACCGGCCGCGGGCCGCGCGTGCGCCCGCCCGGTTGCTGGTGCAGAACGACGACGCGCGCATCGAACTCGAACGCATTGCCGCTGCCGCGCATGGCGCCCGCGATCTGGTCAATACGCCGACCGAGGATCTGGGCCCGGACCAGATGCAGCAATACGTGGGCGAACTGGCCAGCCGCCATCAGGCCGATTTCCGGGCCATCGTCGGCGAGCAGCTGCTGGTCGAGAACTTCCCGGCCATTCACGCGGTCGGCCGCGCCAGTCACCGTGCGCCGCGCCTGATCGAGCTGCTCTGGGGTGACCCGAATGCTCCGCGCATTGCCATCGTCGGCAAGGGCGTGTGTTTCGATACCGGCGGACTGGATCTCAAGTCCGCCGACGGCATGGCGGCCATGAAGAAGGACATGGGCGGCGCTGCCGTGGCCATACAGCTGGCGCAGCTGATCATGCAGGCGCGCCTGCCAGTGTGTTTGCAGCTGTTGATCGGCGCCGTTGAGAACGCCGTGGGCCCGGACGCTTACCGACCCGGCGAAGTCATCGCCACCCGCGCTGGTCTGTCGATAGAGATCGGTAACACCGACGCCGAAGGCCGGGTCGTGCTCTGTGACGCGCTGACCTACGCCAGCGAGAGCAAGCCCGAGCTGATTCTGGATTTCGCCACACTGACCGGCGCTGCCCGCATGGCGCTGGGTCCGGATCTGCCGGCGCTGTTCGCCAACCGCGACGAGCTGTCACTGGATCTGATTGCCGCTGGCCGCGAAGTCGGCGATCCGCTCTGGGCCATGCCGCTGTGGGAGGACTATTACAGCCTGATCGACAGCAAGATCGCCGACATGAACAATTCCGGCAGCTCGCGCATGGGTGGCGCCATCACCGCAGCCTTGTATCTGAAGCGCTTCGTGCCCGACAGCATCCCCTGGGCACACCTGGACACCTACTGCTGGAGCGAAGGCAAACCCGGACGCCCCGCCGGCGGCGACTGCCAGGGCCTGCGCGCGGCCTTCGCCTATCTGCAGCAGCGTTATGGTTGATCAAGCGCGGATTTACGTTCAGTAGCATTTGCTCCGCGTGCCCCCTATGCTCACGCGCTGATCTGGCAGAGGGGTGCGAGGCATGCGCGCAAGCGTGGTTCTGGGAATGGTCCTGCTGGCTGGCCTTGGCGGCTATGTCGTCTCGCGACTGCAAGGTTCGCCGGCAGCAGTGAGGGTAGAAGCGGGCCACAGCGCCGCAACGACGGCTGAGGCTTCAGCTCAGGCTGAAACGGGCGCCCCGGTCAGCGGCGACGCGCAGACCGCCGCAACCGGTGCCCGCACATCCTTCGTTGCCGATGTACCGAATACCGCGACCATGAGCGCGCCGCCCGCCCTGCCGCCGGAATCGCTGCCGCTGACCCAGAGCGCGCCGCAGCTGATCGAGCTGATGCGCAGCGGCTCGCGCGAGGCCACTCTGCGTCTGCTGCGGCAGACTGAACAATGCGAGCTGTATCGCCAAGGCCGCCTCGGCCTGGGCATGGCACTGGATCTGGACGAAGCACGCAAGAATCCGCAGCATCAGGGAAATTCGGTCGCCATCCTCTTCAACGATCAGGACGGTGAGAAGTCGCAGCTCGAGAAGATGACCGAAGGCGCCGCCGAGTTGATGGCCAAGCATGAGCAGCAATGCCTCGGTTTCACCGATCCGGACGACCGCTTGCGCTTCGAGGCGCAATGGCGCGCCGCGCTGCTGGGCGAACTGGAGGGATTGATCCTGTTCGCAGTCAATCCGGCGATCAAACTGGAACGGGCGATCGAACAGGGAGATCGCGTCGAACGCTATCGCGAACGCGCCCTGTCCTTCCTCACCCAGGCGATGGCACTGCACAGTGCCCAGGCCGTGGCCCAGCTGATGGAAGCCTACGATCCCGAGTGGATTCCGCCGCCGCTGCGTCCGGAAACAGGCAAGACCTTCCCGCCCGGCATGCGCGAGATGCTCGCGGAATCCTTCCCACCATCGCCGCTGCGCCAGGTGGCCGGCAGCGATGCGCAAGCTGCCTACCGCTATGCGCAGCTGTGCGAGCGCGTCTGCCCGGATCAACAGCGCAGCGTCGCCACCGCCCTGATCGAACGCCTGCGCGGCACCCTGGACGGCGCCGAGCGCGAACGCGCAGAGAGCGAGGCCCAGCGCCTGCGCGAGCAGTATTTCCCGGACGCGCATCGGGCCGATTGGGTGGAGATTGCGGGCGAATCTGCGGCATCCGTCCCCGGCGCGCCCTAGTCACGCAGACACGACCGATGCAGGATGATCCCGAAACAGACCAAACCGGTAACGTCCCAGACTTGCGCTCTGCACTGCGCGCCGGAGTGTCGGGCGCGTTCATCGGACTACTGCTGGTCCTGCCGCCCCTCGCCCGAATCTGGATCGCTGAGCTTGACGGCTATTTCATCAGCGCCGAACAGGATCGCGAAATCTTGCCGTGGCGGGAAATCCTGAGCTGGCTGGCACCACCAGAAGTTCTGGCAATCCTGATCGTCATCGGCATGGGCCTGCTGGTCTGGTTCTGCTCGCGCCTCGGTGATTTTCTGGGCGTGGACCGCAAAGGCGCTATCTCTGCCGCGCTGCGATGGAGCGTGAAGAGTCGCTTTCTCTGGGTTGTTGGGGTCGTCATTGCGGCCGTTGCAGTCGGCCTGTCAGCCGAACTGCCGATGTTCCAAGAACTGATGGGCGTGACCTTAGCCTGCACACTGCTGCTGATCATTGTTGGGCCGTGGTGGATGTGGCGCCGGGAATGCGTGTCACCTTCATTTCCCATTCTCTGGCTTCGACGTCAGCCTCTTGGGAAAGCAGCCTGGACCGCGGCGGGCCTTCTGGGACTGCGTGCAGGACTGTGGCTGCTCGGAATCTGGGTGGAGTCGCGGATCGGCGGCGTTATTGCCATGGCCGCGTGGTTTCTGCTCGACAGCTTGATCAGCCTGGCACTGACGATGCTGCTTTTGGCGGTCTTGCTGCGAACCAACACCTTGCCCGAGGCATGGCGCGGGCGACGAGCATGGCTAAGGCGTGATCTGTTCCTGGATCTGATCGCGCTGCACTGGCGCCTGTTTCTGTTGCTGCTGCCCGCTGCGGCAACATTGGTCTGGCTCACCGTCTGGTTTGTCTACGAAGTGCCACAGTTGGAGGCTATCTTGCCGAATGGCCCCGCGTCGGCGTACCTCAGCATTTTGGTTGCTCTGGGCAAACCCATCGTGACTTACTGGTGGCTGTCCAGCGCTCCTGTCGTTTGCTGGCTGCTGCTCGCCCTGGGACGACTCGCCTGGTTGCACGGGGTGCAGGACGCCAGGGAGCAATCTGGCTGAGCCGCCGGGTGCCGAGCGGGTGCGAGCTGCGCCATGGTCACCCACGCCAAATCGTTTGCACCTTTGCGCGCAACGTGAAAATAATGCAGGGGTCGAAGCGCACCGAAGGAGGCATCCGATGATTCCGGTCAGCCAGTTGCTTGCGGAAAAGGGCTCGGATATCTACAGCCTGAAGCCTTCGGACCCAGTGATCGATGGCATCCGCCTGATGGCCGAGAAGTCGGTCGGGGCGCTGCTGGTCATGGAGGGCGACACGCTCGTCGGCATCCTCAGCGAGCGCGACTACGCGCGCAAGGTGATTCTGCTGGGGCGCTCGTCCATGGACACGCCGGTATCGGCCATCATGACCCCGGCGCCGCTGGTCACCGTGAAACCCTCGAACAATGTGCGCGAATGCATGCGGCTGATGCACAGTCGCCGCATCCGCCACCTGCCGGTGCTTGAAGGCGACAAGGTGCTGGGCGTGCTGTCGATTGGCGATATCGTCCGCGCCATCATCCAGGAGCAGGACGCGGAAATTCAGCAGCTAACCCAGTACATCGCCGGTTAGAGCGGGAAAAGAAAAAGGGAAGAGCGGACCGGCGCCCGATCGCGACCGGCCGCCGGGATCGCCGAGTTGCACTCGGCGCTTTTGATCTTCGTTCGATCCCTGACAAAGCCGCAGATTCCGGGCTGGGGCCAAGCCGGCCAACAGGACGTAGCGCGGCTCCGGCGCGCGTCGGATCCAGAGGCTGAGCAAGCGTTGTTCGCGCCGGCGGCCGCGGCTTGGTCTGCCGGGCGCCGCGCGCATGACGGCTCTGCCCCTGGACAGGCGCCCGGGCGCGCGGACCCGGCCTTCTATGAGGGCTTTCCGAACGTCAAGGAATCTGCGGCTCGTTTTGCTTTCCGTTACATGAACTTCCGTTGTCGTTGCGGCGATCCTATCGTCATCCTCAAGTGATCGGTCGAAGAGCCAGTTTTCGCTGGACCACCTTCTATTCGTGTCCACTCAATGCGGATCACCTTTTGCCGTTTTCGCTGTTGCGAAAGCTGCCGATCCAAGGGCGCCCC